>CAZMGV010000001.1:0-510664 GCA_964565925.1 uncultured bacterium
CACGCGACAGCGGCGCGACCGGGAAGGACTTCACTGGATCCGGGGCCCGCTCATCACGGTCGCCCGGACCTGAGCTCACCTCCGGCTTCTGAAACGGGACCCTTGCGGGTTCCGTCGTTTACCTCCGGGCCCCTTATCAGGACCATCGGGTTCGTCCGCCGGATGGAGACTTACCTTCACCCACTATTAATAGCGGCTATAAAAACGCGATCCAGTATTAACGCGAAAACGGCGCGCAACCCCGCGAACCTGCTCAGGATAAATATTTCGCTTGGTCCATTTCGGGGATGTGGGGAAAGAGGTGATTTTCGAGTCAACGGACTCACCCGCCGCTTCGCGGCACCCTCTCTATAAACAGAGAGAGCCGTTCGAGCAGGGCCTTCCCTATTTACAGGGAAGGTGGCCGGAGGCCGGATGAGTCTGTTCCGCTCCGAAGGGACGCCGGGGATACTAAAACCCGATCTGCCTTTGGGACGGGAGCGGCGGCGGCTCCATCAGCTGCCGGATCGCCTCGAATACCGTCGCGAACTGGCGGTCATATTTCTTCTCCAGCTGGGCGAGCTTGGCCGCCAGATCGCGGTTGTTGTTCAGAAGCTCCCGTATCCGGACAAATGCCCGGACCACCTGGATACTGGCTTCTACTGCAACGGTGCTGCTCAGGACGCTTGCCAGCATCACGGTCCCGTGTTCGGTAAATGCGAACGGCAGATTCGGGGAAAAGACCAGGCTCCGGAGGTGGTCGCAATTTGCGACCACCCCTGCCTTTTCCGCCGGAGTGAGCTGGAACATGAAATCCGGCGGAAACCGGACCCGGTTTCTTTTCACCTGCTCGTTCAGCCGCTTGGTCGTCACGCCATAGATTCGCGCCAGGTCGGAATCCAGTATGACCCGGTGGCCCCGGATCGTGAGGATGGAATTCTCCACACGGCTGACAGACATCGTTTCGGCTTTGGGGTTCGATTTTGCACGCATACGTTACTCTTGGGTGCATCCCCCGTGCCAGACCGGCCAGGAGCGAAACGTCAGGATTTCAGGGAGTTACGCACAATGGATGTGGCGTAAATTGTCACACGTTCGGAATCCGAACATTCACCCCGGCGTCGCCGCCGCCGAGAGCTTCAACGGCAAGCTCCGGGACGAATGCCTGAACACGAACGTGTTCCTGTCGATCGCCGATGCACGGGAGAAGATTGAAGCCTGGAGAATCGACTACATTATAAACCGCCCGCACAGTTCTTTGGGAAACCAGGCTCCCGAAGAATGGGCCAAGAAGTTGAAAACCCAGAGGGCCGCAATACTGGGAAATCAAACCTTGAGCCCGGCACAGTTTTTGGGGTGAGGTCAGGAGGCAGAAGCCATGAGATTCCTAAAGTTAGTCGAGGTCACTGCATGCGCAGTCTCGTGGTCCGTCCTGCTGTGCTCAGCAGTCCATGCGCAGTCGAAACCTGCTAAGACTCCGATCCGATATGTCGTACAGGAGGAGCAGAAGATCAACGACCGGTTATGGTATGTGAATGCGTGGGAGCGGGACAAACATTATCCGGCACCACAGGGTGCATGGTTCGCCTGGAAACATGTTGAGAATGGCAAAGAGACTCTTGAGTGGAAGTTCCACACGGAGTGCATATATTTTGAGGATATGTATTTTAAAAATGTTCGGGAAGGCTGGCTATGGAGTAACTGCGGGGAAATCTACCGGACCAAGGATTCAGGGGTTACCTGGACGAAAATGTCGGAATCGAAATATCTCGCGGGACGATATGCGGAACTGTATGCACTGACGGGTGATACCATATTTTTGAGTAGTCATACGGACAATTTCGGTCCATCGATCCCTATCAACGTGTTGATCTCCCGTGACGCCGGGCAGACTTGGAAAGTCCTGACCCGAGAGGATATTCTCACACGATTCGGCCTGACTGAAGATGAGTATAAAAGTTTCGACTGGGTGTTGGGAAAGAGTATCCGTAATCACCTTGAAAAGACGCCAAACCAAAAGGTTGGAGAAAATACCAAAGTGCCCGGCGATCCGACGAACCGGATACCCGGCTCCTTCGAATGGGACCCGGGCGAGTGGCGGCGGAAGCACCCCGGATTACCGGATCCGCCGCCGGACAAGCGGAACCTGGCCCCGGACCAGTACCCCGGACCGCCTGCAAAAACGGCCCCGGCAGCGCCCATAGCCCCTTCAGGCCCGAGTCCGGCTCCGTAACCAGCGAGCCGCTAGCCCTCAGAACCCTTCCAGCACCAGCCGGTCGACGGCCTTCACGAGGTCGTTCAGGTTGCCGACCACTTCCGCCTTCGTGACGTGCGGCAGGTAGCGGAACATCTCCGAGTCGCCGAAGCCCCAGTTGCCCCGGTTCTCCGGGTTCAGCCAGGTGACCGACTTGGCGCGGGACTTGATGTCCTTGAGCACCCAGTCGTTGGGCGCGTTGTAGTTGTTGCGGCCGTCCCCGATGATGATGACGTGGGTCTTCTCATTGATCACATGGAAGTGGTCGCGGTGGAAGATCTTGAGCGCCAGGCCGTAGTCCGAGTGCGTATAGGGGTTGATAATGTTGCCCCACATGGCGTTCTCGATGGCGCTCGACACGTCCTGGTTCTTGAACAGCGGCGTGATCTCGCCCAGTTCCGCCACGAAGATATAGCTGCGCACCCGCTGGAACACGGTCTGGATCGAGTAGACGAACTGCAGGAAGAACCGCGACATCGACCGGACCGAATCCGAGACGTCGCAGAGGATCACCAGTTCCGGCTTGTCGATCACCCGGTCGTTGAATACCAGCCGGAACGGCACACCGCCGTACTGGAGGTTCTTGCGGAACGTGCGCTTCACGTCGAACTTGCCGCGCTTCATCCGCTTGCGGCGGACCTTCACGACCGACTTCAGGCGCTCGGCCAGCCGGTGGACGATCTCCCGCATCCGGCGCTGCTCGTCCTCGTTCAGCGAATAGAAGCTCTTCTGGAACAGGAGTTCGTTCTTGAACTTCTCGACCTGGTCGAAATTCTCGATCTCGAGCTGGCGCTCCACGTATTTGCGGACGGCCTCGCGGAACCGCTCGAGCCGGTCTTCGAGGCGCCGGAAGCCTTCTTCGATCATCTCGTTGGAGAGGCCCTTGGCCTTCATCTTGTCCTTGATCGAGCCGAGGTCGCCCTCCACCCGGTCCAGGTTCAGGCGCTGGCGGATCCGCTGCGCGAAGACGCCGATCTGCAGGATCGTTTCGATGTCGCGGACTTCCGCCTCGTCGCCCGCCTGCCGGAGCAGCCGGTCGAGATTGCCCCGGTCGTTACGGATGAGCGCCGTGGTGAGTTCGCTCAGTTCGTCGGTGAGTTCGCCCATCGTCTGGCCGAGCATTTCGAGGAACTGCTGCATGTCGGCTTCGGAGGCGCCTTCGCCGGGGCCCTGTTCCGGCTCGCCCATGAGCGAGCCCACTTCCGAGAAAAACAGGTCGAACAGCTCGTCGTAGGTGGCGATGTCCACATGACGCTTGACCAGCGTCGCGCGCAGGGCGTCCTTGAACGGGACCCGGTCCTGCAGGCCTATCGCCTGCGCCGCTTCCATGCCGTCGACCGATTCCGACAGACTGATCCGGACCCCGTTCTTGCGGAGCACGTTCATGAAGTCGACGAGCACATCATCCATAAGGGGACTTCTCCGCTAATGCCGGATCAGTTGAGGAAATCCTTCCGGGGGTCGCCAGAGGGCGTGTCCTTGCCGGCGACGGCGGCCTTCGCCTTCTGGCGTTCGATGTAGGCGGCCATTTCCTTCTGGGCCTTGAGCACGTCGCCTTCGTACTTGAGGATCGCCGTGAGGGTATCCTTGACGATCTCGTCGCCGAGCGTTTTCACGTTCAGCACGGCAAGGGCGCGGGCCCAGTCCAGCGTTTCCGAGATGGACGGGATCTTCTTCAGGTCCTTCTTGCGCAGCTCGCTGACGAACTCGACCACTTCGGCCGCCAGTCTGGCGCTCGCTTCGGGCACCTTGAGCCGGACGATTTCCAGCTCCCGGGCCTTCTCGGGGTAGTCGATGAACAGGTGGAGGCAGCGGCGCTTCAAGGCATCCGACAGCTCGCGCGAGTTATTGGACGTGAGGAATACGATCGGCGGGAACTTCGCCTTGATGCAGCCCAGTTCCGGCACCGACACCTGGAAATCCGAGAGCACTTCCAGCAGGAACGCCTCGAACTCCGGATCGGCCTTGTCGATTTCGTCGATGAGCAGCACCGTGGGCTTGTCGGCCGAGATCGCCTTGAGCAGCGGCCGGGGGAGCAGGAACTGCTCGCTGAAGAACACGTCGTCCTGTTTCGATAGCTGCTTGACCGCATCGGTCAGGGTCTTGGCGCCTCCCACGATTTCGCTGATCTTGTCCTTGAGGATCTGCGTATAGAGCAGCTGCTTGGCGTACTCCCATTCGTAGAGCGCCTTCGCCTCGTCGAGCCCCTCGTAGCACTGGAGCCGGACCAGTTCCCGGCCCATCGCGGTGGCGACGACCTTGGACAGGTCCGTTTTGCCGACGCCCGCCGGGCCTTCGATCAGCACCGGTTTGCCCAGCGCTGCCGCCAGGTAAACCACGGTCGAAATCCGCTTGTCGGTGATATAGTTCTGCTTGCCGAGCAGCGTGCCTACTTCGTCGATACTCTTGAACACGAGGGTTGTCTCCGTCCTTCCGGCAGGCCTTTGGCGGCCTGTCCCGAGGCTCGCTGACGCTAGCATCACTTCCGGTCGATATTGAAGCCCCTGCTCAGAGATCTGGAAACGGGATGTTTCTATCGGAACGCGCCCTTGCCGGAGGCCCTTACCGGCCTCCCCTTGGCATCCCCCTGCCCGGCCTCTCAAAGTAAAACCTGTGCTACTGGATATTCTCTACGCCATGCCGGTTCTGCCGGTCGCCGCCCTTTACCTGTGGCTTGCGCTGACTGACAACCCGAATGCATCCGGCCGGGCCGGCCGGGCCGCCTGGGCGGCTCTGGTGCTCATGTGCGGGCTCGCGGTCCTGGCGCTGTGGACCGCCGCCTTCGACGGCTACAAATCGGATCTCTGGGTCTACCTGACCGTCGCCCGCCGGATCTCGGACGGCAATCTGATGTTCGACCGGGAGCCGTTCTGGATGGAACCGCCCGCCGGTCCGCATCACTCCATCCTCTGGCTCATCATCGGGTTAGTGAACCGGGCGACCAGCCTGCCGATGCCGGTACAGGCCCGGACCGCCGGTGTGCTGACTATCGCGCTGATGGCATTCGCCTCGTTCCGGCTGGCCGGGGCCGCGTTCAGCCGTAAGCGGGACCGGTTACTGGCGGCGGCCTTGTTTACAGGTTCGATCCCGGAGCTCTGGGCGACCCTGGAACTGAACCGGAACGTGGCGCTCGCCTTCGTCCTGCTGACGGCCGCCGAATCGCTCCGGACGGAACGCCCGCGAACCGGACGGCTTGCTCTGTGGATCGCCCTCGCCTTTGTCACCCATTTTTTCGGAGGCCTGCTGGCGCTCGGTGCGTTCACGCTGGCCTTCGCGGCGCGCCGGGACCGCGAGGGGCGCGCACTCATCGGTCCGGTGCTCGGGATAGCCGCCGCCTCGCCGGTCATTTTTTTCTACCTGCTGCAGAGCCGCAATCCGGTGGCTGCCAGCTACCTCTGGGGCCCGGGTCAGTTCGAATGGGCCGGGCTCCGGTGGCTGAATCCGCTGCAACTGCTCCGGGAGGTACCGCCGCCCTTATTGCTGCTGGCGGCCGTGGGGCTCATGACGCCGTCCATACGCCGCCCGTTCGATGAGCGGGCCCGGCGTTTGTCGATTATTGGTGCGCTGTTCGCAGCGGCGGTTCTGTTCACGCCGCTCTACGGCGTCTGGTGCCGGTTTCTGGGCGGCTGGCTGGCGTTGAGATTGATACCGCTCGCGTTCCTCTGGCTGCCCGCGACGGGCGCCGTCGTCTGGCTGGCGGAACAGCGGACGGTCTGGAAAGCCGCCGCGGTTGCCGTAGCCGCGTGTATCTACTGGCAGGGAGCCGCCCGCGACGTGCGCGATCTGCGCGGGGCCGTTCTCCACCACCGGTTCGTTCCGGAGGCACAGGCCGAGGCCGCCTCCCTGCGGCCGCTGCTTGCCGGCCAGAAATATATCGCTCCGGAAGATCTCGCCTACGGGCTGGCGCCGCTCACCGGAGGGATGCCGTTTGCGGTGCCGCCCGGCCGGGCCTCGCCCTATCATCCGTTTGAAGAACGGTCCCGCCTGCTCGCGCTGATGATCAGAACCAATACCCCCGCCTGCTGGTTGTGGTTCCTGGGTGAATACCCCGATGTCAGTTACCTTGTGACACCGGCGTCCGCCGGTCCGGTCGAACAGCAGATCTGGCACGACCAGTTCCCGAGCGTCGCGCCGGAAGCGGTCAGGGACACACTGAAAGGAATGGACGCACTCGAACCGGTGGCGTCCGGACGGTTTTACACCGTGGACCGGGTCCGCACGGCCCGGGTCCTTGAACGGCAGCTCTATCTGAAGGTTTATCCGGAAAGCTGCCCTGAACTCGCAGCGCTGAAACAGACCGGGGAATAAGTGGAGGCGGCTATCGGATTCGAACCGATGGATGACGGTTTTGCAAACCGTTCCCTTAACCACTTGGGTAAGCCGCCCCGGAAAGGGACTCTTTAATAGCGGCTGGACCTGCCTTCTGACAAGAGGGGTCAGCGGCAAAACTGCCGGATAATTGCCTGTGGACCCGGGGTTATTTCAGGGGATTACGGACGGGGGACAGTCCCCGCGATTTGAGGGCTCGGGGAGCGCAAACACTGGCAGATACGCTTTGGACTTGGCGTTTTGGTTAATCTGCTAATTTTATCAATCAGTGTTAACGCTCCCCGAACCCTCAATCGCCTGGACCAAATCTGTTTCCAGGGTTGTGCAGCCGCCCGTGCCGTTTTCGACGACGAGCACGTCGCTGTTGATCGTCAGATAGTTATTGGTCACGCAGTCGGTGACTCCGGTTTCCGCCAGCCAGACGCTCGCGTCGAGACGGATGTCCAGCAGACCGTTGTTCAGTTCCGAGATCGGGCCGTCGATCTGCACGTGGAACGGTGTTTCGACCGGAATCTGGAACTGAACGCCGTCGAGCGGGTCGCCGTAGTCGCCTTCGACCCACAGGGAGCGGCCCGCCAGATCCTCGCCGGCATCCACAAGGCCGTCATCCGGAATCGCCGGTTCGAAGTAGATGCGGATCCACTGGAACCGCGTCAGCGGCAGCGGGACGTTCAGCAGCGACGGCACGAGCGAGCCGTTCAGCAGGTTCGCCCGGTAGGGTCCGTTCACCCGGACCACGCCGTTCAGGCAGCTTAAGGCCGGCCACTTGATGATCTCCGTGAAGGTGCCGCAGGTCTCGTCGGCGGGGAGCTTCAGCTCCACCCGGTCGACCAGCGCCTCGGCGGCCGTGATCTTGAATGCGGTATTCTGCGCGTCCCGGAAAGTCGGACCGGCTTCATCGGTGATGACGAGCGTCCGGATGTCGGCGAACACGCCCTTGCCGTCCAGATAGTCGACGAAATTGGGCGTCAGGCCGTTGCCCGTCCAGGTGCCGTCCTTGTTGCAGGCGATAGCGGCCGCCAGGAGCGACGCCGCGAGAATGATCCTGAGCCCGTTCCGCTTCATAAGTCTCATTCCTTGCCCGTCACAGGGAAGAGCTGGGTTCCCATCACAAAAACCTCGCGGGACTCCGTTCCGCGGGGCGTATCTTCGAGCTTGTTCAGGAGGTTCTTGCCGAACTCCTCGATCTCGCGGCAGACGAACTCGTACTGCTCGCGGGTCAGCGTCACGGTCAGCGACGTGACGTTGCGTTCGCCGCGCTCCAGCCGGTCCAGAGCTTCCTGCGCCTGCTTGAGCATCTCGCGGTGGTAGTTGCGCGCGGCAAGCAGCTGGACGGCGGACTCCGCCGACAGCTTCACCGAATCCAGCTCCAGCGCGCCCTGGTCGTTCTTCCGGATCAGGCCCACGTCCAGCAGACGGTCGAGCACCTTCTGGGCCTCGGCCTTCGTAATCCGGGGTCTCAGGCGGCGCGAGATCCATTCCGCTTCCGGCTTGAAATCGGGGAGCAGGAACATCTCGCGCACCGGGATACCGTACCAGCTCGAATAGACGTCGTACTGGCTCCGCTTCATGCGGGCGACTTCGGGAACATCCTTGGCGCCGCGGCGAAGCTGGCGGAAATACCGGTTGCGCTCCTCGTCGGTGGAGGCCTGCGTCAGCAGCACCAGCGACTCGAAGGCGTCGCGCTCGCGGGCGTCCAGCCCCAGCGCCTTGGAGAACCGGCCGATGGATTCCTGCGAGAGGTTGCGCTTTCCGTCGATCACCAGCTTGAGGAAACTCGACGTGCTGAACCCCGCCCGGCGGGCGAACTGCCGGTGCGAGAAGCCCGGCTGGGTCTCTTTCAAATGATCGACCATCGCCTTCAGGTATTCCCGGTAGTCGTCATAGCCCGCTGGGTTGGGCCGGTCTGGTGTTTTCTGTGCTGGCACGTTTGAACAGGCATAGTCTCAAAAAACCTCAATATTGTAAAGCCTTTAGCTGCGTTTTCTGTTTTCTTAATGAAAACGATCTGAATCACACTCCGGCATCCAGAAAACATCTAACTCAGCCAAATAACTGCGCTTTTCCCGCGCAAAAAGACAGGAGCCAAATCACCGCCCCAACGGATGGTAAAAACATATCGCCTGAGATCGGCGACTCGACTATAAATAGAAGTGTTGTGAACGAAGAAGAACTGCTGAAACGGATTACGGTAAACCCCGGTATTTACGGGGGTAAGCCTATCATTCGGGGCCGACGGCTCGCCGTCGAGCACGTATTGAGCATGCTCGCGGCCGGCGATACGGCCGAGACGCTGCTCGGGGCCTACCCGTGGCTCGAAGCCGACGATGTCCGGGCCTGTCTCGTGTACGCCCGGCCTTGGTACGTCCGCCGTATCGGCCAGGAATTTCCCTAAGGATGGAAAGTAGTTAGGCGGTAGCTCCCCCGGCACGGGTCCGTCCGAACCCCGCCGGAACCCCCAAGGCGAGTTTTCGGTCGGAGAGCAAAGCTCCCTGAAGGGCCGTTATAGGGCCCTGATGGAACGAAATCCGCATTTTAGCGCTAAGAGGGAGTTGGCGGAGAGGGGGTTGCGGGCACAGGAACGGATTTTAGCGCCCGGCGTGACCAGGATGCCGTCATCCATCTCATCGACTCGCTCGCCGAGAAGGAAACAAAACCCGGCTAGGAGGGAATAACGCTAGGCCGTTTGATTACTGCTTTGGCTGCGTTTCTACCGGTCCCGGTTTGGATATAACCTTTTTCCCAAGCTCTTCCGGATACAGAAGCGGGTAAGGAGTTCCGGCGTTCTTCCATTCGGTCGCCCACATTCCATCAAATGCCCATGAGAACCAGTACGCTGACGGATATTTGTCGAGCACCTTTTTCCAGAGCCGGAGGCGATGACGATAGAATCGCTCTTTGATCTGTGGATCGGCCTTCATGATTCCGTCACCTAGAAGCTGGTGGGACGTAATGTGCAAAGCGAGTAGAGGTTCATCTTCATACTTATCCGCAAGTTTCAGAAGCCGTTCCAGGCCGTCAGGAGTCCACGCGGCATTTGAATCAAAGGACGCGTGGCCGAAAACCGGGTCCTGCTTGCCAAGGCCCATCGGTGAACTCAGGACAAATTGGCGGTAATCCTTCCAAGCCTGAAACAGTCTTACTTGGGGTGCGAGTTCGGCCATACGATTGAAGCCCTTCCACATCCGTCCATTCTCAATGTCATCTTTACCACCCGTTCCATCCGATCCACCCTCAATCCGATAAGGCGCGTGAGCGACCGCAAACTCAAGCCAGGCGGCATCTACCGGAAATCCGTTCCGGATAGCCTCGTCACGAACCTTTTTAAGCAAATTCTCGTAATGAAGGTACGGGTCTCCTTTCGCCCTGCTTTTCACGCCGAATATGGCCTGTGCCGTCGGTTCGGGCCGGTCGGCAAGCCCGATTTCCCGTAAGGACTCCAGATGAGTTCGCTTCGCAAGCGTCGACTGTCGTTCATTCCAGGTTTTCAGGATGACCTTAAATGTCAGCCATTCTCCTGGTTTGTACCTATTGACGTCATCAAACACGATTTCCGGGTGATAGCCGGGTGCAAAAACTATCCAGAATCGGCCTAATGTTTTTTGTCCGTCAAAATCATCCTTACCTGTAAGCATCCTTTCAGATTCATAGTCGAGATGTTCTTCGCCACCGGTCTTAAGCACTTGATTCAGCCTAAACCAGAAAGGAGACCACGAAACTGGGCCCTCGAATAGTTCGAAATATTCAATATTATTTTCAACCGTTTGGCGAATTGCACTTTGAATCGGGGCCACGTCCTGCAAAAGACCAAGCTCATTTTCAATTTTCCCAGTCCAGTTTGTATCGATAACTACCCGACTAGCGATCGCCAATCGATAATTGTCCTCTATCGGCCTACCGGATTCATCGGTCACCTCCCACCGCCTGCCGGGATAAACAGATTTCTCCGAAGTATGAAGAGGCAGAGCAAGCTGTTGATCTCTAGCGAAGCAGATCACGACGAGCGCGAGAAGCGTCGTTGCGACCGCAACGGCTTTCTTCACGGTTTCACTCCGGCGAGTGGATCGTCTTGGGCTACGTAACAGAGGAACTCATGTGGCACGTGCGTCGGGTCGCTCACGCTGTCCGAGACGGAAGTGAGCTGGTTGCGGCCGTTATACGAATACACCCGCTGGCCGGACGGCGTCGTCTCGGTGAGCCGGTTGCCGGCCGCATCCAGCGTCAGCGCCGTCGCGCTGCCGCCGGTGGTGTATCCGGTCAGCCGCGCCGACGTGTCGTAACTGTACGTGGTCGTCACAGCCCCATTCTGCCCCGTTTCCGTCTGCGACGCCACCAGATCCAGCACGTCGCCCGGGGTATACGAGTAGCCGTAGGAGGCGATGACCGACGAATCCAGCGCCCGGTCGTGCGTCACGGCCGTCACCCGGCCGTAAAAGAGGCACCGGAGCGAACTCCGGTGCCTCTTTCCATAACGGACGGCCCTGACTCAGAGTCCCATCTGCTTGGCGATGATCACCTTCATGATCTCGTTGGAGCCCGCGAAAATCCTCTGGACGCGAGAGTCCTGGTACATCTTCCCGATCGGGTATTCGAGCATGTAGCCGTAGCCGCCGTGCATCTGGACCGCGTCGTCCACGATCTCGCAGAGCGTGTCGGTGATCCAGTATTTCGCCATGGACACTTCCTTGACGATATTGCGGCCCGCCATGTGGTCGACAATGAGCTTGTCCACGAACGTGCGGCCGATCTCCACCTTCGTCGCCATCTCGGCGAGCTTGAACTGGGTGTTCTGGAACTTGGACAGGGGCTTGCCGAACACCTGGCGTTCCTGGGTGTATTTGACCGCTTCGCGCAGGGCCGCCTCGCATCCGGCCTGTGCGCCGGCCGCGCAGATCAGGCGTTCCTGCTGCAGCTCCTTCATGAGGATGTAGAAGCCGCCGCCCTCGGTCCCGAGGATGTTGGACACCGGCACGCGGCAGTCGTCGAACGACATTTCGGAGGTGTCCTGCGCATGGAGACCGACCTTTTCCAGGTTGCGGCCGCGCTTGAAGCCCGGCGTGTTCGCCTCCACCAGGATGAGCGACACGCCCGCATGCGGGGGGTTCGCCTTGGTGTTGGTCTTGGCCGCCACGACGATCAGGTCGCAGTGCTGACCGCTCGAGATGAAGGTCTTCTGGCCGTTGATGACGTAGTGGTCGCCGTCCTTGACGGCGGTCGTCTGGATCGCTGCGAGGTCGGAACCCGTATTGGGCTCGGTCATCGCGACGGCCAGAACGATTTCACCGGAGGCGCACTTGGGCAGATACTTTTTCTTCTGCTCCGGCGATCCGAAAGCGGCGATATAAGGAGCCACAATGTCGTTGTGCAGGGAAAGCGACAGACCGGTCACCCGCGCCCGGGCGCTCTCCTCGACCATGACGACCGAATACAGGAAGTCCGCGCCGACACCGCCCAGCTCTTCCGGAAGGAAGGGGCACAGAAAGCCCTGCTCGCCGGCCCGGTTCCAGATACTGCGCGGAGTGATCCCCGCTTTTTCCCACTGGTCATGAAACGGAACGACTTCCTTTTCCAGCCATTTCCGGAACGAGTCGCGGAGTAGTTCATGTTCTTCTTTAAACTGCACTAGACGGGACATTGGTTCTCTCCTCGTGTGGTATCGCCTGATACCGGCCGAACCGGCCCATACCGGGCGGCCTTCGACGGCCCTTGGCGGCCGCGGCAAGGTGGGGAGATAAGCGCGATTGACTGGCGAGTCAACGGGAAAGTCCCGCGAATACCAGAGGGGCTCAAAGCCCCCCGGCTAGACCAGCGAGAGCTTCCGGCAGAAGCAGATGTCCTCTTCCGGAAGGCCGTATTTCAGCCTGACATCCGGGCCCAGGTCCGCCGCCAGCCGGTCCCGGCTCACCAGAAAACCGGCCGCTTCAAGCCGCGAATAGTAGTCGCGCCCGTAAATCCGGACATGGTCCGACTGGCCGAACACGCGCAGCCGGTCGGCAGGGGCGGTGATGCCGGGGTTTTCGAAGGTCAGATCGCGGCGGTCATCGACCGGATGCTGAAGGATGGCCCAGCCGCCCGGCACAAGCACACGTGCAAGCTCCCTGAGCGCGCGCCGGTCGTCATCGACGTGTTCGAGCACGTGGTTGCAGATGACTCCGTCGAACGAGCCGTCAGCAACGGGCAAATTCATGACGTCCATGGCTTCCACGCCCGGAGATGCCGAGAGATCGGCCCGCCGGTAAACGAGACCCCTGAACAGCCCGGCCAGGCAGCTTTCCGGGGCTATATGAAGGATACGCGAACCCGCCCGGGTCAGCTCCGGGTGGCGTTCAAAGAACAGCCAGAGCAGCCGGTGGCGTTCCAGCGAATGGCACCTCGGACAGAGCGCGTTCATGCGGACCGGTTCGCCGTAGGGAAGAAACTCGCGGAAGCTACGGGAGCAGCAGGGACAGCCGACCGTGCCGCCGGCGTACCGGAGCGTCCGGATCTCCTGACCCAGACGGCCTCCGATCCGTGCGATCAGCCCCACTGACTACTCGCCGGCCGGGGAATCGTCCTCTTCACGGGTGAAGAGGAGAAAGGCCATCGTCGGACGCTTGCTGGCCTCGGTCCGGACGAACTGCATGGTATCGAAATGCCACCCGTCCCGGGTGACCGAATTGAGTATCTCTTCCAGCCGGTCGTCGGTGACCGTGCTCGTCTCCACAACCTTGTAGCGGAGGATGCGGTTCGACCTGGCTTCGGGGTGGGATTTCTTTGCGCTCATTGAGTGGCTCAGAGGGTCGACTCGGCCGTCCGGCGCTTGGGCGGCGCCTTGTTCTTCTTGATCTTCTTCTTGATCAGCGTGCGCTTGAGCGCCGACAGGTGGTCGATAAAAAGGGTTCCTTCCAGATGGTCGATTTCATGCTGGAAGATCACCGCGAGGAAATCCTCGGCGTCGATCTTGAGGTCTTTGCCCGAAATATCCTGACCGATAACCGTCACGTACTGTGCCCGGTCCACTTCTTCGTTGTACCCCGGGACGGACAGGCACCCCTCTTCGAACACGATCTCGCCCTCGGCCCGGATGATCTCGGGGTTCACAACCGCGATAAACTGTCCGGGCTTTTCACCGGCCGACGGATCCACGACGATCAGGCGCACGCTCTCGCCGACCTGCGGAGCGGCCAGCCCGACCCCGGGCGCCGCATACATGGTCTCCCGCATATTGGCCGCGAGATCGTGCAGCTTCCGGTCGAAATCGGTCACCGGCTCGGCAATCATTTCGAGGACCGGGTCGGGGAATGTCTTGATGTCGAGAATCGCCATTCAGTGAACTTTTAACCGTGCCCCTGCGGACAGGCAAGGCGAGCTGCCCGGCCATTGCCGCCAGAAGTGCGGGCCGAAGCGCTTACGGTCAATCGTCGGAAATCTGCTCCTGGCTGATCCGCTCTGCCGAGCGCGCCGTATCCGCATTGTCCATCGCGGTCCTTGCCTCGATCCGGATATCTTTCCGCCGGCTGGAACTCTTCTCGACCGCGCTTACCTGCATGATCCCGTCCGAATCGAGCAGGAACGTGATCTCCACCTGGGAGTCGACCCGGCGGTTCGGGATGTCCATGGGCAGCACGACCTCGCCCAGAAAGGCGTTCTCCCTCGCCATCCGCACTTCCCCCTGCGTGCATTTCACCCGGACGTTCGGCTGGTTGTCCCGGGCGGTCGTCACAGTCCGCGTGACCGACACCGGCACGTTCGTATTCTTCGGTATGAGCACGTAGTTCATGCCGCCGACGATCTCGATCCCCAGGGAATGCGGCGTCACATCCCGAAGCGCTTTCTCGAACAGCGTCTGTTCGCCGTTCGAACCGGCCGCCGCCGGAGGCATGTAGGGGGAGCTGACGACCACCGGGCGTTCCTCGTCTTCGACGGTGAACGGGTGCTCGTAGTCCGATTCACCCGGCGGAGGCTCGACCGGAACGATATTGGCCTCGCCCGAAGGTCTTGCCGGGTCCGGCACAGGCTCTTCCTGCGGCCGTGGAATCGCGATAGCGGGCGCCAGCGCTTCCGGCGACAGAACCGGCTGACGCGACAGGCTCCAGGCATGTATGGCCGCGCCGGCGGCGACGGCCTCGTCAGGGCTCACGCCCATTCGCGGCTCCACCCCGAAGTAATCGTGGATCATCTGCCGGACCCGGGGCATGCGCGTCTGCCCGCCGACCACCAGCAGATCGTCCAGTTCCGAGGGCTTCAGCTTCGCTTCGGCGAGTACCTTGTCGCAGATCTGGATGCACCGCTCGATCAGGTCGTTCGTCAGCACATGGAACAGCTTGCGGGTGATCTCGATATCCAGATGCTTGAACTCTTCGGAGTGCGGCACAATAAACGGCAGCAGGATCCGGGCCGTCTCGACACCCGAGAGTTCGTGCTTGGCGCCTTCCGAGGCATCCTTGAGCCGCTGGAGCGCCATGCGGTCCTTCGTCAGGTCGATACCGGACTTTTTCTGGAACTCCTTGATCACGTATTCGACCAGCCGGTTATCGAAATCGACGCCGCCCAGATAGGAATCGCCGCCGGTCGCCAGCACATCGAGACTGTCCCTGGTGATTGAAAGCACCGACACGTCGAAGGTGCCGCCGCCCAGGTCGAAGACGGCAATCTTGCGATTCTCCATCCCTTCCTGGCACCCATACGCGAGAGCGGCGGCCGTCGGCTCGTTGATCAGGCGCAAAACCTCGAGCTCGGCAATCTCGCCGGCCTGCCGGGTGGCGAGCCGCTGGGCGTCGTTGAAATAGGCCGGGACGGTGATCACCGCCGAGGTCACAGGCCGGTTCAGGAACTGTTCCGCGCTCTTCTTCGCCTTCTTGAGAATCAGGGCGCCGACTTCCACCGGCGAATAGGATTCCGTCTCCAGCGCGATCGAGATCTCGCCGTTTTTGCCTTCCTTGATCTGGTAGGGGAAGAACTCGCGGGCGATGAGCGACGTCTCGTCGGCGTAGCGGCGGCCGATCAGGCGCTTGGTGCCGAAGATCGTCTGGAACGGGTTGGAGACGGCCTGCTGCTTGGCCAGATGGCCGATGAACAGCTTACCCTTCGCATTACGCGCGATATACGAAGGGATAACGTTATACCCGTTCTTGTCCAGAATGATGCGCGGCCCGGAGGCGTCACAATACGCCGCACAGGTATTGCTCATACCCAAATCGATGCCGATGGCGGTCTTCATCGTCAGATGCCCGAACCTCTGGATGTGATGACAGGTTTTACTATAGCCGGTTTGGGGGCGAACCGCACCTATCCCGTTGAAACTGTTGAATATCCGTATTAAAAGAGAACAGATGTTTCAGGGTGCACCGGCTCAGGTGCGGGTTTAACGAAACCGGTCGAGTTGGGGAATTTTGACTATGCGCAGACAGTCATGGATAGGCGCCGCCTTCGCACTCGCGATGCTGGCGGGTTGCGGCAAAGAGGCACTGATCAAGGAGAACGACTCCCTCAAGGCGCAGATCGCCGAGAAGGAAAAGCTGCTTTTCCAGACCCAGTTCTCGCTGGACAAGTGCAACAAGGACAACGAGTACCTCAAGAGCGAGATCACCAAGATTCAGCACCTGCCCAAGAACGAACGTTCGATGCGGGACGTGGATCTCAAGTAACCGCTTATTCCAAAGGGTGAGGGCCCGGGAGCCCGAAGGACTCCCTCGACACCCGTGGACCTCGATCAGGCAGCCGATCTCTACCTCGCCCACCTCAAAAGCGAGCGCGGACTTTCCGTCCACACGGTGGAAAGCTATGCCCACGACGTGCGGACGTTTCTCGAGTTCGCCGCCCGGGAACGGGTGACGGCGGCCGCCGAGGTCGACGAGAAGCTCGCCACCGCCTTTCTGAACGGGCTGCATGCGGAAAAGCTGAAAGTCAGGTCGATCTTCCGCCGCCAGATCGGTGTGCGCGGGTTTTTCCGGTTTCTGCGCCGCGAGAAAGTCATCGACCGCGACCCGTTCGCCAAAGTCCCCACTCCGAAACTGCCCCGCCCGCTGCCAAAGGCGATGGGGTATGCGCAGACCGGAACCCTGATGGCCAAAGCAGCCGGCGGGGACAAGGCAGGCATATCGCCGAGCGCGCTGGCCCGCCACCTGCGGAATCTGGCCATGCTGGAACTGCTCTACGCGACGGGGCTGCGGGTCACGGAGCTGGTGTCGCTCCCGGCCGGATCGATCGATATGGGCGAGCGGATACTCCGGGTCCGGGGCAAAGGGAACAAGGAACGTCTGGTGCCGATCGGAGACGCCGCCTTCGATGCCATCCGCCTCTATTCCGAAAAATCCCGGCCGGTGCTGCTCAAGGGACGGACGAGCGACGCCCTGTTCGTCACCGCCCGGGGAGCCGCCATGACGCGCCAGATGTTCTGGTACCAGGTGAAAACCTGGTCCCGCGAAGCAGGGCTGAAGATCTCTCCCCATACCCTGCGCCACACCTTCGCGACCCATCTCCTGTCCGAAGGGGCGGATCTGAGAACCCTGCAGCTGCTGCTGGGGCACTCCGACCTGACCACGACGGAGATTTACACCCAGGTCAGCCGCGACCACATACGCCGCCAGTACGACTCGGCTCATCCCCGGGGCCGCAAGCGGGCCTCCTGACAGCGCCATCATCGCCCGGCCCGCTCTCGTTTCAACTTCGTGACGGCTGCCCGCCAGGCCTTGTCACTTCCGGCCGATTGTTGAATGTTTGTGGAGCATTTTTCAGCGGGAGCATCCAGACCAAGTGAGCGTCTTCGCCGCCATCGACTGTGGCACCAACTCCTTCCGGCTCGTGATCGGCCGCAAAGACCCCGATACCGGGTACCGCTTTCTCACCGAACTGAAAGAGTCCGTGCGTATCGGCGCCGACCTGTTCACCGGCGAACTGATCACCGAGAAGGCGATCGAGCGGGCGATCCAGGCGATGGCCGTGTTCAAGAAAGAGATCGACCGGGAACCGATCGCCCGTCTCCGCTGCGTCGGCACCAGCGCGTTCCGCGAAGCCAAGAACAGCTCGGACGTTATCGAACGGATCCTCAAGGAAACCGGCATCAAGGTGGAAATCATACGCGGCACGGAAGAAGCCCGTTTCATCTCGCTGGGCATCATCAAGACGCTTCGCCAGGGCGCCGGGCGGTTCCTGCTCGTCGACATCGGCGGCGGGTCCACGGAACTGACCATCGTCGAAAAGGGCGAGGGCCACTGCATCGAGTCGGCGCAGGTCGGCGCCGTCCGGCTTACGAACCTTTTCCTCAAGAGCGACCCGCCCTCCGACAAGGAGTACAAGCTCCTTCTCAACTTCATCGACGACAAGCTCAAGCGGCCCGTGCGCAAGATCAGGGAGCTGGGCTTCGACGAGATCGTCGGTTCCGCCGGCACCATGACCGCGCTCGCCAAGATGAGCCGCGAAGGCGCGAAGATGGACCGGTCGGCGCTCTATACCGTCAAGGCGCCGTATGTGAAGCAGCAGCTAGAGAGGATCCGCGCCCTTAAAATCGCCGACCGCGCGAAGATCGAGGGCCTCTCGAAGCAGCGGGCCGAGATCGCGGTCGCCGGATTCGCCATCGCCAGCTACATCGTCTCCGAACTGGGCGTGAAACAGTTCAAGGTGTCCGGGCGCGGGCTCGTGGACGGCCTGATGATCGACATGATCGAGGACGCCGAGGACCACCCGCTCTATTCGCAGTATCTCTCCAGGCAGCACCGTTCCGACTTCAACGATCTGGCGGCCCGCTACCGGCTGGACAAGATCCATGCGGAACGGGTGCAGGGTTTCGCGCTGGACCTGTTCGACCAGCTCAAAGACCTGCACCAGCTGGGCGAGAAGGAGCGCGACTGGCTCTCGTGCGCCGCATTCTTCCACGACATCGGGATGCTCATCAGCATGAGCGGGCACCACAAGCACTCCGAATACATCATCCGGAACCTGGACGTATCGGGCTTCGCCCCGGCCGATCTGGATATGGTGGCAAAGATCGCACGCTATCACCGCAAGGCCGAACCCACCGGCAAGCGCCCCGAACTGGCCGGACTCACGGGCGCCGACCAGCAGAAGCTGTTCTGGCTGGTGGCGATCCTGAGGGTCGCCGACGGTCTGGACCGGTCCCATGCCTCCCATATCAAGGCGGTCCGGGCCATCACCACGAAAGAAGCCATCACGCTGGAGCTCACGACCCCGTTCGACGTGGACCTCGATATCTGGGCCGCCGAGACAAAGGGCGAGATGCTCGCCAGGCTGGCTGACCGGAAGATCCGCTACCGCGTCATGGACAGCCCTACCGCCGGAGAATGAACCGATGCCCGATATGCGACTCACCGACAGCCCTCCGGACTCCGCCCGCCTGAAGGGCATCTGGCAGTACGGCCGCTACCGGCACCCGATCGGCGACCCCGCCATTGCCGCTCCCGGCCGTCTGGGCAGGTTCCGCCTGAAAGAGTGGCACTACACCAGCGTGGCAACGCCCCGGTGGTTTTTTGCCTTCGCCGCCGTGAACCTGGGATATGCCGCCAAGGTTTTTGCCTACCTCGTGGACCGCGAACGCCCCGGAGAGAGAAACGAATATTCGGTGCTCGCCCCGCTGGCACGGGGGCTAACTTTTGCCCCCAGCTCGGTCCGGGGCGAAACCGCCTGGCGGGCCGGCCGGGACCGGCTCCGTGCCCGTTACCAGAACGGCTGGCAGATCGAGCTCGACCTGCCCTTCAGGTCCGGCCGGGTCTCCGGCGCGTTTCAGGTCGAGGACGCCGAAGCGCTCGCCCTGCTCTTTCAGCTTCCCAATAATCAGCCGGCCTATACCCACAAAGCGTCCGGTCTGCGCACGACCGGCGGGCTGACCTTCGGGAGCCAGAAGGTGGACCTGAACGACGGCACCGGCACGCTCGACTGGACGCGCTCGGTCGCCCTGCGGGAAACCCGCTGGCAGTGGTGTTCACTGGCGGGGGTCGCCGGGACCGGAGAGAGAATCGGCGTGAACCTGTCGGCGCAGGTCTATGACGACCCGTCCGGCATATCGCTGGAGAACGGCCTATGGCTTGGCGGCAAGGTCCACACCCTGGCAGGCGTCGACTTCCAGCTGCCGTCAAACCCCCGGAAAGAGACCTGGAAGATTCACAGCAAAAGCGGCAACGAGGTGGACCTTGAGTTCACCCCGCTCGGAACGCGTGAGGAACAGCTCAACCTCGGTATCATCAAGAGCGACTTCATCCAGCCGTACGGGAATTTCCGCGGCCTGATCCGCAAAGACGGAAACAGGCCCGTCGATGTGACGGGCCTGTTCGGCGTGGTCGAAAAGCACCTGAGCGTCTGGTAAGCGGGGGCTTCGCCCGGCCTACTTCGCCGCGGCGACCGCGCCGTCCCAGTCGGACTGGTCGGTCCGGTCCCAGCCCGGCAGTTTCCCGGCAGCGGCAACGCGGTCCTTCGGCTCGCCGGGGGATGCTTCCGGCGCCATCGACGACTGCGTGTGGAACTTCGTGAGCGCCCGGTCCATGACCTTTCCAAACGAGTCGAGCACGTTGGGATCGCGTCGCTTGTCCAGATAGCCCTTGTCGGACGCGATCACTTCCGCATCCATCGCCGCCAGCCACACACCCTGCTGCACGAGCACGCGGTAGGCGCGCACGAACGCGTTCATGGCGCTGCGTCCGGTACGCGGCTCCTTGGCCGCGAATACCTTCCGGGCCGCCGGCAGCGACTGCTCCAGGTAACTGGTCGTCCCGTTCATCTGCATGGCCTTGAACGGATACGCCATGATCTTGTGGAGACTCGGCCGGTTCTCGGCCGAGAGCACCTTCTTGATCTTGACGCGGTTCGCCTTGACCGCCGGCGCAATCGATTTCGTCAGTCCGTACAGCGCCGCATCGGCCGGGGCATTGTCCTTCGCATCCGGACGGACGATGACCGCCAGGGAATCCTGCAGCACATTGTTGTACCGGGCGTCGATATCCACCCAGTGCTGGAGGAAACGCAGACCGTTGATCATGGCGCCGTTGTCGAGCCACTGGGCGATCAGGCGGTTGAAGGACAGCGCGTTCTGCGGCGAGGTGGTCAGATAGGCCCTCATGTAGGGGACCAGGTTCCGGAAATCGCCGTTCTTCGGATCGGAATCCATGAACCGGGCGAACTCCTGCGCGAGCGTGCCCTTCTGGTCGCAGACGATCAGATCGCCCCAGTAGTTGTCCAGTTCGCGGATGTGCATGCCTTCGGGCGGGTCTTTCAGAACCCCGCCGACCCACACGAGCACCCGTTCGAGCTTCTTCCGGTTTTCGGCCGTGTTGACCAGTTTCTTGATCAGCGTGAGCCACGGCTTGATGATCCGGTCCTTGCGGTGCGGCGGCTTGCGGAGGATGTTCGCGAAGCCGTCCAGGAACACCGTTATCGCCTTCTTGTTTGGATCGCTGGGAAGCCGCGTGTCGCGCACCTTCTTCAGCGTTTCGACGAGGTTGTCGAGGATTCCCTGGTCGAAGATCGTGACCATCAGCGGGTCGTTCAGGCCGGCGGCACCGGACAGATAGACCGCGTTAAGCATGTCCACGAGATAGGGTGCGTCGCCGCGCTTGGCCAGTTCCTGGACCATCTTGAAGGTCGACTCGATCGGCGCGTCGTTGAGCATCGCGATGATCGGTTCCGGGTCGTCGACCAGCTTGTCGAAAATGTTCGGGTTGCAGAACAGGTTACCGAGGGACGCCATGCGCCGCATGACGCCGTACATGCTGGCCATGCGCTTCGCCGTGCCGGACGAAAGGTCCTTGGACGCCTCGAATGCCGCGACCGCCAGGTTCTTGACCGGGAACTTGATCGGGACACCCGGCATGTTGAACGTGATGATGTTGTCGGTGAAGGCGATCGGGATGCCGCAGTCCATCGGCGTGTTCGCGATGTTCAGGAGACGGAGCATGCGGCTCGCATCGCTGGGGTACTGGGGCGGGCGCGCCAGCACGCGCTGCTGCTGGTTGATCGTGTGGTACTTGAACATGTCGCCCATGCGCTTGCGCTGCTCGGCGGTCAGGCTGTCCAGGAACGTATCGGTCACGACCTCCAGCGAGTTCTTCCCGTTGGCGTCCTTGGTCAGGAGGCGGTTCACGCCGTCCAGGATGACGTCGAGATAGGTGGCGTTCGGAAGGTCCTTGTGGGGTTCCAGGAAGCCGTTTACCGCCAGCAGCATGGTGTACGGGATCGGACGTCCGTCGATGTCCTTGGCTACCAGGATCTTGCCGATGTCGATCAGGATCTTGTCGAACACGTCGGCCTGCGCGAGCACCCGGACGGCTTCAAGCGTGTCGTCGATGCCTTCATAACGGAGCGCCCAGGACAGCGATTCCATCGAGTCGACGTCGAGCGAGTCGCGCATCACGAAGAGCACCGTCTCGGTGATCTCGAGCGCGTTCGGATCCTTCAGGTATTCGCTGATAAACGCGCCCCAGCTCTCGAGAATCTTCTCCAGGGGACGGCCCTTCTTCGGGTCGACCATGCAGGACAGCGGCGTGCGCGCGGTCGAGGCGAAGCTCTTGCCGTTACGCATGTCGATCAGGTTGTAGAGGAGGCGGGGGCCCAGCTTGTGGGCGCCGTTTTCGGCCGTGATCTTCGCCTGGAAATCGATCATCGGCTCGAATTCGTTCGGCGGCAGGTTGAAGAACGGCTCCAGGAAGTCGAGCGGCAGGTCGAACAGTTCGTTCGTCGTGCTCTTGTTGTTATCAAGATCCATCGTGCCGAGTTCGTACAAGGCGCCGTATAGCCGCCGCGAATCCTTGTAGTTCACGAAGACGTCGAGCAGCAGTGCGATATCCGTGAGCTGCGACCAGCCGTTCTTGTCCGGCTTCGAGAGTTCGAGACCGAGCGTATCGAGCACTTCGAACGTCCCGGCCTTGTGGGCGCCGGCAAGCGCTTCGAGCATGTCCTGATAAACGCCGTTGCGGGCCAGATCCCGGTTCACCTCGAAATACTGCTTCACTTCGGGGGCCGCATAGATATCAGGCCAGATCTGCTCGAGCACGTCGTAGGCGACCATCAGGTGGTTGTTGGCCGGACGGACCGGGCTTACGGACGTGTCTTCCCGAAGCGGGTTGAACTTCGAGAGGACCGGCTTCAGCTTGCCCGCCTGATCGATGTCGCGGATCATCGGCTCCACGAGTTTCGTGCGGATCTTCTCGTCTTCCGTCCACGCGTGCTCCCAGTCGTGGAGCAGCTTCTCGAGCGGATTCAGCTTGATGTCGAAAGAGACCTTGAACTCCGTCTTGTTGCCGAACTTGTCGGACGCCGAAATCTCGAGCTGCTGGGGACCGGAGTTG
Organism: uncultured bacterium; assembly: GCA_964565925.1. Classification (GTDB taxonomy): domain Bacteria; phylum JAGRBM01; class JAGRBM01; order JAGRBM01; family JAHCIT01; genus CAZMGV01. Next base: position 22,834 of record CAZMGV010000001.1, read on the forward strand.
CCGGCGCGGGACGACAGGGGCGTACCGGACCTGAACGGCCGCCCGTTCAGGAGGATGACCACCGACGCCGGATCCAGGTTCGGGTCCTTGATGTCGATGATCGGCTTTGTCTCGGTGATCTTGGCGCCTTCCTCGACCCCCGCGACAGTGACCAGCGGAGCGTTCGTGTCGGTCACGACCGCCACCTTCAGGGTGTCGGAGTTTCCGGCCGCGTCGGTGATCTTGACCGAAAGGCGGTGAGTGCCGTCCGGAAGCTGGTCCGCCGCGAAAGCGAATTCGCCGGGCGAGGCATCGAAAGTCTTCTTCACAAGCGATTCGGGATTGTCGTCCAGGAACGCCTCGATGCTGAACGGCGCCTTGGTGGAGCCGGCGATCACCTTGAGCGGAAGCTGACGGATCAGTTCGCCGGGCTTGGGCGACAGCACGCTCACCTGCGGGCGGGAGGCGTCGAACTCCACACGGACGACCTGCTTGACGGCCTTGTTGCCGAAAGAGTCTTCCGACGTGACGGCAATCTGGTTGGAAACCGCGCCCAGCGGCACGAGAACCCGGAATTTGCCGTCGGCTTCCACCGTCGCCGGTATGCCATCGGCGAATACCCTGGCGTGCGGGTCGTCGACCGTGCCGGAGAACTCGATCTCCCGGTTATTGGTGGAGCTGCCGTCCTTGGGCTCAAGCACCTTCACCACCGGGGGCTTGGTGTCCTTGACGACGGTGACCGCGAACGCCTCGCGCCGGCCGCGGATATCGGCCCGGGCGGCCACGACGTTGACGCCTTCCTGTATTTCGACACGGGAGGTGACGAAGAACTCGCCCTGCCGCAGGACCGGCTGGTCGTTGATCCAGATCTTGTCGATATCCTTGGGCGCAATCGCCTTCACGCTGATCCAGGCGGTACGGACCTGTGTGCCCTCGGCGGGCTCCAGGATTTTCAGGGACACTTCGCGATCGAAGTTGAACCGGCGCTCGATGGTCGAACTGACCGTGCCCTTGGTCGCAATCACTTCCACGAGGTTCGGGCCGGGCTGCAGCTTGACCTGATCGATCGAGAAGTAGCCGCCCCGGGACGGTCCCGTGACCTTGTAATCCTCGTTGTTCACACGGCACGTCACCTCGGCCGAAGGGTCGATCACCTTGCCGGTAACCGTGATCACTTCGTCCGCGATCACGTCCTCTTCCTCCGGGAAGAACAGGTCGGCTTTCAGCCGGGCATCGAACCGCAGGTCGAGCACCTGAACCTTGGCGGGGGCCGGAGCGCATGAGACCATGAAAGCGGCCGCGAACAGGACCGCGAGGGAGATACGTTTCATCTTTATTAAACCTGTACCCAACGAGCAGAATTTCCGGCGCAAGTATAAAGGGGAATGACGTTACCGCAAGGCGTTGCGGGAATTTAACCGCCCTTTACCTGCCCGGATCTAGTGGGCTTCTGCCCAATTTTGCGCCGCTTTCGTGTCGACATCGAGCGGCACGTCCAGTTTCACCACCGAGGACATGACCTCGGCCGCCAGTTTCTGGACTTTCTGGACTTCGGCGTCCGGCGCCTCGAACAGCAGTTCGTCGTGAACCTGGAGGATCATCCGGGCCTTGAACCCTTCGGCCGGCAGCCGCCGGTAGAGTTCGATCATCGCCACCTTGATGATGTCGGCGGCGGTCCCCTGGATGACCGTGTTACAGGCCGCCCGTTCGGCGAATGCCCGCTCCTGGAAATTCTTGGACGTCAGCGTCGGCAGGTAGCGCTTGCGGCCGAGCAGAGTGGTGACGTAGCCGTGCTTTCTCGCCTCCTCGACCGTCCTGTCGAAGAACTCCTTCACGCCCGGATACCGGCGGAAGTAGGCATCGATGTATTTCTGCCCCTCGCCGGGCGACACTTCGAGGCTCTTGCCGAGCGACATGGCGCCGATCCCGTAGATCACGCTGAAGTTGATCGTTTTCCCGGCGTTGCGCTGTTCGCGGGTGACACTGGCCGGATCCGTGCCGTACACCTCCGCCGCTGTGAGGCGGTGTATGTCGACCCCCTCGCGGTAGGCTTTCACCAGCGCCGGATCCTTCGTCACATGGGCAAGGATCCGCAGCTCCACCTGAGAGTAGTCGGCCGAGATCAGCTTGTGACCCGGCGGCGCAATGAAGGCCTCGCGAATGCGCCGGCCGTCGTCGGTGCGTGCCGGAATATTCTGGAGATTCGGATCGGACGACGATAACCGCCCGGTTTCCGCAACTGCCTGATTGAATGAGGTATGGATGCGCCCCGTCGTCTTGTTCACCATCAGCGGGAGCGCGTCGATATATGTCCCCTTGAGCTTCGTAAGGCCCCGGTATTCAAGCAGGAGTTTCGGCATCGGGTGCTGCTCGGCCAGTTTTTCCAGCACTTCCTGATCGGTCGAATATCCGGTCTTGGTCTTCCGCGCCGGCGGGAGCTTGAGCTTCTCGAACAGCACCACCTGAAGCTGCTTGGGCGAATCGACGTTGAACTCGGTTTCGGAGAACTTGTAGATCTCCTTCAGAAGTTCCGTCATCCGGTCGCCGTATTCCTTCGACATGATCTTGAGCCTTGCCGTGTCCACGAGGACGCCCCGCTCCTCAAGGTCGATCAGCACGTCGACAAGCGGCATCTCGATCTTGTCGAACAGGTCCCGGACCCCTTCGGCCGCCAGCCGGGGGTCGAGCTGCTCGTAGAGACGCACGACCGCGTCAGCGTCTTCGCCCGAATATTCGGTCGCACGCTTCACCTCGACCTGATCGAAGGTGACCTGGTTCTTTCCGGTTCCGGTCACTTCGGAATAGGAGAGCATCCGGTGCTTGAGGAAATCGAAAGCGAGCTGGTCCAGGCCGTGGGACCGGCGCCCCGGGTCCAGCACGTAGGACGCGATCATCGAGTCCCAGTCGAACCCGCGGGCGTGAACACCGTAGCGGAGCATGATGCGCCGGTCGTATTTCACGTTCTGCCCGATCTTCAGGATCTTCGGGTCTTCGAGCACCGGCTTGAGCAGCTCAACGACACGCTTTCGCGGGATCTGCACCGGCACACCCAGATAGTGGTGCGCAACCGGCACGTACCAGGCGCGGCCGGGTTTGGTCGCCAGCGAAACGCCGACCAGCTCCGCTTCCAGTTCGTTCAGCGACGTCGTCTCGGTATCGAAGGCGACGAACTTCAGCTTGCGGATCTCGTCCAGAACCGCGACGAACTCCTTTTCGTCGAGCACGGTCTGATAGTTATCCCGCTTGAACCCCTGATACTGCTCTTCCGACGACATCTCGCGGATCAGCGTCGTGAAATCCATGTCGCGGAAAAACCGGGTCATGGTTTCGGCGTCCGGTTCTTTGACCGCAAGATCGCCCAGCTTCACGTCCAGCGGAACGTCGGCCCGGCAGGTGGCGAGCCGCTTCGAAAGGATCGCCATTTCCCTGCCCGCCTCGAGCTTTTCCTTCAGGGCCTTCTTGTCGATCTCGTCCAGATGCTTGAGCAGGTTTTCGATGGAACCGTATTTCTGGATCAGCCCGGGCGCGGTCTTTTCGCCGACGCCCTTCACGCCGGGGATATTGTCGGTAGCGTCGCCGATAATCGCCTGCACGTCGGTGACCTGTTCGGGCGGCACGCCGAACTTCTCGATCACCTGATCGCGTCCGATCGCCTTGTCCTTCATGGGGTCCCACATGGAGATATGGCCGTCGACAAGCTGCATCAGGTCCTTGTCGGACGAGACGATGACGGTGTCGATCCCCTGCGCCGAGAATTTTTTGGCGAGCGTGGCGATAATGTCGTCCGCTTCGAACCCGCGCAGTTCCAGCAGCGGAAGGTTGAACGCTTCGGTAGCCGCCCGCCGGCAGAGATCGAACTGCGGCACGAGGTCTGGATCGGGGGCTTTCCGGTTCGCCTTGTAGTCGGGATAAATCTCTTCGCGGAAAGTGGGACCGCTCGCGTCGTTCACGCAGGCCAGGTAGTGCGGGCCGAAGGTTTTTTTCAGCTTGAGAATCATCCGGCAGAAGCCGAGCACGGCGTTCGTCGGAAGCCCCTTGGCGTTGGACATGGGCGGCAGGGCATGAAACGCCCTGAACACGTACGCCATCGTGTCGATGAGATAGACCTTCGGGGCTTCGCCTGTTGTTTCGCCGCTCAGAGCCGTCGTCCTCTCCGCGCCGGTTTCGCACCGGTTGCAGGCCGGTTTCCGGAATTCAGAGCGGCGAGCTTACGGGTTCAGCCGGGGAAACACAAAAAGGAAACCGGACACCCCGCCTCGCTCAGAAATAGGTCTTGAACTGCAGGAAGAACGAGTTTGAATAGGTTCCGAATTCGCTCCGGAGCATGACCGGCGTCGCGGTGGCGGGCGGCGTGGCCGGTGGCGGATTGGTCGGGCGCTTGCCCAGGGCGGCGGCCGCACCGAACACCAGATCGGAGTTATCCGACAGAGACCAGGTAAGAAACGGCTGGATGAGTCCGGAGCGATCCGTCAGGGAAAGGATCCCGACGATCCGGCCCGTCAGGATCGGCATGAACTCGTAGCTGGCGGTCATGCCGGCAAACTGCCTGCCCCACTGCTGCGTCCCGCCGGTCGCCTGGCGCAGCCGTCCGGCGGCCAGACTGGCGCGGCGCTCGCCCGCACCGTTGAAATAGTATTCCGCCTCGACGTCGAGAGAGTTTTCCCACTTGCGCCCGATACTGACCACCGACTGAAGACTGTCTTCCACGTAGTCACCGGTGAGCCCGGTCGGCAGGGCACGCGGATCCCTGGCCCAGGTGTAGGCCGCTTCGCCGCGGACCTGAATACCCAGCCCGATTTCGCCGACGGCTCCGCCGCCGGCCAGGTATCCGCCATAAACCTTGCCGCCTTCGAGAGACAGGTCCACGCCCTTAACCGTCGTGAAGGCACGGCCCAGCACGGCCGATCCATACCAGTCGGCGCCGCGCCGGTCGGGCCCCCGGTAGGTTGCAGGTGCGGTGATCTCGCGCCCCAGGGCACCGAACACCTCCACACCCGAAAAGTCGCCGAGCGGGACCGTCAGGCGGGCGGCGTCCACGCCGGGCTTGTAATCCCGGTCGAACTGCTGTGGATCGAACGGGCTGAACACGTCGAGCGGGTTCCAGAGATACGCCTTCCCCAGCGTAATCGCCTGACGCCCTACGACGAGGTCCGCAAAGCCCGTACTGAATTTGACGTTGTACCACTCGGGCGACAGCGACGCGACGGTATCGGGTTCATTCGCCCAGTCGTAGCGGTCACGGAAAGTCCGGTAGCGGCGGACCGGGACCTGAAGCGCCGGCGGCTGGCCGGTTACCACCGGCATGGTGGTGAAGCGAAGCTCCTGCAGGCCGTGGATCTGGAACGAGAACCAGTCCGCCGGATGCCCGGCCATCATCAGCCGGAACGATGACTGCGAGAGTCCGTCGTACCGGTTATCCGGCCCGAACAGGTTCGGGTTGTCGTAGTTGCGCAGGCCGAACGCGGTCGTGCGCAGGGTGCCGTCGATTCCGAACTTGCCCTGGCTGTCACCGATCAGCGCCCGCGCCGGAACCACCGCGAACGGAAGCAGCGTCAGCAGAAATGCGAGACAGGCGGTGGCACGCAGGCGCTCAGGCCGCATCGAGACCTTCCTTGGGGTGCCCGTCGTACGAGATCAGGCCGTCTTTGAGATAGATCAGCCGCTGCGCCCGGCGCATGACCGCGTGATCGTGTGTCGAGAACAGGAACGTCACACCCCGTTCCTCGTGCAGCTTCTGCATGAGATCGAGCAGAGCGGCGCCGGTGCGCGAATCGACGTTCGCCGTGGGCTCATCCGCAAGGACCAGCGCCGGCTCGGCGGCGATCGCCCGTGCGATCGCCACGCGCTGCTGCTGGCCACCCGACAGTTCGCGCGGGAACCGGTGCTCGCGGCCTTCCAGGCCCACGATCTTGAGCAGTTCCATCACCCGGTCGCGGCGCTCTTTCGGCGGTTTGCCCTGGAGCATCAGGATGTATTCGGCGTTCTCCAGCGCGGTGAGCACCGGGATCAGGTTGTAGGACTGGAATACAAAGCCGATCCGGTCCCGGCGCACATGACTCAGTTCCGTATCGGACAGATCGGTCGTGTGTTTGCCGTCCACCCAGACGTCGCCCGAGGTCGGCCGGTCGAGTCCGCTGACAAGGTTAAGCAGCGTGCTCTTGCCCGAGCCCGAAGGCCCCGCAAGCGCGGCGAACTCGCCACGGTTGATCTCCATATCCACGCCCTGAAGCGCGGTCACTTCGACGTCGCCAAGCTGGTACGTCTTGGTGACCTTGGATACCTTGATGATGTGTCCGGATTGTGTGGTCATAATATCTCCTCAGCGGGCCCGGAGGCTGTCGGCCACCTTCACACGCGTGGAACGGAATGTCGGATAGAGACCGATAACGACGGTACCCACGAAAATGAGCAGAGAGACTGCCATCAATTTAGATACCGTGATGTAGTTGTGGATGACCATGTCGGCGGCAAATCCGCCGACCGAAAGGCCCTCTTTCAGGAAAACGCCGTAGTCGATACCGTGCCGGCGGCCCCAGAGCGCCATCAGGGTCCCCAGCGCGAGGCCGGAAATGCAGCCCAGCACCGACAGGTAGACCGTCTCGAAAAATACCTGGAGCCTGACCAGTCCGGGCGGCGTACCCAGCGCCAGCAGGGTCGCAAACTCCCGTCCCCGTTCGATGACACTCATCAGAATCGTGTTGAGAATCGTGAAGCCGACCAGCATCAGCATCAGGATGAGCATTCCGCGGTTAAGCGCCTGGGAGCTGGAAGCCCATCCAGCCAGTTCCGGCATCTCCTTCTCCCACGGCAGCACCACCAGATTCCCGTCGGCGGCGATCGCCCGCCGGAGATGTTCCATCGCCTCGGACTGAAGCGAACCGTTGGTGAGCAGGAATCCGACCTGCGTTGCCTCGTCGGGCCCCATGTTGAGAATTCGCCGGGCAGCGACCAGCGGCACCTGGACGAGATAAGTATCCATCTCGACCGACCCCGTCTTGAAAATTCCGACGACCCGGAGGAGATCGCTCGACAGTTCCCCGTGCGAATCGGTCGTCGTCACGACCAGTTTTTTCCCGAGATCGAGCTGAAGCCGTTCGGCGAGCTTGGCGCCGATGTAGACGCCGCGGACATCGTCCGACTGGATGTACCTGCCCTTGTACAGGCTTTTGACGAGCGGCGATTCCGTCACTTCGGGTTCCGGTTCCAGACCGATGATGTTGATCGCCGACGATCCGTTGCCGCTCGAAGCCACCGCCTGCGCCTGGATCATCACCTTCGGGCGCTTGAGGCCGGGCAGGTCCTTGCCCGCCTCCAGGATTTTCGACACCGAAGGGACAAACAGGTCCGTACCCGGAGCCTCGTTATAGCCTTTCCTCTCGACCGTCACGTGCCCGGCCATGAGGCGGGTAGCCTTGTCGATCATCATGTTGTACGTGCCGGCGTCGAGGGTCTCCTGCCAGATCAGGAGCGAGAGGCCGAGCCCGATCGACGAGAGGGTAATGAGCGTCCGGCGGGTGTTCCGCCACAGGTTCCGCCAGGCAAGTTTCGCTATGAGCACCGGTAACTCCTCATATCCTCAGACGTGCGACATGGCCTTCACCGGATCAGTCCGGGCGGCCTTCACCGCCGGATAAATCGCCGATACGATCACCACGATGCACATGATGACGGCCGCGTGGTACACGGCCCTCGCCTCCAGCACCGGGTGCCAGTGACTGCTGAAGGCGAGTCCCTCGACAGAGGCCGTCTCCATGAAACCGCTCATGTCGATCCCGTGAATGCCGCAAAAAATGGCCAGTCCGCACCCGAGGACCGCGCCGATCGCGCAGCCCACCATGCCGAGCAGCCAGGCCTCCAGCGCGACTTCGCCGACGATTCTGAGCGGCGAGCAGCCCAGCGCCTTCATGACGCCGAACTCGGGGATGCGCTCGAACGTCGCCATGAGCATCGTGTTCATGACACCGAGCGCGGCCGCGATGTAAAAGAACGTCTGGACGATGGCGATCATCGTGACCATCAGGTCGACCATGCTTTTCAGCGCCGGGAAGAGCTGGCGCCAGGTTTTCACTTCCGCCGTTCCGGCGGCCGGTTTCAGCAGCGAAGCCACCTGGTCGGGGTCCAGACGGCTGTGGGAGTTGAACACGATCTCCTGCACCCGGCCGCCCATGGCGAACAGCGGTTCGAAATCGTCGATGTGCATATAGACGCCGCTGCGGTCCAGCGATTCGCCGACCGAATCGAAAATGCCGCCCACGTGATAGAGCTCGTTGCTGGTGGAACCGTCGGCCGCCTGTACGACTACGACCAGTTCATCGCCGATCTTCGCCTCCAGGCTCTTGGACAGCTTGATGCCGATGACCAGATTCCGGTCGGCCTGTGCGGAAAGGAACTCGCCTTCTTTCAGATGTGTCGGAAGGTCTCCGAGCGCCCGTTCGGCCGCCGGGTCAGCTCCGATGATCTGGATACCGGACGACTTGGCCCCTTTGGCGATCAGTCCGTAGCCGATGGACCGCGGAGCGGCATCGATCCCGTTGTCGCGGGCGGCGTCGAGCAGCGGCTTCGGATCGTCGATGCTTTTATAGATCGACCGGTCGCCGAGGTAACCGGGCGCATGGGCCTTCACCTCCCCTTCGCCAAGGCCGGTCACGCTATGAATGATGTCGTAGGTGAACCCGTTCCACAGGGCGTGGACGAAAATCAGCGCGACCGTCCCCGCCGTCAGCGCGGAGACACTGATCGCCGCGCGGCGCGGGTTGCGCCAGAGATTGCGCCAGGAGATCCGGATATCCATCGTTCAACCCGTTCCTTTGACTACTGCCCGTTACTTCTGGAGGTTCCGCAGCGAAAAGAATGACTCTTCGACCGGCTGGTTAAACTCGAACTCGTGATAGGTCATTTCCGTGTATTCGCCCGGCTTGTCCATGGGCGTCATCCGGTTCACCGCCGGCAGCAGCCGGCCGCCGACCTTCCGGTAATCGGTGAACGTCATCGACCGGGCCAGCTTCTGGTCCTCGTCGTAGTAGTCGATCTTGACCGGCATCAGGTCGGCGGTGCGGCACGAGGCGACGATCTTGCCCCAGACGACGGCGGCGTCGGGCTTGGGCTTCATCGTCAGTTCCACCACGTCCTGTCCGTCGCGCTTGCCGTGGAACGACACGTCGTAGGTGAAGTCATCGGCGAAACGGCTCTGTTTCACGAGATCGTCGTTCGTGTAGTGACTGCCCATCCAGGAGCCCGACATCATCGACGACGATATTTTCACCACCCGGTCCACCTTCGGCAGGTAGTTCCAGACGTCGAGATCGGCGCGCAGGGTCGCGGAACCCTTTTCCTTCTGCGGGGCGAGGATGCGGACCAGCGACATCTTCTTGCCTTTGGTCCACTGGTCCAGGGTGAGTTCCCGCGTCCAGTTGGAGGTGACGACCTTCATCGTCATCTTTCCATGGCTGGAATCGGCCCGGTAGAGATCGTCCAGAAAATCGAGGATCTCCTTCGGCGTCTTGGGCAGTTCGGCCCGCGCGGGCGTGAACCCGGCCGAGAGCAAAATCGCCGCCAGTCCGGCAATCAGTGTGAATTTCCGCATAGGTTTGTCTCCAGTTTTCTTTCAGCCCGTTTCGCTTCGGCCCATTTCAGGCGATCTTCCTTCTCGGTTCGAACAGCCGCCGGAACAGGTCGACGATCTTGTCGGCATACAGGTCCGGCTTGTCGAGGAACTCGTCCGTCAGGTGCTGTCCGCCGATTCCGTCCACGTTCAGCAACAGGTCGATGAGCATCGGCATCGGCAGGTCGGTCCGCACCGCACCCACCTGCTGGCCCAGCCTGAAAAACGCCTCGATCAGCGGCCCGGCGTGAATACGGCTGGTGTTCATCAGTTCCGGCGCGACCTCGTGGTTGGAGAGCATCTTCGCCCACTCCCTGGACAGCTTGTAGAGCACCGGGTTCTCCCGGATGGTCAGGAACGGTACGATCCGCTGCTTGCGGAATGTGTCCCAGAAATCCTCCACAGAACCGATCTTGTCCGGAATGGAAACCTGCTGGATAAAGTGACGCTCCACGCTTTCCATGACAGTCAGGTAGAGGTCCTTCTTGTCGTCGAAGTAGTAGTAGAGGACGCCCTTGCTGAGGCCCGTGCGCGAAATGATCCGGTTCAGCGACGCCCCTTCGTAGCCGTGGTCGGCGAACTCCTCGGCGGCTGCACCGAGGATCAGTTCCCGCTTTTCGGGGTCGAGGTTCTGGAATCGCGCTGAGGGCATTCTCGTCTTTCGGGTCCGTCCGGTAGGCTGGTCCAACCCATAGTTAGACCGCATGGTCTAACCGAGATACTCCATAGTGACGTATCGTGTCAACCTCGGACTGAACTTTGCTCATATATTGTTGTTATTACTGGATATTTACTGATCGCGGAATAGTCCAAACACGACCCCGTCCGCCCATTTTCCGGATGACTCTCTGGCGGAACTGGGGTATGGATGCCTTCCTATGACACTGGACGCACGCGACGAGCTGACCCACCAGGCAAACGACCACCGGTACTGGAACGAATCGTTCTACTTCAACTTCTTCGACGAGAAAGAGAATCTCGGAGCCTCGCTGCGCGTGGGCTACTCGCCCAATCGCCACGCGCGCGACGGCTTCTTCTGCTTCTATTTTCCCGACGGCCAGGCCGGGCTGGTCCGCACGAGCGCCCCGCTCTCCCCCGCCGAGCACGGCAAACCCGATCAGCCCGTCGAGGCGGGCGCGCTCAAGTTCACCAAGATCAAGAACTACCAGACCTGGCGCGCCCGGTATGACGGACCGGTCTTCGCCTTCGCCGATGCCGAGCGCATGGGCGACTTCATGCAGATCGCCTTTGTCGATCTGCCCAAACGTCACGTGAAGCTGGATCTCAACTTTGAATCCCTGCACGGGCCGTTCGATTTCCACGCGACCATCCAGAAGCGGCTGCTCGGGCCGGCGAAGATGCTCCCCAAACTCGCGCCGGGCCACCTGTTCAAGCACTTCTCGCTCGGCCTCCGCAATGCGAAATCGCTGCCGGCCATGAGCGGCGCCCACCACTACGAGCAGGCGGTCGTCGTCTCGGGCACCGTCACCATTGACGGCAAGGTCCACAACGTGAACGGCATGGGCCAGCGCGATCACAGCTGGGGCGTGCGCGACATGCGTGTGCCCACCAACTGGCGCTGGTTCTCCTGCCAGTTCGGGCAGGAACTGTGCTTCAACGCCACCCGCGTCGAAGTGCTCGGCATCGAAGCGGTCGGAGGCTACGCCTACCTCGAAGGGAAAGCCCACGGCCTTAAGGACTGGGAGATACAGTCGAAGATGCACCCGGGCGGCGACTGGGCCGACCATGTGGACCTGAAACTCACACTCGACAACGGGACTGTCGTCCCCGTGAGCGCCGACCTCATCACCAACATCCCGGTGCTGATCGAGACCGAAGGCCAGGCCACCGTCGTCAACGAAGGCCTCGCCCGGTTCTCCTGGAACGGCCGCCAGGCGCTGGGCATCTCCGAGTTCATGGGACAGCGGTTTCCATGATCCTGCTCCTCGACGACGAAACCGCCCGCCGTGCGGAACTCTCCGGCGGCAAGGCGAGCGAGCTGGCGCGGCTCATCTCGAGGGGCCATCCGGTGCCGCAGGGCTTCTGCGTCACCACCCGGGCCTTCAGCCACTTCATCGAGGCGGCTGATCTTGGCGCCAAGCTGAACCGCATCCATGCCGATGAGGCTTTCAAGGACTTCGCCACGCTCACGCAGGAACTCGAAACCCTCCAGAACGAGATCCGCGCGAAACCGCTTCCGGGCACCCTCGCCGCCGGGATCGGGGAGCTGCTCACCCGTCTGGAGGCCTCGTTCGGGCCGGAGACCCGCTGGGCCGTACGCTCGTCGGCCGTTGCGGAAGACCTGGCCGGCGCCAGCTTCGCCGGACAGTACGACACGATCCTGGGCGTCCGGGGGCTCAACGAAGTCTCCGCCGCGATCCTCCGGTGCTGGGCGTCGTTCCTGAACCCCCATGCGATTTCGTACAAACGTGACCGCGGGATCACGGACATGCGCGCCGCCGTCGTGATCCAGCGGCTCGTCCCGGCGGAATCCGCCGGTGTGGCTTTCTCCGTGCATCCGGTCACCGGCGACACCGGACGCATCGTGATCAACTCCAACTGGGGTCTCGGCGAGTCGGTCGTGGGCGGGCTGGTCACCCCTGACACCTTCGTGGTCGGCAAGGCCGGGCTGGATATTCTCGACGTGAAGATCGGGTCCAAGGAGATCGCGGTGGTCCCGTCCGCAGGCTGCAGCGCCGAAGTGGCCGTCGCTCCGGAGCGCCAGCGGGCGGCGAGCCTCACCGCCGACGAAATCCGCCGCGTGGCGGAGCTGGTCCTGAACGTCGAGCGCGAGGAGGGCCGCCCCGTGGATGTCGAGTGGGCGCTCTCCGGCGGCCGGGTCTACCTGCTCCAGTCCCGCCCGGTGACGACGCTCAAGCCGGCGGCAAAAGGTGAAACGCCTGCAGCCATCGGCACCGATACCCCCGGCGAACCGCCGGAGGGCTGGGTGCCGGAACTGAACACTCCCGTCGATCCCCGCTACCCGCTTTTTTCAAACGGCAACATCAGCGAGGTGCTTCCGGGCTGCATCACCCCGCTCAGCTGGAGCTACCTCGGGCCGATCATCGACTACGCCTTCCGCCAGCAGTTCCGCGAGACCGGGGCCATGACGGAGAACGACCCGGGCCTCAAAGCGATGGGGTTCTTCTTCCACCGGCCCTACCTGTGCGTCTCCTATATGGCGGAGGCCGCCACCCGTACGCCGGGCGTCTCCCCCGACCGGGTCTACGAGGAGTTCATCGGCAAGGTTGAAAAGCCCACGCCCGCTTTCTCATGGCGTGACTTCACCCCGGCGGGGCTCAACCGCATGGCGAAAGGTCTCTCGGTCATGAATTCCAGGCGGCGCAGGCTCGATAACGAGGGCCGCCGCACGATGGAGGCCGTCCGCCAGCGCCAGCGGGAGACCTCCCCCGAACTCCTCAAGACCTGGTCCGATGCGAAACTCCTCGAAGCGGTCCGGTTCACGCCGGAGCTGTGTGACCCGGCCGTCACGCACATCTGGGCCTCCACCTTCGCGGTGGTGAACTTCAGCATGCTGCGCGGTCTCGCGGAACGATGGCTGGGCGATGCAAACGGCGCGGTCGCCTCGCAGCTCGTCACCGGGATCGGCAATCTGCCGAGCGCCGATCCCGCCTTCGGTATCTACCGGCTGTCGCGCATTATCGCTGAAAACCCGGAACTGTCGGCGTTCTCCGCCGCCGAGTCCAACCCCGGCAGGCTCTACCAGCGGCTGACGGAAGCAGTCACACCCGGCGCGGTTCGCTTCCGCGAGGCGCTCACGGCGTTCCTGGCCGATCACGGCCACCGGGCGGTCTGCGAGGCGGAGTTCAGGAAGCCCTGCTGGCGGGACGATCCGGCGCAGGTCGTGGGCCTGATCCAGAACTACCTGGACTCAGGCGGTATCACCCCGGACGAAATCCGGGAGCGGCAGAACCGTGCCCGCACCGAAGCCGCGGCGAAGGCGCTCGGCGCGCTGGGTCCGCTCAAGCGCCGCCTGTTCACGACCCTTCTTGAAGCCAGCCGCCACTTCATCGGCCTGCGCGAGGAGTTAAAGAACGGGCTGGTTCTCCACGAAGACAGCGGACGGCGCATCTACGCAGAACTGGGCCGCCGGCTGCTCGAACGCGGCGCGCTCGCCAGCTTCGACGACCTGTTCTTTCTTGTCACCGACGAGGTCGGCTGGCTGATCCGGGGCGGGATCACCCCGGCCGCGGCGGCGGCGATTATCGCCCGCAGGCGCCGGGAGTTCGCTTGGTGCGAACGGCTGCAGGTGCCCAAGCTCCAGGACGGCACCCCGCGCACGATCTCCGAGGCCGACCTGCCCGCCGGCAAGGTGCTCACGGGGCTGGGCGTCTCGCCGGGCCGGGTCGAAGGAGTCGCCCGGATCATTCTCGACCCGCGCCAGAACGCACGCCTGAAAGCCGGCGAAATCCTCGTGGCCCCCGTGACCGACGCAGGCTGGACCCCGCTCTTCGTGAACGCGGCCGCGCTGGTAGTCGACGTGGGCGGGCTCCTGTCTCACGGCTCCGTCGTCGCCCGCGAATACGGCCTCACCGCCGTCGTGGGCGTCACCGGCGCCACCAAACGGATCAAAAACGGCGACCGCATTGCCGTCGACGGCGACAAGGGGACTGTGGTGCTGCTGGATTAGGGGGGCCAATGTGCGGGGGTTATTTGGCGGGCGCGGGCGGAGTCGAACCGCCGACCTACGGCTTCGGAGACTGCCCGGAGGGGTTTCCATAAACATCCACCTGAGTCCGGAGATGACGGGAATGACTGAGGATTTAGTGCTTCCCGGAATCTGCCTGCGTCCGCCGGAATTCGCCCGTTTCCGGGGCTTTGGCTACAGAATGGCTACAGTTTCCACACGCAACCATCGTAATCATCTCGCCCGTGAGGCGGCTCTTGTCCGCGGCTTCGCCGGTCCCCGTTTAAAACGCATCGGGAAGCTCTCCGGCTTCTCCAGCGCTGCCGCCTCGATGTCGATGTCCAAGTCCGGCCAGTGGAACTGTCCCGGCCCTGCCCGGCGCATCGCATGGATCTGGCTGACCGTCGCCGCCTTGAACTCCGGGTAGTCCTTGAACGGGACGAAATATTCACAGCCGCCCTCCAGGAACCAGAACCCGTGAGCGCCGATGTTGGTCACTTCAGCTGGAGAAATGCCGTTTCCACGACGAGATGAACTCATGACGGTGCTCCTCCACAATTCTCTGCACTTTCCGCAGGCTCCGCAGGTTTAACCCGTGGGCATCCGCTAGCGCAACCACCGGCTCCAGCCAGTATTTTGCCGTCCCGTCGGGGCCTTCCACATGAACGTGCATACGCGACTCTTCCCGGCTGTTGAAGAAGAAACGGAACGGGCCCTCTCGGAAAATCGTCGGCATGCGATTTCCATTCTATACGTTGCCGCTTGCCCTGCGCCAGTCGCTCGAACCACACACTCGGGCCATGCTCAACGCTTTCACCTGGCTCGCCCCGGCCGCGCTGTCGGCTTTCAAAAGCCGACTGAATCTCGTGGCCGAGAACCTCGCGCTGCGGCAGCAGCTTGCCACCCTGAGCCGGAAACAGCCCCGCCCCAGGCTCGGCTTGCTCGATAAAGCCTTCTGGACCCTGCTCTCACAGGTCTGGTCCGGCTGGAGTGAATCGCTGGCCATCGTGAAACCCGAAACTGTCGTTAGCTGGCACCGGCAGGGGTTCAGGCTTTACTGGCGCTGGAAAAGCCGCCCCAAGACCGGCCGGCCCACGATTCACCCGGACATCATCCGGATCATTCAAAACATCAGCCAAGCCAATCCGCTCTGGGGTTCTCCGCGAATCCAGGGCGAACTGGCCATGCTCGGTATTCACGTCGCCAAGTCGACTATTGAGAGATACCGGGTCCGCCCTCCCCGCAGACCGCCGTCCCAGACCTGGAAAACCTTTGTCGCAAATCATGCCGGGGATATAGTCGCGTGCGACTTCTTCACCGTGCCCACGGTCACCTTCGACGTACTCTATGGTTTCGTAATGCTGTCCCCCAACCGGCGGGAGATCGTCCACTTCAACGTGACCGATCACCCCACAGCCGAATGGACCGCCCGTCAGATTGTCCAGGCGTTCCCCGGCGACACCGCACCCCGGTATCTCGTCCGTGACAACGACCGCATCTACGGGCACGAGTTCCGCCGGACAACGGCCAACCTGAACATACGGGAGTTGCCGATCCATCCCCGGACGCCCGTCATGAATGCCTATGCCGAACGGGTGATCGGCACGATCCGGCGCGAATGCACCGACCACATGATCGTCCTGAACGAGGAACATCTGCGGCGCATCTTGAGACAATACGTCGATTACTATAACCGGAACCGTACCCACCGCAGCCTGGACATGGACGCACCTGTGCACCGGGCAAGCGACCCGCCTGAAAACGGGCCTATCCGGTCTGAAGCGATTTTGGGCGGCCTGCATCATAAATATTATCGGAACCGGACCAGCGATCCGGATCTGGCCACTCCGTTGGCTGCGTGAAACGTTTTGACGCACTTTATGACGCAGACTTTGACACACGGATAGAGTTTTCGGGACACACAAGGGCCGTCCCGGATTCGCCCGTCTCCGCGCCGACGCTCCCCTGCCGGTCTTCGTGGATCTGGTCGAGCTGGCCCGAGCCGCTTAGGAGCGCCAGCACCATCCGCGACGGACCGCGCACCACGCGGGATTTGAGGCCGCCGTCCTCGAAACTCGCCAGCAGCGGCTGGAACTATCTCAAATTCAAGGACCTATTGAGGCGTGACGCCTCGGGGGGACTTCAGCGCGGTGAACCAATCAGTTCCAACCCTGTCAGATTTAGTGCACGGATGGAGTTGAGGGACAGACAGGTAAATGCGATAATTTCATTTATCGTGCTCATCGCTATTTTTCATAGACCCAATCGGGATACGCATCATTTTCTGCATAAAAAGACAAAAGCCGGAATTTTTCGTCCTGTGTGACTGATCGCTGTCCAAATACTCCTAATACTTCTTTCGCCACATGTACTTCTAGAAAATATTCCAACCCAGCCTGATCGATTTCAGTCGGCGTTTTGTACGTTTCGTCCAATACTACGGCTTGAGCCGCCGATGTTGGAAGCCACGGAGGTTTGGCAAAAATTGTCGAATCTACATCCAGATTTTCTATATCGTTAACGATATCAATCAGATTCATAAGTCTCTCCCCATGCACTGCCTAGTAATCTGCGCCCCAGATTTTAAATCCACCCTTTTGATTGGGATGCAGCAATTGTTGCCATGCGCTACCCTGGTGTTGTGCTGTGGGAACCAATTGCATAGCCCCAGGTTTATCGGGGACGTGGTGCCACGTCCAGTTTGACGGTGAACGCCCAAGCACTTTGCCGGTTGCATCGGTGGGGACCTCAATCCCAAGATTTTTCGTTATATTGGCCATTTCTGGATTCGCCCGCATTTCTGCCAGTAACGCCTCATTTGCAGATCTAAAGTGAGCAGCCCGTTCCCCTATGCCGAGTTTTGGGATTGTCGTTTCGTAAGCTGCCGAATAGGCATTTGCCCTCGTTTTCCCTGCAATGGCTCCCACCGCTGCCTTCATGTCCTCCCAGTATTTGAGTCCGGCCTGTGCGCCAGCTTTAGCGTAGCGGGATTCCTTCAGCACCGAGCCGACCCACTCTGCGCCTTTCCCGATGACCGCGCCGCCGCCGACATCCAGTGCAGCCGTGACGCAATTCCCGACGGTTGAATGAATGGCACACGAGCCGACACTGGCCGCCGCTGCGACCGGTGCAAGAGCCGGGAATGCGACCGATCCGGCACCAAGTGCCATCGAAACCCCATTCAAGGTTTCCGCGGCCGCGTCTCGGACTTCCGGGTCGTCCCAGATCGATCGTTCGCCGGATATCTGGCTCGCCGATCGCCGTTCGTGAATATTTCCCGCGTTCGCGCCGGGTATGGTCCGGGCGATCTGGGCTCCGAAGCCGATTCGCCCGCCGCCACCGTTCACCTGCTGCGCAGGCGTGGCGGCCTGTGCAGCCTTGGAGTTGACCTCGACAGACTTCGACTTCTGCGACCGGTGCGCCGTGGCGGCTGGCTTAACCGCTTCACCCGTGGGCTTTACAGCCGTCGAATTGTCCTGACTGGTCCCCGTGCCCGTTTGGGTCTGGGCCGGACCGGATTTGGAGGATTCGGGATCTTCCGCCGTTCCAGTGACCGCGCCGTTACTGTCCGAATAACAATAGCCGCCAGAACAATGGATCTGATCCCCTTGGCCCTTTCGGATCATGTCGGCCATATCCAATGCGCCAAGCGGCTGTTGAGCGCTCTCCGTCGTCATGCCGCTCGGGTCAATGTTGTTCACCGGATCGCCGTTGGCGTAGAGATATTCCTGCACGCTGAACGGATCGGCTGGGCTGTAGCTTCTTGGATCCTCGCTGATAAAAATTCCCGCGTCCGGATCGTACCAGCGCGCTTTCATCTGGACGAGGCCCGTGACCGGGTCCATCTCCTGGCCCGTGTAGCCGAGCGGCAGTTCCGACGATCCGGTTTCGCTGCGTGTGTTGCCGAACGGGTCGTAGACTCTGGAGTGGGTGATATTGCCGGTCAGATCGGTCTCGGCGCTGACGGAGCCCAGGCGATCCGAATGGACGTTGATGAAGCTGTTGCCGTTCGACTCGTGGCCGAGGATTTCCCGGTCCACGCCGCGAACGATCCGGCTCGCCACAGTGTATGGATCGCCGGGGTTTGCGCCCGGCTTCCAGACGGCCAGCATCTCCCGGCCGACCCACTGGTAGCGGCGCGTCTGCTGGGCGGCCGCCAGCGCGGGCCAGAACGATTCCGTCTTTAACCCCGTTTCTTCGTAGCGGTATTCGGCGACCACAGCCCCCTGCCCTGAGCCTGCCGAAGGGTCCTCGACCGCCCGGAGCCGGTCGCGGCTGTCCCACGTAAACGCCCGCGGATTGGGCGCCAGCGGCGCGCCCTTCGAGAGCAGGCGGCCCTCGTTGTCCCACTGGTAAACGAGGTTGCCGCTGTTTGAATCGTCAAGGCCGGTAAGCTGGTGACGGCTGTTGTACGAATAGGTGCGGGTCAGTTCCGTCGTCACCGGCAGCTCGCCGTCCGGCGATATGTGATTCACCGGCGGTTTGGGCGGGCAATTGCTCCACGCCGGAACCCGCAGCCGCTGTCCGCCCGCCGTCACCGTCTCCGACATACGGTCGCCCACGCTGTCAAGATCAAGCGACGTCTTTTTCCACGTCTCGACGTAGTCGCCTGCGGCCGGGCAGTTCGCCGGCACCGGCGACGGCGCCGTCACCTGCCACGCGGTCAGCCGCGCCGCGCTGTCGTAGGTGTAGGCCGTGATCTCGGGATTGGCGGCGGCCGGGCGGTATTCCTTGAGCTGCGACACCAGGTCCATGCCGTCGGTATCCGAATAACTGTATTCGAAGCCCGCGATCCTGCTGTTGCCGAGGTCGTGCCCCAGGCTCGTGAGCCGGCCCGCGCCGTCGTAGCCGTACACCGTCCCTGTGCCGTTGGCGCGGGTGATGCCGGTGGGCTGCGACGCCCGGTTCCACGAATAGCTCGCCACCTGGCTTCCGCCATGAGTGACCGCATGCACCCGGTTCAGCCCGTCGAAATCATAATGCGTCGTCCGGTTCGCCGTGGTGAGGTCCGTCCGGTTGCCGGTCTCGTCGTAAACCGCCGTCGAGATATTCCCGTCGCCGTCCGTCTTCGTGACCGGACGATCCAGATTGTCGTATCCGTACGCGATCGTCTTGTCCGTATTGGGGACGCTGCTTGCGTGTTCCGTCGTCGATCTCAGGTTCCCGTTCCGGTCGTACGCGTAGTCGATCGTGCTGACATCATCGCCCGCACCTGCGGGCAGCGTCGTCGCGGTCCGTCTGGACAGGGCGTCGTAGTCGTGCTGCGTGACCCGGCCGTTGGCGTCGGTTTCGGCTTTAAGATTCCCGTCGGCGTCGTATTCGAAGGCGCGCGCCGAACCGTCCGCGAGCTGCTGGCGCCACGGTTTGTTCAGCAGTGTGAACTTCATCGACGTGGTGGAGCCCGCCGCGTCCGTGAACGACGCGAGGTTGCCCGCCGCGTCGTACGTATAGGTCGTGTCGGGCAGGTTCCCGGAGCGGGCCGTCAGCACCCGCCCCTCGGAGTCGTAACTCCAGGATTGGGTGCGCCCGCCTCCGCCGCCGCCGTAATTGGCCGCCGTCCGGTTGCCGTCGGCGTCCACCGAGTACGCCGTCGTCGCGCCGGAGGGAGCGAGTTCGGACTTGAGCCGCGACAGCGCGTCGTAGGTATACGCGGTCACGCGGTTCTCGCCGTCCATGCGCGACGACACCCGGCCCCCCGCGTCGTAGGCCGTCGTGCTGACGGCGAACCCGAGCGCGCCCGTCACGACCGTGGGCCGGTTCATCGTGTCGTACGCCGTCCGCGTCAGGTTGTGCCGCGCGTCGGTGAACGTGACGGCGTTGCCGTTCGCGTCATAAGTCCAGGACGACGTCTTGCCAGCCCGGTCCGTGGCCGATTTGCGCCGCGACAGCGCGTCGTACGTGTGCGCCGTCACGTGACCCGGGATATCGAGCTCCGCGCCGCTCGCGTCGCCGTAGCAGCCTGAGGTCCCGCCCAGGTCCGTCTCCTGCAGGAGGTTGCCCGCGAGGTCGTACCGGTAGCACTGGTAGAGCGGGCCGGTCTCCGCCTCCGGAGGATCGTCAGGTCCGGCGCCGGGTACCAGTACCGTAACCGGCGGCAGCTTGCGCCCGGTGAGGCGGCCCAGGTCGTCGTAGGTCTGCTCCGTCACGTTGCCCCGGAAGTCGGCGGACGCGATCACCCGCCCGGCGCCGTCCCAGGTGGCGGTCTTTGTGCGCGCGGGGTCGCCGTAAGTTCCGGCGGGCGCGCCGGAACTGCCGGAGAGTCCCGTCTGCGTCACCCGCCCCAGCGCGTCGTAGCCCTGCGTGGTCACCCGGTCGAAATCGCCGGCGACGGCGTCGAGTTTCTTCAGCGTCGTCGCCGTGAGGCGATTGGCGTTATCGTACTGGTACTCGGTATGACGCCCCTCGGCCGTTGTGACGCTCTTGAGCAGGTTGTTATCGAAATAAGTGCGCGTCTCCGCCTGTCCGCGCCGGTTGGATTTCGAGGTGACGTTGCCGGCCTTGTCGTAAGCGACGGTGACCGTGCCCAGCGTGGGTACGCCGCTCGTGAGCAGCCGGTCGAAGGCGTCGTAGCCGTTGGTGGTGACGCGCGACTCCGACGCGGTGAGTTTCACCGTCTCGGTGAGCACCTGGCCCGTCTCCGTGTAGGTGTAGGCGGTCCGGCCCTGATCCGGATAGTTCACGGACGTGACGCGGTTCAGATCGTCGTATTCCCAGGAGGTCGTGTTGCCGCGGCCGTCGGTCTCGGTCTTCTTGTTGCCGGCCAGGTCGTAGGTGTAGCGGGTCGTGGTCGTGTCGGGAGTGCCGTAGCCGCGAATGACCGAGGTCAGGCGGTCGAGCGCGTCGTAGCCGAACCGCGTGACCGTGCCGCGCGGATCGGTCTCCTGCGTTTTCCGCGAAGCGGCGTCGTAGGCGTACAGCGTCTGCCAGCCGAGCGGGCGCGTGACGATTTTCACGCGGTAGAGTCCGTCGTAGGCCCACTTCGTGTAGCGGCCCGAGCCGGTCGCGGCCGACGGGCCGGTTCCGCTTCCGGATGGAGTGCAGGTTCCGCCGTCGTCCTGCGCGGCGGAGGAGTCCGGTTCCGTCTCGCACAGCTTGTGGCCGAGCAGGTCCCACGCCGTCTGGACGGTGAAAGTCTCGCCGGCGCCTGTGGCGGCATTCGTTCCGGCGACGGTCTTCGCCGTCACCTGATCGAGATCGTTATACGTGTAGGCCGTGACGTTGCCCGCCCCGTCGGTGGAGGTGGCGAGCCGCCCGCGGCCGTCGTAGGTGAAGGAGGTCGTATGCCCCTCGGCGTCGGTGACCGAACCGGGCTGGCCGGACGCGTCGTATAGCGCGTAGACGGTGAGATGCATCAGCGGGTCGGTGGTTTTCTCAAGATCGCCGTTACCGAAGTAGTCGTGGAGCGTGACGATACTTCCGCCGCCCGGGCCGACGACGGGGTTGTCCTTCCGGACTTTTTTCAGGTTGCCCGCGAGGTCGTATTCGAAATCCGTGACGCGCCCGGCGCGGTCGGTCTGCGCGCAGACCTTCTGGACGGGCCAGTACGGCCCTTCGCCGGAACCGCAGGGCGTGCCCGGACCCGGCTGTTGGCCGGGAGGCGGCGGCGGAGGCGGCCGGTTGTAAGTGAACGACTCCTTGAGGCCGTCCGGGTCGGTGCGCTCCGTCAGGTTGCCGCGCGGGTCGTATTTGAAGCGCGTCGTGCGGCCAAGGGCGTCGGTCTCCGAGCAGACCAGCCGGTCTTTCGGCCACGAACCGCCGCAGTGGACGGGAGCAGTGGCGGACACATCGTCCGGATTCTTGACGCCGGACCAGGTCTTGCGGGTGACAGGGACGGCGCCGTCCGGGTCCGGCGGGCCGCGGATCTCGAACGTGCCGCCCCAGCTGTTCTGGCTGTAAACCGTGTCCGCCTGTACCGGGTTCGTGACCGTGGTCTGGTCGGACCGGCAGCGCGGGAACCGGAACGAGAGCCCGCCGTAGGCGAACTTCGTCACGGCGCCCTCGGGTTCATGGACTTCCTTCACGAAGTCGAGGCCCATGAGCCGCGCGAGCATGCTGTCCGGGCGGCCGTTGAGCCCGCAGGCGTCGGGGTCGTAGACGTAGGAGGTGTCCTTGCCTTCGGCGTCGGTGACCGTGGAGAGGCGCCACAGGCGGTTAAGCGCCTGCTGGTTCAGCGACTCGTCGCCGGAAGGGTTATAGGCGTCCGGGTTCTCGTAGATCTTTTTGTAGGTGTAGTTTTCCACCCGGGACGGCGAGCCCGCGCGGGTGACGGTCTTCAGCATCGACGACGCCATCTGCTGCGGATAGTTCACTGCGCCATAGGTCGCCGTGCCCCGGTCGGAGAGCGGGACCGGCTGCTGGACGTCGTCGTAGGCGTACGACAGGTCGATAACGCCCTCGCTACCGTCAAGTACGCCGGCGCCGGTGATCCGCCACACCTTGCGCTGGGTGAGTGCCGAGACGAACTGCGTCCAGGTGAACTGGATCTTTCCGTCCTGTGCACCCTCGCCGGCGGAATAGTGCTCGATGCGGTCCAGCACCCAGTGGGTCCGGACGTCGGCGTCTCCGTCGGGCGGCTTTCTAAGATAGACCAGTTTGAGATAGTTCCCGTTCGGATCCGCCACCCGGACCAGGTTCGGGCGCCCGGACGTATACGGCTGGAATGCCGCGGGCCCCGCGGATGTCTTGCACGACGGGCCGGGCTCGGTATTGTCGGCGTAGGTGTACTGCCAGCCTTCCTTGGTCGTGTAGACGAAGTAGTGATCCGGTGCCGCCGCCGTACTGGTCCCTGGATATATATCCGTATCGTAATCGCCGGGCACGCCGGACAGCCGCTTCAGGTTCCCGTGAAACCCATTCTGCCCGAGCCATTCACGGCTCACCGGATCGTAGGCAAAGGCCGCCGCTGTGCCGTCGTTGTTGGAAATCTGGACGAAGTTTCCGCCGTTAAGTGCCCCGTCAATCACGTTCGTGTTGCTCTCGACGAGCGACCCCCCGTAGTTGAACGACCAGCCGGGGCCGAACGGGCCCTCCGACTGGTTGCGGGAGCTGTAGGTGCGCGTGATCTCGAGCGGCGGACCGCGCCGCTTCACCGACGCGTCCGTGCGCGACAGCGTCAGGCTGCCGTTCGACACGTCGACGCCCTTGACGAACGTGTGACCGATCGAGAACGCCTGTTCGGCGTAGCTCTGGATCATCGCCCGGCCGGTGTAGAACTCGCTGACGCCCGAAGTAGTAACCAGGCCGGTTTCCGGGTCCGTCATATCGCCCTTGGCCTCGACCTTGATGACCGCCAAGGGGAAACGCGCCGTGGCGTTGCCTCGCTCGGCGATGGATGCGATCGATGGCCACAGGAAACGCATGGCTTCAGAGGGGCATACGAGTCCACTGATTTTTTGTGACAGCGATGGCGGCTACATCCGCAAGAGCAACCTGCTTCGCCGGTCGTTCAAACCTATTCTGAAAAAGGCTGAACTTCCCGATATCCGGTTCCACGATTTGCGCCATACATCGGCAACGCTGCTTCTCGTGCAGGGAGTTCACCCGAAAGTCGTCCAGGAGCGGCTTGGGCACTCCCAGATCAGCCTGACTCTGGATACCTATTCGCACGTACTGCCCACCATGCAGCAGGATGCCGCCGACCGGATGGACCTGTTACTCGTTGGCGAAGCTAAGGACGAGCCGAAGCCGCCGCTACCTGCTCCGCCAGACGCGGAAACCCAATATTGGCTACAAAATGGCTACAGTAGGGGGGATGAAGACCGTTTGCTCGACCCCGACGATGCCGAAATCGACAACGATATCGAGGAGTTGATATGGCGGGCGCGGGCGGAGTCGAACCGCCGACCTACGGCTTCGGAGACCGTCACTCTATCCATCTGAGCTACGCGCCCGTCGTTTGAAACATAAGCGGGTTTGCCGCCCTGCTTCAAGGGGACTTACCGGTAGCACAGAACTTCAGGCGAGGGAACAGGGACCGTTCGTCCTGAGGAGCGAAGCGTCTCGAAGGATAACGGTCCCCATGCCGCCCGGCCCTTCGAGACGGCCCTAACGGGCCTCCTCAGGGCGAACGGTTAAAAGCCGGTTCACGGGTGGCCTTTGTTTTCTCCGGGAGTTAATCAGAAAAGCGTGTCAGACCAGATTTCACCCCCTCCCCCCGGTGCATCCGGTACCGGTCCCGATGCTGGCGGCCCGGACTTCGGGCCGTTCCTCGAACAGCTCGGCGCGGCCGTGAAAGACGGCGCCGAGGCCTGGCGTATCGAGGCCGGCGAGGCCGGCACGATCCGGCGCGACGGCGATCGGTTTACCTCGGCCTCCGGGCGGGAGCTGGCCCGGTTCGACCCGCACGGGACGCTGGTGCTGTGGGACCCCCGGTTCGCGGACAGGCGGCGGCTCGCCACGTTCGATATCGGCGGCAAGCTGCTCACCTGGTTCCGCTGGGCGGACGAAGGGGTATTAAAAAGATTCGGGCTGGTGCTGGCCGGAGGCGTCTCGATCGGCCTGGTCGCCGGAGCCGAGGAACATTCGATCTGGGGGGAGTGCGACGCCGTCGCCGTGCTGGGCGCCCACAATGCGCCCGTGCGTACCCTCTGCCGGGCGGCGAAAAGCGATTTCCGGCGGCTCACGTTCATTCCGCCGCTGGACGAACCGGCCGCCGTGCCGCCGGGCGGCGGCTCCGCGCTGATGAACGTCTTTGCCGAGCTGATGCTGGATCAGGGGGTGACGGAGGCCCGCTACCGGGGCCCCTACCCGACCGAGGCGCTGCTCGAGACGCTGCTCGAATCGTTCGAACCGGTGCTGACCGAAGGCGGCCCGGCGCCCGCCGGGGCAGCGCTGGCGGATTTCGCCCGGCTGTTCATGCAGGGTGTCGAGGTGAAGGCGCTGGAAGGCCAGCTCACCGAATCGCCGCTCGCCTTCCGCCCGAAGCCCCACGAGCGCAGGCTGCTGGGCGACGAAGCCGCGCTGCAGATCCGCACGGGTCAGGTGGAACGGTTTGTCTGCGGCGGCGTGAGCTACGCGACGCCCACGGTGTCGGGTTTCGCCCGGCAGGGATCGCGGGTGCTCCATGACGGCTCCGACGGCTGGCTCCGCGCGTCGCTCGTCATTCTCGGCGAACCGGTGGAACACCACTACCTCGTGTCGGTGGACGGGCTTCGCTACGCCGTGAACGACCGGGAGGTGCCGCCTGTCGAGCCCGAACCGGCGAGCGAGCTGTGGCCGAAGGCGATCAAGGTGCTGATGGCCCACCACTCGTCGAGGCTGCTCGTTCCGGCGGCGCTCGAAATCCTGAACTCGCTTGCCTTCAGCTGGGGGTCGACCGACAAGGCGCCCGCGGCGCTCAAGGGCCAGCAGATCATCCTGCACCCGGCGTTCCGGCTGGTGTTCAAGGCCAAGCGCGACTCGGCTCCGTCCGAAGAAGCGAAAACCTTCCTGTCCAAGGCGCTGGTGACGGAAGTGTTCCTGGCCGCCGCGCCGCTTGTCCGGTCCCGCGCCCAGCGGGCGCTGGAGCGGCTCTCCCCCGCCGAACAGCGGGACTACGTCCGGTACGCCATGGAAGAGTTCGACCTGCAGGGGTTTGTGCAGACCCACGGCCGCGACGTGGCGGAGCTGGTCGCCGCGCTGGTGAAGAGCTAGGCCTTATGCCGGGCGGCCAGCAGTCCGGCGATAGTTGCCACAAATGATAATACCGTAATCCAGAGGCCCGCGGTCACGCTCACCGGCTCGTACCGGAATTCGACCGCTGACCGTCCCTTCGGCACCCAGGCGGCGAGCTGGAACCCGTTGGCGCAGAGCGTCGTCCCCCGCACGCCGTTCACATAGACGTTCCATCCGGGGAAATAGTTGTCACGGGTGACGACCGGGCCGTCCTCGCCGCGCTCGACTTCGATCCGGCGCAACTCCGGCTTCCACTCCGTCACCCGTATCCGGGCAGTGCCGTCCGCCACACTAGCGGCCTCGCCGCTTCGCTCCGGAGCGTCCGGTGACGGCTTGCCCGACAGCCGGCCCAGATACTCACCCGCGGCCGGGTCCCATGCCGGGTCGGACAGCGCCCGCTCCGAGACACCCGTCGCCCACCGCCTGGGGGCCCGCACAGGCAGCAGCGCGGATTTGAACCGGCATAACTTGACCGGGAGGTCCGCAATCGGAGCGCCGCAGTCGAACTGGCTGGACTCGACACCCTGCTCCTTGCCGGTCACGAGGTAATCCAGCGACTGGAGCCTGGAGCCGGTGGCTCCCAGTATGGCCTTCGAGGCCAGATCCTGATCGAGCGGCAGGGACGAGTTATAGCCGCCCAGCATCGAATAGGGGGTCAGCATGATCAGGTCACCCGGCAGCCGCTGCCAGTCGAGCGCCGCCCGCGTGAGGCGGGAGCCCTCGCCCCTCGTCTCCCGGTCGAACTCGATATGTATCCGGGGCGGGACCGTCCGGATTCCGGCCTCTCCGCTATCCCGGGCGAAACGGGCCGCGACCGCCCGGTCCAGTATCCCTTGCTGCGGGAATGCCGCCAGCGGCACCTGCCGGAGCACCGGCAGTCCCGCAATGACCAATTCCAGCAGGACCAGTCCGCCAAGCGCCCAGGCCGCCGTCCGCTCGCGCCCCCCGCTCACCAGCAGAAACCATCCGGCCGCTGCCGCTCCAAGCAGCAGGAGCGATTCGGCGAACACGCCGTGCAGATAGTCCACGTACGCCGGGAACACCGGCACCCCGAGCAGGCCGGGCCACAACGCCGCATCGGCGAGACCCGCCCCGGTCACCAGCGCCGCCGGAACGATCCAGACGAGCGGAAGCAGGCGGTTCGGGACATTCACCGTGCCCCGGAGCAGCAGCTCAAGCGACAGGATACCCGCGCCGTAAGCGGCCATCAGGAAATGGAGGAACAGCCGCTCGGGGAAACGGAACTGGTTCCACCCGGGGACGGCCCGGTAGGCGATCCCGTAGATCCCGAGGTAGTCGCCGGCGGCCATGAGCAGCGCGAGCCCCGCACAAGCGATCAGCCACCGGACTCTCCGGTCGGTCCGGGCCGCCAGGACGGCCAGCGGCAGCAGCATCAGACACAGGTATCCGGGCGCCGCGCGCGGGAAATAAGGCCCCTGCCCCTCGCTACCCGGTCGCGACACCTTTTCCGTATGAATGGCCGCGCCGTCCGGCGGATCGATAAGCGCCGGAGCGAACCACTCTATGACGCGCGCAGGGTTCCATGACCAGGATTGCACATAGCCGGCTGTGTTGGTCCGGGCGCGGGCCGAGTTCCAGGACAGCTCGAACCCCGGCACGATGGCGGCGGCCGAAAGGACGCCGGCCAGTCCGAACGCCGCACCGGTCAGCAGGAACTTCCTCCGGTTCCCCCGCCTCCACGGTTCCGAGGCCGCCAGCGCAAGCAGGCCGAGCAGGTATGCGGCCTGCAGATCTCCGGTCGTGACGATCAGCGCGGTCCAGAGAGAGAGGACCAGCGTGCTTCGTGCATCCGGCCGCCGCAAATGGTCCAGCAGCGCCGCGGCTACCCAGCCCAGCCATGTGAACGCGCAGAGGAATTGCACGGCGGTATGCAGCGCCAGCCCGACCGCTCCGTACACCAGCGCCGCGGACCCGATGAAGGCCACCCATGACCGGCAGCCAAGCTTCCGGAACAGACGGATATACCCCAACTGAGCGGCGAGATAGTGAACCCCTGCAAAGACGGAAAAACTCCAGGCCGGGTGAAGGTTTTTCAGGAGAAGCAGCAGGATATGGCCGGGATAAAGCACGGCCTGAACTGGATCGCCCCAGAACGGCATGCCGCCGACGATCCGGTCGTTCCAGAGCGGCAGGTCGCCGGCGGTAATCCGCGCGGTCAGCCACGCGAGATTCGGGATGTAATTGGTTAAAATATCCCGCCAGTAAAACGACGAAATCCCCGCATAAACGGGTCCGAAGACGAGGAGATTCAGAAGAAGTGGCCCTGCCCGAAGCGCCCATGCGGCACGCCGGGACGGGGCCTCATCCTTCACTGTCAGCTATCCGGGCCTCTGCCCGTCAGGCCTCGGGGTTCATGAATGCCGGGGGCAGCAGATTTGCCCGCTGCAGCATTGTTCGAAGCTCGTCCGGATCCGAGGTGCGGGAGAAACATTCTTCGATCGCGATCAGGCGCTTGGAAAAGAGCGTGAACAGCGCCTGGTTCATCGTCTGCATGCCGTACTTCTTCTGGCCGACCTGCATCTGCGAGTAGATCTGGTGAATCTTGTCTTCGCGGATCAGGTTCCGGATGGCGCTGTTGGGGACCATGATTTCCATGGCCATGACGCGGCCCTTGCCTCCCGACTTCTGCAGCAGCGACTGCGACAGCACGCCTTCCATGACGAAGGAGAGCTGGGCGCGAACCTGCGGCTGCTGGTAGGACGGGAACACGTCGAGAATCCGGTTGATCGTCTGGGCGCACGAGTTCGTATGAAGCGTGCCGAACGCCATGTGGCCCGTTTCGGACACCGTGAGCGCCGCTTCCACCGTTTCCAGGTCCCGCATCTCGCCGATGAGCACCACGTCGGGATCCTGCCGGAGAATGTACTTGAGCGCGGTCTTGAAACTCTTGGTGTCGGCGTGGACCTCGCGCTGGTTCACCAGCGACCGCTTGTGCGGATGCAGGAACTCGATCGGGTCCTCGATCGTCATGATGTGGTTGGCCTGCTCGGTATTGATCTTGTCGATGATCGTGGCGAGCGTCGTCGATTTGCCCGAACCCGTAGGGCCGGTCACCAGGATGAGGCCTCTCGGCTTGTCCGCAATCTGGGCAACGACCTGGGGCAGCTGAAGTTCTTCAAACGACATGATCTTGAACGGGATGGCCCGGTAGACTGCGCCCACGGCGCCGCGTTGCATGAACACGTTGGCACGGAACCGCGCAAGGCCCTTCACACCGAAGGAAAGATCCAGCTCGTTGTTTTCTTCAAAGGCGTGTTTCTGCGCTTCGGTCAGAATCGAATAGGCAAGCTGCTTGGTATCGGTCGGCGTGAGCGGCGGCGTCTTGAGCGGCGTCAGCTCGCCGTCGATACGCAGCTGCGGCGGGGAGTTCGTCGAGAGGTGAAGGTCCGATCCTCCCTTGTCGATCATGACCTTGAGCAGCTGGTGAAGATTTAATCCCGACATTCCCTGGCCTCTCCCTGAATTCGCCTGCGGCCGGGCTTATCCGGCCGGCATACGCGTCCGAGAATTCTCAATTGTCCGCGTTCGAGTTCTGCGCCACCTGGGCCATGGTAGTGAGCCCTTTGCGCATCTGCACGATACCCGAATACCGCATGCTCCACATCCCGAGCCGGATCGCTTCCTTCTTGATTTCAAGCGCGGAGGCGCCGTTCAGGATCAGCTCCTTGAGGTCCGGGTACATCTGCATGACTTCGTAGATCGCAATACGGCCCTTGAAGCCCGAGTTATTGCACTTTTCGCAGCCCGCACCCTTGAACGGTACGAACTCGTCCACCTGATCGGCCGGAACTCCGAAATCGACCAGCGCCTTCTTGGTGATATCCTTATCCTCGGTCTTGCAGTTCTGGCAGATCTTCTTGCAGAGCCGCTGGGCGATAATGACGTTCACGGCACTCGCCACAAGGAACGGCTCGACGCCCATGTTGAGCAGACGGCTGACCGTTGCCGGCGCATCGTTCGTATGAAGCGTCGAGAGGACGAGGTGGCCCGTAAGCGCGGCCTTGATGGCGATTTCCGCCGTTTCGAAGTCGCGGATCTCGCCGACGAGGATGATATCCGGGTCCTGGCGGAGGAAGCTTCTGAGCGCCGCCGCAAAGTTCAGACCGATGTCTTCCTTCATCTGGCACTGGTTGATGCCGAAGAAGTTGAATTCGACCGGGTCTTCGGCCGTCGAGATATTCACGTCGTCGGAGTTCAGTTCCGAGAGCGCCGAATACAGCGTCGTCGTCTTGCCGGAGCCCGTCGGACCCGTCACCAGACACATTCCGTTCGGACGTTCGATCCCGGCTTTCCACTGATTCAGCTGGTAGTCGTCAAAGCCCAGCTTGGTCATGTCGAGCTGAAGGTTCGACTTGTCCAGAAGGCGCATACACACCTTCTCGCCGAACAGCGTGGGGAGCACCGACACGCGGTAGTCCATTTCGCCGATACCCTTCATCTTGATCTTGATGCGACCGTCCTGCGGCAGACGGCGCTCGGAAATATCCAGATTGGCCATGACCTTGAGGCGGGCCGTGATGGCCGCTTTCAGCTTCATCGGCGGCTTCATGAACTCCTGGAGATCGCCGTCCTGCCGGTAGCGGACCCGGTAGGCCTTCTCATACGGCTCAATATGGATATCCGAGCATTTGCGTTTGATCGCTTCCGTGAGGATGTAGTTGCAAAGCTTCACGACCGGCGCGTCATTGGTCGCATTACCCAGCTCTTCGAGATTGACGTCTTCTTCCTCGGTGCCCAGCTCGACATCGGAGAAATCCGGCATCTCCATATTCTCGAGATTCGTTTCCTCCATCTTCTTCGCTTCGGCGTAATATTTGTCAATTGCACCGATGATGGCGGTTTCGGTGGAGACGACCACCTCGATCTGCTGGTAGCTGGTGACGAACTTGATGTCGTCCACGGCCTGGATATTCGAAGGGTCCACCATCGCGACGATCAACGTCGAGCCCGCACGGTTCACCGGGATCAGCTTGTGCTGACGAGCCTGCTTTTCGGGCACCAGCGCAATGACTTCCTTGTCGATCTCGAATTCGCCGAGATTGATCGTCGGAACGCCGTATTGTCTGGAAAGGAACTCGGTGAGGTCTTCTTCCTTCACCGCACCGGTGGCGATGAGGGCCGAACCGAGCCTCTGGCCGGACTTCTTGGCCTCGTTCATGGCCTGCTGCAGCTGCAGCGGCGAGATCAGTTTTTCGCGAACAAGCAGTTCGCCCAGTTTTCCTGGAGGAGGAGGCGGCATGAGATTCAGATTCCTCTCTGGTTTTCGGGCCTTATCTTTGAACAGGTGATTTTACCCGCCCGGCAGGCACATTCAAGGAGCGGATGCACTTCGTTCCTCTTTGGCCCCGGTCCGGTTTCCTATCGGCTGGACCGGCGGGCTAGACTGCACCCGTCCCTAATACATGCCCAAATCGCCAAAATCAGACGGACGGGTGCCTCCAGCCTTGAACGATAACTTTCGACTGTTTCTGTCCCGGATCGGAATAGTCCTCCTGGTTATCGGGGTCTATTCCAACGTGCTGCAGAACCGGCAGCTTCATTTTGACGAAGAAAACGGAATTCCGCGCGGCGAGGACTGGGCCGTCGTGGTGGAGCGCGACCATGTCAAAGGCTCACTGCAGTGGCGGCCGCTTGCCACCGGCGCCCTTGCCATTCAGGGCCGTTCGTTCGGATACGACGGCAAGGGCTACCGGGCCACGTCAATCGCTTTCCATGCGATCGACTCCCTGATGATTCTCGAGGTTGCCAAAGCCTGGGGGCTGTCGAACCCGGTCGGGATTGCCGCCGCCGTCATTTTTGCCGTCCATCCGGCAAGTACGGAACCGGTCGACTGGCTTGTCGCCCAGTCCGAACTGCTTGCCCTGATGTTCATTCTGGCGGCACTGGTGCTGATTTCGCCTGAACATGCCGGGACCAGTTACCTGTTTCCCCTTATCGCCTCATCGGGGGCGATCCTCTGCGCACTCATGGCCAAAGAACAATCCGCGGCGGCAGCCGGGGTTGCGGTGCTGTTCGGCCATGTAGTTCCCGGGCTCGACCGGGAAACCCGGAAACGGTCGCTGATCGCGGGGGGATTATGGGTGCTCATGGTCGGCGTCTACCTGCTGCTCCGTCTCCAGACCCAGGGCACTCTGTTTACGGCAGGGCACGGAGGCTTTGCGGCCAACCCGGTCGGAGGTATTCCGTTTTACGAACGGTGGGTGAGTGCCGGTTATATCCTTTGGCATTACGCCGCCCGTCTTATTGTTCCTTACCCCCTGGTATCCCTGTACGGTTATCCCGATTTCACGGCAGTACCGATACTTTCAGCCAAAGGGTTGGCCGGCATTGCCGCGCTCGGTGCCTTGGCGGGCCTGCTATACGGTATCTGGCGCAAGCCACATCCAGCCTGGATCGCCCCGGCAGGTGCCATGGCGCTTCTGTTCCCGGTATCGAATCTGCCGATCCCCATCGGCGCCATCTTTGGCGACCGGCTTCTGTACGCACCTTCTGCGTTCTTCGCCATGGGACTGGCGTACCTGCTCTTCGAAACGCTGCCCGCACATCTCGGAAGCGACTCGCTGAAACAGGCTGTACCGGTGGTTTTCACCTGTCTGATCGTAGCTGCCTACGCTGCAACCACCTACGCACGGAATCCGGAATGGTCTACGTCATGCCGCCGGTTCATGACCGACCTCAGCCACCATCCCGATTCCGTCCAGGTACTCGCCAATGCGGCCGGCTGTGCGGCCGAAGAAGGCGATCTGGAACAGGCACGACGGTACGCCGACAAGTCGCTCAAAATACTTCCCGACTTTCCTGAAGGGCTGCTGATCTCCGCCAAAATATACTCGGCGTCAGGGATGCTGGACGAGGCTGTGCCGCTCTGGCGCGAAGCGATCGCCAGCAAGCACCGGGAGATGACGAAGCTTGGGGAAAAAGGGCAGATCGACTGGGTCTATTTCGAATACGCCCAGGCGATGCATGACATGGGCGCTCCCGATCGGTCCAAAGATGCGTTCAGGCAATGGATCGAGGATGGCAAGCTTTCCCCCGCCGCAGCCGTCGAACGCATAGGTCTCGAAGAGCCCCGGTTCGGCGAAGCAGTGACCGATTACCTGTATGATTACCTGAGTGAATATTTCCACCGTTCACCGGACGTGCTCGCGGCGACGGGTGTCAAATGGCTCCTGTCTGAGAACCAGACGCGGTCCACTGCCGGCGAGGCGATGCTGCGGGAAGCCGTTACCGCCGATCCCAAACAGGTCACCGCCCTTTTTTATCTGGGCTGGATCGCGCTGGTCCGGGGCGAAAAGGCTGAAGCCAGGAGTTTCCTCATCCAATGCCTGGAAGCCGATCCGGCAAATGCCGACTGCCTCAAACAGTCCATTATTCTCTGGATAAAGACCGGCTGCCGATCCAGAGCGCGGGAAGCGATCGCGAAACTGAAGGCACAGGGGATAGACGTCGAAAATGCCGCCAAAATAGATGCACAGGGCAGTGACCTGGGCGAATGCATCGCCGGAAACGCCGGTGAACCTACGAAAGCGCCTTGATCGCCGGCAGCTCCTGTCCTTCCAGAAGCTCGAGAAACGCGCCGCCTCCAGTTGAAACGTGCGAGAACCGGTCTTTCACACCGGCGGCCTCGAGCGCCGCGTCCGTATCCCCGCCGCCGCCAACCGTAAACGCGCCTTTATTGGCCACAATTGCGTGCGCAATCGCCTTTGTACCTTCATCGAAACCAGTCTTCTCGAACAGCCCGACCGGCCCGTTCCAGACGATCGTCTTCGCACGGGCCAGTTCGGCCGCGAACAGCGACACCGTCTGGGGCCCGACGTCCAGTGCCATCTGCCCGGCTGGTATCTGCTTTACCTGACAGGCCTTCCGGGTCTCCGGCGCATCCGGAGAAACCGCGCAGACGACGTCCACAGGAAGCAGGAGTTTCTTTCCGGCCTTCACCGCTTCATCCATTACCTTCAGGGCTTCGGCATGAAAATCCGGTTCCTCGAGACTTTTACCGACCGGGTTTCCCTGCGCCGCAATAAATGTATTCGCCATCGCCCCGCCGATCAGCAGCGAGTCCACCTTCGGCAGAAGGTTACGGATCAGCCCGATCTTCGAGGATACTTTTGCACCGCCCAGCACGATTACGAGCGGACGCGCCGGATTCGAGAACGACCGGTTGAAGGTTTCCACTTCCGAGATGAGCAGGAAACCGGCACAGGAAGTCTGCACAAACGGTACTATTCCGACCACGGAGGCGTGTGCCCTGTGGCTCGCCGCAAAAGCGTCATTCACATACGCCGGAGCCAGCCGGGCCAGTGCCCGGGCGAACTCCGGATCGTTCTTCTCCTCTTCCTTATGGAAGCGCAGGTTTTCCAGAAGAAGGACTTCGCCCGGCTTGAGTTCCGCGGCGAGTTTTTCTGTTTCGGTTCCAATGCAGTCGGGAGCCATTTTCACCGGCCGTTTAAGATACCCGGAAAGGACCGGAGCCACCGGTTTCAGGGAATATTCGGGCTCCGGCTTGCCCTTCGGGCGTCCGAGGTGGCTCATCGCGATCACCGGACAGCCGCGCTCCAGCAGATAGTTGATCGTTTTCAGATGGGCACGGATACGGGTGTCCTCAGACACCTTTCCGTCCTTCAGCGGCACGTTGAAGTCGCACCGCACGATCACCCGTTTTCCGTTGAGATCCGCCTGATCCAGGCGCCTGACCTTGAGCATCTTCTATAAGCCTCCGGATCGGCAGCATTCGGAAGCAGCCAAGTAACCGCTCATTATTTTATTCGCAATACCCCGCCATGACGAAGATCACCGGTTCATCGCGCGGAATTGGGCTACAATGCGGCATATTGAGCTACCGGATTATCTATGTGGACAGCCCCACTTTCGACGACCGGCTGGAGTATGCGAAGCGGATCGAGCATTCGTTTTCACTGCCGGTGGACGCCGTCATCTCCATTGAGGAGTTCGCGGCTCATCTCCGCCAGCGCAAATACGCCCTCATCGCCTGCAGCGACTCGATGATGTTCCAGGGCAAAGTGGTCCAGGGCTGGTCAACGCTTGTAAAATTCCTGTCCCGGACCCGCAAGGACGACCTTGGCAAATTCATTCTCCTCTCGAACCGCCCGGCCGTCATTGAAGAGGCCTCCCTTGCTCAGGTTCAGGCGTTCCAGAAAACCCGGGAGTACAGCCAGTTCGTGGAGTTCGCCCGTCTCGTCATCCAGTCGGTTGCCGATAGCTGAAAAAGTCCTTGCACGCCCTTCCCGTTTAGGGGTAACGATCACTGGCGGGGTGGCGTTGATGAACCAGCTTATTGCCCTTTCCTATTCGCCGTGGTCCGAAAAGGCCCGCTGGGCGCTCGACCATCATGGCATCGACTACGGCGAAACCGCATACGTGCCGATGCTCGGAGAGCCGCTGCTTCGACTCGCCACCCGCCGTATTTCCGGCCGTGTCACCGTCCCTGCCCTGATCGCAGGCCGCAGGGTCTACGGCGACTCGCTCGACATCGCCCGGTTCGCTGAAGAGTCCGGCCACGGGTCGCGGCTGCTGCCCGAGCCCCACCTCGGAGAGATTCTGGACTGGAATGAAAAGAGCGAAATGGCTGCGGAATCGGGGCGCGGGCTCGTCATCAACCGGGTGCTGCAGGACCAGGATGCCCAGGTCGAGGCGCTGCCACCGGTCATACCGGAAATGCTGAGGAGTTCCCTGAGGCCGCTGGCCCGGTCCGGCGTCGAGTTCCTGTCCCGAAAATACCGTCTGACGGACGACTCCCTGATGATTCACCAGAAGCGGCTTCGGGAGCAGTTGAACGCCCTCCGGGCGGCGCTCGCAAAATCGTCGCCATATCTGACGGGCCGCTTTTCCTACGCGGATATCGCGATGGCGGTCACGCTGCAGTTCGTGGTCCCGGTCGCGGAGAAATATATCCCGCTCGGCCCCGCCACGCGCCAGGCGATGACCGACCCGGTGCTAAAGGACGAATTCACCGACCTCGTCCAGTGGCGCGATCTTGTCTACGGGAAGCACCGCCGCCGCTGATCAACACCACCGGCCGTCACGCAGAAGCTTTTACTTTTTAGTCTTCCTGGCGGCCGGTTTGGACGCCTTCACTGTTTTATCCGGCTTCTCGGCAACGACCGGAGGCGGTTCCACTTTTTGAGGGCGGACAACCGCCGGCATGATCGTCGACGGAGCTACCATAAGATCCAGTTCATAGGGCATCTCCCGGCGGAGGTAGATCTTCATCCGGTTCTTCGGGCCGTCGGCCGGCTCAATCTCGAGCATCCAGATACCGGTCGGGATTTCGCCCGTTTCCACCCAGCCGTTTTCGACGGGTGTCGGTTCGTAGGACTGTTTGTTGATCGTCAGCTTCGCGTTCGCGGGGAAACCCTTGATCCGGACTTTCGACATGCCGACCGGGTCATAGTCCCTCAGCAACTGGCGGACGGCGTCGTACGCAATCCACGGAAGATCGGCCACCGATCCGCCGTAAGGCACTTCGACATCGTCCACCCGGTCGCCCTGCTCGGCCGACAGCAATGACGCTTTTACGACCCAGTCGTTGCCCGACTGGCGGATCCGGACGTCCACATAGCGGCCAAGCCCAGCCGGCTTGATCATCCTCGATACACACAGCGTGGTGACGCACTTCTGGACCTGCGACCTCAGCATCTCCGGTGTCATGGAGACGGACGCTCCAACGGCTTCCGGAGCCTGGTAACGGATCTTCCCGCTCTGCTCCATCGCGTACCGGGCCGCATCCATCACCCGCTCGGTCAGGACGCCGTCCGCCGGACCGATAACCGGAAGCAGGCCGACCATCTGGAGCAGCGCCGTATCTACGGGCGGTAATTTCGCCGCCGGACCGTCATGAGCCCCGAGAGGAGTCATGGCGACGGGGATCAGAACCTGCTGGCCGGGCTTGGCTGTAAAGAGCATATCCATCTTTTCGTACCCGGCACGTTCCACCAGCAGTGAATGCGTACCGGACTGGATATCCTGAACCGCCTTGCGAGGCAGTTCCGCTCCATCGAGCTTGACACGGGCGTCCGTCGGAACGTTACGGAGTTCGAGAACAGCGGTCAGGGCGGACTGGTCGGTGACCGCCATATCTTCGAAATTCACGAATTCGATTGTATAGATTTCGTTGTTCAGCACATCGAAGTCCCGGGACCGCGCCTGATCGCCGGTGCTGACCACCAGTCGCTGGCGCCCCGCCTCCACGGTCACCGGACGGGTCGGGTCCAGAACCGGTATATTGTTGAGCAGAACCCCGCGGCCCGGAGGCAGTCCGAGAATCCGGACCTGCGCCTTGTGCCGCCCACTTCCACCGCCCGCAGGTGAGGGATCGGCTGAACTCCCGCCGCCCAGCTGCTTGAAAACCAGCGCCACCAGCTTGGTGATCTGGAGCTCGGACTGTTCGGCCGTAGCGATCTCCACCCGTTCACGGAAAAGGCTTGTACCGTTTTTTGAGTCGTAGACCTTCACGGTAATAATGAACCCCGAACTGCCGAAACCCTCGAAAGCCGGAAGGATGAAGCGTGCGACGCCCTGAGCGCGAGCGCGAGCCGCCCAGCAGCCGATATCGGGACACGCGCGGCCGGACATCAGCAGCGATATCGATTCAACGCCTGCGTCTTTCAGCGCACGTTCCAGTTCCGACTGGAACTTGGCGATCAGCGCCGCATCCCGCATGCCTTCCGTTTCCGGCCGGCCCATTCCGATCTGGTCGGCCCGCGCGATGCCGAACGAAAGCGCACAGAAAAGTGCGAGCAAAACCGTTAGCATCCTGCCGGAAGCCGGCCTGACGCCTGTGTTTTTCTGATACATTTTACGGATCATTCTATTGCCGCCCCTGTCAGCTAATACGATTCCCTGCGCCGCCCCGGCGATGCAGGCCTCAAAATCCTGTCAGTGAAGTTTTTAGCGGAGCCAGCCTGCCGGAGCGCCTGCGCGACGCCCCTCTTCCCGCAGACCGGAGCATTCTTTCTTCTGGCTCTCCAGCTTGTTCCGCGTCTCATCGATCTGACGCGAGACTTCGGCGGAACCCGGATCATTTCCGGTGCCCGCACTGGCCTCGAGCTGACTGACCCGGCTGGTCAGATTGGCAACCTGCTGCGAACAACGGTCCAGGCGGGATTTCCAGTACGCCTCGTCATTGCCGTTCTTGTCGACCGGGCCCTTTTTCTTGTCGTCTTTCCCGTCCTTGGCATCCTTGCCGTCAGCCGGAGCCGCGGCGCCGTCAGCGGTTTTGCCGTCGGCCGCCTTGCCGTCTTTACCGGCAGCCGGCGGGGGAGGAGGAGCAGGCTCGCTTTCCACCGTCGAGGGGCGGATCTTCGCACTGTCGCGGTAGCGCAGCGGAACCTTGTCGAAATCGTCGACCACATGGAGGTTTCCGCTCTCGTCCGTATATTTGAACATCTTCGCCCACGAGAGTCCCGGAACAGCAAGACAAATGCCCGCAGCGATCATTACAGCGGATGTACGAGACCGAAATTTGGCCGTCATGAGATCAGTTCCTCTTCTGCCGGACCCGGTAAGCGGTTCCGTCGGCAGTTCATCTGGTCCGGCAACCATAGCGCGGTTTCTTCCGTTTTTCGAGTGCTGTCCGCGTTGACGAACCGCCTACCCCAAGGCATGAGTCTGGGCATGCGCACGACCCGCTCAGACAAGTCTTTCCGTAAAGCCCAGAAACTGTTTCCCGGCGGCGTAAACTCGCCCGTCCGGGCATTTGGCAGCGTCGGCGGCACTCCCCGCTTCATTAACCGCGCCCGGGGCGCCTACCTGTTCGACGCGGATGGAAACCGCCTGATCGATTACGTCGGTTCCTGGGGGCCGATGATTCTCGGGCACGCCGACCCGAAAGTGGTCAAGGCGCTGCGCGCGGCGGCCGCGCGGGGAACGAGCTACGGCGCCCCCACTGAACAGGAAAGCGAACTGGCGGAGAAGGTCCAGACCTTTTTCCCGTCGCTCGAGATGATGCGCTTTACCTCATCCGGCACCGAAGCCGTCATGGGCGCGATCCGCGCCGCCCGCGGCTTCACCGGCCGCGACAAGGTCATCAAGTTCGAGGGCTGCTATCACGGCCATGCCGACTATCTGCTGGTCAAAGCGGGGAGCGGCGCGCTCACCTTCGGAGTACCGGATTCGGCGGGGATCCCGAAAGATATGGCGAAACTGACACTGACGGCCCGCTTCAATGACGCGGACAGCGTCGAATCGCTGCTCAAGGCGAACGACGGCGGCGTAGCGGCCGTGATCGTGGAACCGGTCGTCGGCAATATGGGCTGCGTGCCTCCGAAGCCGGGCTTCCTCGAAGCCCTGCGCCAGCTCACCCGCAAATACGGCGCCCTGCTGGTGTTCGACGAGGTGATGACCGGTTTCCGCGTGTCGGCCGGAGGCGCGCAGGAACTCTACGGCATCAAGCCCGACCTCACGACTCTCGGGAAAATCGCAGGCGGCGGAATGCCGCTGGGCGTCTACGGCGGCCGCCGCGATATCATGGCGAAAATCGCCCCGACCGGGCCCGTCTACCAGGCGGGCACCCTGTCCGGGAACCCGATGGCGGTCGCCGCCGGACTGGCGACGCTCAAGCAGCTGAAGCCGGCCCTCTACAAACGGATCGATAACTACGGTAACCGGCTCGAGCACGGCCTGAGCGAAATCGTCCGCAATAAAAACCTCAAGGCGGTCGTCAACCGGGTCGGGTCCATGTTCACGCTGTTCCTCGGCGTGGACCAGGTGACCGATTTCGAGTCCGCCGCCCTGAACGACCGGAACCTATTCAAGCAGTTCTTCCACGGCATGCTCGACGAAGGGATATACCTGCCGCCCAGTCCCTTTGAAGCGGCCTTTATTTCCGTCGCCCACGGCGGCCGCGAACTCCAGCGGACGTTGAAGGCCGCAGAGAAAGTTCTGGGCCAGATTTCCGAAGCTAAGTAGCTGTTATTATTTAGGTTTTAGAAACGTTGCAAATACTCCCGCCTTCGCTATGATCCCGCCCGCTCGACGGACGGGGTAAGATCCAATCGTGGATCCAGAACCGTCCAAACCAGATGACCGGCCCGGTAATCAGTCCGGCAGCCGACCCGAAGGAAGCTCAGCCCACTGGACTGTGGAACTGGGCGCTCTCTCAGGTGTCGGAATGACCATCGGGATTGCGACTACCCTCGGGCTTTTCGCCGGTCAGTGGGCCGACCGGAAATGGGGTTTAACCCCGTATTTCACGGTAACCGGGGCCTTTCTCGGATTTGGAGCGGGGATCGTCAATCTTGTCAGAGCCTATGAATTCTTCAGCGCCCAGTTCGACCGCCGTCCCCGTTCCGGCAGCGGATCCGCTGGCGAACGCCCGCCGGATCCGTAAGCTCACCCTGCTGCTGGGGGCCTTCGCTGCCTCGGCACTGCTCATCGTCAGCCGGTCCCCGGAACTGACCTTAAGCTTCGTGGCCGGGACGGCTCTGGTTTATCTGAACCTGTGGACTATCGAATTCATCGTTGAACGGTATTTCCGTCCCGGGGCAAACAAGTCCAAGGCGGGCGGCCTGCTCATCCTGAAACTGTCCGCCATGGTATTGATTCTATATGCGGTCGTCCGTTATGTGCCCGTCCACCTGCTTGCCTTTATGGGCGGGTTTATGGTCTTCATGTTGGCGTCCCTGTGGGAGGGGCTCGCGGGGCGAACCAAGCCGGCCGCGAACCCGGAGGAAACGAAGTGAACCTGATCCCCCTGCACCAGATCGTGACCGCATCCGGCGGACACTCCGGCGGCCATGCCACCTGGTTCAACC
The DNA here is from genome assembly GCA_964565925.1 of uncultured bacterium. GTDB lineage: Bacteria > JAGRBM01 > JAGRBM01 > JAGRBM01 > JAHCIT01 > CAZMGV01. The sequence goes on from CAZMGV010000001.1 coordinate 63,506, forward strand.
TGCTGCTCGATGAGCACACCGCTCACAACTACAACAACGTGCTGATGGGGCTGGTGGTCCTGACGATCATCGTGCTCGTAAGTATCGTCGTGAAGGCCGGCTCCGCCGGCAGCCAGAACGTACCCCCCGCGAAGACGACCTTCCTCAACTTCTGGGAGATGTTCGTCGAGGGCCTGTTCAATATCGTCTCGTCCGTGCTCGGCGACGGGGAAGCCCGCCGGCAGTTCTGGTTCTTCGGCTCGATCTTCCTCTATCTGTTCTTCTCGAACGCGCTGGGCCTGATCCCCGGCTTCCTGCCGTCCACCGACAACCTGTTCACGAACTTCCCGGTCGCCCTGTCCGTGTTCGTTTACTACAACTACCAGGGCATCAAGTCCCACGGCGTGAAGAACTACCTGGCGCATTTCTGGGGTCCGCTGTGGTGGCTGGGACCGCTCCTCTTCGTGATCGAAATCGTCTCGCACTCGGTGCGCCCGGTGTCGCTGTCGCTGCGTCTCTACGCGAACATCTTCGGCGACCACAAGGTGCTCGGCGCGTTCCAGCAGATCTACGCCTACGTGCTGCCGGTCCCGCTGATGGCCTTCGGACTGTTCGTATCGCTGCTGCAGGCGTACGTCTTTACGTATCTCTCGATGATCTACGTGGCGCTGGCGACCGAGCATGAAGGCGGCCACGACGAGAACGGACATGGGCACGATGCTCACGGCCACAACGAGAAGGAACACGGCGGCGCCCACGCGCACGCCCACTGAACAGGAATAAAAGAGTCTATCTCCGGGACCGGAACGGGCGGAACCCATACGGGTGACCCCCGGCGGACCGGAGGCTAAGGCAGGCCCCTAAAACCCAAGAAAACGAACCTGGAGGTTCATACACAATGTCGAAGTTCAACCGTTTCGCTTCTTTCGCACTCGCACTCGTTATTCTCGCTCCGGCGATGGCTCTTGCCGAAGGCACGGGCGCCACGGCCAGCGGCTGGGGTAACGAAGGCCTGATCGCCATCGCGACCGCGCTCACGATGGGCGCCGGTGCCGCGTTCGGCACGCTCAGCCAGTCGCGCGCCGCCACGGCCGCCCTGGAAGGCATCGCCCGCAACCCGTCTGCCGCCGGCGACATCCGCGGCACGATGATTCTCGGCCTCGCGCTGATCGAGTCCCTGGTGCTGTTCGCGTTCGTTATCGCGTTCCTGCTCCAGAACAAGATCGGGTAATCGGCGAAGGCCACGGGAAATTCCGGCCGGAACCGAATGGGACTGAACCGGAAGATCTCTAAAGGAGCGGCTGCCCTGCTTATTGCCGGGGCAGCCGCTTCCTGTTTTTCGGAAGGGCGTGCTAGCAACGCCGTCTGCACGCAATCATCACCCAAGGAGCAACCCATCATGACCCAAGAACGCGCCGGAGCGATCACCGCCCGCGGTAACCCCCTCACCCTCATCGGCCCCGCACTGAACGCCGGCGACAAGGCCCCCGCCTTTGCGCTGACCGGCCAGGACATGAAGCCCGTCACCCTCGGCGACAGCGCCGGCAAGGTGCGGCTGATCTCGGTCGTTCCGTCGCTCGACACGCCGGTCTGCGACACCCAGACCCGCAAGTTCAACGAGAAGGCCGCTTCGCTGCCGGGCGTCGAGATCCTCACGGTCAGCATGGATCTTCCGATGGCTCAGAAGCGCTGGTGCGGCGCTGCCGGTATCGACAAGGTGAAGACAGCCTCCGACTACAAGGAACACAACTTCGGCAAGGACTGGGGCGTCCGCATCAAGGAGACCGGGCTGCTGGCCCGGTCGATCTTCGTGGTCGGCAAGGACGACAAGATTTCCTACGTCGAACTGGTGAAGGAACTCACCCAGGAACCCAACTACGACGCCGCTCTGGAAGCCGCCAAGAAGGCCGCCAACTGACGATTTCGCAGAGGTATTCCGCCAGAGAAGCCCGGCCCCGGCCGGGCTTTTTTGTCTGTGAAATTAAGTACTTGGGCTTGAGCCGAGTGTCCGGTAAACTGGACACTCGATGACCGAACCGAAAACCGATACCGGGTGGCTCAGCGCCATCGAGGAAGCGGCCGACCGCGGCGACTACGCCGGTGCTCTGACGCGACTGGATTCGGTCCGCGCCGACGCCGGCGGCACGGCGGAATTCCTGTACTGGTCCGGATACTGCCAGTTGCATCTGGGACGCTACGACCTGTCCCGCGAAGCGCTGGTCGCCGCCCGCAAGGCGGATACAACCAACACCAACCGGTTCCGGATTACCATCGCGCTCGCCAACCTGATGTTGCGCACCGGAAAGTACCGGGACGCGTCGGGACTGCTGGAAGAGCTGCTTGGCGCCGGAGAGCACTCCGACGCTGATACCGTCGTGCTCAACTATTCGCTCGGCCAGGCCTATTTCTATCTGGGACTTTTCGGCCAGGCGATCCCCGCCTTCGACCGTGCGCTCGCGATCTATGAAAAACTCGGCAACCGGCGCGGCATCGTGAATACGCTGCAGTCGATGGCGGCGTCGCACCAGCTGATGCACGAGCCGCAGTCGGCCATCGAGGCATACCTGAAAGCCTACCGGCTGGCGGAGGAGTCCGGCGAAAAACTCTCGCTGGGTCTCATCTACCTGAACCTCGGGTCGCTGTACCAGGACCGCGCCTTCTACTCCAACGCCGAGACGCACTACGAGCAGGCACTCTCCATCATGACCGAGCTCGGCCGGACCAACTACCGGGCGGCATTGCTCAGTAACCTGGGCAACCTGCACGTCATCATCCGGCAGTTCGATCAGGCCCGCGACTTTTTCGCTGAAGCGGAGCCGCTCGTGCAGCCGCAGGAGATGAGCCTGTACCGGGCGCATCTGGCCATGTACCGCTCGGAACTGTTCCGCGAGACCGGCGATCTGGAAAGCGCCCGCCGGGAACTGGACCAGGCGGAGCAGATTTTCCAGGGCTTCAAGAACACCAACGACTCCATGCTGCTGTTCGGCGCCCGGACGACGCTGGCGCTCAGGATGTACGACATCCCGCTCGCCCGCGAGGAGTTCGCCCGGTTCAAGTCGATCGCCGAGGGGCTTAAGACGCCTTCAGCACAGCACCAGACGGCGCTGCTCGAAGCGCGGATCGAACTCGCGGCCGGTGCCGGCGGAAAAGTCCCCAGGCGCCTGCTCAATCTGCTCGCCCAGGCATCCACGTTCTACCGGAAAGCCGGATACCTGGCATTGCTCTGGGAGGCCGAGACCATCTCCGGCAAGATCGCCCTGGAGCGCGGCGACGCGGCCCTCGCCCGGGAAAAGTTCATGCGCGCCTACGACGTGCACGAAGAGATCCGGGGCAATATCCACGCCGACGACCGCGACGTTTACGAACAGCGCCCCGACTTCGTCGAGTTCGAGAAGGACTGCCGCAAGCTTTCGCTCGACAAGTCGAGCTTCGTTCTGCTCAAGATTCTCGCCTTCAACAAACGGCTGAACGTCGGCCTGGACGACATCGATACCGAAGGGTTCCTCCACTCGATTCTGGAAGAGGCCATGAACCTGTCGCAGTCGGACGAAGGGTATCTCTTCATCGGCGACGAGGTCCGCGCCGCCAGTTCCTCCGAAACCGGGCGCCTCAAGACCGAAGGCCTGGAGATTCCGAACCGCGACCGGGTGTGGCCGCTGCTTGAGAAAGTGAAAGCGACCGGCGAGGCCGAGATGTCGGTGGAGAGCGTGCTTCCCGGGGATCTCGCCGAGTCCATGCGCGAACTGGAAGTGATTTCCACGATGGTCGTGCCCATCCGCGCACTCGGCCGGGTGCTGGGGCTGCTCTATCTGCACAAGCGGCATTCGCGCGGCGCGTTCAGTGCTGAAAACCTCTTTCTGATCGAAGCCTTCTGCGATCAGGCTGGACTGGCGTTGTCCAATTCGGACCGCATCCGCCGCGTGAAGGAGCACGAAGCCCAGCTCTCCACCGAACTCAGCTATCTCAAGAACCAGATGGATGCCGAGTACGCGATGGTCGGGACGGCGTCCCCTAAGTTCAAGGAGAGCATGCGGCTCGTGAACGCCGCCTCGCACGGAACAGGCGCGGTACTTCTGCGCGGCGAAACCGGCAGCGGCAAAGAGGTGCTCGCCCGTGAAATCCACCGCCTGTCGCCAAGGGCCGGCGGGCCGTTCGTCAGGATCAACGTCCCCGCCATCCCGGCGACGCTGCTGGAATCGGAACTGTTCGGTTACGAGACCGGCGCGTTCACCGGAGCCGAGCGCCAGAAGAAGGGGCTGTTCGAGATCGCCTCGGGCGGGACCATTCTTCTGGATGAAATCGGCGACCTGCCGCTACCCGGGCAGGTGAAACTGCTCCGCGTGCTGGAGACCAAGGTCATCACGCGGCTCGGCGGAACGCGGGAAATCCCCGTCGACGTCCGGGTCATCGCCGCCACCAACCGCGATCTCGAAAAGCTCATGGCGGCGGGAGAGTTCCGCGAAGACCTTTTTTACCGGCTCAATGTATTTACGATTTTCATCCCGCCACTGCGGGAACGCCGCGAGGACATTCTTCCGATCGCCACGCATTTTCTCGGACAGCTGGCGGCGTCGCTGGGCCGCGAGGCCGGCGGATTTTCCGAAAACGCCCGCTCCGCCCTGCTCAACTACGCCTGGCCGGGCAATCTGCGCGAACTGAAGAACGTGATTCACCGGGCTCTGCTGCTCGAAGAGGGATCCGTTCTGGAACTGGCCGGGTTTGCTCCGGAGCCGGCTCCGGCACCTGCGGCGCAACTGACATCCCGTTATCATTCCCGGATTGAAAATATCCGCGCCGAGTCGGTCCGCGAAGCGCTGACCGTGACCGGTGGAAACCGGAAGGCCGCGGCCAAGCTACTCGGCCTCAGCCGGTCCCGGTTCTATGAAATTCTCAAAGAAATCGATGCGGGCGGCTCGGCGAACTAAGCCAAAGTTCAGTGCTCGCTCCAAGGTCTGTGACAAAAAACGTCACCTTCGGTTGCGCCTGAGCCCGCTCCGAATGTCCGGGATACCGGACATTCGGCCATGCCCCTATCGGTTCGCACACAAATTTACAGTTAACCCATTGTAATTACTAAGTATTTATACTGGTTTGCCCTAGAGTGTCCGGCACGATTATTGCGTTACCTTGAAAAGATTGTGATCCAAGCCCGATTGGGTATCAGAAAGGCCTGAAATTGCTGAAGCTTTTCAGACTCACCGCCAGGACCCGGAATCGCTTGCTGCAAGCGGTTCTGGCCGGTGGTCTGCTGCTCTCTGGCACGGGCTGTCCCTCGGGTGGTCCGCCGCCGATCGTCGAGCCCGGACCTCCGGTGCTCCGTGCAAATGCGGAAAGCATTTCACTTACGCCAGCGTCGTTCCCGGTCTCCACTCCGCCCGCCTCGATGGCGCTACAGCTGAAGCTGAACGGCGACCCCTATCCCGCGCAGCTCGACTTCGAAACCGAAGTGTTCGTTTCCTATGTCACGCCCTCCACCGTCGGTGAACTCAAGTCTTCCGAAACCCTGCAGGTTCCGCTCGCGGATCTGACGGGCGACAGCACCTACGTCGGCGAGATCACCTCGACCGCTATCCTGGACAAGCCCGTCACCACCGGCGGGACGATCGGCCAGCGGCTGAACGTGCTCGGGGCTGAAAACATCTCCGTGCGGCTCGTGGGCAAAATTCTCGGCTCGGCGCCGGGTACCAGTTCGCCGTGGGCCGAGACCAACCCGCTGGACAACTCGCTGCCTGCGCCGGAAATCACCAGCCTCTCGGTGGCCGCCTTCCAGCCCGGAGCGTCGGCCCGCAATGTCACCGTGGCGGGTCACAACATGACCACGGTGATCGCCGCCGTTGTCGAAGGCCTCGCGGGAGTTACCGTCAGTAACGCCGATGCGACAGATGCCTCCACGGTAAAACTCGACATCGCCGTCGCCTCGGACGCTGAAGCCGGTTCGCGTACACTGCGGCTGCTGGGCCTGGGCGGACTCTCCCCGGTTTCGGCACTGGCCCGCATCAACGTGATCGATCCGGGCAAGCCGCAGATTCTCACCGTCACCCTGCCCCAGGCACAGACCGGACAGAGCTACCAGTTCCAGCTCCAGTCGGCCGGCGGAACGGGCGCCGTCAGCTGGGCGTTCCGCAGCGGTTCGTTCCCGGCGGGACTCGCCATCGGTTCAAACGGAGCCCTGAGCGGCACGCCGGCGATCCCCGGAACCTATGTATTCGATCTCTCGGTCCGGGACGCGGCCACTAACGAAGACCGCCGGACATTTATTCTCGACGTCGCCCCGCCGCCCAGCGACGGCCGCGACGCGCTCGCCTTCCCGTGCGATGCCTATGCCGACGCGGCCTCCGCTCCCGAAGACGTGACGACACCGGAACGGGCCACCGGCGCCTCCGATCCGGCATTCGCCACCCTGACGGTCCGCCAGCCGCCGGCCGCCGGTTACTTCCCGGCGAGCCTGTCGCTGGTCTCGCAGCTGTCGTCGGGCTCCTATCTCGTCCTCGACATGGGTCCCGCACCCTGCGAATGGATCCAGGCCCGCCCGCTGCGCACCAGCGACGCCCTGCTCGATGTGGGCGGACCGTACCGCCCGGCACTTCTGGTCTGGGTGTCCGCCTCGGCGACGACCCTCGACCGGCTCGTGATAAGTTCCGCGCCCGGCTCCGGCTCGATCGGAAGCGGCCGCTTCCCGCTCGATGCTGGCAGCGACGGCACGCTCTACCGTTACGTGATCATCGCACTCAATGACTCCTCACCGGCGCGCATCGACGATGTGGAACGCACCCAGAACGATCTCCTGCCGCCCGACACACTCTCGGCCGGCGCCGAAGTCCGTGAAGCGGGTCTGCCCAAGCAGAACGGGACGGATGTGCATCTGTCGCTGTCGGGCGACGACACCCAGGGCGGCGCCGATCTGCTGGGGCGCATCGGTACGTTCTCCGTGCAGCTACACAACCTGACGACCGGTATTTTCGAGACCGCCGTGTCGGTCCCCGTTCCGAACGGCCTGTTCACGACGCTCGACGTTACGGGTCTGGACGACGGTCACTATGAGGCAACCGTCGCCGCGCAGGATCTTTTCGGCAATACGGATGCGACGCCCGCAACGACGTCCTTCCTGATCGATTCCACCGGTCCCGAGATCACTGGCATCGCGCTGGAACCGGCAAACGCGATCATCCCCACCGGCGGCTCGGTCGTTCTCACGGCCACCGCCGGGGCCGCCGACCAGTTGTCCGATGTCGTCTCGGTGACGGGACTCGTTAACGGACCGGGCGGACCTTACGGATTCGACCTTTCCAGCCCTGGCGACGGGGACTGGTCCGGCGTCTCGGCTGGAATTGAAGTGGCCGGGACGTTCAGCGTTGGAATCTACGCGCTGGATTCGGTTGGCAATGCGTCGTTCCTGTCCGGCGGAAACACCGTCCTGACGACAAACCAGGCGCCGGCGGCAAGCGCGGGGAACGACTACTCGGTCCCCGAACTGACGCTGACGGCTCTGAGCGCCTCCGCCACCGTCGATCCGGAAGGCGATACGATTACCTACTCGTGGGCACAGATTTCCGGCACCCCGGTCACCCTTCAGGGTTCCGGAGTGAGCGTGTCGTTCTTCACTCCGGAACTGTTCACGAACACTCCGGCTCCGTTGACGTTCCGGGTGACGGCGACCGATTCCCGCGGTGCTGCGGCGACGGACGACATCATCGTTACGGTGAGCAACGTAAACCTTCCTCCGGTCGTGAGCGCCGGAAGCAACGTGACCATTCCGGATACCGTCCCGCACTCTCTGCAGGGAACGGCAACCGACCCTGAAGGCGACACCCCGGCTTTGCTCTGGACCCAGTTGTCCGGGCCGCCGGTCGGCATCACCGGGCAGACGGTCGCCAACCCGTCGTTTAACCCGCCTTCGGCCGCAGGCGGCGATGTCGTGCTGGTTTTCCAGCTCACGGCAACCGACGATCTGGCCGCTTCGGCTTCCGGCACGGTGACAATAACGGTCTCCGTGATCGATTCGCCGCCGGTCGCCAGCGCCGGCGCCACGCAAAACCTGTTCGACACGACCGCCCTGTTCCTGGACGGCACCGCTTCCTACGATCCCGAAGGAGGCGGCCTCACTTACCTGTGGTCGCTGACCAGCGGGAACGCCGCACATCTCCCCGGCTGGGCGGCGGTCAACAAGACCACTCCGACGATCTCGATCGCCCAGATCAATTCCGGCGCGGACGAAATTTTCATTTTCCATCTCGACGTCCGGGACGGCGCCAATCAGCTCGGTTCGGCAAACGTCACGGTCAACGTGAAGCACCTCTGCACGCAGGTCGTGAGCCTAGCCAACGCCTCCAAGCCCGCCGGTGACCCGATTGCCCAGGCGGTGGATGCAGGGCGCCAGTTCGTCCTGAGCAGCGGCTCCACAACGCTCGTCTACCGGGACTGGGGAACCGCCACGCGCGGCGAACTCAGCCTGGCGGCCGGCGCCGGCCTGATGATGGCCCAGGACGAAAGCCGGCGGGTCCTCTGGATCGCCAGCACGTCGGCACTGGAACGAATCGATCTGACATCGCTCACCTCAACGACCCAGCCCCTTACGGCCGCTCCGCTCGCTATTGCCGTTGAAAGCGGCGCCGGACAGGCCGCCGTCCTGACCGATACGGCGGGAGGCCGCCTGGAAATCTTCAACTCGACCGGAGCCCCGGAGAACACACTCGATCTTGGCAGAAGCAATGCGGGCGAACTCCGGCTGGCGGGATCACCCTTCTCGGGCAAGTTCGTGATCGCCGATGCCGATGTTCCGGGTGTTCTGGTCGTGGACCCGGCCGTCCCGGCCGTCAGCACCCAGCTGAACCTCTCCGGCGATCTCCAGATCACCGGGCTGGCCATCAATCCGGCATCGGGAGAGATCGCGGTCGTCTATTCGGGCGGAATCCTGGAAGTGACCGAAGGCGGCGGGATTATTGTGAACCGGGTGCTCGATAACGAACCCGGAAGCCGCTACGACGCCATCTATCTGGACACCGGTCACCTGTTTGCGGTCCGCGGGCTCGGCGCGGGAGAGGCCACTTCGACGCGCTCACTCTACCGTTCGAGCACCACGGACTTCACCGCGTCGTCGACCGCACTTCCGGACCCGGGCAACGTATCTGTGAATGTGCCGTCGGCTGGCGGTGTTACGGGCGACTACCTCGCGGGTCCGTCACCGGCGGAGGTCGCCGTTCTGGAAGCCCGCACGTGGGGAACCTCTTATCTGCATATCGTGACCGGCGCCTCGGAACCGTATTCGGTGACCACCGTCAGCCTGGGCAAGGTCGAACCCCTGTCGGTCAGGTATTCAGGCGGCCGCTATTTCGTGCTGACAGCGGGCGGCGACCTCCTCCGGGTGACGGCGCCGTCCACCGTCGAGGCCGACCGCCCCGCCGCCCTGCTCGGCACTCTGGCGGTCAACAGCATCGGCCAGCTCGCCGCCACCGACCAGCGCGCCCGCCGCGTGTGGCAGGTGACCGGCCAGAACCCGACGCTCGCGGTCACGCGCAAGGAACTGGACGGCCGCGGCGTTTCGATGCTTCTGGAGAGCGACGGCCCGCTCGTGAACGAAACCGGCTTCGACCGCAGCAGCGCGGTCACTTCGCTGGTCCTTGCCGGCGGCCTGGGCGAGATCGCCTGGGGAGCATCCGTCAGCCAGACCGGAGATTTCGTCGCCCCGCCGGTGCACAGCGCCGCAAATACTTATGCGGCCCGGGGCGGCCAGTCCTTCATCGAAGTCTACGACAACTCGACCGGCAACCAGACGAAAACGATCCCGACCACGCTGGATCCGGTCCGGCTCGCGGTCTCTGCAAACGATACGCGGCTCGCCGCCATCGACCCGGTCCAGAAGAAGGTTGCGATCTTCAAGCTGGACACCGGCGATCCGGAAATTCTCCTGCCCACGGGCAGCGGCCCCGCCGAACTCGCCTTCAACGGCGACGGTTCGCGCCTGCTGGTGCGCGAGCGCGACACCGGCCGCGTGCTTGTCATCAACTCCACTACCGGGACGGCTCTGGGCGAAATCACGATCCCGGTAACCAGTATTCCGTCACCCACGGATGTGACCGGCCTGGGCCGCCGCTCCATCGTGTTCCATACCGGCAGTTCGTCGTTCTATGTGACGTCCGGCACCAACCTGCTGCGGGTTTCTGCCGACGGAAGCGCCTCACAGCTCATCACGCCGGTCGCACTCGCCAGTATCGCCTCGATCGACGTCATCAGCGGCTACGTCGTCGCGGTCGACGGCGGACGCCGGTTCTACCTCGTCAATCCGGCCGAGAACTTCCGTTCGTCGCGCGTCAGCCTGCCCGTGACGCCGGTCGACAGCCCGTTCAATCTCGTCGCCGCCGATCCGTCCGGCAACCTGCTGTATGTCGGCGGCGGCCACACGGTTTCGGTCATCGACTTCCGGGGCGCCTGCTCCAGTTCGCGGCCGGTCACCTACGCCGCCCTTGTTCCGGAAAATACCGGCACGAGGTTCGCCCGCAGCGGACAGCCCGGCTTCTGGCAGAAGCTGGCGTCCGCGGCCCGCAGCGCGATCCGCCAGCTGTTCGCCGCCGCCGGCAACGGCACCACCGTACAGGTTCAGACAAAACCGGGGGCCGCTCCAACGGCGGTCGCCGGTTCCTATCCCTACAAACGTAACAACCCGATGGGCGGCGGTCTCCGCCCGAATGACGAAGGAGTGCTTCCATGAAGCTCAATCCCTCCAAACCCAATAACCAGCTCGACGTGCCCTTCCGGGCACCGGCCTCCTCGCTCGGCGCACAGCTCGAGACGGGCATGCCGCCAGACGGCATCGTGAGTACGGTCGCCTGGCAGAACCTCCCCCTGCCCAAGGAAGAGGAAAGCCTGTCCCGGCCGCGCCGCGATCCTTACGAAGCCTCCAGGGAAGCCAACCGCCGCGAGTCCATCAAGGCCGCCGGTTCGCTTCTCAAGAAGGCCGTCGCAGGGAAAGCCGCCCCCCGGGCGCGCGAAATCCTGAAACTGGTCCCCAAAGCATCGATCGTCCGCTAATTGCGCGATTCGGGGCCGAAACCTCCGTCCTGGGGCGGGGAAGCGGCCTATCTTGGCGAAATTACCGGGTTTTTCGCGAACCTATCCTGCCGTTCTATTGACTATAGGGCCAGTACGTGGTTTTAATTGCGGCCCCCCGTTTTCCAAGGGGGGAGAGAGCGGTTCACACGCCCGATGGCAGATCCAGGCTTCAGAATCCTTCTCGCACCGTCCGAACGCAAGGCTACCGGAGGCTCCCAGTCCTGGGCCGAGGTGAAGGCCGATGCGAAGCTCAACCGGTTTTCCGAACTGGGCGCCGAGCGTGACCGGGTTATCCAGGCGGTCAAGCAGGCCATCCAGGAAAAGAACCGGCTTGCCGATCTTTTCGACGTGAAAGGCAAAGCGCTCGAGAAGGCGATCGAGACCAATCTCGACATCCCCGCATCTCCGACGCTGCCGGCCATCGAACGCTACACCGGCGACATGTACGAGGCGATCGACATCGCGTCGCTCTCGCCCAACGCCGTGCAGCTCTTCAAGAAAGTCGGCCTGATCGTGTCGGGGCTGCTCGGCCTCGTGACGCCGGGCGACCTGATCCCGGACTACAAGCTGAAAATCGGCGCACAGTTGCCCGACGTCGGCCCGCTCACCCGTTACTGGAAGGGCGAACTGGCGCACCTGTGGATCCGCGAGCTCAAGGGCCGCGGCGTGCTGGACCTGCTGCCCGACGAACACTCCAAGACGATCGCCCCGCCGTCCGGGGCCATCAGCTGGGTGCAGGTGAAGTTCGGCAAGGTGTCCGGCAAGGGACCCAAGGCGAAGTTCTCCGCCATCACCCACGAATCGAAGATCCACCGCGGCCAGCTTGTGCGCAGCCTGCTCGAGACCGGCAAGTACGAACCGAAGAACTGGAGCCGCAAGAGCCCGGTCGACGGGTTCAAGGTTTCCAAGGAGCTGTCGAGCTACGACGGCGTCTCCGGCGAAATCATTTTCGTAAAGGGCTGAACGAAGCTCATTCAGAACCCCCGGCGAATATTGCCCTCGCCGCTTCCAACCGGATAATAACGGGGCCGACCAACTGGTCGGTCCCGTTTTCGTTTCAGACGCTCACCGTCTGCACCCCACGCTGAATCCAAGGAGCCACCCATGCCGCTAGACTTCACCCTCCCCGATGAACTGAAGCAGATCCGCTCAAGCGCCGAGAAGATGGTCCGCAAGTTCGACCCCGTGCTGACGCAGATGCTGCACGACATGCATGTGAACAAGCGGTTCCCGCAGGAGCTGTGGGACGCGGTGGCGGAGGCCGGCTTCCTGGGCGCGCTGGTGCCCGAGGCCTACGGCGGAACGGATATCGGTATCACGGCGATGGGCGTCGCCATGGAGACGATGACGTCCAACGGTCTCGGCAACGTGCTGTTCGTGCTGACCCCCATGGACGCGCTCTGCATCCTGCGCCACGGCTCCGAGGAGATGAAGAAGGAATTCCTCCCGCAGATCTGCGCCGGAAAGCTCAAGTTCTGCTTCGCCATCACGGAACCCGACGCCGGGTCCAACACGTTCCGGATCTCGACCCACGCCAAGAAAGACGGCGACGACTACGTCATCACCGGCCAGAAGACCTTTATCACCGGCGCGGACGTGGCCGACTACATGCTGCTCGTCACGCGCACGACGCCCTACGAGGAACTGAAAGCCAAGAACCTGCCGAAGACGGCCGGCTTCAGCCTGTTCATCGTACCGACCAACGCCAAGGGACTCGAGAAGCGCCGCATCCCGACCCACGGCATCGAGGGCATGAACCAGTTCACGCTGTTCTTCGACGGCGTCCGCGTGCCCAAGCGTAACCTCGTGGGTCTGCACGACCAGGGTTTTCTGCCGATGTTCGAGGCGCTCAACCCCGAGCGGATCCTCGCCGCGTTCTCGGCGGCCGGGTCCATTGATTTCCTGCTGGCCAAGGCGGTCAAATACGCCAAGGACCGCAGCGTGTTCGGCGGCAAGCCGATCGGCAGCTACCAGGGCATCCAGCACCCCCTGGCCGAGATCAAGATCGAGGCCGAGGCGATGCGGCTCATGGCCTACAAGGCCGCCTGGGCCTACGACACCAAGCGCCCGCCCACGGAAGTCGGCACCTATTCCAACTACGCCAAGTATCTGGCGGCGGAAATCGCCATCAAGGCGGCCGACCGCGCGATCCAGACGATGGGCGGCTACGGGTTCTCCGAGGAGTACGGCGTGATCCACCACTGGACCGGCATGCGGCTGATGCGCACGGCGCCCGTCTCCAAAGAGATGATTCTCTCCTTCGTCAGCGAGCATGTGCTCGGGCTGCCGCGGAGCTACTAGGACGCCCCTCCCGGAAAAGGGCTATTCAGTTTTCAAGGACCTATCGCGGCATGCGGGGTTTTCAGGCCACCGAGCCGCCTTATCGGTTCCACCACTCGCTTTCCGCCGGTCTGCGGGCGCTTGGTCTGTGCGCACCCCGGCTCGCGGAGCGAGAAGGGGGGTGCGACAGCCAGAGCGGTGCTCACCGGAGAATCATCGAATGGCGGGAACCTGCCCTCTCCGGGGAACTCCGCCCCTGCTCACGTGGTGGACCCACGCGACAGCGGCGCGACCGGGAAGGACTTCACTGGATCCAGGGCCCGCTCATCACGGTCGCCCGGACCTGAGCTCACCTCCGGCTTCGTACTACCTCACGCCCTTTGGGGCCCTCGGTTTCCGGCTCCGGATGGAGACTTACCTTCACCCACTATTAATAGCGGCCCTAAAAACGCGATCCAGTATTAACGCGAAAACGGCGCGCAACTTCGCGGAAGGGTTCAGGATAAATATTTTGCTTGGTCCATTTCCGGGTGCGCCTGAAAGGGCTGATTTTCGAGTCAACTGCGAAACCCGCAGTCCCAGGCCCAGCTTGGGTCAGCTTGGTCCATTCAGGGCCAAACGGGCCGTGCCACGCAGAGGGAGAGGTTGATAGAAATGTTAAGTCGAACTCGCCCCGGCACTCGCGTGTCACCCCTCTCTGCCATGCAAAGAGGGGAACCTCAGTTAGTCTCGCGAGTTAGCTCAGGGAACTGAAACCTGCCCTCTCTATTTGATAGAGAGGGCCGCCAGTCCGCTGGCGGGGTGAGTCACCGCGCGTGGGCCAGGTGGTCTTCCAGAATCCGGCGGATGAGCGTTTCGTAGGTCGTCCGCTTCTTCTTCGCCTCGCGCTTGAGGTTCGCCACCAGACCGGCATCCAGGTGGACCGGCACCGGCGCGGTCTTGTCGGATAGGGGCTTGCCGGCTTCGGCTTTCGCCTTGACCGCAGCGGCGTGGGCGGCCCACGCCTCGCCGGGGCTCGGCAGGTTCATCCGGCCGTTCACCCACAGCGGACGGAAGTTCTTGAACTCCTCGGCAGTGATCTTGGGAATATCGCTATAATCGATATCGTCGTCGGACAGGTTCGGATCGATCGGCTTCTCCGACGCCAGTCCCTTCAGCGCCTCATCCATCGTCATGGAAACGAGCTTCGTAGCACGCGGTTTCCTCGCGGTTCGCGCGGCGGGCCGAGATGATGCGGACGGTTTCTTCTTCATCGCCATGACTCCTAAGGGTAAACACCACGTTCAATATTCTCAAGCGGTCCGACATGCCGGTGAGCCGCCACCGGGGCTCTTCCGGACTGGAGTGCCCTGCATCGAACTCGACTATACCGCGCGGGTCGGCGCCCACGGTGATCCCTTCACGGAACGTCACCCCGTGCTTCTGCTCGTTGCTCCGGGCCTTCACCGGGTCCCACTCGTACCGTCTGCCACCGTGTCTTGTTTGCACTTTTCCACCCGTCCGGACGCGGATGGCGGTATCTGTGCATCCGCCGTGCCAGCGGGCCGCTGTGCGAAACGTCAGGATTTCAGGGAGTTACGCGCGGACGGTCCGGCGTAAATGGTCACCTGTTCGGAATCCGAACAGGGCGTTTGCCACCCCGTTTCCCAAACAAAAAGGGCGAACCGCCGGTCCGCCCCTTTCGGCTGAAACCGAGTTCTGATTACTTCGGGAACTCCGTGGGTTCCTCCACCGGGGTCACTTCGCCGGTAAGCGCCTCCATGAAGGCGACGAGGTCGTCCACTTCGGCGTCCGTCAGTTTCAGCGGCTTGATTAGCGGCGAGTGCCAGGTGTTGGCATTGCCGCCCCGGTTATAAAGCTGCACCACGTCCTTCAGGGTCTTCTCCGAGCCGTCGTGCATGTAGGGCGCGCTCTGGGCGATATTGCGGAGCGTCGGCGTCTTGAAGGCGCCCTTGTCCTGCTCCTGCTTCGACACCACGAACCGGCCCATGTCCTTGCAGACGGCGCCGTCGCAACCCACGCCCAGATTATGGAACGCGTTGTCGCTGAAGGCGGCGCCCACATGGCACGCCGTGCACTTGGCCTTGGTGCCGAACAGCTTCTCGCCCCGGACCGCCGCTTCGCTCATGGCCGTTTCGTTGCCGGCCTTCCACTGGTCATAGGGGGAGTTGCCCGAGACAACCGTCCGCTCGAAGGCGGCGATGGCGTCGGCGATGGAATCGATCGTGATGGCCTTCGAACCGAACGCCGCCTTGAACAGCGGCTCGTACCCCTTGATGGCGGAGATCTTCTTAACCGCCAGTGCATGTTCCGGCATACCCATCTCGATGGGGTTCGTGATCGGCCCCTTGGCCTGCGCTTCGAGGTCCGGCGCGCGTCCGTCCCAGAACTGGGGCGACACAAACAGCGTATTCAGAACCACCGGGGCGTTGCGTCCGCCCTTTTGTCCCTTGATGCCAACCGAGGTCGGCCCCTCGTCGCTCCAGCCCAGATTGGGGGCGTGGCAGGAGGCGCACGAGATCGTGTCGTCGAACGACAGCCGCTTGTCGAAATAGAGTACCCGGCCCAGTTCGGCCTTCTCCGGCGTAATGGGCTTGTCGGCATTCACGAACGCCGCGCCTTCCTGGCCTTTGAGCCCCAGCGGCAGTTCGAACGGCACGAGTGCCGCGTACTGATCGTCTTCGGCGATCTTCGCGATCTCCGCCTTGGAGAGCCAGCGCAGCGGCTTGCCCTTCTTCACGGCCGGACGGCCCCCG
Organism: uncultured bacterium; assembly: GCA_964565925.1. Taxonomy (GTDB): domain Bacteria; phylum JAGRBM01; class JAGRBM01; order JAGRBM01; family JAHCIT01; genus CAZMGV01. Next base: position 79,567 of record CAZMGV010000001.1, read on the forward strand.
CCAGAACCGCCGATACCGGCGGCGGCCTGTGCCACGGGGGCCTTGCCGCCCGCTTCGGTCGTCGCCGCGTTCTGCTGGGCGCAGCGGGCGAGCATCAGCCCGGCCGTGCCCAGCGCCAGGGTCGTCAGGATAAAGGATCTGGAGGTGTGAGAAGTCATGATCTGGGGTCCCTTTCGTCAAAAGGAGTTATTCGGTCCGCCCGGAAATCCTACCCCAAATCCGCAAAAAAACGACTTATGTCTAAGTCTCAAGTGACTTCCGAAAATCCCGGTTGAACCGGGGCACGGGCCGGTTTATAGACAGGGGACCGGAAGCCGGATGACGGGCTTCCCCGGGAGAACCACCGACTCATGGCACTCAAGGATATGTTCGACGAGATTCGCGAGAAGAACGAAAAGCAGCTCACCCAGCTGTTCGTGGACCTGATGCAGAACAAGCGGTTCACGTCCAGTGTGGTGAAGGCGTTCGAGCTTTCGACCGACGCGCGCAACACCATCGACCAGAACACGCAGGAACTGATCAAGTCGCTCAACCTGCCGACCCGCGAAGAGATCGGCGGGCTCGCCGACAAGGTGAAGCACCTGACCAAGAAGATTTCCGATCTGGATTCCAAGCTGATCCAGCTCTCCAAGAAGATCGACCAGGCGTAAGCCTTAAGGACAGGACGGCACATGCCCGAGCGGACGCAGGACAAAATCCGCGAGCTGAAGGGCGAGCTGCTGGACCTGCTCGATCTCGCCGCCTCCGACCCCGCGCAGCGCAAGATCCGCACGGAACTGGCGGCCCGGCTGGACCGGATCGCCGCGCAGGCGTCCGGGCTCCCTGAAACCGAACCGCAGAAGGTCCGCTACCGGGTCGTCTCCGATATTCTGGAGGCGGTGGAGCCGTTCCTCGGATCGCTGCAGCCCGCGAAACTGCAGGAACGGGTCGAGAAGTTCCAGCTCCGCAACCGCTCGCTCGACATCGACGACTTCGGCATGGACCCGGCCTTTATCCAGCAGGTCCAGCCGGTCATCGACTTCCTGTACGACCGCTGGTTCCGGGTGAAGGCGGAAGGGGCCGACGCGGTCCCGCAGCACGGCCGGGCGATCCTGGTGGGGAACCACTCCGGCACCCTGCCCTACGACGCCGTGATGATCAGCCACTCGATCCTGAGGGCGACCGACGGACGGCGCCTGCCCCGCTTCATGCTCGACAACATCTTCGCCAATGCGTCGTTCGCGGGGCCGCTGATCGCCCGTAGCGGCATGGTCCGCGCCTCGCAGGAAAACGCCACACGGCTGCTCGACGCCGGGGAGATCGTCGGCGTTTTTCCGGAAGGCATGCGCGGGCTGGGCAAGCTGTACCGCCAGCGCTACCAGCTCCAGCGTTTCGGCCGCGGCGGCTTCGTCAAGCTGGCCGTGCGCACGCGCGCCCCGATCATCCCGGTGGCGGTGGTGGGCGCCGAGGAGATCATGCCGCTCATCAGCCGGGGCGGCTGGCTGTCCAAGGCGCTGGGTTTCTCGTATTTCCCCATCACCCCGACCTGGCCTCTGCTGGGGCCGGCCGGGCTCATGCCGTTTCCCACCCGGTGGTCCATCCGGTACGGCAAGCCGATCGACCTGTCGGACTACACCGAGAAAGACCTGCGGGACGAAATCCTCGTCACCGAGCTCAAGGAACGGGTCCGGGCCACGGTTCAGGAGATGCTCTACGACCTGCTCAAGGAACGCAAAAGCGTTTTCGCGGGCAGCTGAGAGCGCCGGCGGCTACTTCTTCTTTTCCGGCTTCTCTGATTTTTCTTTCGGCAGCAGTTCGAAATACGGGCGGAACAGGTCGAACGACCCGCGCTTGCAGGCGATCATTTCGTGCGGCGCGCGCTCGCCGTCCATGAGTACCGTAAAATCCAGTTCGCTGCCGTCCAGGTTGTACAGCGTGCCGCCCACCGCGTAGACCACCGCCATGGCGGAGGCGAGGTCCCAGATGCGGCAGCGCGGGACATGGCTCGCGGCAAATCCGCCGGCGGCCAGGTAGCCCAGCTGCGAGGCGACCGAGCCCAGGGCCCGCACCTTTCCCGGGAACGTGATCCGGAACTTGCGGTGCGACCCCGACTGGACGGCGATCTGCGTGTTCTTGGTGATGACCGGGTCTCTCAGCGCATGGAGCACCGTGCCGTTCAGCTTCGGCGCGCCGCCCGGAGCCAGCACGAACAGGTCATGGGACTTGGGCACGCTCATAAAACCGCCGACCGGTTTCCCGTTCTTGAGCAGCCCCACGCAGATCGCCCAGGCCGAGAGCGCCGCCGTAAAGGCCGCCGTACCGTCGATGGGGTCGATGGCCCAGCAGTATTCGGCCTCCGAGGGCCTGGGTCCCGGCAGCTTGCCGGCCTCTTCGCCGATAATGGCGTGGTCCGGGAACGCCTTGTGGATCCGGTCGACGATCAGTTTCTGGACCGCACGGTCGGCCTCGGTAACGAGCGAGTTGTCATCCTTGAGGTCGAAACCCACCTTCATGAACATGGACAGTGCGAGTTCGTCCGCCTCGCGGCTGAGGTCGGTCAGAAACTGTTCGGTTACCTGGCTCATAATGGAGTTCCTGTAGATTCCCCGCAGACCTGACGGCGCGCTCAGGCGGCCGCCGCTCCCCGTTTCGCGGGCTTGCGGGCGATGCCTTCGAACGATCCGGAGCGCAGCCGCTCCCAGTGCGGGATCTCCAGTTTCAGCCCCTCCAGCACCTGCCGGTATTCCGTTTCGGAAAACATGAGGTCGTAGGGATGATCGGTCACCGCCCTGAGGATCAGCCCGAACGGGGTCCGGTGGAAAAACTCGATGGGCGTATCGGTAAAGACGAAATACCCGCCGGGTTTCAGGATCCGGTTCACCTCGGCCAGCGCGGTGCGCCAGTTGGGAATATGGTGGAACACCTGAAACTGGAACACGGCGTCGTAGGCGCCCGGAGCCGCCGGAATGGCGGTCGCCGAACCGGTCGAAAGCGACAGGCGGTCCAGGTGTTTTCCGAGGCGGCTGCGGGCACGCGCCAGCTGACGTTCGTCAAAGTCGAAGGCGTCCATGGCGCCCGGGTTCATGGTCGACAGGATGGCCGGGATGGCTGCCCCCTCGCCGCAGCCGATTTCGAGCACTCTGGGGCTGGCCGGAACGCCGGCAAGCCGGGCCGCGAGCCGTCGCACGGACCGCTCCCGCAGGGAGCGCCGGACCGGGGAGTTAACGAACCATTTTTCGACCGGATTCAGTTCCATGGGAAACCCTGTTCTTTTGCCAACTTGGCCGTGTAAACTGTGTTAAATCAAGGGTATACGTTGCGTGGAGCAGCCCGGTTCCGGACCGATTCCGGAGGGGTTGTGCCGAAGGGGTCTATGGCGGCCACGGCGGACAATGAAGTGACGGCGGTTTCCGATCTGGCGAACCAGACGCGGTTCCGCATCCTCATGGCGAACTTCGCGACGACCATCGTCTCGGTCGCCGTGCTGACCTCGCTTGCGCCGTTTTTTGCCGACATCCGGATGGCCGATCTGGTCACTTTCGCGCCGTTCCTGCTGGCGGTCACCGCCATCGCGGGCACCGCGCAGGTGTTCCTGAACGAGCGGGACCTGAAACGGATCGTCTACTTCTCCCACCCGGACGACCCCAGCGCCCGGCGGCTCGAGCCCGTCTACTGGCTGATCGTCAAGATCGTGATGGGGCTCTCGATCATCTCGGTCGTGTTCGTGCCGCTCATCCTGTGGGCCTACGACGTCACCATCCTGGATCTCTACCGGATGGGGATCACCGGAATCCTCAACTTCCTGCTGGCCGATTTCGTCGCCGTGATCGTCATGGGCGTGGGACTCTTTTTCCATGCGAAGCTCGACCGGGAGACCGCCGAGACCGCGGCCCGCGCCCGCACGCACGTGAACCCGGCGTCGGTGCAGCATCTGGCCGACAACTTCGCGTTGCGCGCCGCCATCGTCTCGATGGGCCTGTGGGGCTTCGGAGCGATGTCGAGCGCGATCATCACCCTGAAGGTTCTCAAGTGGGGCAACTTCTTCGCCCTGTTCATCATGAGCGTGACGATCGGGATCGGCGTGATTGTCTTCCCGTTCCAGTATTTCGTGTTCCGGCGCCTGTTCCGCCCGCTGAAGAAGCGCGTGCTCCAGTCGCTCTCCCAGAGCTTCGCCGTGGCCTCCCTGTCGGAGGCGTCCTCGGTGCTCAAGAACGAGGACATGGAAAAAGGCCGGATCCTGTTCCACTTCCGGCTGGTGGGGGGCGTGTTCACCGCCACCATCTTCTACATCTTCGGCGACCAGGTGCCCGCCTACATGTTCTGGACCGGGATGACCTACACCTGCGTCACGCTGCTGTGCCTGGGCCTCACCTATATGGGCGACCGGATCGCCGCCTACTCCGAATACCTGCGCATCATGTCCGACGGCGTCGCGCTCATCCTGCTGATCCAGTTCGCCGGTTCCATGACGACGCCGGGGCCCGGTATTTTCTTCGTGATGATCATGGCCATCTGCCTGCAGAAGGATTTCGAAACCGCCATGGTGTCGACGGTGTTTTTCTCGGCCCTGTATGGCGGCGTGCTGCTGCTGGAGTTCTACGGCTACCTGCCGTACGCCCCCTACATTCCGAACAACCTGCTGCTGGAGACCGTGCTGAAAAACGGCCTGTGGGCGTCCTATCCGCCGGCCGCGCTGTTCGCGCTCAACTTCGCGCTCGTGTCGGGCGGCATGCTGCTGGGCGCGCTGCTGGGGCGGCACTTCCGCCGCCGTTACGATCTCGACCGTAACGAGCAGGACGACATTCTCGACGGCCTCAAATAAGCGGCCTGAGCCGATAAGCCAGAAACAGCCGGTCTGAAACGGGCAGCCTGAAACGGGCGGCCCGAATTACGCGGCCTGCTGAAGGATATGTTTCGGCGCCACGAGCCGGACGAGCGTGATTTCCGACGGGCAGTCGCGCCGGTAGGGAACCCCCGTATAGCCAAGGCCCCGGTTCACGTAGAGATGCGACTTCGGCCTGGCGGCGGTTTCGGCCGGCTGATGGCGGACGAACCGCCCCCGGTCATAGGGCCCCAGCACGTTGGCAATATGCACGCGCTTGCCATTGGGCATCTCGAACGACAGCTGCCCGCCGTGCGTATGCCCGGACAGTTGCAGATCGAAGCCCAGTTTCGCCGCCAGCGGGAACGCGTCCGGCCGGTGCGACAGCAGCAGATGATATTTGGAAGGGTCCATGCCCTTTGCCGCCCATTCCTGGAGCTTGGGGTAGTCCGACGGCGCCGAGAGCGGAGTCATGGGGTCGTCGATCCCCCAGACCACGAGGCCCTTCAGCGCGTCCGATTCCCAGCGGTCCCCGCGCAGGATGACTGCGTGGGTATTCTCCCGGTAAACCTTGGTGAGACGGTTCGGCCCGAAATAGAAATCGTGGTTGCCGAGGATCGCCAGCACCGCGACGCGGGGGTTGAGGCGCTCAAACGGCTCGATGTAGTCCGGCTCGTAGCGGCGCGGCCAGTCCATGGCGTCGCCGGTAATGACAACGAGATCGGGGGAAAGGCCGTTGATGAGCGCGATGTTCTCCGCCCACTGCTCCGCCCGGTGGTAGCGGCCGATATGCAGGTCCGACACCTGGACGATTTTCGTGCCGTGCAGATGCGCGAGATGCGAGGGAATTTCCTCGTAGATCTCCTCGACATGCGGTGGATCGGTATGGCGCTGCCAGATCGACATCGGGCCCTATTCTAGACTGAACCGCCCCGTACTAAAAAACGGGGTGTCCAGACGCCCCCTTGAAGGCTCGGTGACCAACGGTTCCGGCCCCGCAGTCGCAGAGCCGGAACCCGTCTGGACGTGATCTGTACCGTGTCTGCCTGCTTCAGGCAGCCTTCACTTCCACCCGGCGCGGCTTGTCGGCCTCGCGCTTGGGCAGCGTCAGGGTGAGGACGCCGTCCTTCACCTTCGCCTCTACCTTCGAGTTATCGACCTGGTAGGGGAGCGTCACCGTGCGGCTGAACTTGCCGGCCGTGCGTTCGCGGCGGACGTAGTTCTCTTTCTTCGTTTCCGTATCAGTCTTGCGTTCGCCCGACACCTGCACGGTGTCACCTTCGACCGAGATCTGGAGGTCCGAGGCCGGGACGCCAGGGATGTCCATCTTCAGGATATAGCCCTCGCCGTCCTGGATGGCGTCGATGGCCGGCGCGCTGACGGGAGCCGCCGCCGGTGCAGCGTTAAAATCGCTGAAGAACCGGTCGAAATCGTACCACGGATTGCGTGAGGCCGTCGGCATAAGCGTTGAACGAAGCAGCATGAGTATTCTCCTTGGAATTCAGCCCGCATTTCTGTGCAGGCAACTACCGCCACTGGCGGCTCGCCCGTTGATCTGCGTCCGATCGGAAAACTGTCAAGGCCCATTGACCAGCGGGATGCCCGGATGAACGAGATTTCAGACAGTGAGGGAGCAGCGGGTTGACGGAAGAAGGGACGTGGTTAGCTTAGAGCCTTGCGCCAACGAAAAGAGGCGGCCCGTTTCCGGACCGCCTCCCACGCTTCCCTGCTAGACTTCGTGAAACTGGCGCAGACCTCCCAACGGCCCCGGCGGTGTGAACAGCGCTAGCTATTCGCCCGGTTCGCCCAGCGGGATCAGGACCGCATCCTTCCACCATCGACGATACGGTCGTCGCCAAAGATGTTCTCGACGTAAATAAGTCGAAGCGGAATCGCCGCTAAGGTAAATGCCCACAAACTGCCCAAGAGCGAATGAACTGCTCCCGGACTTCATCACCATCGTGAATATACGTCCTGTAATTTTAGCTTTGCTTCATCCCATCCCTTGAAATGGTTACTTACTCAGCAACCATTTATATTTAATCGGGTATGGGGGTCGCTTCGCGGAATTGATTGAAGAATACATCCACGTTGCAGCCGCGTAGTCATACGAAAGAGTAAACCACACAAAGGATGGATATTTGGATATTACGTCCTTAAACAGCTTCATCCTGCATCTGAAAAAGCGATCTTGTATCTTCACATCACTGGACTGAAACCCTTCTCCACCGACCACCATTTCTATTCCCAGAGCCGCAAGTGGGTCTTTCGATATATCGTCGACCGCCTTTTCGTATGCAGCAATATCTCCCTCATCCCATTTCCGTTCCCAGTCAAGATACGTCGTATTGTCTTCCGGATTCAACGATTTCACATTGCTATAAAACCGCTTCCAGAGTTTTCTCGTCGATAGTGCAGTTTGAAAAGGCAGTTCATCCGGGACGAGGGCAGACGCAGCTTCTATATACTTCCAGTGCCTCCCATTCTCCAGGTCATCTACGCCGGTACCGCCCATTCCATTTTCGCCAAAATCCACTATGGCAAGATCCGCCGTCAGCCATGCCGCATCTTTCAGTTTTCCCTTTTGCTTCGCCTTCGAAATCAGCGCTTTATAAGATTCCACAATATTCATTGTCTTGTTGGGACGTCCGGTTACATCGTGGAGTTTTTTTATGACTCTATCCTTAAGATATTCGATATAGCCGATTCCACGCGATTGGTACGCTTTATCTATATTATTTTTTTCGAATACATAATCTCTGTTTATCAGATCCGCTTTTCGTTCAGGCCATACAGTCAAGACAATTCTGAATTTCCTCATCGCATCTCGCGGAGCACTTTTCCAGTCGTCATATACCACTTCTGGATAATAACCTGCTTTTACAATCAGCCAGTAGTTTCCGATAGTATCAAATCCGCTATAGACTAATGAACATTTATTTACTGTCTTACATTCGATTGATCCGTTCACGTCAGTATAAAAGGATCCAGCTTTCCCCTGAAAATAGTGAAGGTAGTCTATATTATTAGTGTAGAGTTCCCAGTAATCAATATATTTAATGACATAATCCCGGATGGCTCGCGCAATAGATTCGCTCGAAAGATCGAGCTTCAGCTCTTCCCCAATTCTTTCCAATTCAAGTCCTGAATTACCTACCTGGACCGTATTCGATAGCGGTATTAGCATCGCGTCAGGGATTGGATTACCTTTGATGTCTACAACGGACCATAGCGATCCCTCGCTTTGATTCACCACCGGTAAAAGCATTTCTGGCCTGGCGGGTATGGGTTTTAAGAGGACGACCGAAGCAGATAACAGCATAATACAGAGTACATTATCTGTATATTTGTACATAGTTCACATAGCCTTCTGCGCTATGATGGCATCGATAGCGGCCCCGTCGTCAATCGTCCGGGAAACTGAGCCGTTACGTGTCTCCAGCCCGCAGCTGCCGTCCCACGCGTAGGTCTTGGCGGCTCTCGAGCCCACCAACGCGATTCGCTTGCCCGTGTAGTCGTAGGTGTACCTGGTCGTCACCGGACAATTCTGCCCCGTTTCCGTCTGCGAGACCACTTGGGTCCAGCGCGTCGCCGGGCTCGTACGTGTAGCCTTAAAAGGTCAGCTCTTACTTCAGCGCTTTTGCCGCCGCCTCAATACGGTCCAGACCCTTCGTGATCTGTTCCATCGAGGTCGCGTACGACAGCCGCATGTACCCTTCGGCGCCGAACGGCCCGCCCGGCACCACGGCCACCTTGTGCTCCTCGATCAGGTAACCGGCGAGATCAATGGAGTTCCCAATGACCTTGCCCGAGCCCGTCTTCTTACCGATCATTCCCTTCACGTTCGGGAACGCATAGAACGCCCCCTTCGGCGTGAAGCACGACACGCCCGGAATGGAGTTCAGCCGCTCGACGATGTATTTGCGCCGCTTGTCGAACTCGCCCACCCACGCCGTCAGGAACGCGTGGTCGCCGTTCAGGCCGGCCACCGAGGCCGCCTGCGCGATCGAGGTCGGGTTGGAGGTCGACTGCCCCTGGATCGTGTCCATGGCGGCGGTCAGCGCCTTGGGCGCGGCCGTGAAGCCGATCCGCCAGCCGGTCATCGAGTAGGCCTTGCTCATGCCGTTGCAGATGATCGTGCGTTCTTTCCATTCCGGCGAAATCGTCGCGATGGAGAAGAACTTCATCCCGTCATAGATGAGCTTCTCGTAGATATCGTCGGAGACGACCCAGATCTCGGGGTGCTTGTCGAGCACCGCCGCCAGCGCCCGGATCTGCGCCTCCGTGTACATGCCGCCGGTCGGGTTGGACGGCGAGTTCAGCACGAAGATCTTGGTCTTCGGCGTGATCGCCTTTTCCAGTTCCTGCGGGGTCATGCAGAAGCCGTTCGCCTCCTGCGTGTCGACGCAGACTGGCGTGCCGCCGCAGAAGGCGACCATCTCGGGGTAGCTCACCCAGTAGGGCGCCGGGATAATGACCTCGTCGCCCTCCTCGATCAGCGCCATGAAGATGTTGAACAGCGAATGTTTGCCGCCCACGGAGACGAGCACCTCGCCCGGCGTGTAGTCCAGGTGGTAGTCGCGCTTGAACTTGGCGCAGATCGCCTCCTTCAGCTCCTTGGTACCGCCCACGGGCGTGTATTTGGTCTGCCCCTTGTCGAGGGCGGTTTTGGCCGCCTGCTTGATGTGGTCCGGCGTGTCAAAATCGGGCTCACCGGCTCCGAAGCCAACCACGTCGATTCCCTTGGCCTTCAGCTCGTTCGCCTTCGCCGTGATGGCGAGGGTGGCCGAGGGCTGGATGCGGGAGTTACGGGTTGCGAGCTTCAGTTTCATGGTGGCTCCTGTGGGTTTGGCGGGGTCCGGTTACCGGTCCCCGGGGAGCCCTTCCCTAGCCGTTACGACGCATGGCGACAAGAAGCACCCGGCCGCCGTAGAGGACCGTTTTTAGCGACGTTCGTGCCGTTCGTAGTGGAGGCGGAACTCCTCCGAAAGCGAGTTCATGGCCCAGACGGTGAGCGCTACGGCGGCGGCCGGGAAGAAAAAGAGATGCGGGAACCCGCGAATCGCACGCCAGCCAGCCGAAGCCAGCGTGCCCCAGCTCGTCCCCCACGGGTTGAACGGGTCGTTGATCCCGAGGCCGATGAACGACAGGGCGCTTTCCGTCAGCATGCTCGAGGCGACCAGCAGCGCAAACACGACAATGACGGTGGACCTTAAGTTAGGCAGCAGGTGCCGGAGGACCAGTCTCGCACCTGACGTGCCGGTCACTTTCGCCGATTCCCAGAACAGCTCCTGCGTGAGCTTGCGGGTCTCGCCATAGAAAAGCCGTGCGACCTTGGGCCAGCTCACTAGACCGATCGCCACACCTATTCCCGAAACAGAATTGCCCATCACCTGCGCCAGCAGGATGACGATCAGGATATCGGGCACGGAGATGAACAGGTCCACGCCGCGCAGGATCCATTCGCCGGTTCTCTGCCCGGAGAGCGCCGCCCCGATCCCGATACACAGTCCGATGAACAGCGTGAGCGCCGCCCCCGTGAGTCCCACGACAATCGACACCCGGGCTCCGTAGAGCACCCGGCTGAACAGGTCGCGCCCCAGTTCGTCCGTGCCCATGAGGTGCCCGGCGGCGGGAGCCATCAACGTCTGTGTTTCATAAAGCCCGGACGGCGCATGCGGCGCGATCCACGGGGCGAGCAGCCCCGCGCCCAGAATAAGAGCCACGACCGCGAGCCGGGTCTTGAGGGCGCTCATATGCCGCCCTCCCCGCCCGCAGCGCCTGCCGTGGACGACGGGCGTGGGTCGATCCAGTGGGCGACGATATCGCTCAGCGAATTGGCCGCAATAAGCATCGCCGCAAAGAATACGCTCGCCCCCAGCACCGTCGTGTAGTCCCGGTCGAGCACCGAGCTGACGAACTGCCAGCCCATGCCGGGCACGGCGAAGATTTTCTCAACCACAAAGCTGCCGGTGAGCAGCGTCGCAAAGACCGGCCCGAGATAGGCAAGCACGCCGTGCAGGGCGTTCGGCAGCGCATGAACGAACACCACCCGGACGGGCGAGAGCCCCTTCGCCTCGCCGGTGCGGACGTAGTGGCTGTTCAGCACTCCGATCATGGCGTTGCGGACGAGGATCGTCAGATTGCCGGCCACCGGCAGCGCCAGCGTGAGCGCGGGCAGAATAACCTGCGACGGATGGCCCCACTGGGCCGGAGGCAGCAGTTTCAGCCTGAACGAAAACAGGTAGACGAGAAGCCCGCCGAGCAGGAACTTCGGCGCCGACACCAGCAGCGACGCCGCCGCGAGCCCGATCCGGTCCCAGAACCTGAGTTCCACCGACCGCGACGCGGCCGCACCGGTCACACCGGCCACCAGCGCCAGCGCCAGCCCGAACGTGAAGGCGATGAGCCCCAGTTCGAACGAGACCGGCGCGGCCTCAAGGATAATATCGCGGACCTCGCGGTCCCGGTATTTAAGCGACACCCCGAAGTCGAACTTGAGCGTGCCGCCCGCAAAGGCCCACCACTGCTCGTAGACCGGACCGGACAGGTGATAGCGGGCCTCGAGGTTTTTGAGCACCGCCTCGGGGAGCTTCTTTTCGCCTTCAAACGGATTTCCTGGCACCGCCCGGAGCAGGAAGAAGCAGACCGTCGCCACGGCGAGCAGCTGCACCGGCAGAAACAGCAGACGTCTGAGGAGCGTCTGGCGCATCAGCGTTTCTCCGGGGAAAAGCTGACCGGAGCCAGCCTTAAGCGCGCGAAACCGTCGAACCTGAACCCTTTGACGCCGGGCGCGTAGACCGTGTTCTCGGCCGTGAAAAAGAGCGGAATGATGGCGGCCGTATCGACCAGCAGCATCTTCTGCAGCCGGTTGTATTCCTCCAGCCGTGACACCGGGTCCGGGTTGGTGGACGCCTTCGAGACCAGCGCGTCGTAGTCCGGGCTCGACCAGCGGGTGAAATTGTTCCCCGACGCCGCCGTGAACAGGTTCATGAAGTTGTCCGGGTCCGGATAGTCCGCCCCCCAGCCCATCCGGTACATCTGCGGCGGGTCTTCCTTGAGCTCGTTCAGATACACCTTCCACTCGACCGTCCGCAGCTCCACGTCGATATTGAGTTCGCGCTTGAGCAGCGACTGGACGATCTGCGCCACCAGCAGATGGATATCCGCCTGGTTGAAGTGGATCTCGATCTTCGGGAACCCCTTGCCGCCCGGGTATCCGGCCTCGGCGAGCAGTGCCCGCGCCCGGTCAGGGTCGAACCGGAGGCCCGCGTCCGGGTTATGTCCGAACAGTCCCGGCGGGACCCAGCTCGTGGCGCCCTGCTCCCCGGACAGCAGCACCTTGTCGAACGCGCGGCGGTCCAGCGCGTAACCGATAGCCTGCCGGACCCGCACATCGTTCACGGGCGCCTTGGTGGTGTTGAAGCCGTAGTAGTAACCGCGCAGCTGCTCGACCCGGCGGTAGTTGGGGTGTTTCGACATCTCTTTCACGTCGATGCCGGCCAGCGAGTAGTTGTCGATGATATCGAGCATCCCCCGGTCGAACAGCGCCAGCCCCGCGGTGGGGTCGTTCACCATGATCATCCGGACCCGCTTGGTGGCGACTTCGCCCTTAAAGAAGTGCGGGTTCGCCTCGAGGATAATGTACGAATCGTGCTTCCACTCCTTCAGGAGATACGCCCCGCTGGAGATAAACTTTCCGGCCTCGGTCCAGGGCGTACCGCTTTCCACAAGGTCGCGGCGCACCGGATAGGTGATCTCGAAGGCGCAGATCGACAGGAAGTAGGCGATGGGATTTTTGAGGCGCACCTCGAACGTCACGTCGTCCAGCGCTTTCACCCCGAGCCTGTCCGGGTCTTTAAGCGTCCGCTGGTTGATCTCCCGGGCGTTCTCGACGTCATAGAGCAGATAGGCGTAGTCGGACGCCGTGTCGGGATCGACCATCCGTTTCCAGGAGTATTCGAAATCCCTCGCCGTGAGCGGCCTGCCGTCGGACCAGACGAGCCCCGGCCGCAGGTGAAAGACGTACCGGTGTCCGTCGTCCAGAACTTCCCAGCTCTCGGCCAGACCGGGTGTGGGACGGTACTGCTCGTCGTATTCGACCAGCCCCGACAGCAGGTTGGCGATGACGTTGAACGACACGTGGTCGGTCGAGTGGGCCGGATCGAGCGACGGCGGCTCGGTACCGATATTGACGATCAGGGTGTTGGGGTCGCGCGGTGAACTGCAGGCGCTGCCCAGCGAGAGGCACAGGCCAAGGGCCAGTAGACTCAGCCACCGCCTGACGGCCACCCGCCTAGCGGACTTCAAATGAGTACGCATGATCCAGCTGCCCGCTGCCATCTTCAAGCGTGAGAGCCAGCGTGTAGCGGCCTTTCTGCACCGGGACCGGGATGTCGAGCAGCCACTCCGTCTCCGAATCGGCCGGAAGTCCCAGCTCGCGGTCGAACTGGTCTTCCGCCTTTCCGCCCGGACCGGCAAGCACGGCCTTGAGTTTCCCCTTCACCGGCACCTGCGTGTCGTTCACCCAGTAGAGGGGGATCGTCTCTCCGCCGCCCGCCTTGTAGCGTTCCTCCGCGAGGGCGAAAAAATAGACCGGCCGGAAGGCGTCCGCGAGAGGCTGGTAACTCTTCTTCGGAACGCGGCGGTCGTCCACCACCGACCACTGGATACAGGGCTCCGAGTCCAGGAACATGAACTGGAGGATCCCGCCCGCCGGGTGGTATTTCCGCTTGCGGTAGCGGTCGATGTAGTAGCGGTGGACATACGCCTGCCAGTCGCAGCTCGCCTCGTAGAGCGCTTCGACCGAATCGTACGCCTCTTTGGGCACCCAGCCGCGCAGAAATTCGTTCTGCAGATGGTGGTTGCGCTCCAGCTTTTTCCAGTCGGTTTTTGCCAGGTCGTCGCCCATGAACGTCCGGGCGTGCTCCGGCGGCGGCAGCGACTGGGCGCCGAATTCCGTAATGAACCGGGCGTTCCTCGGGGCGAAGTCCAGCATGCGTTCCAGACGCCGCAGGTTCCGGCCGAAAAACGGATACCAGCCGAAATAAAGATGCACGTCCTCGCCGTCCGAGAGCAGGTTCATCTCGCCCGAGCTGCGGATCACCGGCCGCGTGGGGTCCAGTTCCCGCACGGCGCGTTTGCTGGAGCTGCCGGTGATCTCGCGGTTACGCGAAAAAACGAGCAGCGAGAAAACCGTCCGGGCCAGCTCCCTCCAGCGGGTCTCCTTGGTGTCGACGATATAGATCGGCTCATTGTGCATGCACCAGACGGCGACCGACGGGTGGGAACCGAGCAGGCGGCACATCTCCTCCGACTGGCGGACAATCTCCGGGCCGGCCTCCTTCACGTAGAGCCACTGGAGCGGCATGTCCTGCCACAGCAGCAGACCTGCCCGGTCGGCGGCCTCGTAGAGTTCGGGGTGGTCCACATGGGCGTGGACGCGCAGCATGTTGAAGTTGCACCCGAGCGCGAGCGCTATATCCTTTTCGGCCCGCGCGCGGTTCATGCGGCTGATCCGCACGTCGCCCGGCGGATAGTTGGAACCCCGGACAAAGAACCGCTTGCCGTTGAGGTATGCGATGTAGTTGTCGAACCGGAACGTCCGAAAACCGGTGGTGAACTCGGTGAGGTCCGACTGCGTGCCTTCGTAGTCGAGCGACACCCTCGCCCGGTAGCAACGGGGTTCCCCTAGCTCTCTGGTCCACCACGGGTGGATATTTTTCACCCGGATCCGCCCGGTCGTGCCGATATTGCGCCCCGACGCCAGCGCCACCGTGTGACTGTGTTTGATCGGGTCACCGGTGAAGCCGTCGGGCTTGATGTCCAGGCTCAGGGTCGCCGCTCCCATGAGCAGCGAATCCAGCTCATAGACCAGTTCGATCTCCGCCTCGCCCTTCTCCACGTCGATCGAATGGGTGAGCAGCGTGCTGGAGACGATCCGGACGATCCCCGTCCGGTGAATCTCCACCGGCAGCCACAGGCCGCCCGGATTCTTGTCCGGGTCCAGGCAGTCCCAGTGCGAAAAGACACCGGTGATCATCCGCTTGGCGTTCTTGTCGGTCTCGACCGGGCAGTCGAGCTCGAGGCGCAGCTCGCCCTCGTCGATACCTTCGGGCAGCTCGAAGGCGTGCGGGGTGAAATAACCTTCGGCCTTGCCGAGCGGATTCCCGTCGAAAGAGGCTTTCAGGAAATAAAACGCCCCGCGTACGACCGCGAACCGGCGCTCCCCTTCGCGTCTGGGAGTCATTTTTACCGGACGGCGGTAGATGACGCTTCCCGTGTGCGCTTCGAGCCCCGGCACCGTCTGCCAGTGGCCCGGCACCGGCGCCGACACCGACCTGCCCGCGGCCTCGAGGGTCCAGTCGCCGGAGAGATCCTGGATGGGGCCGCGCGGCATCTGGTTTAGTTGAACCTCTGGGCGACCCAGTTCGCGAGGTCGCCGATCACCTTGTCGCGGTCGATCTCGTTCACGATCTCGTGGCGCAGACCGTCGTAGGTAATGTGCTGCTTGAGCTTGCTGCCGGCCTTGTCGACGAATTCGCGCGACGCCTGCGGCGAGGTGAGCGGATCGGCGCCGCCGTGCTGGACGAGCAGCGGGATCGTGAGCTGGCCCGCCCGGGCGAGCGCGTCGGGGGCGGCCTTCTCCATCTCCTTGAACCAGCGCGGGGTGACCTCGTGGGCGATGATCGTGTCCTTCATCCAGGCCTCGATCATCAGCGGGTCATGGGTGAGCTGCTCCGGCTCCAGATCGTTGGGGAACTTGAAGCGCGGCCACCAGGTATTGAGCATCGATCCCACCACCTTTTTCCAGGCCGGGACCCCCTTGTTGAGCCTGAACAGGGGGCCCGACAGCGCGAGCCCCTTCAGCCGTTTCTGGTTGGCGAGCGCGAACCGGGCGGAAATCAGCCCGCCGTTCGAGTGGCCGAACAGGACGACCGGCACGCCGGCCGCGTCCTTGTCCACCACGTCGGCGAAGAACCGCTCCATATCGCGCACGTAGTCGTCGTATTCGTCCACGTAGCACCGCTGGCCGGCCGAATGGCCGTGCCCCCGGGCGTCCAGCGCGAACACCGACAGGCCCTTCTTGTTGAACGCCTCGGCGACGTGGCGGTAGCGGCCCGAGTGTTCCGACAGGCCGTGCTGGATCACAACCGCACCGGGCGCGCCCGACAGCAGCCATTTCCGGTAGAAGATGGGCGAATCCTTATAGCCCAGCGTGCGGTGGAGATCGTCGTAGGGGATATGGCCGGTGGTCATGATCCCTATTCGTAACCGTTTCCCGGGAATAGCGGCAAGGCCTCGGCGGGCATCGCAGCCCCAAACGAAAAGGGCCGGTTGCCCGGCCCCTTTCGCGTGGGAAGAAGGTGGCTCAGTGCCCGCCTTCCTCCAGGAAGTCCTGGAGGGAGACGTTCTTGAGCGGAAGGCGCAGCTTTTCCACGCCCTTCTTTTCAATCTGGCGGATACGCTCGCGGGTCAGACCGAAGTCCTTGCCGATCTCGAGCAACGTGTGGCGGCGGGTGCCGCCGATGCCGAACCGCATGCGCAGGATTTTTTCCTCGCGCGGCGACAGGGTCTTGAGCGCCTTGTCGAGCTCCTCCGCGAGCGAGATGTTCACCATCTCCTCTTCGGGGAGCGGCACCTTGTCGTCCTCGATCAGGTCGGCGAGCACTTTGTCGTCCTCTTTGCCGACCGCCATTTCGAGCGAGACGGTTTCGAGGTCGATCTGCAGGAGTTCCGTCACGCGGTCCTCCGGCATGCCCAGTTCCTTGGCGATGTCGTGAATGGACGGCGGCTCGCCCGAAGCGGACGACAGTTTCTTCTGCGCCTGCTTCAGCTTGTTCAGGTTCTCGCGCATGTAGACCGGGATGCGCACCGTGCGCGACTGGTCGAAGATCGCGCGGTTGATCGCCTGCTTGATCCACCAGGTCGCGTAGGTCGAGAACTTGAGGCCGCGCTTGTACTCGTACTTGTCGACCGCGCGCATGAGGCCGATATTGCCCTCCTGCACGAGGTCCGTGAGCGACACCTTCGCGTTGCGGTACTTCTTGGCGATCGAGATCACGAGCCGGAGGTTCGCCTTGACGAAGTCCTCCTTGGCGATCTTGATCTCGCGCTGCGTCCGCTCCACTTCGTGCAGCAGCTTGCGCAGGCCCTCGTCGGGGTAGCCCACTTCGAGCGGGTGCGAGGGGAGCTGCTGGTCGGCGTTCTGCTCGGCCGGCAGGATCAGTTCGCCCGGCTTCTCCGCGTCGCGGTGCTTGCCGTCGCGGTACTCCTGGAGCAGCCGCACGAGGCCTTCCACGAACACGATGTTCAGGTTCAGGCGCTTGATGAGATCCAGCATCTCCTGGAGCAGCTTCTCGTACTTGCCTTCGAGCTTCTCCCGGGCCGGCCTGGAGAGGCGCTTGTCGGCCATCTCCTTCATCATCTTCATGCGCTTCTGGTGGTGGCCCTTGAGCAGGCCGGCCGTACGAATGACCTTCTCGGAGACGGCCACTTCGTCGGCGCCCCGGTCGATCATTTCGTCGTACTTCACCATGTCCCAGACCTTGTACTTCTTCTCGCGAAGGAGATTCGCCCGGTGCATGACGAGGTGGGTGACGAACGGAACCACGAGAACCGTGTCGTATAGCTTTTCGGTGATCGCCTCGATCTTGGAGGCGGAGCGGACTTCCTCTTCCGGCGTGAACAGCTTTATGTTTCCTACCTCTTTCAGGTAGGTCTTCATGATGTCTACTTCGTCGTAGATATCCTGCTGTTCTTCTTCGGGCCCGAGGATCTGCGCCAGGCGCCGCTTCTGCTCGCGCAGCTTGGCCGCGTCGGGCGACGAGAACGGCGCGGGCCGTCCCTTCTTGGCGAGCGCGCCGGCGGCACCGCCAGGGCCGGCTGCCATCTTGTTGAGCTGTTCGAACGTCAGCGATTTCGCAACGCCCTTGCCGTTACCGGACGCCTTGGCGGCAGGGGCCGCCTTCTTCAGATCGGCCGCCTTGCCCTTCGGGGCCGCTTTGGCGGCGGCCGCGGGCTTGCCCTTAGCGGGAGCGGGGGTCGGTTTTTTCGCCGATTTGGCGGGAGCAGCTGTCATTTTTTTGGCACCGAAATCTTTCTTGGGGACCGACAGAGAGCGTGCAGCACCAGCCGCAGGCTTGCTCTTCACCAATCTTGCTGATTTAACTACGTTTTTCTTGGATCCCATGGAGTCGATCGAGACACTCGCTGCCGGATTTCGGGGCTTTCACAGTCGCCACGGTTTTGACGCAGCGATCCGAACTGGGATACCAAAAACGGCCCCGGTTCGCAAGACGTTTTTCGCATATCCCTGTGGAAAACCCATAGATTTCGGCAGTTCTGACTCCATCGACTCGTTACGAGACACCCCGTCCATCACAGACGGGGTTTCCATACACGCAAGACCCATTCCATGGGTCCGCGTCCGGCCCTAAAGGTCGTTATTCCAGGCGATAAATCAAGGGCTTAAATAGTTAAGCCTCTGATATTCCCAACACTTTTCACGGAAAGAGGCAGGCGGGCGCAACACACAGGGTTGAAGAACATTCAGAAACGGGCGAAGCGTGTTTGATCGTGCTGATCCATGGCGAAGCCCCGTTCGTCCTGAGGAGCCTTGCGTCAGCAAGGCGTCTCGAAGGATGACGGCGCGCCCTTCGAGACGGCCCTGCGGGCCTCCTCAGGGCGAACGGACTAGTCATTCACGCTGAACAGGAACGGGAACGACACCTTCACGTCGCCCTTGTCGACGGAGTCGAAGCGTATCTTGATAAGGATATCGAGAATCTCCTGCTCGAACTCCGGGTAGCGGCCGAAGGCGGAGCTGACGATCCTGGGCGACACGACGGAACCATCGGCCCGGATGGTGAACGCGGCTTCGAGCCTGCCCTGTGCCGCGGGCGCCGTACGAAGCAGCCGTTTATGACGGCTCTTCAGCATCGGCAGATAACGCTGGATCGTGGCCTTGATGGACGCCATCGTCCGGCCGCTTTCGCCTTCCAGTTCCTTCGATACAACGGGAGTCGTGATCGTCTCAGCGGCCGTCCGGGGCACATCCGATCTCGGCCCGCCGGGCATCAGCCGGGCGATGTCGGAATCCTTCAAATCACCGGCCTTGTCCCACTTGCCGAGTTGCGGGGCGTCGGTATCTCCTGGGCCGGTCTGTGTCACCGGCGGGAGCGCGTGAAACACATTGTCCATCGCCTTGTCGAGCCGGGCGATCTGCCCGCGAAGCTGGCTGTCGTTCTCGGCGATCACCTTCAGGAGGCCCGGCCTGGGCTTTCCCTGAACCTTCAAGTCAGTCGCTGCTGACGGGGCAGACGAGGCGGGTGCCGCGCTGACCGCGGTCTCCGGCACGGCTTTTGGTGTCTCGACTGTTTTCGGGACCGGAGGTTTCGGCGCGTTCGTATACAACCGGACGACCCTGTCGGAAGGCTTCCACTGGTTCGCCTCCGGGCGGGGTAGATAGTGCGCCCGCATGTGATCCAGGAAGTTGAACAGGAACACCGACGCGATGACGGCGATCCCTAGCGCGTTCCAGAACGTGAGCGTGTTGTCGGGCAGCGTACGGATGTCGGCAAAGCGGATTTCACGGCTCGTCATCCGTACGCGCGGGCGAACCGGCAATTTCGGATACCGGACGGGTTTCAGAGGCTCGACGCCCGGCAGCGGGAGCCATTCGAGCCGGTAGCCCGCCCCGTTCTGCAAGGCTGTGCCGGTCATCTCGACTTCAACGACCGTTCCCGGCCGCACGGGCAGGTAAACCGGCGCTGCCTGCCCCGCCTGCCACGGGTAACGCGGAGCTTCGGAAGTGAGCCCCAGAAGGGCAATATCGGCCAGCGAAACGCTCCGCCCTTCCCTCGTAACCGTGCCGGCCATTCCCGGAACCAGCGCGAGCAGGAACGCATCTCCCGGCGGAGAAAACTTTCCGGTGCCGATGAGCGGCAATACCTGAGGATCCGGACCAGGGTCGTCGGGATAGATCTGTTTCCCGCTCCGCAGATCGGTGACGGAAAACCGGGAGCCCTGCGGGCCCGGGTGGCCGGAACGGACGCTCGTGAAGATCGAACGCAGCAGATTCGGCATATCGATAATCGTGCGCCTGGACCGTTATACCGTCAACGGAAAAGTGACGACGCAGTCCGCCAAAGCACTGCATAAAAAGCAGAAACCCCGCCTTTGGGGCGGGGTTTCCACGGATCAGGCGTTAACCCGGATCAGTCGTTCACGGAGAAGATGAACGGGAAGGCTACCTTCACGTCGCCCTTCTCGATGACCTCGAACTTGATCTTGGTCATGACGTCCAGGATCTCCTTCTCGAACTCCGGATACTTGCTGAACGCGGAGTTGAGGATCTTGGGCGTCACGACGGAGCCGTCCGCCTTGATGACGAACTCGATCGTCAGCTTGCCCTGCGCGGCCGGGGCCGTGCGGAGCAGCCGCTTGTGCTTGGACTTGAGCAGCGGCAGGTAGCGGCGCATGGTGGCCGAGATCACGCCGAAGCTTCTGCGCTGGTCGCCGGCGGCTTCGCCGTCCACGACCGGGTTGTCGACCTTTTCGGCCGTGGTGCGGCCGACGTTCGACTTGACGGCCTTGAGGCCCGCGATGGAATCGTCGATCCCGCCCGCTTCGCCGTAGCCGCCCAGGTTCTTGATGTCGGTGTCGCCCTTGGACGACGTCGTCACGGCGCCCAGGCCCGAGAACGCGTTCTGCATCGACGACGTGACGCGCGAGATGTCGCGGCCCACGCCGGCGCCGCCGCTCGATCCGATGATCGCGAGAAGCCCCTGCTTCTTCACGGCATTGCGGACCTGTGCGCGCTTGGCCTCCGACACTTCGGCGTTGGGCGCCTTGTCGGGCTTCTTCTCGTCGGTCGGCTTTTCCTCGACCGGAGCCTCGTCCTTCACTTCCATCTTCTGCTCGGGCGGCTTGATGGGCTCAGGCGGCTTCTCGGGGATGAGCAGCTTGGTCACGAATTTCGGAGGCGGCGGAGCCAGGTCCTTCGGCGGAAGGAAGTGCAGCCGCATGTAGTTGAGCGTCGCGAGCAGCCCGATGGCGAGCGTGAACACGACCGCGGCGGAGCCGTACATCGGCCCGTTGCCCATGTCCGCGACCTGGATCTCCACCCACTTGATGGGCTTCGTGGTCATGCGGATGCGGCCCCGCGGCTCTTTCTTCTTGTCCTTGCCTTTCAGCTTGTAGCCCAGCGCGGTCTTGACCGGCGGGTGTGCGGTGATCGGCTTCGGTGCGGCTTTAGGTGCGTTCTGCGGTTTGTTTGTATCCATTTCCCAACTGAACCTGAGCACGGCTTCGGCGATGCGCAGGTCGACTTTCATATCCCGGGTGACCGGCAGGGCATAACGGCCGTTCGACGAGGCCAGTCCCATCTGGGACGGATCGTCGATGGCGACCGTCTGACCGTCCTTGACCATGCGGCCGGTCATTTCCTTGGTCAAAAACAGGAAATACTGATCAGCTGACTTGGACGGACCGGCGATCTGGATCGGGGCGGAGAGACCTTTAACGGCGAGCCCGGCGCTGGCGTCGGGACCGATAACGAGCTTTCCGCCCTGGAAGATCACCCGGCGTCCGGTACCGCCTTCCGTGACGCACGGGAACACCGGGGAGTTCCCTGAGGAGCCCCCGGACGCGCCCTGCGGCTGGCTGGATGGTGACGTCGGCATACCTGATCTGTACTGGCGCGGAAGATTAGCGGCTACGTCCGGAACCGTCAACGAAGCCGGTGCGAAAACCCCATGAATTCAGGCGCCTGAACCGTTTTCCCGAACGATTCAGGGCCCGCCTTCCGGCGAGCCCTGCGTTTTCAGACCGGATTCAGACCGGCTTAATCCTGGCGGTTATCTCTGGCCGTCTATCTCTGGACGGTGGCGCGGTCGGTCTTCACCCGGCCGATATCGAGCGACAGGAGTTTGCGCTCGGTTTCGCGGGTGGCGCTTTCGCGGCGGATCTGCTCGGCGTCCGGCGCCTGCTTGATCCGGGCATCGAAGGTGCGGTTCAGGCTGCGGATCTCCATGAACTTGACGTCGAGTTCGCCCTTGGCTTCGTCGCCGAATTCACGCTTGGTGGCCGGGCTCCAGTTGTCGATGAAGATGACGCCCGGGCCTTCTTTTTCGGTTTCGATCTTGAGGGCTTCGAACTGGACGGCGCCAGTCTTGGTGCGGGTGACCTTCGGCTCGTCCTTTTTGGCTTCGCCGGAGGCCGGCTTGTCGGAAGCGGCGGCGGTCTTGTCGGATTTGGCGGGAGCCTTGCCCTTGGCGGCTTCGGCACGGGCCCCGCGAGGCGCCACTACGATAGCGGCCGCAGCGGCCGCGATAAGCAGGTATGTCCGTATCTCCAAAAGCATCCTCGTACCGGCCAACTTTCTTTCCAGAGCTATAAGTGTAAATGGATGTGAAGCGACCTTACAACTGACGGTACCTCACATCAAGCATTTTTCATGTGATCCCAAACATTTTTAGAACTTTGTCTCAACAGGCGTAACGCAGAGCGTCGGAAACGGCTGAATCATTCCGCCGTGTTAGAGGAATGGTCATTCATCACATGTCCACTATGCTCACTTTTTCTTAGCCGGAGCCTTCGCCGGAGCTTTGACGGGTGCCTTCTCGGGAGCGGCCTTTTCAGCCGGTGCAGGTTCCGTTTTCGGCGCGGATTTTTCGGCCGCCGGAGCCGCAGCGGGAGCGGCTCCCGGTTTCGCCGGTTGCGCGGCGGCGGGTTGTGCGCCTGCCGCCGGTGCTGGCGCAGCGGCGGGTGTGGTCCCAGCCGCGGGCGCAGCGGCGCCCGCCGGCTGACCCGGCGCCGCAGGTGCGGCGGCCGGAGGCGTTGCCGCCGGAGCAGCCGCCGGCGGTTCAGGCTTGTCCATACCTGGAGTGTCCGGACGTTCAACGCCGAGCGTGATCGAGAGCGAATCGATCCAGACGTTGACCTCTTTCTGCTTCTTGCCGCCGCGCTTGAGATAATCGACGTAGGTGACGAGCGCCTTCGCCTTAAAGCCGGCGTAGATGTCGTAAAGGATGCCCAGGCTGTAGAGAGTCGGCAGCGAGTTCGGGTATTTCGTCCGGTACTCTTCGAGCGTCCAGATGGCGGGCTTGAGCCGGCCCTCGTCCCTGAGAATCATCGCGAGATAGTTGACCGCCCACTCGTGGTCCTTGTCGAACCCGAGCGCGCGGCGCACCTCGAGTTCGGCGTCTTCCAGCTTGCGCTGGCGGCGCAGAATAACCGCCTTGGCCAGGTAACCCTCGGCCATGTTCGGGTTCGCCACGATGAAGGCATCCGCCTTCTGCAGGGCGAGCGTCAGGTCGTTTTCATTGAGATAGAATTCGCACTGCTTGCAGGAGCGGCTGGCGACGCGCCCTTCGGCGGTCAGTTCCTTGCCTCCGCCCACACCCGACGGGGCCGGTCTGGGGGCCGCAGGTGCCGCCGCAGCGGGTGCTCCGGGAGCCGCCGGCTGCCCGGCCGCAGGAGGCTGCGCGCCCGGGGTCCCGGGCGCCGCAGGGGCTGCCGGGGCCTGGCCCGCAGGAGCTTCTCCGCGCTGGGCCTTGCGCTCCTCGAGCTTGCGCTTGGCTTCGGCCTTTTCGGCCTCGGTCAGTTTCTTGCCGACCTCGATATCGCCGCCCTGTTCCGCGCCGGATACGCCGAGTTCTTCCAGAACCTTCTTCTTCTCGGTCTCGGAGATCTTGAACTCTTCGCCCTGGGTGATGTTGTCGAAGGTGGCCTCTTCGGACTCCTTCGCCCCGGCGCCCGGCGCCGGCGCGGTCTTCTTTCCGCAGCCCGTGAGGAGCGCGGCGACGGCGATGGTGGCGATGAACGGAACGATACGGTGACGGATGTACTTGTGCATATACCGCTACTCCTTTCCTACTTCTTCTTTCCGGCCGGGGGCTGTTTGCCCGGCGGGGTCTTGGCGGCCGGTTCCGGCTGCGCAGGCTGGCTGGCCTTTTCCTCGGCTTCCTTCTTCTTGCGGATCTCGGCCGCTTCCTCGTCACGCTTGAGGCGTTCCTCGAAATCCTTGTCCGCCTTCTTCTTGGCGTCGCGGGTTTCCTGGTCGGAGAACGGCTTGATGTCCTTGTAGTTCTTGTAGGCGTATTCGTCGCAGAAGAGCATCAGGCCCAGTTCCGGACGGGCGTACTTGGCCGGGACGATCTTGGCGAGCTCGTCGATCGACTTGTTGATCCAGTCGTTCAGGTAGACGTTCTGCTGCCCGTAGTTGAGGTTGCGCTCGAACGTCTCGATCGCCTTTTCCTCGAACTGGAACGACTGCTCTTCCAGCTGCAGCTTGTATTCCTCGACCATCAGCTCGTCCACGAGGACTTCCTTCGGGATTTCCGACGACAGGATCGAGTTGCGGAAGTTGAGCAGCGCCATGCCGATCCGGTGCGACGACGCGGTCACGTATTCGGGCACACGGTACTGCGCCGA
Organism: uncultured bacterium; assembly: GCA_964565925.1. Taxonomy (GTDB): domain Bacteria; phylum JAGRBM01; class JAGRBM01; order JAGRBM01; family JAHCIT01; genus CAZMGV01. Next base: position 103,805 of record CAZMGV010000001.1, read on the forward strand.
TCCGGCATAAAGTTCGAGCAGTTCGGTGAGCGCCGCCTGCTTGCGCTTGAACGACTTCTTGAGCGGCAGGCCGAGCTTGATGTTCGTGAAGTCGTCGAACCGGCGGTCGGCCTGCAGGAACCGCGCGCGGGCGGGCAGCTCGTCGGTGACCGTCGGGTTGGTCTTCTTCAGCTCCTTGTGGCGGGCTACCACGAGGTTGAACACCTTGTCGGAGTTGTCGTAGTCCTTGCGGTCGTAATAGATGAGCCCGTCCACGAACGTCGCATACAGCGTGCGCGAGGCGTTGGTGCCCTTGAACCGGCGCAGGTAGTTCTGGAACGCGTTCTGCGTGTTCGGCCAGTCCTTCAGGTCTTCATAGGTCTTGCCGCAGGCGTACTGCAGTTCTTCGGCGTCGGTCCGCTTGTTCTGGCCTTCGAACAGGTTCGAGGCGCGGCAGTACTGGGCGGCCGCCTTATCGAGCTGTTTCGTATCCTTGTAGTACTCGCCGATGGTCACATAACCGGCGGCGGCTTCCTCGCTCTTGGGATAGCGGGCGGCCATGTCGCTGAAGGTCTGGATCATCTTGTCGTACTGCTCGGCGCTGCGGTACTCGGTGGCGGACTTGAAGAACGCCTTGACCGCGATATCCGACTGCGGCGATTCGTTGGGCACGCGCATGAACATGGCGGCCGCTTCCAGGTATTCGCGCTTCTCGTGCAGGGCTTCGGCGCGCTTGTAGATCGTCGCCGTCTGCAGGGTGAGCAGGTCGTTGCGTTCCTGGGCCGACCAGCGGTTGTCCTTGGCGGCGTCGCGGTAGGCCTCTTCGGCCTCCTTCAGCATTCCGGCTTCCATGTAGGTGGTGGCGAGATAGCGCTTGGGCATCAGCGAACGCTTGTCGTTCGGGAAGTCCTTGATGATCCGCTTGAACACGTCGCGGGACGCCGTCCAGTTCTCGCTGTCGAACTGCACCGCGCCCGCCAGCACCAGGATGTCCAGCGTCTTTTCGTGCGCCGGGTACTTGGCCGAGAACTTCTGGATCGAATCCAGGAGCTTGTCGGTGTACTGGCTCTGGAGGAGCCCGATCTTGCGCGTGTACTTCTGCGCCTTGGCCTTGCGGTCTTCCTCGATGCGCTTCAGGTCGGCCTCGAGCGAGTCGTTATAGGCGCTGATCGCCTTGAGACCGGCCTTCTCCTGCCGCTCGGGCAGCTGCTGCACCCAGGCGACGTTGTAATACTTCTCGGCGGCGGCCGGCATGTTCTCGCGCGCCACGTAGACTTCCGCGATCATGTAGCCCGCGTCGGCGGCCTCGGGCGTGTTCGGGTATTCCTTGAGATACTGCGTGTAGTAGTTCTCGGCCTCTTCGAAATTCTTCGGCTTGTCGGCGGCGGCCGTCTTGGGATGCGTCGCCTTGGCGTGGTGGTACTGCGCCATCTGGAGGATGGCCTTTCCGCGGATCTTCACGGCCAGGCCGATCGTTTCCTTGTCCTTCTGGTTCGCGTTCCACCACTGGCCGTTGGGCTCCAGCTGGACGATCAGCTGCTTGCGGGTTTCCACGACCTTGTCCCACTTCTTGTCCTTTTCGTACGTGCTCATGATGAGCTCATAGACGTTCGGGGAGCGGTGGTAGGTCGGGTACTTGGCGAGCAGCTTCTGGTAGACGGTGATCGCTTCGTCGTAGCGCTCTTCGTTCGCCAGGTATTCGCCCAGCGAAATGTAGGTGTACTGCTCGTAGGGCTGGGTCTTGCGCCGGGTCCAGTAGTCTTCGAGGTTCTTGGCGCCGCTCTTGCCGTCGCCCTGCTCCGTGAACGCCACGGCCATGTACTGCACGGCTTCCCGCACGAGGCCGGTGTCGTTCTCGTAGAGTTCGTCGAAGTTCTTGTACTTCTTCTTTTTCTGTATATCGATCGCCGAACGCGACTCGACCAGCTTGGCCATGTACTCGACCGTCGTGTCGTAACGGCCCATGCGGAAGTACGTCCAGCCCAGCTTGTAGAGCGAGCGGTCGTAGTATTCCGAATCCGGGTCGAACTCGGTCGCCTTTGTATAGGCGGTCGCCGCCTTCTCCAGCCACGGCCGGGCTTCGAAGAGATCCATGCCGACCGCGTTCGTGAAATACAGCTCGCCCAGGCGGAAGTACGCCGTCTGCGTGCGCGGGTCCTTCGGGTACTGCTTGATAAAATCGTTCAGCACCTTCTCGGCGGCGCCGACCATCGCCATTTCCTGGTAGCAGAACGAGAGCATGTAGAGGACGCGGTCGTTGTCCCGGCGTGTGGGGAACTCGGTGAGCAGCCGGTTGTACGCCTTGATCGCCTTGTCGTAATCCTTGAGCGGCACGTCGTCCGGGCACTTGACCTTCGGATTGGTCTCGCACTCCTTGGTCTGGATTTCGAAGTCGGTGAGCTGCTCCTGGAACCGGCTGTTTTCCTGCACGACATACAGGTCGGCCAGGCGGTGCAGCGCGGACGGAACGATATTGGTCTTGTTCTTGAGCTTCTCGCCCTTCTGGACGAATTTTTCGCTCTCGGAGACCAGGATCGCCATCTGCTGGTCGCTCATCGAAAGCTCGTTGCCCTTGAGCACCGTGCTTTCGGCGATCTGTTTCTTCTTCTCCTGGCCCGCCGCTTCCAGCTCGGCCAGCTTCTGGTTGCGCTCGTTCTCGCGCTTGGAGTCCATCTCGTCGGCGAGTTTCTTCGCCGATTCCTGCGCCTTCAGCTCGGCCTCCAGTTCCTTCTGGAGCTCGGCCGCTTCCGCCTTCTGGTCGACGAGCGCCTGCGGCTGTTCAGGCTGGGCCGGCTGCGCCTCGTCCACGACGATCTGCTGCTGGATCTTCTCGACCTTCTCGACTTCCTTGAGCTGCGCGCCCGCGCGGCGGCGCCGCTGGACGTTTTCTTCCTTCTCGGCGCACCCCGACAGAACAAGCCCGGTCAAAAGGACCGGGACAAACGCTTTACGCATCCAGTGGATGTTCATGTGGATCGGATTACCGTCCTGTCTGCTTGTCCAGAGCCGTCAGAATGCCGTAGCTCGCTTCCAGGTCGAAGCGCTCCAGGCGTTCGTCGTAGTTCTTGTATTCCGCGACGACGGCCTTGTTCAGGTCGTCCACGAGATTCACGTACATCTTCTCGGTCTTGTCGAGCACCGATTTCACCCGCGCCTGCAAGTCGTTGGTGCGGACCTTCATGTCGCGGTGCCGGTTGCGCACCCGGTCCGCGTCGTCTCGCAGCTGCTCGAGCCGCTTCTGCACCTTTTCAACTTCAAACTTGATGCGGGCCAGTTCGCGGCGCTGACGGACGTCGGAGGCCGCGTCACGCGAGCCGCGCTGGCTCGGGTCGGACGAGACGATCTTCCAGATGGTCTCACCCGCGCGCAGCCGCTGCATGCGGCGCAGCCGCTCCAGCCGGTCGCCGGCCGAAGCCACCTTCGTGCCGGTCGTCTGCCCTTCGTCCTGCGACATACGGGACGTCATGGACGAAGCCTGTCCCTGCACCTGCGCGAACTGGGCCTCCAGCTTCTGGATCGCCGCCTTCTTCGACTGCAGGTCCTTCAGCAGCATCGCCTCTTTCGGGGAGGCCATCGCCCAGATGTCGAACCGCTTGCCGCGTGCATTGATGCGGTCGTCCAGATGCGTGTAGTCGTCGATCAGGTCCTTCAGTCGCGGCGGCCATTCCTTGTCGAGAACGTCCGAGACGCGCGCCGCCGTACGGAGCTTTTCGTCGATCATCGCCTGGTAGCGGACCAGGTTGTCCCGCCGCTCGTTCAGCGCGGCCAGGAACCGGCCGATGTCCTCGAACTGCCGGAAGCTGTCCCGGACGACGCCGTTCGAAACGATATTCGCATAAACTTTCTGGTCGAAATCCGTGAGCTTCGTTTCCGCGTTGGCGAACGGATCGCGGGCGCCTTCGCGCTCCAGCACGAAATAGCCGCGAATGAGATCGAACCGGTCGCGGAAGAAATCGGCCTCGGCGACGGCCCGGACCACTTCACGTTCACGCTTGTACAGTTCCTGCGCGGCCTTGTAGGACTTGATCGCGCGGTCGAAGGCGCCGAGGTTCACGAAGCAGGAGCCGATCACCAGGTACGACTCGTAGGCGTACTGACCGGTGTTCGACCGCTTGAGCAGGTTGTTCAGCAGCACGATCGCGTCGGTGAGTTTCTTCTGGTAGATGAGCGCCCACGCTTTTCCGTACAGCGCCTCGATAAAATACGGGTCTTCCTCGGGCATCGCCGAGAGCGCGTCGAATGCCTGCGGATACTGCTTGAACTGCATGTAGTGATAGCCGAGGCCCAGCTGCGCCCGGGAGCGCAGGCCGCGCAGGGCGTCGAGTTCGTTGTCGGTGAGCACGATCAGCGACTTGCGGATCGTCTCGCTGCCTTCGACCACCTGTTCGGGGGCATTACCCTGATCGCCGGCCGGCCCGCGCGCACGCAGCACCGTCACGACGCGTTCGGAGACTTCGATACCGCCCGCTTTGGCATAGCGGTCGGCCAGGATGCTCGCTTCCTTGAACGCCTTGACCGCTTCCTCGATCCGGTTCTGCTGGCTGAACGCCACCGCGAGGGAATACCGCGCGAACGGGCCCCAGCGCGTGCTGATATCCACCTGCGCGAGCACATCCGACGCCTGGTCGGGCGCGTTCAGACGCAGGTATGCCTGCCCTGCCAGATACCGGGCCTCGTCCATTTTCGGGTAGTTCGCGTGCTTGGCCAGCAGCGTGTAGCTGGAGACCGAGCGGGCGTATTCGCCCGCCTCGTAGTAAACTTTCTGGAGTGTGAAGAAAGCGCCGGCCTCGGCCTCTTTGCCGGGCTTGGACGCCACCAGCTTCTGGATCGTCTGCTGCGCGTCCGGAAGCAGGCCTATACTCTCGTACAGGTTGCTCGCGCCCAGCTGAACGAACGGGTACATCTTCTGGTCCCCGCGCGTGTGGTTGAGCATGTTGATGACCGACGGGTCCTGGTCGATCCAGCGGTCCATGAGCCGGAAATATTCCGCGCTCATCAGCTCCATCCGGATCTTGTCGGAATTCGTATAGAGGGGGCTGCCGGTCATCTGCGCGTCGGGCGCATCGGTATCGGGCGTGTTCGCCCGCAGTCCGTGGTCACGGACCGAGAGGAGAAGCACCGGGAGCACCAGCGCTGCTATAGCGGTTCGCCGTTTCAAGCTAACGGCCTACTCCCAGATGTCGTAGCTGAAATCGGGCGACCGCTTGGTCCGGTCGAAGCCGACTTTGAGTTCCACGAACGACAGGACGCGGGTCTTGCCGCGGAACTTGATCTGGATCGCCCGGTTGATCTTGGTCTTCACCGAATCGACCCCGGAGAACTGCGCCTGAATGACATGCTCGCCCTCCGAAATCGGCCCCATGTAGAGCTCCTGCGCGCCGCCGTTGTCGAGCGCGATGTTTTCCTCCTGCCGGTAGACGTGGGAGCCCACGACCTTCCCGTCCATGAGGACCTTCACCTGCTCAAGCTGGAAGTCCCGGCCCGAGGTCGAGGTGAGGAATATCTTGACCGCCGACATGCGCGGCAGGAGAAGGTCTTTCTCCAGTTCGTCCAGGTCGGAGTTGATCTTGACCAGTTTGGATTTCAGGTCGTTGATCTCGTCGTCGACGCTGCGCGTATCCTGGGCCTGAAGGACCCGGGGAGCCATCCAGAAGCTGCCTAGCAGCACGACTGCGAGTGTTATGACACGTAGGGCCCTGCTCATCACGTTTTGATGCCTTTAACCAGCCGTATTTTGGAAATTACCCAACACAGAACCCCGCCCCTGCCCCGGCATTTAAACCGGCGGTAAGAACAGAGAATCCAAGTCCGGGTAGTCTAGGGATGAACGGAGCAATTGGTCAATAGTGTCGGGAGGTTCCGTTGAGGCTTGTGGAGCTATTTTAACGGGTTGGGGACCGGGAAGGGCCGAATTCTTGATCCCGGTCAGAACACACCCGTCCGCTTGCTGCTAGAGTGGCCTCTACAGGCTAAATAACACCCAGACCCGTTCGCAGGAGAATTCACCCGGAATGAACACAACCCACACGACTGTACCTTTCGTCACATTTTTTCGAAACGTGACGCTATCGTTATTTTTTTCCGCCTTTCTCCTCACGGCAACTCGTGTGGCCGCGGAAACCGCCCCGCCTCCCGAAAAACTGAGCGAACGGGCTGCCCGGGGAACGCCCAAGGACCGGGAATTCCTGCACGGTGCCATCCTGACGGTAAAGTCGTGGGCTTCCACCGATGCGGATCTGAAACTGGCGGGCGATCTTCGGGGCCGGTTCCAGAAATGGGCAGGTGATTCCTATGCAGATGCCGTCCGCTGGATCGAAGCCGAACAGGTGTTCGGCCCGGTCAGCGACGAAGATATCCTGCGGGCGGTCACCCTGCTCGCCGGATTCAATACGGCTTCGGGCAAATGCCGGATTCCGCCGGAACTTTCCTCGCTGGACGATTTCAGCGCGACGACGGCAGCCAGGATCGAGACGGATCTGCTGATCCCGTGCGAGAACCTCCCCGCCGACGACACTACCTCGGCGCTGGGTGCGGTCGTGCAGGCCCGGCGGGCGCTGGCACGCCCCAAGGAGATCGCCGCCTATCTCGACCGGAACCTGAACGGGAGAAAACTCTCCGCCAGCCTGTGCCAGGCGACCCGGCTCGCCAATGCCGCCAGCGGACAGTGGAAGCCCTACGATACCTGTGCCCAGATGCTCCCGGCGGGCGCCGACCGGGCCGACTTCGCCCGCGGCACCGCGCTGGAACTGCTCGATCTGGACCAGCCGGGCCTCGCGCAAAAGAGCCTTGAGCGCCCCTGGGTCAGCAAGCGCGAAACCCCGCTGTTCGAAATGACCCGGGCCCGCATCCTGCTGGCCCAGAAAAAGACTGCGGCGTTCAAGGCGGCCCTCCAGAAAATCCTGAAGAGCGACCCGCTCGACTCGCCCGATCTCCTGTGGGCGGCCGAACAGGCCGGCGAGGACCAGGCGGGGATACTGATCGCCCGCCTGGAACCGGTCATCAAAAAAACCGATGCCGGCTCCGAGGATCTGTCTGAAGCCGCTACGCTTCTCGAGGCGCTGACCAGAACCCGGTGCCCGGCCATTTCCGACAACCTGTCGCCGGCACCCGAATGCGGTCTCGGGAAAAACCTTTCGCCGTGGCGGGTGACGCTTCTGGACCGCTACCTGAACGGCGACCTGACCCCTTCAGGCCGCCGGGCCGTTCAGCGGCTGCTGCTCCTGCTCCCGGCATCCGCCTGGAAAGGGACCGCGCTCAACATCTGCGGCGGCGCCGGGGCAAAAGACGCCCCGCCCTATATCCACCGGGGGCTGGCGACCATCTGCGCCCGGATTGCGGGGCCTTCCGAAGCATCGGCAGTCCGCGAACGGCTGCAGACCGGCGGACACCTAGAGCGGCTGGCTGTACTCAGCGCATTCGCGGCTAACGGCACCGACCCGAAACTTCGCGAGGCACTGAAAGCCGATCTGCAGCAGATGGCCGACAACGCCGCGCTGCCGGTCTCCGAACGGAGAAACGCGCTCGTCGCGCTGCTGCAGACGGGCTGCGGTTCCGTGGCGGCGGACAAGCTGGACGCATTCGCGAAATCCGGCAATGCCCTGCTGGCGGACGTGGCCGCGCAGGGGCAGGTCTGCGCCGCCTCGCCGAAACCGTCATTCAGCCTCCGGGCCCGGTATCTGGACCTGGCCGATTCCGGCGTGATCTATCCGGCCGTGCGCCAGTCCAACGGGAAGGACGTCTTCATTGTCGAGAATCTCAAGGCCGAGCCGGTCCTGAAAGTCGATTCCGCCACCGACTACGGCCCGGAGCTGATGATCGGGATGGAGAACCAGAACGGCGACGGCGAGGTGACCGGAGAATCCCGCACGCTGAAGCTGTACCGCCAGCCGGTAACCACGCCAGGAACGTTCACGTACGTTTCGGAACGCTACCCGACCGATTTCAACGAGGACGGCTCGCTCAGACGCCCGCCGGGCGGCGGCGGCTGGACGGAGTTTTAAAGCGCCGTCAGCGGCTCATGAAATAGATGGCCGCAGCCATTCCGGCCCATTGGAACAGCGAATTGGACGATAAATTAACCGCCGAGGACATCGGCGTTTCCAGCGGGTTGTACATGAACCCTTTGCGGAACTCGTCCATGTCCAGACCTTCGCTATAGACGGCGCCCCACGACGCAACGAGCTTGAATTTTGAGATCCGGTTCTGGCCGTCAACATAAATAGTGAACTCAGCGAGATCGGGGACCCGTTCCAGCGCCGGACAGCCTGCCGGGCGCGCCCCTTCGGTCAGTTTGACGATGCACTGTTTTTCGATCGGCTGATTGAAGTAGACGAGCTGAAACCCGCTCGCCTCCGTCGCGGCATCGGTCCGGGCCGGCTCTCCGAACTTGCCGATGAAATCCTTCGCGGACATGCCGACCCAGACCTCGGTCCGTTCGACGTCGCCGTCTTCGCCAGTCATCACCGATTTCTCGTCTCCCCACGGAGTCCGCAGCGTCCATCCGGCGACTTCTCCCTCAGGATTGACGTCGAAAGCGAGGGCGACCTCTGCCGCCACGGGAGCCGCCGCCGCTACGGTTGCGTCCGGCGGGTTCGCCGGAACCGGCTGGGCCGATTGTGCCGAGAGACCCGACGGCGCCTTCGTGCTGTACACGACCATCGCCCCGCCGCCGGTTTCCTTCATGTCGACATGCGCCGGCTTGCCCCACATCTTGATCAGCTTCTTCTGTTCCTTGCCGATCCAGGCATCGGTGCTGACCGCGTGCGCGTCCGTTTTCGTGTAGCTCACGCCTCCGCAACCGGAAGCCAGAAGGGTCAACGCAATACAGGCGGCAACGACTGGTATATGGCATTTCATAACAGCAGATTCTCCCGGATCGGGCGACCGGATCGGTGACCGCCGTCACCAGCGCGAAAATCGCGCAAACGCCTATTTGATGAGTTTGTACCCTTCGGTGGGCACGGTAATGATGAGATTGTCCTCACCGAAGAAGGGCTTCAGCTTCACGCGAAGGTTCTTGATGTGGACGTCGATGGTCCGGGTTTCGATATCAGGTCCGTAGCCCCAGACGGTCTTGAGCAGATATTTGCGGTTCATCACCTTGTTCGGCGCCGACGCCAGCACGTAAAGGAGATCGAACTCCTTGGGCTGGAGCCGGATCGTCGTCCCGCGGAACGACAGCTCGTACTTCTTGGGATTGAGCTTCATGCCGCGGATCGTGATCGTCTTTTCCCGGTCAAGGGCGGGCACGTCCTTGTCCTTGGTCGCACGGCGAAGCACCGACTTGATGCGGGCTACCAGTTCCCGCTTGGAGAACGGCTTGGTCAGGTAGTCGTCGGCGCCGATCTCGAGGCCCACGACCTTGTCCACTTCTTCGTCTTTTGCCGAGACGATAATGATCGGCATCTGGGGGCGCTTCTGGCGGTATTCGCGGCAGTAATCGAGGCCGTCGCCGTCGGGCAGCATCAGGTCGAGCAGAACGATGTCGGGAGACTCTGCGACGGTCTTCGTGCGCCCGTCCTCGAGCGTGCGTGCGGTCAACGCGAGGAAGCCCTCTTCCTCGAGGAGAATCTTGACGGCTGCGAGAATGTTCTCGTCGTCCTCAATTACCAGAACCTTATCCATATGTGTTCACAGTGTAACTGCCCGCCGCCCGTGTGCAAACCGCGAGGGGCCCGAAATGTGATTTAATCCGGTCCGGGACCCGATTAGGCGGCGGATTCATTCTCCGCCGCGCCCGCCGGCAGGGCGACGCACAGCTCCGCGCCGCCGGACTCCGGGGCCTCGGCCCAGATCAGTCCGCCGTGGGCGATGACGTATTCCTTGGAGATCGCGAGTCCCAGCCCTGTCCCGCCTTCCGAGGACTGGCGCACGTAGTCGTCCTGGAAAAACTTGTCGAACACCCGTTCCAGATTCTGCTTGCGTATCCCGCCGCCGGAATCCTTCACCCGGATCAGGACATAGTTGAGATTACTGCGCACACTCGGACGGCCGGTCCGCATCAGCAGGTCGCGTCCTGACAGCGCCTCCGTGGTCACGCCGATCCGGCCGCCGGCCGGGGTAAACTTGAGCGAGTTGCCGAGCAGGTTGTCCAGCACCTGCTTGAACTTGAGCCGGTCGAGCTGGATCTCGGGAAGTCTGCCGCCGCCGTGAATCTCCAGCCGGATTTTTTTGGCGGCGGCCGATCCCGATACCAGTTCCATGGCTTCCGAAACCAGCTCTGCAATGTCCGTCGGTTCGAACCGGTAGTGCATCTTGCCCGAAGCGACCTTCGAGAGATCCAGCAGGTTGTTGACGATCCGGCTCAGCCGGTCCGCAGAGCGGTCGATGACGCCCAGGAACTCCAGCTCCTTTTCGCGCTCGATCTTCCCGGCCTTGGATTGAAGAATTTCCGTATACGACTTGATTGAGGTCAGCGGTGTCCGCAGGGAGTGGCTCACGATGGAGATGATCTCGGTCTTGAGCCGATCGACCTTCATCAGTTCTGTAATATCCTGGATCGCCAGCACCACCGGCCCGGGGCTTCCGTCATCGGCCTGCACGCGGGAGATCGTCACCCGAATGTCCGTATCTCCGGTCCGTCCCTGGAACGAATAGGTGGGGCCCTGTTCCGCCCGTGCCCTCTCGATCTCCGCCGGAAGGTCGGCAAGTCCCAGCGACAGCGCGGACATGTCCTCGACTTTCTGTCCCTGAGATACCCGCAGGATGCGCCGGGCTGCGCCGTTCATGAAGATCACGCGGCCGTCCGGGTCCAGAACGGCGACACCTTCGCCGATGGATACGAGAATGGCCTCGATCCGCCGCCGCTCATCGGCGAGTTCGCGGTTCTTGAGATCCAGAGCGCGATTGCGATCTTCCAGCACGCGCTTGCGTTCGACCTCGAACCCCATGCGTTCGATAGCGACCTTCTGCCGGGTGAGAATCGTCGAGACGACCACCGCCGTGACGGCCGCGACCAGTACCGTGATGATCAGCATCAGCAGCGTCGCGCCGCGCAGCTTGCGGGTCGATTCGATGATGGTCGGTGTCGAGACCGCGCGGGCGATCACCCAGCCGGTGTCTTCCATCTGGTAGAACGCCAGATACAGGCGTCCTCCGGGCAGATCGAGCTGGTACCAGCGCTTTCCGTGGATCGCCTCGCTCCATGCCTTGCTCTGACTCTCGATCCGGAAGCCCGTATAGCCCAGGCGGCTGTGCGCCAGAAGGACTCCGTCCCCGGAGGCGATGAAGTCCCAGCCCGAGGTGTTTCCGTAACCGGCCGTCAGTTCGAGCAGGGTCCGCACTTTCATCACGGCCTTGACGAAACCCTGGATACCGCCGGCGCGGTCCTTCACGGCGGCCGCGAAAAGCACGATCGGATCGTTCGCCACGGCCTCTTCCCGGATCGCCGGCCGGCCCTCGTTTTCGTAAAGCAGATTACCCCGCGCCTCCTCGTTCATCCGGTAAACGAACACCCGCCCCGGCGACTGCGAGAGAGCCTGCATCTGCACCGGCGTCAGCGGCGGAGCCGCTGCCGCGTCTTCCGCGACACGCGCATAGGTGAACAGGAGGAAATCGGCCTTGTCGGTAAAACTGACCGTCTGGAACTCTCTCGGGATATATCCACGGACCAGATCGAGCCCCAGGTCGCTGACGACGGAACTGGAGGCATGAAACCGGGTGCTGAAAAACCTGTACACAGACGGCTCGGCCAGCCGGCCAAGCGAATCGGAGAGATGATCCAGATCGGCCGTAATGTCGGCGCCGATTTTCCGGCCCTCGCCCTGGTAGCGGACCAGTGCTTCATCGAGGAGTCTTACGCGCAGGATGTAGTTGAACGACAGCGTGAGGCTGACGGTCGCCATCACGACAAACGACAGCACGAACAGCCGGAACGCAAGCGAGCGGGACGCCACTTCCTCGAAATCGTAAAAGGCGGCAGCCGCCAGCATCGCGGCAACCGCCAGAGCGCCCTCGCTCAGGCACGAGGCCCAGGCGAGCTGGACCGCCGAGCCCGAACGTACGAGCATGAAGAAGACGATCTCCCTCGCCGCCAGCAGGAGCGCCGCGACGATCAGCCGGCCCGGCGCCTTCTGCTTTCCCGACAGCGCGAACCCGTAGAGAGCGGCAGCCAGAACGGCCAGCCGGAGCGGACTCAGCCAGTACGCCACGGAACCGCCGAGCGCGTACATCCCCCTGTAGAGAAGCGGCATCTCGGAAGCGAGGCTCTGGTATATCCAGGCGCATTCGAATCCGGCCGTCAGGACCGACATCGCCAGGAACAGTCCCGCTCCGCTTCTTCCCGAACGGCTCCAGAGCAGTGCCGCCAGTGCGCCGACCGCCAGCGTCCCCGCGGCCGCTACCAGCGGAAGGAAATAGCCGGAACTGAAGGGAAGATCCGAAGCGAGTGAATAGCCGCTGCGGAACGCCTGAAGGCCGAGCACCAGATTGGCGGCCGCGAAAAACCCGACATAGGCGATACGGGCAACGCCCGGTCCGGCGCGCCTCGCGCCCGCCCAGACCAGCGGTATCAGAAAAACCGAGATCGACAGCGCGGACAGGTCGATCAGGTTTTCAAATTCGCTCGAAAGGAAAAACTGGTTACCCATGGAAGCCGCTCAGAACCCGTCCTTGAGGGGATCGAAAAGACCGCCAGTCCAGAACGTGATCTGGAGACCCGGGGCCTCAGCCAGTCCGTTCTGGAGTGACTTGCGAAGCGAGTCGGCGGCGGGGCCGGATTTGCCCAGCGCATTCAGCCCGACCGACAGCTCCTTCACGCCCATCTCCGCGCACCGGCGGACAGCCAGACCGGCCCATTCGCGGGCGGATGCAACGGGATCGCCGGCACGCACGGGAATCAGTAACAGCCCGTCGGAGAGCATCCAGTCCAGACCGACAAACAGGTCCGCCTTGCCGCCGTCGCAGAGCGACAACCCCTTGCGGCTCAGCAGGCCGTTGCTCCACCAGTCGAGCTGGCCGAGCCAGCCGCCCAGCCGGACCCCGCTCACGGGGTCGGGGCCGAACTCAACGGCCCACAGGCCGCCCGCAGGTGGCACTTCGCCGGGCAGCAGATCCATAAAGCGGACGCTGCCGGCGCTATTGGCGGATACGGACGGAGGACTCATTGGCAGGAGAATACACCAAGGCGGGCCAGAGAATCAGCAGCGAATCACTGGTGAGGTTCGCGGGCCAGATTCCGGTTCCAGGCGGGTACCTCGACCACGATATCGCACGATCCGTCGGGAACCGCCTGGCAGGCCAGTCTTGAATCGGGCGTATTGCCGGGCGCCTCGTCGATACGATCCAGCTCCGCATCGGAGGCCTCGTTAAAGCCCGTCTGCCCCTTCTTCACGATCACATGGCAGGTGGAACAGGCGCACACGCCGCCGCAGGCGTGATCGATATCGACATCGTGAGCGAGCGCGATGTCGAGAATGGACCCGGGCTCGCCGTCCCGCGTGTAGGGGATCTGCGCCGGATCGACTTCCACGGTCACGTTCATCGGCTGAAACGTCACGTTGAACTTCCGGGCCGGAAGCTTCGCCGCACTTTTCTTGATGTAAGGGTTTTCACCGCCCATGACGGCCATTCCATGACACGCGGGCGGCGGCAGAATCCAGTGCGGCAGCCGGCACCTTGAATAGATAGGGGCACGGAATCCGGTAGTGGCGCCCTTGGGCGGAGGAGTTTAGAACGGCGTTACGGGAGATTTCGGCTTAAATCCCCAGAAATTAGCTATTTTCACTCCACGTAAACGAAGCCGTATCGGGCCACTCACGGACGACCGTCCCGCTCAGCGGGCCGGGTTAGCGGCCTCGGGGGATTTAGCGGGAGCGGGCGGCGGTACTTCCGGAACCGCTTTAGGGGATGGTGTCCCCGGTCCGGGGTACTGGTCCGGGGCCAGGTTCCGCTTGTCCGGCGGCGGGTCCGGTAATCCGGGATGCTTTCGCCGCCATTCGTCCGGGTCCCAGTCAAAGGAGCCGGGAATTTGATTGGTTGGGTCCGCCGGCAGCCCTGTCATTCTTGCCACAGGCTGTCCCGGTGTTTTTGCTAGATGCCTTTGAATCTCCTTACCCAACGGCCATTCAAAACGTTGATACTCATCTGGTGTCAAACCGTAATATCCGAGTATCTCCTCCCGTGGGAGTGCTCTCCAGGTTTGGCCATGGTCACGTGAAAGTAATATATTAATAACTTTCATATTATAATTATTTTTGCGATTACTTAAAAATATAATTTCATCTGTTAACGCATACAGTTCCATATACCGGCCAGCGATATATTTTGTCTCTGATATTTTTTCCCAAGTAATCCCCGAGTCCTTGGTCTGGTAGATCTGACCGCAATCGCTCCAAAGCCATCCTTCCCGTGCATTTTTGAAATAAATGTCTTGAAGAGATCCGCAATCTGCCCGAAACTTCCAGTCCACACGCTCCACGCCATTTTCGGTATACTTCCAGCCAAACCATCCTCCTTTGGCAAATACGACATCATTTCTGGCATGGGCGAATACGGCAATATAAGTCAGCTGCGGGCTGACCCAATAGCTATCAATTTCGGCGTAATATTTTGGAGGTTTAGAGTAATCATATTTTGCAAATAGACAATGAGGTGTCAAAAGCGATAATAATATAACTCCAGTATTTATAATTCCGATACGTTTCGGACTCATATTGTGGCTCCTACAGTCAAGTGTAAATCTATCTACAATCTGGACCAGCCCAGTTTGTATTCAACGCGGACCTAGGGTCTGGCTGCGGCGCAGTCAGCGTCCGATCTGTGGTCGTCAAAAGATAATCATGATCTCCCAGCTGGTGGCATTCTGTCAGATCATTTAACCGCCAATTCGCCGGATAAGCTACCCGTTGAGCAACATTCGCCGTGATGTGTGTCGGTATGATTGGAACCGTCGCCGGAGTGCGATCCGTGCGCTCGGTTTCCGTCCATGAGGTTTCAAGCGCATCGTCTCCGGATACCCATTGATCATACAGGTTGCCGCCGGAAACAACGTAACGGGATCTGGCGTGAGTATAACAGTTGAAGGTTTTGTTGTCGTACGCAAAATACTTGTAACTGCAGACAATATCTCTATCGGCCGGTGGCGAGCTCACATTATAGTGTATACGGACATCGAAGTTACGGCTCCAAACAGGCACTTTTCCCTTCCAGTAGTTCGCGTTGGTATAAACGCTGTTGTCGAACACATCCTGAATGACCACCGCATCTCGCGTCAGGATATCTTTGGTGGTCGCAATATCTTCTGCTCCGTTAGAAATATCATCGTATCCCTTGTTCTCAAGATCGCAGACATAGTAGGCGGTCCGCATCCGTAGCGTCTTGCCGTACGGTCCCGCGACTGCTTCAATCTGCGGACCCGCCGCTGACAAGTGTTCTCTCAGTCCTATCATCGAGTCCCTAAAGCCATCTCGGCCGATCCGGTTTAATACCGCCGAAGCCAGCCACCGCAAGTCCCAATCGTTGCCGTCTCCACCGTTATAGACCTTTGCCTCTCCATACATCGCCGCCAGCATCAGATTGTAGTCATCGCCGTTGATCACAATATTTCGTAGCAATTTCACAGGGATTGTAGGATCCTTGAACCCCACTTCGTCCATGCATTCCATATTGGCCAGATAATGCTCGTAGGTGAATTCATCCGGCGCCCCGGACTGCTTCGCCGAGACCACCATCTTGTCCCTGTCAAACCACCGGTCCCGGCATGTCGCGTTGCACTCCGGGTCCGTCCGCCCCCATATCCGGAACGGATCGGCCAAAGGATCAGGTTGAAGGGTATTCGGGTCCGGGTCGTCTCCGTAGATATAGACATTCTGCACGCTCGCACCCCCGGCCGGGACTGCGGGAGCGGCTACGGGTAGATTACTGGAATAACCAATGCGTGTGTTGCCCGCGCGAATCGTCGTTTCCTTGGCCGCGCCCGTCGCCAGGATGTTTTTCAGCGGGATATCCTGGGCGCTCACACACTGCGTGCTCCCGTTCCCGTAATCCAGGGTAATTCCGAACTCGCACTTTTCTCCGGCCTTCGCGCCGACGACCGGTGTCTCCTCCGTCAACCTGAGCTTCTCGGCCAGCGATCCTGCCGCCTCGGAACAGAGGTTCGACCGTTCCCGCACCGTTTGCCCCTGGGCGTTCGTCTCGGCGAGCAGGTTCGCCGGCAGCCAGCCGGCGTTTGCCGTCGAGGGTTCGCTCTTCGCCTCCGACGTCAGCATCCCGCAGTTCATGCGGTGCCCGAGATTCGGTCCGTACCCGGCATAAAGTTCCACGCTCTGGTCCGCGCCTTGCCCAACACGGTACCAACCGCCCCGCGAAAACAGGTATTTGATCCCGCTCGCCGCTGTCCGTTTGCCCGTGATTTTCACCAGCGGAGGATACATCCGGACCTCCCGGTCCACCGACTCGCGCAGCCGCGCTGTCGTAATCATCCCGCCCGTGGCTCCCTCCCCCTCCGTATCCGGCCGATCGGACACCTCCGACATGCTCCAGCCGATATAACCGCTGCTGGCATGATGGACGACTGCCTTCACCCGGTTGTCTATCGCGAAACGCTGGACGAAATCCCTTTGAGACTGGGATCCCAAGGGGGAGTCCATCGCCTGATACTGGAAAACGATCCGGCCGTTATCTATCCACAGATTCGGTTTCCGTTGTGTCGGGCTGATGGTGTTGTCACCGCCTGTGCCCCGTGTCCCCGATGCGAACACCCACCCGGGCTTAACGGCCGAGTCGGGAGGGACACAATGATCGGTCGACCGGTTCTCCAGGACATATGCGGGAACCGTCGGGAAATCGCCCTTCGGCGGCGCAGTGAAGATATAGACGGTAGTGTTGCAGAAAAGGTCTTCATTGGAGACCGTTTGCAGCCATCCGGATTTCAGACGTGCGGAACTCGTCGAATCTCCGGTAATCGGCGGCAAATAGGCCGTAACCGGGCCTGACGGCACCTGCGCCCCGGCCGGGAAAATGCTTTCCCCGATCTGCTGGAGGCCCTCCTTGGGCGGGTAATTCTGGCACGCGTTCCCGGCACATTCAGGCGGATTCTCCAGTACGGCTTCGCCGTCAAGCACGACCCGCTTTATTTCTAACGTGAAATACCGGGTTCCGTGCGCCAGTGTCACATCCTGGGTAAGAAAAACCGTGGTGCGGCTGCCGTATCGCTGTCCGATCATCAGCGTGGCGTCATT
This sequence comes from uncultured bacterium, assembly GCA_964565925.1. Taxonomy (GTDB): domain Bacteria; phylum JAGRBM01; class JAGRBM01; order JAGRBM01; family JAHCIT01; genus CAZMGV01. The sequence continues at coordinate 120,961 of CAZMGV010000001.1, forward strand.
CAAAATGTAGCGTCCGCTTTCCGCGCCGACCGAATACGTAAAGGACATCGGCTGCGTTTTACCGTTCTCGTCGGTCACTTCGTAATAGTTGTTGGAACCGCCCATAAATACCGTGATGTTTTTTAGCGGCTTTCCGAACTGGTCGACGACTTTTACGATCAGGTTTGACACTTCCTGGATCTGGGCTTCAAGCGGTCCGCCGCCCTCACCGTCCTTGAATATTTTCGAATCCGAGCCTGACCACCCGATTTCAGCGAGAAATCCGTCAGAAAAGTGCCCCACCTTAGCCGTCACCGACCGGATCTCCGTCTTCGTCGGATTTCCACTCGCATCCCATTCAGTCGCAACAACTTCCATCTCGCCCGCGACTTCAGGTTCACCGGTCTCGTGCGAATAGAGGAGCAATTGGAAGCGCTTCCCAACCTCATACCCCTGAGTATTCGGCAAAGTGATCTGCGCTGGGGGATCAATAATGGTACCCGATGGCTGAAGGGAGTATGCTGCGACAATACGGCCTGATGCTTCCTTTACCGCGTCGGGGACCGCCTGAACCGGCATCTCGGCCGCCATTATCACACCGTCACGCTTACCGTCCGGGAACGTGAGCGACCCGGCTTCTGTCTCCAGTAAAAGCCGCCCCTGTCTGTCGTTTCCCAGGGCGCCATTGAAATCTACCGGCGACGGGCCACCCGCCTGTGCAAACGACGCCGTCTCCGGTTTCATGGCCGGCATCACAATAAACGGGATATCCGTATCCTGTCCGGCTACAACCTCGATTCGCTTGCCAAAGATCTCATACTGTTTCCCTTCGACAGTCACCGAACGGGCATCAACGTAAACTACATATGATCCGGCCGGAGGGTTTTTGAACTCGAAATACCCGTCGGAATCCGTCGTCGTGGACAGTTGCGCCCCGCGCAGTTCGACAACGGCCTTCACAATCGGGACAAAATGCTGCGTGAAAACCTGCCCGAATACCCGGTAAGATTTCGCCGTGGTCCGGAATCTTATCCCCTGGCCCCCGAGCGGAAGGCCGACGATATCGGTAATTGGATGTTCAGAGTCGGCCCCTATATCCAGTTGAATGGCCGTATCCAACGGGTATGTCGCCGGTACAATCAGTGTGGCGACCGTCCGGTCATCGTTCAGCGACAGCGAAAAAGCAAAAGGACCTTCTGGTCCGGATATCCTCACACCGGCCTGAAGAGTTTCGAACCGAATGGGTTCGCTGAAAACTACTGAAACCGCCTGAGTGAAAGGTACGTCGGTCGCACCATTCGCTGGATTGGTACTGATAATCGTGGGCGGCGTGGTGTCCTTCTTCACCGTCAGCGATTTCGTCGCGCTGTTGCCGACCGTATCGGTCGCCGTCACCGCGAAAGTGTTGGGACCCTCGGTGATCCCGGCTGTCAGCGTGAAATACCCGTCCCCGTCCGGTGTCACAGTCTCTGGCGTCCCGGCTGAACCGGAGGGGCCGGTATAGACGAGCGTCACGGATCCGAGGCCGTCCTCGCTCGTCACCCTGCCCTGGAGTGTAACTTCCGGCACTCCGACGGCTTCGGGCAGTTCCGTCAACGTAATCACCGGTGCGACGTTGTCATAGACCACTGTCACGCTCGTTGAGCCAACCTTGCCGGATATATCTGTCGCGGTGACGGCGATGCTGTTCAACCCGGGCACGAGGTCATACGAGCCGCTGAACGAACTGTCGGAAAAATCCAAGACCGCCGCGCCACCGGCAAACGATATCTCGTCAATGGGATTCGCGTCGCTCACCGTGCCGGACACCGATACGGACGGCGAATTGGTCCGGAAGTTCTGCGGCGGGTGGTCGATATGGACCACCGGCGGGACCGTATCCAGATAAACGGTCCGGGTTTCGGTCGCCGTGCGGGCGAACGAATCGACCGCCGAAACCGTGATCGTATTCGGACCTTCCACAAGACCAACGGAGACGCTGAACGAACCGCCGGATCCCAGCCCGGCTGCCTGACCGTTCACGGTCACCTGCTCCAGCAGACCATCGTCGGTAACGGTACCGGTTACGTTCACGCTGTTCTGGCTGACCACCAGCAGGTCTTCCGGAGCCGTCAGTGTGATAACCGGCGGGGCGGCGTCATATATTACCGAGACCGACGCCTCGCCCTGGCGATTTTCCTCGTCCGTGGCCTCGATCAGAACGAGATTGACTCCCGTTGATAGCGTGTATTCCGTATCGAAATAACCGTCCGGCGAAAGCGCCAGCGGGTAGCCGTTCAGAAAAAGACTCTGGAGCGGGGCCTGCAATATCACCTGCCCGCGAACATAGATCAGCGGCGAACCGACCGTGCTGTCGTTCGCCGGTTCTGAAATGACCACGACCGGCGCCAGCGACGCCGCGTTGACGGTAAAATGCCTGACGACGGCCGTAACCCGGCCCGCCAGATCGGCCGCCTCTACCGTCACTGAATAAGACCCGTTCGCGGAATACGCCACAGCGGTGGAGAACCGCCCGTCCGGCGCTACCGTCACCGGGCTGCCGTCCACGTTCACATAGGCTATCCCGCTTGCATCCGTCGCCGTACCTTCCACCGGTATCGGCCCCGGCGCGTATGTCTCGCCTTCCGTAGGCGAGGTAATGGTCAGTTCCGGCGGTACCGTATCGACATAGAATTGCCGGACGGCAGACCTGGTGACTCCGTAGCTGTCGACAGACACGACCTCCGCCGTGTGACTCCCGTCAGTCAGGGTCTGGGCCGTGGAAAACGGGAGTTCGGACCCCGGGTCTGTCATCAGGCTGACCGGCTGGCCGCCGTCAACTGCCAGAAAGAGCGACGATACCTCGACATCCGACACGGCCGTTCCGGAAATCGTCACGTTCGCGACCAGGACCCGCTGGCCCTCGGACGGGGTAGTAATCGTGACGCCTGCGGCAACCGCGACCACCTGCACTTCCACTGGCGCCGACATGTCGCGTCCGTCCGAAACGGTCACCTGGAAACGGTATGCTCCGGCGACATCCGCCGTAAAACTGTTCCGGAAGGAGTTCAGGGATTGCAGCGTGGCGCTGCTGGCCTGCGGACGTTCGATAAAAGACCAGCTCACAGACAGACTTTCCGGCCGGTTATCCGGATCGTAGCTGTCGCCAGCACTCATCGTCACGTTCCGGTCAACAATTACCCGGGCAGGCGCATTTACGATTGCGACCGGGGCCTGATTGGGCTCCACAGTCACCGTGACCTGGGCGGACAGAGAGTCATCCGAACCGTCGTTCACGACCAGTCCGAAAACCCACACACCCGTGGCGTCCGGAATGATTGACGGATACGCCGTGTCCGCATCGGACAAAACCGCTGATGAACCCAGCGGTCTGGTGACGACCAGCCATGAGTATGCAAGGTAAGACGCAGGGCCGTTATCGGGATCGTAACTTGCCGAACCATCCAACTGGACCAGCGACTGCACGAGCTGATCCGAAAGATCGTATCCTGCATCGGCGACCGGGGGAATATTGCCAGTTGCGTTGATCGCCACTTCAACCACATGGGTCTCGCCGTTGGCCGCCGTCTCGGGCGACGAGAAATACTGCTGGCCGCCGTAGTTGATCCGGAATTTATACGCGACACCCGCCGGCAACACGAACGACGTTCCGCCAGGCCCGCTTACCGCCGAGAAATAGCCAAAATAGGCTCCGGCTTCGGTAAAAACGTATGCAGTCGCCGCCGGATAACTCGTACCGTCCCGGAACTTGACAGTAAAACTCGCGATCGGAACGACCGCAGTCGCATTACCGGCCGTTTCCGGACTCCAGAACTGGTAACCGAGATAGTCAGCCCGGTATTTGGCGGTGAGCGAGTCAGGGAGCCAGAACTGGACGTGGCCATTCGAATCGCTTTGCGCCGATAAACCGAGATAGCTTCCGTCCGGCTTGAATGCATAGATAGACACACTGGATAGCGGTACCTGGACACCGGAATAGTCGGTGACGACCGATGCCGTCCGGTAACTGAACGGAACGACAAACTCTGTAAACGTGTTGCTGCCGGGAACCGTCACAGCCTGCGAGAATGTCTGGGTCCCCAGCACATCATACCGAAATTTGTAGGTACCGGGCGTCAGTCCCGAAAAGTTTACCTGTCCGTCGGGGCCGACCGTAACAGTCTGCCCCAGATACGTGCCCGATGAGGTAAAGAGATATACCGAGCCGGAGCCCAGAACCGGGCCACCGGACGAACTGCGCATGGTGAAAGACGGGTTTTCGCTGATGAGTCCGAATTCGACCAGATATTCGGCGCCTCCTGTCAGTGAGGTGACGTCTGCGCTCCAGTATTGGGAACCGAGATAGTTCGCCCGGAACTTGTACGAACCCGCGACCGGAAGATCCGGGAAAAGATATTCTCCCGACGCATCTGTCGTTCCGGTCAGGTTGAGATATGTCCCGGAAGTCAGAAAAGCATATACCGGTACGCCCGGCACCGCGCCGCTCCCGGCCAGGAACCGCGTACGGACGTTACTGACAGATATGGAGATGGTTTCAGCCGGACTCACCGAAGGACCGATCAGAGTCTGCACGTTCCGGTAATCAGCCCGGAACTTCGCCTGAAGGCTGCCGGGCAGGAAGAAACGAGCGTCGCCGTTCGAATCGGTCGTCAGGCTGGTGTTCAGATACGAGCCGTTCTGTGCAAAAACATAGACAGGCGTGTCGGCAAGCGGAGTGTGGACGGAGCCGTTAACCGTCTCCACATGCACCGTACGTTGCGAGAACGGAACGACGAATTCCCCAAATGATGCGATACCAGGCACCGATACGGCCGGCGAAAAGGTCTGGGTTCCCAGGGCGTCGTACCGGAACTGGTAACTTCCCGGCGTCAGACCGTTGAACGTCACCAGTCCGTCGCCACCTACCGGCCGCGCCTGGTTCAGGAACATGCCGCCACCCGAGAAGAGATACACCATACCGGACTGGAGCGGTTCACCGCCGCTACTGGAACGCATATAGAAAGCAGCCGTTTCGGCGTCGAGATCGAACGTCACCGTAGTCTCGACTCCCGGAGCCAAGGTGGCGCCAGGAGCCGCCCAGTATTGGAATGCAAGATAATCCGCCCGGAACTTGTAAAGCTGATCTGACGGGAGCCGGACGAAGAGATGCGACCCGTCGACGGCAGAGCCTGAAAGGTTTAAATACGTCCCATTGTCCAGATAGGCGTAAAACTCCACCGGACCGATCGGGGTGAAATCAATCGGGAACTCTACCCGGACATTGGAAACCGGGATAGCGACATTCGTCACCAAGTTCGTAGAACTTCCGGACCAAGTCTGTTTGTTCAGGTAATCGACCCGGAATTTGGCCGACAGGGCGTCGGGCAGGAAAAACGGAACCGTTCCGTCCGCCGCGGAGACCGCCGAAAGATTCAGATAACTGCCGGTCGAAGTAAATGCATAGACGGTCGCCCCGGACAGAGGCACATGGTCGGCGCCGAAGGCGGTTTCCGCAGTTATTGTACGAACCGAATGTGGGACAACGAACTCGGTAAATGTCGCGGATCCCGGCACCGTGATGACTGGCGAAAATACTTGAACGCCGAGATTGTCATACCGGAATTTGTAGCTCCCGCCCGTCAGCGCGGCGAACGAGACAACGCCGCCCGGCCCGACCACCTGGGAGCGATTCAGATATACCCCGGCGCCGGTAAACAGATAGACCGTACCGCTTGTGAGTGCAGGTCCGGCGGAAGCGGATCGCATGACGAACGAAACGTTTTCCGTCGGCACGGATAAATCGACAGCCGTCTCCGAACCAGCCGCCGGGTTCGCCACCGGTGCGCTCCAGTACTGGGAGCCCTGGTAGTCCGCCCGGAACTTGTAGGTACCTGCCGAAGGAAGCGACGTGAAAAGCACTTCGCCATTGGAATTCGTCTGGGCCGTTATGGTTAGGTAAGAACCAGAGCCGTTAAATACATATACCGGCACGCCCGAAGGCTGCGCCAAATCCGCGAAAAACCGCACCCGCAGCTGTGCGACCGGGATGTCCACGGCATCCGTCAGGTTCGCCGACAGCGAAGAATAGGTCTGAATAGTCCGGTAATCGCCGCGGTACCGGTAGTTATACCCGTCCGGAAGATTGAATGTCGCCTGTCCGGCTGCATTCGTATTTTGTGTCAGGGTTTCATAGGTTAATCCGCCGGAACCGCCATAAACGTACACGGGAGCGCCACTGAGCGGTGCTACCGATGCGCCATAGACCGTTTCGACGGTAATAGTCCGGTCAGAATGGGGAAAAACAACTTCCACAAGCGGACTACTGCCATCGAATACCGGAGACCAGAACTGGGCCCCGTAACGGTCGATCCTCAGCTTGTAAGATTGTCCCGCCGTCAGATTGAAACTGACCTGCCCCGGTGCACCAAGAGCCGACGAAACGCTTAAATAGCTACCCGCTGCGCTAAACAAGTACGCCGTCCCGCTCGTCACGGGGGCACCGCCCGGCGACTTGGTTATACTGATCGTCGCCGCCCGGGCGGCAGGCGGAAAAATCATTATCGCCGCCATAAGACCCAGAACAGCGGCGAAATACTTTTTATTCCTGTGCATCCCTCGTTACTCCCGTTTCCCGTCGTTTTCCGGCACCCGGTATTTCGTCCGCAATTCACTCAGGAGAGTCCTGCTCACTTCGTTCTCGAACATGGTTTTCAGGAGCGGCTTGACGTCATCGATCGGACGCGTCTGCGTTTTTAACGGCTCAATGGCCTTCACGATATGAAAACCCATCGGCGTCTGCAGGACGTCGCTAAGCCCGCCCGCCGGCAATTTTCTCGAAGCATCGTCCAGCGGAGGCGGCAGACGGCCAGGCGTCACTTCGCCCAGGTCTCCGCCCCTGGCAGCCGAAACCTGGTCATCGGAATAAGTACGGGCGAGCTGCTCAAAACTCGCACCGGACTTAAGCTGTGTGAGCAGTTTGTCCGCCTTCGATTTTGCCTTCTTCTCTCCGTTTACGCCGTCATCCGCCTTGATCCGGACGAGGATTTGGGCAAGATGGATTTTTTCGCTTTTGAATTTATCCGCGTTCGCCTTGTAAATCCGTTCCGCTTCGGCGCCGGTGAAACGCTTGTCCGTTTCGCTTTCCAGCAACTTTCTGGACAGAATTCCGTCAATTTGTTTCCTAATTTCCGGCTGTCTGTCGATCCCCTGAAGCTTCGCCTCATAAGCAAGAACCGTCCGATCAATCACTGACCGTTCGACATCCCGCCGGCCCGCCTCCGTTTCGTACCGGCTCCGGAGCTGAGGGTCCATGCCCTGAAGCTCCAGATCGACATCCGTCTGTGTGATCTTGCGGTCGCCGACAGTCGCCAGCGCTTCCGGAGCCGAGTGGCGGTCCCCGGCCGCTTCCGGCGGACCTTTGCGGCATCCGGTTACCGATATTACCAGCAGCAAAATGACGTTTCTCAAACGTGACCTATCCACGTAATCCCTCTCCTCGCCTTACCGGTCAGGGTGTGCCGAAGTAATAAGTGTCCGCATCCGTGTCGGTCACGATCTGGATCCATGTGGGAACCCGGTCGATGATCTCTACTCGGGCTTTGTTACGGACGATGATCTCGTTCACCCCGGAAATGGTCGGACGGGTTCCGGACAATCTGGTCCGCAGGACCAGCGTCGAGATATCCGGTGTCGTCATAATCCCCGCGTTATCGAACAGCAGAATGCCCGTATAGTCGTCGGCACGCTGGACGTAGACCGTTCCGGAACCTCCCGACAGCGCGGGACCCGCAGATGATGCCCCACCGTGCGCTTCCATCTGGATGCTATCGAACAGCGGCATTCCGTCGCCGTCGCTTCCCGTAGGTAGCGCATAGATCATGATTCTTCCGCCACCGCCGGCACCGGAATTGCTGAATGCCCCGTCATTCGTGGAATTCAGCGCGTCTCCGCCGCTGGCACTTATCCTGCCGCTGCCCTGAACCGTGCCCCACACCGCAATATCGACGGATCCACCGGAACCGGCTCCCGACCAGGAGCTTTGCGTCGTGTCACCATCAGCCACGATCGAACCGTTCAGGACGAGATTGGTGACGTACAGTTTGACCTGTCCGCCGCCGTTTCCGCCCGGGAACTGCGGCGAACCGCTGGCCCCGCCGCTACCCGATTGTGGACCAGCCACGTTTTGCGTAACGGTATAATCTGTAAACCCGCCATAAATGCCGGTCCGTGAGTAGGGCGACCCACCAAAGCCGCCGTAACTGCCGCCTGAGTAATATTGTGCCGCCGCCGCATTGTTCAGCGACAGTCCATAGTCAGAGTCGTTAGACCCCGAATGCGCGCCGAGATATCCCCTGCCGGTGGTGTCGATTGAACTATCGGCATCGATAGTGAGATTTTGGGCCGTAATGGCCAGATACGGCGTGTCTGGGTTTGCGGCGTCGGACGGCGGATGCGTAATCCGTGCGCCATGGCCGAGCGTCACGCTGCCCCAGTTATGGTCGCCAGCCACAATCAGCGTGGAACCCGCACCATCGACGGTTATATCCCGCCCTTCGAGCATCAGGTTGGTGGCATCGATCTGGACCGTGTTCCCGCCAGTCAGGGAAAGCGGTCCGGAATCGACCGTATACGAGAAGCACCCCGCATCCGAAGCAGCCATTTCCGCGCCGGAGGTTCCGCGTACAGACGCCACCGATAACGAATACGGCGCATCGGCATTCAAGGCATCGTAGGGGTAAACCCACAACGTACGTCCGTCGGCGCTCAGCTGATAATTGACATTCAGGTTTGTGGTGCCTTGCCGTAGTCCGACCTTGGCCCGCCCCACAAGATTTGTCCCGCCGCCGGATCCGCCGCCAGATCCCTCGCCGCCACCGCCGGGCGGAGTGTTCCCTCCGAACCCGCCCCCCGCGCAGTTCGAGATGTTTAGCGACGCCCAATAACTTTCCAACGGGATAGCGCAGCCCGACGCCTCCGGCTGTGTGATGCAGTTGATATCGTTATCGTTGCCCGAACTCTCGGAATAGTAGGTTCCCGGCCCGAGTGTCGCCTGGAAGCTCCGCATCCCGGTACCCGGGACCGCGTCGCCCAGGTAGTTTATATCCTGGTCGTACAGCGACATATTGACGTAGGTATATCCGCTGTCGTTGAAGTCCAGGCGCATTTCCACATCGCAGGTGTCGTACAGCTGGAAGAAGTTGTGATCGACATCGTAAAGCGTGTGGAATGAATGGTTCTGCGGACTACCCGAATAGATTTCTTTCGCTTCGCCGAACGTGTCATCCGGTTCGAACGCGTCTCCCGGAGGAGGCGGATCCGGTTCCCCGCAGGCAACCGTCGCCGTCTCCGACGCCGATGACAGATCGATCGGCTGGTCGAAGCTGATTTCGAACCGGCCTTCCGACGAAACAAGGTCCAGGACGGACAGGTTTCCCGCTTGCGGATTTAAGCCGGTAATCACCGGCCCCGATGCCGACGGATTATAGGTAACCGTCACAGGCGCCGGAGTGCTTACCAGCCCGCCCGCATCCGTCGCCGTTACCGAAATTGTGTATGTCCCGACATCCGGGAACAGGACGTCCGTGGACCATGTTGTCCCGTCGGCCTCCAGGTTCGCCTGATATACATCCATACCAAGCTGCATTTCGACTGATACCACCGGCCGGTTGGCGGTCGCCCTGACCGTTACAAAGGAATTAAAGATTGTCTGTCCGTCGGACGGGCTTAGGATCGTCGCAACTGGCGGGATCTCGACCGCGAATTCTCTGGTTACGGTTTGATAAATTCCTGCAAAAATGTACTCACTAAACGTGACTGCCGTGGTTCCGGTTGCGTCGGCGCTAAAAGGCGTAACTATTATCTGCCGGTCTGGTGTTTCGCTGACATCTACAACGCCCCAGACGCTCCTGCTGAATTCAGGCCATTCCCAGTCGAAGGGGAAAAGATATGCCCGTCCGTCCTCGGTGACCATCGCCACTTCGGCAACGAACTGGTCGTCCGGCGACGTGAAAACGTAATCGGGTCCGGGAATGTCGGGGAGATTCAGGACATCCAGGCCGGTTACATACGCAAAATCAGGATATCTATGAACGTCCGACGACCATGAATACAGTCCCCACTGCGACTTCAGATATGCACCTCTCACCGATACACCTGTAGGTTCAGGGATCACTTCCACAGCTTCCGCGAAACGGAACCACTTCGGATAGTAATAGTCGTAACCCGCGCTCCTTGTAATAATAAAGCTCTTCGAGTCACCAGTATCCTGCTGATACTTCCCGTCGGTCACATTCCCGAATGGATACAAAAAGACATCGACGTCCTGAAGCCCACCGGCCACTATGCGCGGGTCAGGTTCATCCGTGAAAACAACACTAAGTTCGCTATCCAATGCCAAAGGTGCGGTCGGTGGCACTCCATCGGCGAGATAGGAATCTACAGCAAAATCAGGAGCGGGCATGACCTCAACAAGGCCCAGATCGCCGCCCGGAATCGCTTGTATTTCCACCCGTGCATACCGGCCCCGGCTCCCCGCACGGGTTTGATCGACGATACCGAGTGCGTTACCACCGGAATCGACCAGGGCGGGAAGATCAAACGATATTGTGTCGTCCTGAACAGCTACATTCGTCGCCTGGATTCCAGCCACCGTCACCACCGGGCTTGATGCCGCCGGTGGCGGGGTGTTCAGCTTGATCGAGATCCGCTCCGCCGATCCCGTCCATACTGTTTCGGTGCTGACATTGGAATTCGTAGCACGTTCGCCGATAACACCGGAGGTATCGTAAACGGCAATTCTTCCACCCGATACGATCGCCGCCCTGCCGTAATCCAAGTCGCTCGACTGGTAGGTCGTAATCCAGGGGAGCCTGGAGGTGTCAAAATAAGTTATCAGTGCATCGCGTGCCGTAGCTCCCGGAATTTCGAGCGCCGACAGATCGAATGCAAAAATACCCTTCGCCACGGTCAGAATCAGCGCCCCGCCACGGATCATCGCGCTCTCGTAATAACCGTGATAATAGGTGTCCTTTAACGGGACGAACGTGTTGTCCAGCGGGAAATCACCCACCTCGGTAATTGTTTTCAGTTCCCGGTCAATCCGGTATAATTCGACGACAAAGGGATTGTACGTTCCCGTATCGCTGACTACCGCCAGATATTCGTCACCGATCGCTACCCCGTCGATGTCCGGCAGCAGATTCTCTCCGGGTATCGCATCGGGCCACTCGTTCAGATCCAGGTCGGCAACGACGCCGTCCAGTTCCGCGATATGAATATCGTAAATATTACTCCCGTCGTCCCGCTCGCGACCGAATGTCACGCGAGCGCCGTTAGAACCCGACATATTGTCCCAGTTTTCGTATTGAGGATTCGGTCCCAATCCCCGGAATGAGCCCAGGTTCAGCAGAGCCACTTTCGAAGATTTCAGGCTCGCCAGATATCCGCCGTTCCGGTAGTTTCCGCCGTAAACAAGGCCGTCCGTATAGTGGAACCGCTCCGCCGGGTGAGAAGGCACGGTGGCGTTTCCTCTAGCCGTGACTCCATCGATCACTGTGGTCTGGGCTGGATGTCCGTCCGGGCCAATCGGCAGACGCGCCAGCGCGTGATCCGCACCGAGGTATGGCGAAACCACGAAATATCCTTCCAGTTGATCGACGATCTGGAGATTCGCCATAGTTCCGAGTGATATTGGCGTCGCCGATTGCGATACCTGCGGATTCCCCGGATTAGTGAAATCGACTTTGGAGAAACGGCCGGTATAGGGATCGCTCGCTTCCAGAGAGCTGGAGGACGTCAGTGCGGCGCCACTAAAATTGCCCGCTCCCTGATAAACTGCCACTGGCGCCGGCGTATACATGACACCACGCTCCAGAACCGCAGGAGCGCGTCCCGGAATATTCGTTGCTGTGACCGGGACAAACCCCCACATCGCCCCGGGGGGAACAAGCACCCGGATATGGGTCGAATCGATGTATTCGACGGCCAACACCGAGACACCATCCACCGTGACATCGGTACCGGCATAGAAGTCCTCGCCATAGACATCGACCCAGCCGCCCTGATCCGTCCTCACCGAGTTGATGACGGTCGTAATCACCGGCTGCCGGATGAATACCAGAGAACCGATCCGGCCGCCGGTGAGTCCGTTGGAGCCGGTAATCTCGATTCCTGTGACACCGGTATTCCCCTGCGGAACGTAGGAAATCACCATGGTCGCGCCGTCGGCCGATGTCGTGAACGCTGCATTGTCGATCTGCTGCGCACCGATCAGCACGGAAGAGGGATCGGACAGCCAGGACCCCGTCACCGTCAACACTGCCGGTTCATCAAGGATGATCACAGAGGGGGTAACGGATTTGACGACAGGCGCGGATCCTGCGGCGATACCGGTCCTGAAATTCAACACATAGTCCGCTTCAAGGTTCCTGCCGGTGAGATCGGCTATCGCTGTCGTAGCGATCAGCTGGAGATCGGCCTGCGGTGGAAGCGCTACTACCGGCCGTACGGTCAGGACTGTACCAGACGGTCCCGATGCCATTGATCTGGTGCTCGCGATGACGGAGGTCCCACCAGCACCGGTAATCGCGACGCTTGTATCAGTGAGCGAGGATGGATCAAGGTAGGACGAAAACTCGATCCGTAAGGCGCCGTCGGTACCGATCAAACCGTCTGTAACGGGAGTCGTTTTACGGACAAAAAGCCTGGCCGGCTGAATGATATCGAAACTGCCATGCGTGTTGTCGGAGCGCGACCCTACAATTACATCCGCTCCGGCATAAGCGACCGCCGTCGCCATTCCTGCTACAGGTGTTGCGTCTTCCAGCGGCGCCGTCTCATCATTCTTTTCATAACTAAAGATGCCGCTATCCCCTGCGGCCGACAACAATCTGTCGCCAAAGGGCAGGACGTCCGTAAACTGCCGGTGTACTGCCGGCAGTCCCGGGACCGGCGGCGGCATGGCCGTATACGCCCGGACACTGGCGAGCAGCCCGGTGGTTTCATCGAGCCTGAATTTATAAATACTCGTGTCGGTAACGGCCAGGATTTCGTCGCCATCGACACGTATACGGCGAACTGGTCCGTCGACATTTTCCGCAGTGCCCAGCGCGCCGCTACCCGCCGCGCCGTGGAACGCGTCCGGGTTCATCAGGTCGACGGGCCGGACTATGTACTGCCCGGTGTTATCCGGGTCCTGTGTGCCCGCAACGGCGTACCGTCCCGTTCTGCCCACTGCTGTAGCGCCGTAGCGGGGAGCCTGCGGGCTCGCCGTATCAAGAATGACACGGCCTACTGCCGATACCGTTCCGGGTTTTGCAATGGATGAAAATGCCTTTAGGCCGTATTCGTCTGCCACCAGCACCACGTCGTCGGCGACGAGAAGGTCGTGCGCGACACCGCCCGTTCTGACGCCAGCTGTCACCGGACTTACGACCAGCGAGCTGTTTTCCTGTCCCTGAACGTCGACCCACCGAATATAGCCGGAATACCCGTTCCCGCCTTCCGGGAGCCCGTCCATCCAGGCGTTTGCGGCAAAATAGACGCGATCATAAGGGGTCAGGTCCACGACCGACATGGACGTGACGAAATCGCCTATAGGCATATTAAACAGGATGCCCGGTGCAGCACGGTTGGAGATATCGACGCCGACAAATTTGCCCCCGCAGGCGTAGTCGAGGTCTCGGCACCCTGAGGCGGCGTACATCAACCCGTCGCTTATCGCAGCTAGATCGGAGACCGGCCCGATATCGATACCGGCCACCAGTTCGAGCGTATAGTAATAGCCCGAGGCGAGCGTCCCCGATGATCCCAAGCTGCTGACGATGACGTCCGCCGGACCGGACTTATGCGGAGGCGTAATTGCAGTTATCCGGCCGAGCGACTGCACCCGGATACTGGTTACGGGCAAGGCCACACCCGACGCCAAAGAACGGAATGATACCGTCGCTCCCGGCAGGAAACCCGTCCCCGTGATCGTTACCGATGTGCCTCCGGCCTGTCCGCCCAGATTCGGCGTGATTGACGAAATCGAAACCGGATCGACAATAACCAGCCCGCCCGTCAAGGCAGCCGTCAGACCGCCTGGATTGTCGACGTTTATGACAACCGGCCCTTTCAGTCCAGGACTCAGATTGCCGGTATCGACAGAAATGACAATTTGATCCGGTCCGTCCGTCGCCGGGACAAAGGATTCTACCGTCGCCGACAGACCGTTCAGGGTCACAGCGGCCCCGTTGTCAAAACCCTCGCCAGTAATCGTGACTTGCCTGACTCCGGTGCCGATGCGAAGGATATGCGGGGATACGGATGCGATCGCCGGCTGGACATAGGCCGATCCGGTCGTCTGGAACGGAACAACGATGTCGCTGCCTAGAACGAGTCCCCCGAGCGAGCGTACGCCACCCGGACCTGAAGCCATTCTGAGTTCATAGTCCGTAAGCTCCGATAGAGGCGCGAGCAGTTGGACGGTGACCGTAGACCCGAAGACCGTAATGTCATTATTGAGTCTCGCCGGGACCCTGCTTCCGTCAATCGCCGACACTACATAAACGTTGTCGTCACTGTAATCCGGTATCGCGGGTGGATCCTGATCATCGGCTGCCCCGGCCTGATTCGACCTGAGCGATGCCGTTGCCATAGGTTCGCTGAACTGCACAACGACAGTCGCCAGACTCGGAGGAACCACGGCACCGGCGGCCGGAGTTGTTCCGATCACCCGGGCCATCGGCACTGTCGTAAATATCACGTCATCAGAGAAAGTCAGAACCTGACGGCCACGCGAAACAAGCGCTGTAATCGGGTCCGTCGCTGCCGGATGGGCGACAAAGGTACTCCTTGGATTGGCTGGGTCGGTGATGTCGATAATCCGCAGTTCGCCGCCGCCGGACACATACACGCAGGTGCCGTCGGTAAATAGCTCGCCGGGCGAAGCCGCAATATCTACGATCAGCGACGATATTTGGGTCGCGGACCAGTCGCCATTCAGCCTGAAAATCCTGATTAGTGTGCGTCCGGCATCGGCCCCCGCCATGGCCTCGGCGGTAGCGAGAACCCCTCCGTATACGGACAATCCGATCAGGTTCACCAAAGGAGTGTCGGTCGCCAGATCCGTCACTGTTACGGGAGCAGAATTCAGATCGATCAGCTTGATCGAACCCTGCGCCGTGGCGGCAATCACATACGATCCAGCAGCCGACAGCCCGGTAATTTCCGATCCGGTATCAATCACTCCGGTGACATAAGTCGACTGCTTGTCAGTGATATCGACGAAATAGATGGTGCCTCCCCGCACTCCGACCGCCGCCACATTGTCGATGATCGCCAGACCGATGGGTTCCCGCTTAAAGCCTGTGTTGTTCCAGAATGGCAGCCACGAAAGCGAAATCGGTACCTGGGGTATCGAAACATTGAAGATTTCCAGGCCGGCCATATTTTCAAGATAGGAAAAAGCCGCTACGTACAAATAGTCGCCAACATAGGCAATGCCATGGGCACTGCGTGAATTCGGATACCCTGGCAAATTGATCGCACCGCCGTTCGGGACTTCGTAGGCGAAATTACCGACCGTTACCCAGTCTCCGCCCGGGTTCCTGATTTCGACCGGATAAATTCCCGCCGCCAGTTGTCTCGGCGACAGGAAATCGAAGGTCGAAAGGTCCAAGACGTCCATGGCGATCCCGGTTCGTTCGCCAATCCGGACAACGGCGCCCGGAACGAAAGCGGGTTCCGCAAGTGAAACCGTAATCCGTGTCCCGCCGCTCATCGGTCCGGACAAGGGAGACATCTGGGCGCCAACCTGATTCAACTGATGCAGCGCGATAAGGCCAAGAGGGCTGATTTCGTTCAAATGGTGGCTTGAATCTATTACCCGGACGTCCAGTGGTCCGGCTTCCAGCCCGGACGCCAAGGTGATGACGAGTTGGTCTGGATCTCCCGGCGACGACGGTGGAATCCGCTGGAACACACTCCCGGCCTGATCAGGCACGTCCGTGATTTCCCGGTCGCCGACCCAAATGACATCAATTGAGCCAAACCCGTCACCAGTCACGGTGACCTGACCGCCGTCCACCGAAAGAATTTTGGGACTGATTCCCCGAATCTTGGGAGGCTGGATATCCGCCGGTAGAGTCCGGAAAGCCGAGTGATAGTCCGCGATAAGGGCCCCGCCTTCGCGGTCCCGGAGTGCCGCCGTAACGACAATCTGATAATTTTCTTCCGGTGCAAGCGGTGAAGATGGCGTGAACGTCACCGTTCTGTCGTCAACCGAAATAGCGCCTGCGATTACCGAATGATCGAGCATACGGACGATGGATACTGTCCCATTATTAAGGCTTGCCGCCACCGGTTCGCGATTCAGGGTGATCCCGACTGGTTTATCGGTGGCCCAGCGAGCGTTATTTGCCGGTTCGGTCTTCATGACCATCGAAAACGGGACCGACAGGATATTCATGCTGCCTGCGGATATATTTATTCCCGTCGCTTCGGGCTGGGGAGACGCAGCCAGTACCTGATCCTGGAAAAAGTCGGCGGCGCGGGCGTACTCTCGGTTTCCCGCTGATAGTACCGGGACCGAAATTCGTGCCGAGCAATCTTGCGGAAGCGGCCCGCTCCTCAGTCCAGCGAGCCCGGATACGTCGAATATTCTTACGCCGCCCGCGTCCCACGCCGTTAACAAATACGAACCCACGGATTTAATCGACCTGATCACGCCGACGTTGCTGACTTCGTCAAGTGTCAGTGTAATATGACCGCGGCATTTCAGTTGCGGGGTATTGATTTCAGGATCGAGGAATTCCTCAGCGTCAACGACATATATTCCACTAGGTCCGCCGACCATCAGGAAACCGTCCGACGTGATCTCCAGTGCTGTCAAAATCAGATGTTCCGGACTCCCTCCGCCATTTTGCTGGAAAAAATTCAGTCCGAACGTGCCGACGCGGTTAATTGCTGCTCCTGAACGTTTGGCAACATGCAAATGACCGCCCTCACTGATTGTTTTATTATTAAAAATATCTTTAGCGAGGCAGGTGCCTCCAGAATCCAGCAGATCCCGTGAGCATTTCAGCTCTCTCCTGGACGTGACACTGAATATGTATTCCCCGACCGCGAGCGTCCGATGTGCAGGAGCACCAGCAAGAGTAGGCCCTTCTGGTGTCGAAATAAATAAATCTTCCAGCTCCACATTATCGTGATAACGAACCAGTTCTACCGGGTCTGAAGCGACCGAGACGTCAATTGTAGACCCGTCTGTATTGGTTCCGGCGACTCCATCTGTGGGATTCAATACGACAGAGTCGAAATGTGTGGCATAAATCGCTGGACCCAGTTTAATTGCGGTCGACGTGATCTTTGGGCGAAGTCCGGAATATTGATCATCTACCGGGAGTGGCTGATGAACACCGACAAGATCTGCACCGAGCAGGTCCGTCGTATCAATAACGACCAGCCCCTGTTCACCGTTAGCGACCACGGTCTTGTTAGGGTCAACTGGCAAAACATCGAACGACTGGGCCGTAAAATCCCGGGTCACCGATATCGGGTAGTATTTCGCGAGCTGCTCGACGTCACTAGGCGGATCGTGAGGTAGCGTCGACAAGGCTCCCGCCAGGTTCGGTGTCGGGGGATTGTGTACATCGACCGCCATAAACCGCTGGGAAAAAGACTTTCTCGTCTCAATACTCTCGCCGATAACATCCGAACCTCCGGCAGTCAGCCAGGCAACTCCGTTATCATCTGCGGTCACGGTAGCCGGGAATGTTTTGTTCAACTGATACTTAGTTAGGTACGGCAACCCGTACCGGTGTGCAGACTGGACCAGAAGCTCATCCGATCCGGGTATCTTTATACGTATGTCGGCAGGTCCAAACGGACCGGGCGGGGCCTTAAATTGCAATAACGTAGGCAAAAGGACATTTATGCCCGATGCAGGCACCCCACCGACCGTAATCTTAAGCGGAGACGTCAACAGGCTCGCGGGCGTAAATCCCGTGCCCCGCACGGTTATCAGGTCGCCGCCCTGTGCGGGTCCGTATTCGGGAGTGATGGACTCGACCGAAAGATGGTCGAGATACAGAAACCCTCCCAGCAATGCCGCGGACGTGCCGCCGGGATTGACGACACGAACGGTTGCAGAACCGGGAACTCTTTCCGTACTGACCGGGATATCGACTGTTATCGTCGCAGAATTTCCGGCGACCTGGTAGCCGTCCGCAGTATGGCTCATCAGTTCGCCGCCAACGTAGACGTCTGCGTTTTCCTGTATACCAAATCCGCTGATGGCTATTTCGTATCCGCCCGTGAGACTCCCGGAAACGGGCGTCACATACGAAACGACCGGGATTGGGGAGTCCGGCACGGTTGCGACGGTGAAGGTGAATGAGTAACCGCGGCCGTGGACCAGCCGGGCACCTTCCGGAGACGCAATCTGGCCGGAAAGATCTACAAGATACTGGGTTCCGGCTTCGAAGTACAGACCGTCCGGCAGTTGCGCCGGCTGGATACGAAGGTAGTTGCCGAGGCTTCCGGAACCGGGGGCCGGTGTAATCGTCGCCGGTACGACATGCCCATGGACAGCACTCCCATCATGAAGCTGAATCGCCGGTTCGGCGGAATTCAGCCTTATCAGCCGAACCCGGCTATCCGACAGGGAATCCGAATCGATGACTGCCGTGAAAATGATCTGAACGTCTTGGCGTTCAAGCGGCGTGACGGAACCCGGAGCCGGTTCAATCTGGGCGAGGTTCAGATCAACTATGATATTGGTCTGCAGCCGCTGGAGATTATAACTTTCATCATGATTTTCGTCGTAAAACAGACCGATCGTTACCGGACCATCGGTCATTATCCCCTGCACCTGGCCGCCCAGACGGTTATCGACTGGAGCAAGAGCGGCTGGCCCGGACGGATCACTGATGTCGAATATCCAAATACCGGCGTCCTGGAATCCCACGTACGCTAATGACGTGAGCACACTAATGGATACCGCAACGCCGGGCGGCGAGGTATTTCCTGAGCCTCTTTCGACCGCACCAAGCGTTCCTGGTCCGTCGCTACCTTCCACCAGATCAACGATTCTGATTCCGGAACTACCGCAGGCCAGATAGAACCTGTCGTTGACTCCGGCGCCGTCTCGGCATGCCCGGCCGTAACTGGCCACGGGCTGGAAGTCGCCACGTATCGCCTTTGCGAATACGACCTTTGATCCGATACCCCAAGTGGGGCTGGCATAAGCGCCAGCAGCTAAACCAGGCATTATCGGGGAAGTGAATATGGCGACGTCAGTGCCAGACAGTGCGAGCCCAACTGCTGGATATTCCGTAGGAATCTCATCAATAATAAAAGCATGCAAAGCATCTGCGATATATAGGACCCGGACTCCGTCATTACCGAGCGCTACGAATATCAAATTACCGGCGACCCGCATATCCCGCGGAAACTCCGCGGATAGCAAGTCCACCTGCCCGACTATCGCTGGCTGGCAGATATTCGAAATATTCACCACATATATAAAGGCCTTTGATCCGACATATATCGGCACGAGTACGAGGTCGCGCTCCGGTAACAATACTGGCTTCCCGGGAATTCGTAGCCTGCCTAAATCTAACATTGCATCGTAACGGTCTTCCGCGCCGTCACCGTTCAGATCAATCTGGAACGGAAAATCATCAGAACCCAGGGTCGCCCCCTCGGCTTTAAGAGCGTCCGTATTCCACGAGCAAGGATCCGTAGAACTCAGTGACAAGAAATTGGCGATATCCAGTCTGCCGTGAGATATAGGGCTGTCGTATCCGGGAAACCACTGCGCGGTTACGAATACACGTCCGTCCAGATAGGCGGCACCGCCAATAGGACTTGTAATGCTACCAATAGACTGCGAATCAATTCCCTCTACGACCGGACCGGCAAATGTAAAATCTGCCGATGCTTCTGATCCATCGGGATTGGTGACCTGTATGGGAGCACTACCCACGATACCGGACGGCGTAATCGCCTCGATCAATCCTATACTTCTGACGAATACTCTGACCGCCGGTATACCGCCGAAGGTCACCGTCAGCCTGGGATGTCCGAGCGAATCCACCTCGGGCGAAAAACCGGTACCCTGAATGGATACGTTTTGGCCACCTTCAACAGTTCCCCAGTCGGGAGAAACCTCCTCGATGGATAGTGGGCTCATCAGCAACAGCGCCCCCGCCATAGAGGCATCAGATCCGGTACTGTCGTTGTATACGTGCAGCGAGGCGAGGCCGCCATCAGCAAGGTTGAGGTTCGACAGCGTGATTTCGATCGTCTGTTCGCCACCGCCACAATTCGTGCACACGATTGCACCCGGTGGAATCGCCAACCCGCCTACGGCAGCTCTCAGACTGCCGCTGAAACCGCGGCCCGTCACCAATATGGTCGAACTGCCCGCAAGCGGGACGAGGTGCGGATTCAACCCGTCGATCCGGACAGGTTCCCCGCCGCCGACCAGATTGGTCGTAAAACGTGACGAAACCCGTCCGAGCAATCCGGCGAGCCCGTCGGCCGTCCGGATATTCCCGTCTACAACGATTTCATAGACGGTGCCGGGATCAAAATAATCTCCGACAAGATTTCCATATAGATCAAAGGCTGTGGCTTCTGTCAGCGGACCGGACGGTGTATTGATATTTTCGGCATCAACTGGCTCGATATTCACCGCTACGGTCGTCCCGATCAGTGGCAATGGTCCGCTTTTCCGTACAATCCGGATATTTCCCGCCACGCTGCCGGCGTCGACGGCACGGGTAAACGTAACTCGCACCGGCTGGTCGAGGGCAATACCGTTTGCCCGGTCCGCAGGCGCAACCGACCGAACATCGAGATAGGGAACTTCAACTACGTCCAGCCGTAAACCGGTCGCCAATATCGACACATCTCCATCGAGTGCCAAGTGAGTTGGAATGGAATACTTTGTCGGTAAGCCCGGCTGGATTGCTCCCAGTAGTTTGGGATCGCTTCGATCCGTGATATTCGAGAATTCAAGAAACGAAAGGTAACCCTGAGGTCCCTGTAGCGTGCTCCCCGATCTTGCGAGCAAATTGGATTTCGCGGTTACTCGCTGATCCTCTGCCGTCAAAGGAAGAGGGAAGCCTGCCTGATTTGCCGTGCCGCTGAAACTGAGCAGGCCCGTATCGTCGACGTATTGCAATCCCGTAACCGCGCTGGCGGTATATACCGTGCTCCCCGAACGACCAATCCCATCGATCCGCCCGGCCACCTTCAGCCCGCTGATAACCGCCGGATCGGGAGAGGCCACCGACATGTCAAGCAACCACGGATTCCGGGGCAAAAAATACCCCGTCTGCGGATCGATAGTCGTCGCATAACTCGGTATCAGCAAACGGTCACCGACCAGATCCAGATCGAATATCTGGCCGACATCGACAGGAACGGAATCTACATTGACCGTATCAGTGTGGCTGACCAGAACCAGGGCGCCGGGGTTCGAAGCATCGACGAAATAAAGCCCCGAGACCGTCCCCACCACGATCAGATTTCCTGACTTTGTTATACTTAATACTTCCGGGCCGATCGGGACCGGATTTCCTGCGCTGCAGGGTGTCGGGTTTCCGCCTGCACAAAGGTTGGAACCGTCAGAGACGTCTATCGAAAGTACGGCCGACCTTCTCGCGGCGGCGTTTGCGGGCGGATAACAGGCCGAGTTGGCGGCTACGTATAGCATACGGCCGTCGACAAGCCCGGCCACGGGGCTATAAGGCCTGGGAATTTCCACTCCGTCTCCGCTGATAGCGCTATTCCCGATATTGCTATAACGCCGGACTCCGCCCGCGGTCTCGGTCACATTTCCCAGCCGGACCGTTTGGACCGTTCCGGGAACGTAGCCGTCGGCGACAGTACATGAGCTACCGCCCAGCAGGACGTAGGCATTACGATACCGGCCGGTTGTTTCAGCGACTTCGGCTTCGACCACACCGCGTATGCCGGAGCTAACGGCAAAAAATCCGCTTTCCGAACCACCAAGCATCTCGGTGGCGCTGCTCGGAGCCATCATTGTGGCCGACGATCCAAGGCCCGAGAACATGAACCCGCCCGGCAGTACGGCGTGATCACTGTTCGGATTTTTGATAAATACGTCCACGACGCCGTAATCCTGCGGAGTCACGGTCGCCACGGCCTGTTCGGCGCCGATTACAGTTAACGGGACTTCCACCGACCCGAATCGCGCCGTCATACCCGGAACAAATCCGCCGCCCACAAGAGTGACCTGGGTGCTAAACGCCGTGGAGCCGGTCGATGGCAACGTGAATTCCAGCCTGAGCGAATCCGAGTACAGGAACGCCCCCTCAAGCGATGCATGACGTCCTGACGGGTTCCTGACCACGATAGTCGCCAGTCCGTTCGAACTGGGCGGCGTGGTAAAACTGATCCTTGAGTCAACGGCGGGATCGAATGCGGAGGTATAGGGAGTCTCGACTAAGGCAGGGACCGGCTGGCCGCCGATAGTCAGCGTGGCGCCGGCCTCGATGCCGGTTCCTTCAACCCATACAATCGTTCCGCCTGACGCACTTCCGGAATTCGGTGTAGCCCGGATAAGCGAAATCGCCGATGAATTTGCCGTCTCTTCCGTGCGGAATTTCGACACGAAGCCCTCGACGAGCGTTACCCCGTCTAGCATCGTGTACGCACCCGGGGCGACGTGAATGTATACTGCCGTATTCTCTACAAACGGCGCCGAGGGACTGAATGAAACCGTTCGCCCTGAACATGTATAGTCACCGGTAACGAGCGGTCCGGTAACGTCGCCCAGATCACCGGTTGTGACATCGAACGGTCTGACCGATGGACATGGCCCTGAATCAGGAGCAATCGGGATGCCGAATTTGAGCGTAATCGCTGTAGTTACCGGCACCTGGGTTTCGCCGTCGGCCGGCGACACATCCCAGACGGTTGCGAACGGAAGCGGGAAAAATTCATCCTTGTTAAAATCGGTAATATCGCTTCTCGTCGCGACTATTACCGTCGAATCACGGGGCGAAACACTGGCCATGTCAGGGTTCGTCATCCCGCGGACCTTAAGAGAAACATGAGCACCGTCGAATTTGAACAATTGCAGTTCGCCGTCCACCAGGCTCGGGCTTCCGTTCACGATCTCCTGATCGGATATCTTTACGCCAGCGGCAATCAGCGGACCCACCGCCGTCAGATCGGACACACCCTGCGGCAGCCGGTCCGCCCGGCCGACAGACGTCCGCGTCCAATCGGTCACGACCGGTTGCCTCGGATCCTCAACCGAAATCACCGAAATGCCCGAGTTGGATCCGTCGTCGCCGACAAAGACGTTGTTCCCTGAAATTACCAACGACATCGCCACTCCCGGCGTGTCGGTGTTCCCGATTTCCGGTAGTAGAGGCGAATTACCGTCGTAGACGTTCAGTCCGGCGCTTCCTGCGGCGACGTAAATGATTCCGTCCTTTACCGCGACCGACCACGCACCTCCGACAACCGGCACTTCCTTCACATGAAATGGTTTTTCCGGATTGCTGACGTCGTAGATCTGGAGCCCGGCGCTACCGGCCGCCGCCACGAGCAGGTTCTTTTCAATTGCCAGGTCCACGTAGTCGAGTCCGTTGATCGGTGCGACGGACAAACGTTCCGGCGGCAGGACATCGGAGACGATACGGAATATTTCAATAGCCGTACGGTTCGTAGTGGACGGACGGACATGCCTGACCGCCACAAACGCCATGTCTTCCCGCATCGCGAATGCGACCGGATATGCGTCTTCCTGCTGATAAATCGCCTGGTTTGTAGTTGTAGTCGGCGTAAAGTCGAGAAGTCCTGTACCAACATCCGTCCATTGCACCATTGGATCCAGCACGGACGAATTTACCGGGCGCTGCGTTACCGGATCTACCGCCTCGATAACCACATTCGGCACTATTCGTAAGCTTGACGCTTTCGGGCTCGGTGTCCCATCGAAATTAAATTGCCCATGAATTGGATCAAACGGTACAAATTTAAGCCCGAAACTCCGGGTCGCGACAATCAATGCGTTCCCGTATCGCTCACTCCGGATGATTCGTTGATCTCCACCACCCAAAGATCGAACTGGAACAGGTAGGCCGACTTCGACATTTACCGGATTCCCGATTCCGATATTCGGAGGATCGGCGCTGTCTTGCGCAGTGGTCTCGAAATTCAGGTACT
Organism: uncultured bacterium; assembly: GCA_964565925.1. GTDB lineage: Bacteria > JAGRBM01 > JAGRBM01 > JAGRBM01 > JAHCIT01 > CAZMGV01. Next base: position 145,108 of record CAZMGV010000001.1, read on the forward strand.
GGCCGGGAATGACGCTCACTCCACCGACTTGTGAACCCGCGAGCGGGGCTCCGCCTTCGGGGAAACCGAATACCCGGGAACCGGGAGCCGTGACCCCGCCGAAAACATTCCCCGTAATTTCCTGGCCGGCGAACTCGACAACCTTCAGGTCCGGCTGGAGCGGGTTGTAATAGGTAACTGTTACGCCATTGACATAACCGATATCCAGCGTGGCCGCGGCATAGTCGATTGGCTCCCCGTACGGGACGAGCGTACCAGCCACCGGCCGGAATACCTGCACGATAGGTGGACTCCGGTCGGCTTCGGACCCGATAAAGATAGACGCCTGACTGGTCTTGCCGGTATTGTCGTAAGCGACCACCCGTAGAGTCAGTTGGCGGCCCTGCGCTCCGGCCGGAGCGGTAAATTCTCCTTCGTACAGCGATGCGGCGTCAAAATATCCGAGTTGGCCGAGCGACTGGGTGACGTGCGATACGAGCACATCGTTCAGATACATATCGACTTTGGAAATTTGGACATCGTCATGTGCTTCCACCACGACGCGGTTCTGCGATCCGTCGAGGACAGTCACGAAAGTGACCGGATTTGCCCTCAAATCCACCGCCGTCACGAAATTACTTACTATCTGAGCGATCTGGACCGACGGAGGCTGGTCCGCCGTTATCCGGACGGCCGCCTGGCAGGGATTTGAAGTCTTGCCGAGGTAATCCGATGCCTGCGCGGTCAAGGTTAAGGTTCCATATCCTGCCGCTCGTTCCGAATCGGTCAGACTCCGAATAGCGATAACCCCGTCGTATGGTGCGACGTAATCTGTCCATAACAGCTTGCCAGATCCACTCAGTTCGACATCCGCGACCCCCGAATAGGCCGCTTCATCAGGATCGGATGCTTCCACACGGACAAAGGCCGATCCGCCTTCCGTCACCACATTCTGACTTCCTGAATCGACAGTCGAGCCGTTCTGAGGATAGGCGACTACGCTGCTGCACACCGGAGGGCGGTTGGCGACGGCGGTTACGACAATTGTCTCGCTTCCCGTATTTCCGGACGCGTCAATTGCATCGGCACGAATATTGAAGGTTTGCGAGAGCTGGTCGCCGGGTAGAACCGGCGCCGGCACGACTGCCAGATACGGGGCCTGAGTGAGCCGCGCAACTGCGGTTCCATTTACATAAATATTGACAAGTGCGATCTCGCCGTCGTCATCCGCGCGTACCTGGATCGAATAGGAGGTACCAGCGATAATTTCCGAACCGGCCGCAGGCGATACGAAAGAAACGGCCGGAGGGGTCGTGTCTTTTACAACAGAAATGTTCGTAATTCCGGAACTGATTACGTGACCGGCAGTATCGGTCGCAATTGCCTGGAACGACAGGCTGCGAGGGGCACTTCCGTAGGCAACCGGGAAAAAGGCGACATACGGCGGGACCTGGGCGCTGGCGAACTGCCTGAACCCGCCACCGTCGTCGACCCGGAAACCGACCTGAGTAACGCCGACGTCGTCCTGTGCCGCCACTTCGATCCGAACCGGATTTCCTTCGGGAAGTTGTGCTGCCTGAGCCGGCCTGACGATCGATACAAGTGGTGGCTGATCCTGCTGGATCTTCAAATCACGCGGGGCCGAGAATGTCACATTCCCTACCCGGTCGACGGCTTTTATGCGGATCGAAATCGTCCGCGTCGTTTCATCCGGGCCCAGCTGCGGAACATCGTAGTTGAATCCGTACGGGGCGTCGGTGTCGTAATAGCGCTGGGGAGAGACCGAAACGAAGCCCTGCCCCAAATCATGTTCCATATAAACGCGATCAATCCCTACGTCGTCAACCGCCTGCACCGAAACCGCAAGACGCGATCCGGACGCGACATAGAGATAGGCCCCGGAATTATAACCCGGCGTCACCTTGTCGATATTCACATACGCAGGCTCGTCAGGTTTAAGCCGTACTAGCAGAGTTTCTTCGTTCAGCTGGACCGGCGGCTGCGAAAAGTCTCCCTGCGGTTCCAAAAACACTTGCGACCAGTCAGAAGTATTTCCGTTCAGGTCGGACGTGACCACTTTGATCCCGACCAGGTACCTACAGGCTGAGGCGGCGATCGCTTGTTGGCGACTGAGACCGAACGCCTCGTCCAATGTCGAAAGCGGGAGCTCGAAACCGTATTGCGGTGTTTCCTTGACAGCGGTCGTCTGCAGCACCTGGTCTTCTGGCGGTATTCCGGTGACCAGATATTTCGAATCCTCCACCGGATTGAAAGCATTTTCGTCGATGCTCGTCGCACCGCTACAGTAGTCGTCGCCAAGATCAAAATAATGCGCCAGCACCTGCATGCCCGACACCTGTACGTTGTCGAGTCCCAGGAATGTCATTCCCAACGAGCTGCCCTCTGTGACCGTCAGTAAATTATAGGGCTTCAATATGCGGGCATATGGCGGTGTGGTGTCGCCGACAATTCTCAGATTCTGGCTTGAAGCGCTTGATTTTACCCCGGTGATATCCGACGCGACCGCCTGAACTGCAAAGTTTCTGCCGACCGAAAACACATTCGCCGGCAGCGATAGTGTTACGTAAAACACCTTCAGCTTCTTGGGGCTATAATACGGCGGGAGCGCATGAACGGCTGCACTCACTTCCGGGTATTCGTTATTGGCGGGAATTGGCGTCCCGTCGCTATTATAAAAAGACGACCAGATGACATCCCGCGAACCAATCTTTCCGTCGCTACTTCGCTCGCCTGGATGAACAGGCGGCCCGCTAATAGCCCCGTCAACATAAAACTGGACATTGTCGAGTGATTGATCGTCGATGGCGACGGCGGCAAAAGTCAGGCTGTTGATCCCTTCGACAATCTCCGACCCCGGTACAGGAGATATGATCCAGACGAATGGAGCCCGGTTTCCGACCGGCTTGACCAGTAGGTCCGCCGAACTCTGGAGGCCGCGGACATCCGTCGCCTGAACCGAAAACAGCGCCGCATCTCCGAGCCCAGTAGGTATTGGGAGCTGGTAGTTGACAGACGCATCCAGAGGGCCGTTCGCGAGCAGCGCCGTTTGCTGGTCATATGTGATGAGTGGATTTCCGTTGAAGAAGACGGAAATGGACTGCAAACCCACGTCCTCGGTCACATTGAACGAGATAGTCGCAGGACTTCCTTCCAGTACGGTGGCGTTACCGGCGGCGAGGGCGATCGGATCTGTCGTATTCCCGGCCGGAGACGATACGCCGGAATAGGCGATTTTGGGCGGCATATCCGGCCAAACGAAGAAGTTCAGTGGCGAGGAAATGGCCACATGCCCGTACAGGTCGTATCCTCGTGCCACCAGGTTTCCGAGAGTTCCCGACAACTCCTTCGGCATGGTCACGTTGTATGTGAACCCCGGGCCCTGATACGTCTGCCAGCTGACGGTGCCGGAACCGTGCATTTGCGACGGGCCACGAACAGCGGCCGCGGTGCCAATGAAATTGTCGTTCAGATAAATATCGACCCTGCTCAGCCTGGAATCGTCTTCAAAATTGGCGGCGATCGGAACCGGACGTCCTCCGGCGACCGGATGGGTGTTGTTGACCGCTACGACTCCGGCCGACGGAGCTTCCCGGTCCTCCAGAACCACAAAATTCGACGTGGCCCAGCCCGTTCCTCCGAATCCGTCGGTAGCCGCCACGGCCATGAAGGCCGAATCAAACGGCTGCAGGTAATAGTCGTATCCGAGTTGAGGCTTGAATGGCTGCGACACGACGTTTTGACAGGGTATTGCTTGCTGGCAAGTCCGGTAACTCGTCAGGCGGTATTCGCTGCCTCCCGCGACAACCGACAGGCTCGGAATATCGACGTAGCTTTCGGTAAAAACGTCGGTGACAGCCCCGGACTCTTCCACCCAGGTGCCGTTCACGGAACGAAATACCTGAACCTGCCAATGATCGCCCGTCGCAATGTGCTGCGCGAAAAGATCCGATTGAATGAACGTGGCCCCTGTCGTCCCGACGTACTCGTGGACCGCCGCGGATGGGCCTAGTGCCGGCGATGCAACCGAAACCACCAGTTTCCACTGTGTCGCGTCCGCTCCGTCAGGAAGTTCTGTCTTGATCCGTACCTTCGCAGGATCGTCGCCGTTCGATGCAATCGTCCGGCCGAGCGAAAACGCCCCGCCCGGCATCCCTAATTCGACCGAATCGCTCCCGGAAGTGGATACCCGTAATGAGGAAACCGGCGACGTGACGGCCGGAATGTTCTGAACGGCTTCGATGGAAACAGCCAGTGGGCCATACACGCCGCTCCCCGTCCCGAACTCCAATGCGGGATCCGTAACGACAAACTTTCCGGCGATCAGTTCGTCCAGACTGCCTCTTCCGCCAAGAACGGTCACATTCAGGTCATCAAGGTTATCGGTGACAGAAAGGTCCGGTGTCAGCCATTCATGCTCAACCGGAGCGTTCAACGGCCCGGGGTTCGTGAATGCCACAGCCGGAGGCAGGTCGGCGGCGACCGTGTAACGAGCGGAACCTCCACGCAGGCCGCCCTGATTCGCCGAACGGTCCGTCGCGACGGCGGTGATCTGAAGCTCGACGTGCTGGGTCGTCGGGTCCGTCACCAGCGAAGCCAGATCGGCTTTACGGGGAATCTGGATTAACCTCTTGTCCCCGTACGACTGGACCTCGCCCGCGCTGCATCCGGTCAGAGGGCTCGTAGACTGAATCAGTGTCAAATACGGACAGCCGTGCAACAGCGTCTCGCCCGTGTGGGCAACTACCGTGCCAGCCGTATTTACCGCCGCGAACCAGTAGGACAGATCGACATGATCGACCGCGATATTGTCAGTAGCGACGACGGATAGTGTTTGAGTTGTTCCCTCATAAATTTCGCCGTTTGAGCCAGTCGAAAGTCCGCTCACGGATATGGCGGGAGGGATCAAATCGCCGACGACCTTAATCCGGATCGATTGAACTTCGGAACTGTTACCGGCGCGATCATACGCATAGGTATCCACCCGCACGGTCCGCCCGATCCAGGCGTCCAGTAACGTCAGCATCGAGCCGTAGGAACCGCTAAAAGTCTTGTCGACCACAATTTCGCCGAAACTGTTTGGGTTATCCCTCGTGGTCGTCACGAATTTGTAGGACTTTTCGTCGTATACCGCAGTACCCTGCAGGAGTTCACCGGTAGCGTCGTCATAGACGGCAAATTCGGCCCGGTTGACCCGTACGTTGTCGGTGGCAGTAGCGTTTAGCGCGATATTAGACCTGGACGGGTACGAAGACCCGCTAACCGGTGCAGTAACCTGTACTGCTGGCGAGACCAGATCGTTGAGAAGAGTGAGTTGAAGTTCGGCAATTCCGTCAACGCCGCCGTCATCCTGGACCCGGATCCGGATTTTCCCGGTGCTGCCGTCCGGAAGGTCGGTCCGCGGGGCCACCACCGTCACTCGCGCCGCCAATCCGGAATTCAGGGCCTTCAGCTCGGTCCCCAAGGTATTGGTGATATTCGCGCAGCTCGTGCACAGAGGCACCGAGTCTACTGGCGCGGCGTAAATCGCGACCATCTTTCCATCGTCCGTCGCCGTGATATCGACGGGGAATTCATCTCCTTCCTGGAATGTCGTACCGGCGACCGGTCGAAGTATCTGGATAATGGGAGCGGAGTTGTCTCTGATGGAAATTGTGGTGCTCGTGCTGGAGCTGTTTCCGGCCGGATCCACTGCCTGCGCGGTAAGGGTCACCGACTGCGCCGCCGCTGGAATCACGATCTGTCCAAAATTGTAGGAAGTGAATATGCCGGTCGTACTCGTGGATAACGGTGCCGTGAGGACATGGCCCGGGTAACTTACCCGCACCGAGGCGACTGAGACGTTGTCGGCGGCCTGAACGACCACATTGATGGGATCGGAAGTCCTGAACGAAGTACCACCGGACGGAGACATGATCCCCACGGACGGCGGCTCGCTGTCGGTATTGACAGTGAAGGTTTCCGCCCATACCACCGTTTGTCCTATTGAATCTGTCGCGGTCGCCACCAGATTGAGATTTGAACTTGCGCTGGCCGGGACAACGATATTGCTGAACTGGAACGGGACATTTGCGGCCGAATTGTCGTACAACGGAGTCGCCGGGTGTACCGGATCGAACAGCTGCAGTCCGACTGACGCGACGGCCACGTCGTCAGCTGCCTGGATTTCGACTCCGCAACGGCTCTGCGCGAAACAGCCGCCCGGATCCAAGTGCGTTACGCCGGTGATGACTGGCGGCCGATCAGCCTTGATCTCGGCCTGGATTACCCGGGATTCGGCGACATTACCGGCACTGTCTGTCGCCACCGCCTTGAACCGGACGAGCCTATCTATAGTATTCAGGTTCTCACCCGGAAGTAGGAGCGTCTGGTAATCAGCGGCCGGTATCACAAAAGCCGACGTTACGGAGTTGAATGCGGTGGTGGCCGGAACCGGCGACAGATCGGAATGTAATAGCCGCCATTCCTGGGCGTTGGAGAAACCGTAATAATCCACTTTGACGATTTGTGAATTGTCGAAAGAGGATGCGCCGAGCAGCAGATTCATCGACGTGGTGTAAACAGCACCGTCCTTCGGCGACGTCAGGGCGACGGTGGGCGGCTGATCGTCTCGCGCTACAACGAAGGTCGATTTGACAGAATCGGCAGAGACATCCGTACGATCCGTCGCGCGTGCATACAGTTTTATCGTACTTCCCTTCATCTCGACCGGGATGCTCCACGCGATCTGATAAGGCTGGCCGGTGGCCGCGCCGAGAATCGAGACCGTATCGCCGGTCTCCAGCAGGAATTTCACACTCGAAATCCCGGAGATGTCGGATGCGTTGGCGGCGACGACGATCCGCGATCCGGCGACGAGGTTTTCTCCCGGTAGCGGTGCGGTCAGCACGACCTGCGGCGGTCCGTCCTGTGCAACCGACAGCTGGACCGGATTCGCCTCCATGCTCGACCCGCCGGAGTCGGTTGCCGCAAGGCGAACCCGTAGCGTCGCCCCCGCCGTTACTGTCGAGGGAAGCGTAAACGAGAGAGAGCTTGTAGCGGTTCCGCCGAAATCGGGAGCCGCCATCCACTTGGGATCCTGGATAAGATTCGATATTCCCAGGGATTCTCCGGTGTCGCCGTCAATGACGATCGCTTCCGTCTTTTTCGCCGAGACGGTTGCAGTTGCTCCGGCGATCTGTGTCCAGCTGCCATTCGTATTCCGTATGTCGATCGCCGCGTCCACCCCCACTCCCAGCACCGCCTGATCGTCGGTCACGGAATAATCGACGATGACCGGCGCCTTCGGAGATACTGAAGTGCCTCCCGGAGTGGTGATTGACGGAGCCGGAGGCTTGTCGCGCACTACCTGTACAAAACTGTCAGGAAGATTCGCCGTATTTCCGTCCTCGCCGACACCAACGATCCTAATGACCACTCCCCGGTCGGCGAGTTCCGGCGGCACTGTGTATGAAATGTTGAATACCGGTCCCATCGGAATGGGTGGATCGTCGAGGACGAACGTAACTCCGGCGTATGCGCATTCGGGATAATGGCGGATCTGGATAGTACAGGGCGTTGTCTGGCCGTAACTGTCGGTCCCGACGAGTGCACCATTGGCATAAAACCTGACGGCACTTGTGAATTCAGTACCGAGAATCCGAAGATCGACTCGCTGACCGGCGAACCACTGTACATTCCCTCGCGGATTAAGCAGGCCGACCGGGAGTGGTGAGCCCGCCGGGGCCGGCACCACATGTAACTGGACATTTTCCGATACCACCTCATGAACGCCGTCGGAGACCGTCGCCGAGACATTGTGAACGCCTTCGGCCAGTTTGTACGAAACCGAAAAGGGCGGCTGGGCCTGAGTATCGGATAGGATTCCGTCCAGATAGAATTTCACGTAGGCGACAATATTCCGGTCGTCGCTTACGTTCGCCGTAACGGTCACGGAATCTCCGACATATGCCGTCGTCGCGGACGGTATTAGCTCGACCGAAGGCGGACCGTCCTGAACCTCAACCGGCAACGACGCAGAAAAAGATCCGCCGCCCGGCAGTTCCAGCCGGGCGGTGATAACGACCGAGCCCACGTCGGCCCCGGTAATCACGCCAGAAGAGTCCACCGTGGCGACCGAATCGTCGGAAGACGAATAAACGACCCCGAAGTCGCTTCCGAGCAGATACGTTCTCATAGAGCCCGGCTGGCCGACGAAAGTCGCGTACAGTTTCGTTTCGTGCGCCGATCCGACCGCCGCTATCGCAGCTGAATCCGAGGGCTCGTCGAAGTGAACCGCCGCAATCGTCAGCGCACCGTCGATATGAATGCCAAGGGACACTGGTGCCGCGCCCGGGAAACGTCCGTTCGACAGACGTACCACCGCGTCGCCGTCCGAATAGGCTGTTATCTTGCCGCCGGAGACGGAAATAGCCGGTGGCGGGTTCGAGCCCGGCACTATCTCCGCCACTGTATCGGCGTCGGACGACAGATCGATCCGCCCGCCGCTTGTCAGAATTCCGCTTAGCCGGTAGTTCGCCGATGAGGCGAATGAACCGAGCACGACGGACGACGGCGTCAGATCGAGCGCCTGGACCCGGTCACCCGCCAACGAACTCTCGATGGTCGCCAGGCCGGATTGCCGGTAGGTGAATCCTCTTTCGTTCTGAAAGACCGTTTGGGCGATCAGCAGGTCTGCCGGCGAAACGATCAGGTTGCCGTTTTTGTCGAATACCTGACTGGAAACGTCTATGGTGGCCGACCGCGTGGAAATGTCGGCGTCACCTGGATCCGGGTCCGATATCGGCACGAGATATTCGAGCGGTGGGCGGCCCGGGCAGTTCTCAAAAGCGGGATCGATTAGCCCTTCGGATTTCGTGAGACAGGCGTCCGGCACGATTTTCACATGGGCCATACCGATGTCGGGCACCGCAGAGGCGAGTTGCTGGCCGTCGCCCAGCGCCTGGGCGACTTGCACGGACACCGTAATCGAGGCCTGATTGTTCCCAATGACCTGAAACCGGATTTGGGGATTCCCGACGATGATGTCGCGCGAAACGACATCCGCAAACGAAACCGACGAATACAGCGGCAATGGGCTGTAGGAACCGTCGCTTCTCGCATAGCCGCCGGTCAGATCATAAATGGCGATGGCTGTCTTGCTCGGACGCACCTCCACGCGCGTGTGCTTTCGGGCCGGCTGCGGTTCCAGGACTCGCAGACGGCCGACGAGCGCAAGGTTCCGTTTGGCTCCGGAAACACCTCCGACGGTTCCCGTGATGGCGACCGCGGGGATATTGACTGACCCGACGCAGGGTTCCGTCTCGTCTATACAGGCCGGTACTGACTGAGTGCCGCGGGCGACGACCGGCGAAACGGACGGCGTCACCAGATATCCGATCGGCTTTCTCGCCGGGACCTCCCCGATCGCCTGTTTCGACAGTTCCAGTACTGCATTGACGCCGTCGAGGTCCGATGCCGCGATATCGGACGTAGCGAACCATAAAGTGTTGTTCCCGTCCAGAACCCAGTTCGCGGCACTTGCGCCGGAGAAGAAGGACCCATTCTGGGAGGCAATGGATTTACCCAGTGCTCCGCCCACGGCGGCGAGCTGGTCGACGTCGATCACCGCGTAATCGATATAGGTCGTAGTGTCCGGCCAGATTTTCCGCGTGGCCGGTACGGGACCGCCGGCCGACTGGCACAACGATCCCAGATCCCCCGACAATCCGCATTGGGTAGGAATATCCGTATCGGGAACCGGCGGAATCTGATAATCGAAACCCGTCAACTGGTCCGAGGAATCGTTGTAAACCGGGGAGAGCGTAGGACCCAAACGGGCCTGGATATATTCTGGCGTCCAGTCGAGCGTCGAAATCTGTTCCTGAATGGGATCGCCGACGGCGTAATTCCAGCTGTATATCAGAGATCCTGCAAGAACGACAAAGCCGATAACGAAAAAGGAAGGCCTGAATTTACGCAGCCCAAATGCTCCGAGCACGGATTCTCTCCCTCTTGGTTCCCCTGAAACGTGCCACTGCAAGGCGTTTAGAACGCCTTCGGGTCTCCCAGACAAATATGACGAACCCTCAAAAGTTTCGTTGGGAATTCGGCAGGTCTGTCTGAACTAAATTTCTATTAACTAAGCCATGAGGGCAGCGTCAAAATGAAAAGTCGAAATTAGCAGTTTATTTACAAATATCATTAGCCATAATTTTGGCGAATTCGCACGCCCTGAAGCTAGTTCAACGTTACGAAATTACAATTTCGCGAAGAGCTGCGATAGGTTACCCGCTTGGCTGCAATTCGGAGCCGCCTAAATCGTGCGTCGGTTTCCTGACATATACGCTTTGCAGCGGCTGAAACCTGCCCGTACCCGGGGGGCGCTCCTCAAGGGTCTGGGATAATATCACGGGTCTTTCTCAACCAGCATTTCCTGAGCTTTAAGAACAACGAGCACTTTGAAACCCCGAGCGCTCTTGCAACCCGCCTATCGATCTATATTTCTTCAGCGCCCGCTCGATCAGAGACTTCTCAACTGCCTCGATTTGCTCCGAAATACCCGGCGAATCGTCAAGTTTGAACATTGTGATTCGAATATCCCGCAGAAGAATTTCAGCCCGGGCGATGGATTAGCCAATGGCGTTGACGAACTAGCCGATCACGGTATTTTCGGTGCAGTAACGATCCCCTGTTGCAGCATTTGACTTGCGAGACCGTTGCGACCGGTCCCCGTAAGGCCGACGCAACAGCGCCTTCCAGCGTCGGTGTTAACGTTGATTCAATTGCCATGTACCAATCGGTGTCGAGCCACGCGCTAACCATGGTCCCACCGTGCGCGTACCGCGCTCTAACCGCGCGCGACTTTCGGCGAGCCATGCGCTTACCGCGCTCTAACTGATGCCCCACCGTGCGCGAACCGGGCGCAAGCCGATGTTATTGACGGCTGTTTTGGGGTGGTTTTCAGACCAATAGCCCGGTTCGGTCCCTTGGTCCGGACCAGGAGCCGACCAGACGCCCCCAAAAGTGGGGCCTACGGCTGAAAAGCTGGACCACTCGGCTGAAAATAGTGGCCATCGGAAGAAAAACAGACGTCCTCGGTGGAAAAGCAGATGGGCTTTAAGGCCCGTACAGTCCACTTTGGACCCACGCATCATGGCAAAAGCCATACGGGTTCAGACCCACCATTTGGGCGTCGGGCTGGCGAGGGACGACGTAATGGTGGCGAGAGTCTGGCGAGAGGCGACGAACTGCTGGTCAATAGCGGCATAAATGAGGCGATACTGCTGGCGGATAAAATGACGCCGCTCGCTCGCGCGGGCATTGGCCCCTGCAATTGCCTATAACTTCCGAAATATAGTTGGGGGGCTTGCGTCTATCTTACAGTGTGCATATACTTGGGAGGCCTGCATCTATGAGAAAACGCATCCAACAACCCGCCGGAACCCTCGACAGCACTGCCGCTGCCGGAAATCTGGGTATCAGCTACGACAAGCTCATGCGGCTGGTGCGCGCAGGATACGTCCGCCCTGCTGGCTACACCGGAAGCCCACGTACTCCTGCCTGGTGGACCAAAGACGACCTCATCAGAGCAGATGTGGCAAACGACCTGGCCCGCCTCGATCTGACTGACGACCAGATCATCTACATTCTCGACACTTACAAATCGCTGTTCGACGAGGGTCACCGCCCGACGGGTACGATCATCCACAAGCTGACTGCGGACGGGAAAACCTGGGGCCGAAATCTCTGCCTGTGGCATCCGGAGCGTGACGTTGTGACCGAAAAGGAAATGCACAGAGGTTTCGAGATCGAGAAGATCGAATACTTCAGCGTTCCTATCGACGAGTTTACTCCGGTGAAATGGGATTGGAGTAAACCGGCGTACATACAGATTCACGGTGCAAAGCCCGGGAAGCATTTGAAGAAAGGTGCCAAGAAATGAGCGAGGCCTCCTGCAATATCTCCGGCCTTTCCCCCGGCGCCCAGGCTGTCTACCGGGTGCTTTGCGAACGCTGGAACGGGCACCCGCATGCCGGGCGCTTTATCAAGGAAGTTAAGAAAGCATTCGATGAAAGCGGGGATTTCATAACGGGCGACGAATTTGGCGAGATCATTGCCGAACTGCACCGGAGCGGTCTTGTCCGGTTTCAGGTGCGGCGGGACGCCATCGGGCTGGTGCCGATGCACCGTTTCCAGAATTTCGTTGTCCCGGAAAGGACGTGACTGATGGCACGCAACGACCGGGAACTGAACCGTGAGGAGGTGGAGACCGCCACCCGGAAGCTCGTTGAAGTGGTCGAGGAAGGCCTTGAGCACGGTTTCTTCGAGTATTCCGTTACGGGAGAGATGCTGAACGACGGTGCAAGGCGGATCACCGTCAAGGCAGGCAAGAGTTACCGGTATACGATCCATCCGAAGAAGGACGACAAGAAACTGTGACTCCCCGGACGGGAGCACCAGAAACGATGCAAGACGTCATCCGCGATCCCTGGGACGGGGACACGAGAGGACAGCGGGAAATCTCCCGCCCTACGGTGTCCCATGGACAACGACGATCTTTTCGAAGCAGACGATCTGAAAGTGGTAGCGGAGGTTTTCAGGCTTCTGTTAAACTGGGACGAAGATAACCACCGCAAGACATATGGTGAGATTGACGATTATGAGCAGCAAGACAGACGAAATGCGGCAATTTCAGGCTCCCTGGCTGGCTAAGAGCCGCCGGGCGATGGGTATTGTCCGGGTCTCCTCCCACAAGCAGGGAGACGGAAACTCCCCTGACGTTCAGCGCAACGGAATAATTGCCTACAGCGAAAGCCTCGGGATGGATCTGCTTGATGTCGCCATCATCGAGGAATCAGCCAAAACCTCGGCGACGCGGCAAAAGTTTCACGAGGCGCTAGCGAAGGCCCGCAAGCAGAAAATCCGGCATCTTGTGTTCTGGGTGTGGGACCGCATCGCCCGAAACTACACGGACGTCGAACAGCTTGAGATGGACGTCCGTCGCGATGAATTCGTGCTTCATCTGGCCAACGAGCGAAAGGTATTGCACGTCGGCAGCTCCGATTCAGAGTGGCTGACGGCCGACGTCAATACGCTTACGAGCAAGCACTACGTCAGGGAGCTGAGCCGGCGGGCGATTGAAAGCATGACGGCGATGGCCGAGAACGGCTGGAGTCCTGCGAAACTACCGCTCGGTTACAGGTCCGTTATGCCAATGAAGGCCGACGGAACTTTTAAGGATCGTGGAAGAACCATACAGGTGACCGATGAAGGAAGGCGGCTTGTCCGGCGGATGGCCGAACTCCGCGTTCGTGGTTTCAGCCTCGTACGCATTGCGTCACGAGTTCTTGAAGAGGGAATTGTCCCACCGCGCAACGAACGTGTCTTTCGCGATCCGGGTAACCAACGAAAAGTGGAGGAAATTCTTAAGAACCCCTTCTACAAGGGCGAGTTCATTTTCCGGGGTGTCCGTTACCAAGGAAAACATGAGCCGATCTTCTCGCCCGGCGAGTGGGACGACCTACAGGCGACATTCCAGGTCCAGGCCGTCCATACCGTTCGCAAGCGGCACGCTCCGCTCGCCGGTTGGCTTCGTTGTTCCGAGTGCGGCTGCCGGATCACCTATGACCCCAAGACCAAGGCAAACGGCCGCATGTTCCACTACTACCGGTGTGCCAACGGGCGTAAATTCCACCCGCGCCTCACCTATGCCACCGAGGACCAGATATTTAAGAGCTTCGAGAGCGCCCTGGATTCGATCTCGATCACGGACGCCCAAGCCAAGCAAATTGCTGGGTATCTGAACGAATCCCATGGACAGGCGAAAAGGAACGCGGGGAATGATCTGAACCGGTTCCGCCGCGAACAGGACACACTCACGGTTCGTGAGGACGAACTTTATAGCGATCTGAAACGGGGCCTGCTCGACGAAATTGCATATAAGCGCCAGCAAGAGCGGATCAGGGTTGAGCGTTCCCGCCTCGACGCAGCAATTGCGACAGCGGCGGACCAAAACACCGAATACCTAGTCACGGCCCAGCGAACTTTAGAACTCGCCAGCCGGGCGAAATCATTATGGAATTCCCGTTCACCCCACGAAAGACGGGATTTGCTGGAAAAGCTACTTTCGAACCAGAGCTGGGACGGCGTAACTGCCCGATACGATTTGAGAAAGCCGTTCGACGTACTCGCCAAAATGAGGGGGGATGGTGATTGGCGCCCCCGGCCGGAATCGAACCAGCGACCTTGGCCTTAGGAAGGCCCTGCTCTATCCAACTGAGCTACGGGGGCATGAGAGCGACCGTGAGACTGAATGACAAACAGAAAGCGCCCCGTCAACCGATTTGGGCCGGTGGACGGAGCGCTCCGTTGTCGCTAGTACGCCGGCTGACCGCCGGCGCAACGCTGAAAACTAGATGTCGCGGGCCTTGACGGTCGCGCGGTTCGAAGCCTTGGCGCGTTCGATCGCCTTGAGGACGGTGCGCTCCACTTCGGCGCTGATTGCCGGGATGGCTTCAGCCGAACACTGCATCTTCTTGCTCTTCACCAGTTCCTTGATCTTGGACTGGACGACGAGGATTTCCTTGGTACCTTTGCTGCTCATTAAAAACTCCCTCCGGATGTCTTTCTTTTTTACCCGCCGAATATCCCCTGGAACCGCTCGTGGCGGCCCTGCGGCATGCCTCGGCAAGCACGTTATAGGTCCGAGAATGGCCTTTAGCGGCCCTCCCGTCAACCGGAAAAATCAGTACAAAACAGGATTTCAGTACTGGATTACCGAATGGACACGGTGCGGCGAAAGGCGCTCCCGCCCTTTGAGGAACTCCAGTTCCACCATTACAGCCAGACCGGAGACATGCCCCCGGGATTCCTGCACGAGCTTCATGACCGCGCCAGCCGTGCCTCCGGTGGCCAGGAGGTCGTCCACGATCAGCACCCGGGCCCCTTCCGGGATAGCGTCCGTATGGATCTGCAGGGTGTCCTGACCGTATTCCAGGGCGTAGGAAACGCTCTTGGTGGTCCAGGGCAGTTTCCCCGATTTTCGTACCGGAACGAAACCGGCGTGCAGGTAAGTGGCGATGGCGCTCCCGAAGATAAACCCGCGCGCCTCGATCCCGAGCACCAGATCGATATCCTCCACTTCAAAGGGCTGGGCCATCAGGGTGATGGCTCCCTTGAGCAGCTTCGGGTTCTGCAGAACCGGGGTAATATCCTTGAACAGGATCCCGGGCTTGGGGAAATCCGGCACATCGCGGATCGCATTCCTGATCGCATTCACGGACGTGATACTCATCCTTCTGAATCCTTCACGGTCGACCCGGGTCAGGGGACCAGGGCCAGCGCCGACAGCGCCGTCGTTTCGCCAAAGCCTGCCATCACGTTCATGTTCTGCACTGCCACGCCGGACGCACCCCGGCACAGGTTATCGAGCGCGGTAATGATGATCACCCGGCCGTCAGGAGCGACGGCACAGGACAGATCCGCAAAGTTGGTGCCCATCGTGTCGCGGGTCGCCGGGAACCGGCCGTCCGGATAGATCCGGACAAACGGCTCCTTTGCATAGGTCTTTTTCCAGACCGCCAGGATGTCTTTCGCCGTGGTGCCCGCGGGCGCCTTCGCGTAGATCGTGGACAGTATCCCCCGGTTCATCGGCACCAGATGCGGAGTGAACGTCACCTGCACCGGCTTCTTCCGGTGGCCTGCGGAAATCTCCTGCTCGATCTCCGGCACATGCCGGTGATTGAAAATCTTGTACGCCTTGAAGGAGCTGTTCACTTCGCAGAACAGGTTGTCGACCGTCGCGCTGCGGCCGGCGCCCGAGACGCCGGACTTGGCGTCGATGACGATACCGTCGGCCGAGACCAGCCCTTCCCGCAGAAGCGGGAGCAACGACAGGATGGGCCCCTGCGGATAGCAGCCGGGGTTCGCCACCAGCTGGCTCTTGCGGATTTTGTCCCGGTACACCTCGGGCAGGCCGTATGTCGCGTCCTTCAGAAGTTCCGGAGCCGGATGATGGCCGTAGGTTTTCGCATAGACCGCCGCGTCCCGGAGCCGGAAGTCCGCCGACAGGTCGACGACCTTCTTGCCGGTCTTGAGCACTTCAATGACCGTGGGTGCCGCTTCCGCGTGCGGCAGAGCGGTGAAAACAAAATCGGCACTCTTCGTCGCCTTGCGCGGATCGAGCGGCTCCAGCTTCAGGCTGTCGTAACGGCCCCGCAGCGACGGGAAGAGATCCGAGGCCATCTGGCCGGCGGATTTCTCGCTCGACGCATAGACGACTTCCACGCCCGGATGACCGGCGAGAAGCCTGAGCAACTCGACCCCGGTGTACCCGGAGGCTCCGCAGACGGCGACCTTGAGCCTGCCGCCTTTGGAAACTGTTTTTACTGGTTTGGTCTTGCCCGCCATGTCGCGCGCCTCTTGCCGGGAGTCTACACAGAAACCGGTCAGCTAACGAGCCGGGCGTCGTCAAAAAGCACCCGGTTGAACTTCAGCAGACCCTCGGCGTCAAAAATATCCTGATCGAAAAACGGCACCTGGATGAACATCTCTCTGGGGTCACGCACACGGCGGATAACCTCAAGATTCTTCTGTTCGCCGGCGGCCAGAATTTCCAGGTTCGCGTAGTTGTCGAGCAGGTCCGACACGAGATCGTTCGCGCGTGCGCCGTAGGGCTTGAGACCCACGGCCTCCGGCACCCGTGCCAGAAGCGACTTGCGGTCCGCGGCATTCTCGACCCACGCGAGCTTGACGGGATCGATCTCCACGCCCTGCGGCAGGAAGTTGTCGTGAACCCGGTTCACGATGAAGCCGCCGAAAGGCATCTGGGATTCCCGGAGCTTGTCGTAGAAATACCGGGTCTCGGTCAGCGTCAGCTTGGACGGGCTTGTGACCAGCAGGAACGACGTGGTCGGCTGCCGGAGCAGCGCGTCCACGCCGTGCGCCCGTCCCTTGAACCCCTGATAGTAGCCCTCGAACGATCCGACGAACTCGCTGATGTCCTTCAGGACGTCCCCGCCGATGATCATCTCAAGAACCTTGAACACGGCGCTCGTTCCGAATTTCAGCATCCGCATGCCCATGCCGGGCCGTCCGCCCTCTTCCGTGTAGGGCTTGAGGAACGCGTTCACGAAGGTACCGTCTTCAAGGAACGAGAACAGTTTTTTCGGCGCGTCCAGGAAATCCAGCGCGTGCTTCGTGGGCGGCGTATCGAGCACCACAAGGTCGTATTCGCCCTGCTGGTGCAGGTAGTAGAGCCGTTCCATCGCCATGAACTCGCCCGAGCCGACCAGGTGATTGGACAGGTAGTTATACAGCCGGTTGCCGAGGATCTTGTCCCGCGACCCGGTATCGGGCGCGTAGCGCTTGACGACTTCGTCCCACTCCCGCTTGGTGTCGAGCATCATGGCGAACAGCCGGCCCTTGAACTCGATACCGGCGGCTTCGAACTTGTCCCGGGGAACTTCCTTGATAGAGTTCTCCATGACGTTGATGCCCAGCGCGTTGGCGAGCCGCCGAGCCGGATCGATCGTCAGCACGAGAACCTTCTTGCCTTCCATCGCCGCCCGGAGCGCGATCGACGCCGACACGGTGGTCTTGCCGACTCCGCCGGAACCGCAGCAGATGATGACGTTCTTGTCCTTGATGTGACTGGAGAGCCGGCTCTCGGTCATGACGGCGCCGCCATATTCTTGAGCTTCTTCTCCAGCTCGTGCGAGAGGAACTCGATTGTCGTCTTGTCGTAGGTCCGCGAATAGATGTACGGCAGCTCCAGCGCCGCATCGGAAAGCGTGCGGTAGTCCTCGACATACTTCTGGTTCAGGTCCGCCCGGATCTGCTGGCTGGAGGCGCAGGCGAGCACCGACCTGGCGAGATCCATGCCGCCGACCACATCGGATATACCGTGGACGCCTTCCGTCGAATCCTGCACTTCCTGGAGCAGGCCTTTCAGTTCCGGCCTGACCGGCTGCGGGTGCACGGCGTTGATCGCCAGCATTCCCCGCGGAAGGCTCAGTTCGCCCTTCATCTTTTCCAGCAGTTCCCTGGTTTCGTTGAACGGCATCTCTTCAGCCAGCGTCACAACGTGATAGATCGCCTGGCCCTTTTTCGTGAAGTAGTCGTTCATCAGCCCGGCGTGCCTGGCAAGTGGGCCCACACCGACGGCGATCTGCGTCTGGCGCGGGAGCGCCCACAGCGAAAGTCCGTGTCCCGTCGCCGGCGAGTCGATGATGAAGACGTCGTATTTCGATTTATGACCCTTGGGCAGCTGGCCCATGTCCCAGATCTTGCCCAGCACGACGAATTCGCGGAAACCGGGCATTCCCTTGATCCAGTGCTTGAGGAAGCTCTTCTTGAAGATCGCGTCGTAGACCGCCTGGAACCGAACGAACCGGAGCGCGTATTCTTCCATCGAAGAGTCCGGATCGACGTTCTTCGCGAACAGGTTGGGGAAAACCTCGACCTCGTTGTAACCGACCGGCGGAACCTGGAAGAGCTGGCTCATCCGTTCCTTGACGTCGGTTTCGATAATCACGGTGCGTTTACCGTGCCGGGCCAGCACGAGTCCGAGGGCGGCCGAGAGGCTCGATTTGCCCACTCCGCCCTTACCGATCATCACCTGAAAGGGGTGACTGATTACCCAGTCGAGATAACTCTGTTTTGCCATCAGCTTGTAAGGTTGCGGGCCGCTGTCAGGAAGAAGCTCCGCCGCTCTGGCCTTTCTTGGAAAAACATCTAACCATTTCAAGAGGTTAGCCAGTGGCGGGACAAATCCGCTCACGGGAGCCCGGAGCCTAAATGTGCGGGGGACGTGTGTCAAACGAAACAGGACCTGAAAACCGCCGTTTGGCAGCGTTTATGGGGGTATCCATCGCCCTGGCGCTTCTGGCGGGCTTTTTCGGCCTGATGCTCCGCAGCCGGACACTCGTGCTGGCGGCCGAGAAGCGGTGCGACCGGAACTACCGCTCCGCGCTGGCCGCCGCCGCGGACCTGAAACCGGTGAAAGAGTGCTACCTGGATGTTCTGCGGGCGAAACCGTGGAACACAGACGTCACGTTCAAGATCCAGTCGGCCGGGGATCTGGAGGCCGAGCGCCTGCGGACGCCTGCTGCGGAACCGGGTCCGCTGTCACGGCTTGCCCGGGGCGATCTCGCCGCTTGCGACCGTATCGAAACCGATCCGCAGCTCTCGTCTCAGCCGCTCCGTTCACGCTGGCTCCAGCTCTGTATCATGTTGACACAGTAGAATATTTGTATTCTGGACGTATTCAGAACAGACGACCCGTACCAACTGTTATCTATATTTGGTATAATTGCTGGTATTAAAGAGTAGCCGGAGAGCGCCGCAGCGCCGCTGGAGTGTAGTCACCGTTGGCCAAGACCTGTCTCATTATCGACGACTCTGAATCGGTCCGGAATCTGGTGAACAAGATTCTGACCGAAGAGAAAGTCTTTGATACCTGCATGCTGGCGTCGGACGGCATCGAGGGGTTCAAGCTGCTGCTCAAGCATCGCCCCGACATCGTCCTGTGCGACGTCGTGATGCCGGGACTCGACGGGTTCAAGTTCCTCGAACTGAAAGACTCCAAACCCGACCTGCTCAAGACCCCGGTCATCATGCTGACAAGCCAGGAACAGGTCGGTGTGAAGGTGAAGGCGCTGGAGGCCGGCGCGTCCGACTACCTGACCAAGCCGTTCGAGGCGAAAGAGCTGATTGCACGCGTCCGCGTGCACCTGAAGATCAAGTCGCTGCAGGACGAGCTGGAACGCAAGAACCTGGAACTGGAAAAACTCTCGCACACGGACGGCCTGACCAAGATCAATAACCGGCGCCACTTCGTCGAGCTGCTGGAACTCGAATACGCCCGTGCCGAACGGTACAAGGCGCCGCTGTCGTACCTGATGATCGATATCGACCACTTCAAGCAGGTGAACGACACCTACGGGCACCATATCGGCGACGCCGTGCTGATCGAGGTGTCGAAGGCACTCTCGTCCAATCTGCGCGCCATCGACATTATCGGCCGCTACGGCGGCGAGGAGTTCGGCATCATCCTCCCCGGCACCGATCCCGAAGGCTCCATGATCGTCGCCGAAAGAAACCGCGTCCGGGTCGAGCGGCTTCGGATCGATATTCCCGAAATGCAGAAAGAGCTGCAGGTCACCGTGTCCATCGGCGGGGCGACCTATCCGCGCCAGGACATCAAGACCTACGAGGATCTCGTGCGGTTCGCCGACCATGCGCTTTACGAATCAAAGGGCGCGGGCCGCAACCGCGTCACCTGGTCCCGTCACCGGGGGCTCGAGCTGGTCAAGAAACTGCCCGAAGAGTGACCGCCGGATAGCTGCCAGATATACGGCCGTTGCTCTCAACGCCCGCGGGCGGGCTTCTTGTCGGACTTTTTGGGCAGCGCGTATTTCCGGATCACTTCAATCAGCCGGTCACGCGTAAACGGTTTCACGACAACCGCCTTGCAGCCCGCTTCGAGCGCGAGTCCGTGTTCGGCCAGATCGCTCACCGCCGTCACCGCGACAATCGGAATGCCGCTTGTCACGCCCGACTGGGTAAGCCGCCTGGCGACATTCACGCCCGAGGTGTCGGGCAGCTTCAGGTCGAGCAGCACGATCTCCGGCAGGTGCCGTTCGGCGGCCCGGATGCCGGATTCCCCGTCCGGGGCGTTCTCAAAGGACCCGCCCTCTGCCTCGATGAACTGACGCATGACCGTAGCCGTCGAGGGGTCATCCTCGATCACCAGCACCCGGCCGATTTCGCGAACCTCTCCTGCTAGCCGCGCCGAGGCCGGCAGCCGGATCGTGAAGGTGCTCCCCTTGCCCGGTTCGGTGCGAACCGTCAGCGAACCGCCGTGCAGTTCCACCATCCGCTTCGCCAGCGGAAGTCCCAGGCCCAGACCGCCGTGCTGGCGCGTGGAGCCCGAGTCGATCTGGTGAAAATCGACGAATATCTCCGGCACCTGGTCGAACGACATGCCGGGACCTTCGTCAGTGACATCTATATAGGTCGACACAACACCCTGTCCGGCAAGCGCCAGGAACTGGTTCTTCGTCGTGTCAGTCTTGCCTTCCGAATAGATCCGCACGGTCACCGTGCGGCCGGACGGCGAAAACTTGATGGCGTTCTGGATCAGGTCGTCCAGCACGAGGCCGATCTTGTCCCGGTCGCCGTCCACGGGAAGCGGATTTCCGGTAGTCTCGGCAACCACTTTCACGTCGCGCTCGGAACTGAAGGGCGTCAGGTTTTCGACCACTTCCTTTACCAGCGGGCCGAGATCGAAGATCGTCTTCAGGAGCGTCTGGCGCTGGGCCTCGATTTCCGAGAACGCCAGCACCCGGTTGATCATCCGGATCAGATGGGTCGATTTCTCGTGAATCTGCTCGACGCATTCCAGATGATCGGGGAGCAGTTTGTCCTTCTCGGCCAGCAGCAGTTCGGTGAATCCGAGGACTGCCGTGAGCGGCGTCCGAAGTTCATGATTCACGTTGGCGACGAAATCGCTCTTCAGTTCGTCGAGCCGCTGGAGACGGCGCTGGGCTTCGATCAGCTGGGCGTAGTTTTTCTCGAGTTCGCGGTAGTTCTCCTCGGTCATGGCGATATGCATCTGGCTCGTGAGGAACACGCGGAACCGGCTGTCCAGCGTCCCTTCGATGAGCGAGAGCACGAACGTATCGTCCGCGGCCTGACCCGGACGGGGCTTTTTCAGCGGACGGTAACCGAACAGGCCGAGTATCTCGTTCGCACAGCGGATCGGCCGGAAGGTATAGGTTCGCTTGTCGGCCGAGAAACGCGACATCGGCCGGTCGCCGAGAAATCCGATCGCTTCCGCCGCACTGCGGATCAGGCCCAGCTGTTTTTTCGAGGTGATCCGTTTCCCGTTTTCAAAGATGATCGGCGCTTCCGGCTGGGACGGCACCGCCACGGCAAACTCGGCCTCGAGCCTTTTGGACAGCGGCTGGAGCAGGAGCTTCAGGTCCGTTTCGGCGAGCAGTTCCGTGAGCGGCGGCGGGCTGTGCAGGGATACGGTCATTTCACGCCCTCCCCCGGATGCTTCCGGAAGTTGTCCCGGATGGCCTTCATGAACTGTTCTTCCGAAAGGCCGAACTTCCGGGCGAACTCGTATTTCGTATCGAGGCTCTTGAACAGAAGCTGCACGAGCGCGTCCAGGGTCGGAATCACGCCCTTGCCCTCGATGGCGGACGCCATGAACACGGGGATACCCGTCTGCCCCCAGGTCTTCTGGATCAGTTCCGCCGGTAGCGCGTTGGGCAGATCCCGTTTGTTGAACTGGATCGCGAACGGCATGGTCTTGGAATCCATGCCGAGCTCCTTCAGGTTTTCCTGGAGGTTCAGGTAGCTCTCGGCGTTGGCCTGTTCGAGATCTTTCTGGCTGTCGGCGATAAACGCCACCGCGTCGGAACCGCGCAGCACCATGCGACGGGTCGAGTCGTGCTGCACCTGGCCCGGGACGGTAAAGAGCTTCAGCTTCACCTTGAAGCCCGCGCCGGCGGCGATCTCGATCGGAAGGAGATCGAAAAACAGGGTGCGGTCGCCCGCCGTATCCAGCGACATGAGATTGCCGCGGGACTTTGCGTTCGCCGCACGATGAATCTGCTGGAGATTCGTCGTCTTCCCGCTCATGGCCGGTCCGTAATAGACCAGCTTGAACGTGATCTCTTTCAGCGAATGGTTGAATTCGGCCACTGACTCTCCAGACTACCCGCGCCAGACCGAGCGGCGCTCGCGCAAAACGTCATGCACCATCTTCTGGATGCGCTGACGAAGATTCTCGTTGAGCTGATTCATCCGGATTTCATCGTCCGGGTCGATAGCGTGCTTGCGGTCGAGCTGAATAGGCTCGCCAAAGCGGACGTACCATTTCGACGGAAGCGGCAGAAGCCCCGCCAGACCGAGCCACGGGAACGTGGGCGTCAGCGGGAAGATCGGGAGCCCCAGCCACTTGGCCATCAGGTCCGACTTCGCCAGCACGGGATGGGTTTCTTCGCCGCCCACGATTGCCACCGGAATGATCGGGCTGCCGGTTGTGAGCGCCAGCCGGATGGTTCCGGCACGGCCGAACCGCTGGATCCGGTAGCGGTCCTCGAACAGCTTGGAGGCGCCGCGCGCGCCCTCGGGAAAAACCGCCACGAGCTTGTCCTCGCGCAGCAGCCGCTCGGCGTTGCGCCGGTCGGCGCGGGCCACCCCGATCCGCCGCAGGAACGCGGACAGGTAGGGAAGCGCGTAGGCAAAATCCTCGATCAACGGGCGGATATCCCTCTGGTGCGGATGCTCGATCTGCATCGCTTCGCGAAGGATGATCGCGTCCCATGGCAGCACGCCGCTGTGGTTCGCCACGATCAGGGCGCGTCCCGACGCTGGAACGTGTTCAATGCCGGAGGTCTCGACGCGCCAGTAACTGTCATAGAGATAGCGGATCCTCGGCTGGATCTCCTGCCAGTAGATGGCGTCGTATCCGAAGTCGTCCACCTCGTGACCGCGGGAACGCAACGAACGGCGGAGCTTCGAGATGCGGGCCCGGGTCCGCCGGTTCTGGGCGGCGTCACGGAAGAAATCGAGAAAACCCTTTTCGACCACCCCGCCCGCCGGGTCTTCTTCGGACACGTCAAGAAGCGTACGGGTTTCCCTAAGACGGCGTTCCAGCTCTTCGCGCACCAGCGGGTCTTTGACGCCGCTCACCAGCGGTACCAGCTCGCGCTCGATCTGGGTCGCGATCTGGATCGGATGTTGAGGTGCGCGCGCCATCTGGCTCAATGCTCCCGTCCGCCTCAGGCGGCATCCGCCGTGTAGCGGCGGAGTCGTTCTTCGCCGGTAAAGGCAAGCCAGGCATCCTTGGTGGAATACCGGGGCGAGAAACCGAGTTTGTCCCTGGCCTTGGCCGTGTCGGCGACATTCAGGAACTGAAGGAATTTCAAGTAGGCGGGAGGAATCGCCGCCACGCCGCCCGACCACAGGGACGACACCACGCCGCGGGCCACGAATGCCGGAAGCGCCAGATCCACTTTCCCGCCGATCTTGAGAATCGTCGAAAGCGGAAGCACGCCCTTGCCGGCGATGTTGAAGATCCCGGGCTTTTCCGACTCGATGGCGATCCGCATCGCCTCCAGCGCATCTTCCTCATGAAGGAACTGGATCAGCGGATCGTAGCCCATGATCGTCGGGACCGCCGCGCGGGAAAAGAACCGGGTCTCGTAGGTCTTCACACGCGCACCGAGGATGGAGGCGAACCGGAGCACCGTCACCTTCGCATATTCGTGCCGCTCCGCATGGCGTGCCAGCAGGTTTTCCACTTCCACCCGGTTCTGGAGATACGGGAAGTCGTGGATCGGCTTGAGCGGCATCTCTTCGGTGAGGAAGTTCGGGTGGTTCGGATCGGCGTCGTACACCTTGGTGGTCGACGGCACGACGATCTGGCGTACCTTGCGGCGGGCGCAGGCATTCAGGATGTTCAGGGTGCCGATGACTTCAAGCTCGTGCAGGTCGGCGTTATTGACCTTGGGCCAGCTGGTAAACGCGCAGTGAACGACGCGACTCACGCCTTCGCGCTCAAAAATATCCGCGATCCGGGCGTCGCAGTTGGGCTCGGTCAGATCGGTCTTGTAAAAAACCGTTTTCCGGATGGCGAGCGCCGGCTTGCGGACGTCGATGACGACGATTTTCCCGAACTGGTCGGACGAACGCAGGTAGTTCAGCGCATTGCTGCCCAGAAATCCGTCGGCGCCGGTAATGGCGACGACATCGCCGCCCTGCCCGCCGGCACTGCCCGGACCGGACAATGGCGCATCGGTCTTCTTCCGGGACCTGGCCGGTTTAGCCTTCGCCTTGGACATTGAATCAGATTCCGGTGTGCTGGCCACTTCCGGCGTGCTCCCTCTTCCCGATTTCATCACAGGAAACCATCCCTACAGACATCGACAGAAACAGTTACCTATAGTTGAATGCCGGTTCCAGCGTGTCAATGAAAGGAAACCGTAGTATGAAGGAAGAAATGATTGAACCCACTTCATATACCCCTCGGGAGATTCAGGACGAAACAGTTACCGGTCCTTTGACGCGGTTCGCCCAGTTCTGCGGGATCCTCCTGCACCCGCTGATCGTCGGCTTCCCTGTGGCGCTGGCGGTCGGAATCCGGGAATACGGCGGCTGGTCGGACGTGACCCTGCGGCTTACCGTTCAGGTGGGAATGCTCTGCGTCATCGCCCCGTTCGCCTACCTGCTGTATCTCTCCCGGGCTGGCCATACGACCGACGTGTTCATGTCGCTGCGGGAGGACCGCCGATACATCTTCCCGATCGGCACGCTCAATCTGGTGATGACCTACATAACGTTCCGCTATCACCACGCGAGCGATCTGATCCTGAACGTCGTGCTGGCGGCCATCCTGGTGATGGCGGCCATGCAGACCGGCACCCTTTTCTCGAAGCCCAGCATGCACACGGCCGGGAACGCCGGCATTGCCGCCGCCGTGGCGATCTACGAAGGCCCGCACACCCTTCCGGTCACCGCCGCGCTCACGGCGCTGGTCATGTGGAGCCGGGTCCGGGCAAAGCGGCACACCATCAGTGAAGTATTCCAGGGGCTCATTATCGGAGCGGGGGCAACGACGATCGTCCTGCTGCTTCTCCGGAGCGCCTACCCGGGATGACCGATACCCCCCGGCCCGAGCTGCTGTGGGCCGATCTCGGCCTGATCCGTTTTCCGGATGCGGACTTCCTGCAGAGCGAACTGGCCGAGCGCCGGTCGGGCCTCGACGCGGATTTCCTGCTGCTCGCCGAGCACCCCCCTGCCTACACTTACGGGGCGCGGGCCCAGCACACCGGGGCGCTATGGCCGGAAGCATTCCTGAAAGAACGGAACATCGAGCGGTTCCTGACTTCCCGGGGCGGCGATCCCCTCTACCACGCTCCCGGCCAGATCGTGGGCTACACGATCTTCGACACCAACGTTCACGAACTCTCCCCCCGCTCCTTCGTCGCGCTGATCGAGCGCGCCCTGATGCTGGTGCTGAAGGACCTCGGCGTAAGGGTGTTTACCAGCGCGAAAAACCCCGGCCTCTGGGTGGACGAGAAACAGATCGCCACCTTCGGCGTTCACCTGTCGAAAGGGATCAGCCGCTACGGGTTCACCCTGAACGTGACCCCCGATCTCGAGCCCGCCCGGTCCGCACCGGCGGCAACGGACCCGGTGACCAGCCTCAAGGAACTGGGAATCGAAGCGACGGCAAAAGACCTTATCCCCAGAATTGCCGCCGCCTTCGGCGTGGTGTTTCACCAGCAGGTCCACCGGATCGAGGCCGCCGACCTGAGACAGAAGATCGAGGCATAAATGCCGCCGCCCGAGTGAAGCGATCTGCGACCCTCTCCTCCGGACAAACAAGTTGGAAACGTTCACAGAACCGTGAATAATACACTTATGAGCGAGTTGATCTTTATAGTGGAGGAGGCACCTGAGGGCGGCTTTATTGCTAAAGCACTCGGCACTTCCATTTTCACCGAGGCGGACGATATTCCTGCGCTGCACGAGCAGGTCCGGGATGCCGTCAACTGTCATTTCGACGAAGCGCAACGCCCCAAGATAATTCGGCTCCATTTCGTCCGTGAAGAACTCATTGCCGTATGAAACTGCCCCGGGATCTCACCGGGCGGGAACTTGCCGGACTCCTGACCCGATTCGGCTATCAGATCACTCGCCAGACCGGGAGCCACATCCGGCTCACTACCGTGCAAAACGGTGAGCACCATGTGACCATCCCCGATCATTCTCCGCTCCGGGCAGGAATGCTTTCTTCGATTCTGAACGACATCAGCGCCCACCTTGGCATGCAGAAGAAAGAGCTGATTGAACAGTTGTTCTCCGAATAAGGCATCTTCTACGTAGGTTTTATGCCGATCGATATTTCCCAGCTGAATCTGACGGGCACGGCGGACCTTCCCGACCGGCCGGTGTATCTGGTGGCCGGAGCCGGGCCGTCGGGCTCGAGCGCGGCCGCGAAACTCGCGCAGGCCGGCAAGCCGGTGTGGCTCATCGACTACGCGAGTTTCCCGCGCGAGAAAGTGTGCGGCGACGGGCTCTCGCCCAACGCCGTCTCATCGCTGCGGGAAATCGGCATCGAACCGGCCCTCTTCGAGGGCAGCTACCCGGCGGTCAATCATGTGAAGCTGGTCGCCCCCAACGGCGAAGGGTTCGTGGCGGCCTATCCGAAGGACAGCAAGGCGACGGTCCACACGGGTTACGTCGTCCCGCGCCGGGAGCTGGACGCGCTGATCCTGGACCGGGCCATTCAGTCAGGTGCGAAGTTCCGCACCGGCGTCAGGCTGCGCAAGGCCGAATGGGACGGCACGCAACCGGTCCTTACCGTGGACGACAACGGCACCATCCGGGAGATTCGGCCCGAATATCTCGTCGCCGCCGACGGGGAGTTCTCCCTCATCCGGCGGGGGCTCGTGCAGAAGCACCGCGAAGTGCAGTCGCTCGCCATCCGGGCGTACTATGAAAACGTGAAGCAGGTCCCGCCATTTCTGGAAATCCATTTCCCCGCGAAGCTCGCTCCCGGGTACGGCTGGATCTTCCCCGAGAAAGACGGACGGCTGAACGTGGGGGTGTACGTCTACCAGAAGACCATCGATGCCGGCCTCGATATCCGCACGGCCTTTGATTACTTCGTGAAGGACTACGCCCCCGCGCTCAAGCACCTGGCGGGCGCCTCGATCTGCGGCAACGCGCGCGGCTATCCGATCACCTTCTACGAACCGGCCCGCA
Source organism: uncultured bacterium (assembly GCA_964565925.1). Classification (GTDB taxonomy): domain Bacteria; phylum JAGRBM01; class JAGRBM01; order JAGRBM01; family JAHCIT01; genus CAZMGV01. Next base: position 172,873 of record CAZMGV010000001.1, read on the forward strand.
GCCCCGGCAGCGGCAACGTCATCCTGACCGGGGACGCCGCCGGGGTGGCCGACATCCTGACGGGCGAAGGAATTTACCAGGCGATCCGCACCGGCATCGACGGGGCCGAGACCCTGCTGAAGAGCCCGGCGGGCGCCGTCGCATCCTACCGGGCCAGACTGTCCGAGCGGTTCTCGCTCACCCGCACCCGGGGGCGGTTCGTGTGTCTCATTCTCAGCTTCTTCGGCTGGTTCGTGAACTTCCTGTTCCGGCGCTGCGACCGGAACGAAGCGGTCCGCGTGGAAGTGTTCCGGGTGGTCAACGGGGACGCGCCGCTGTGGCGGTTCTTCATGCCGGGCATCTGGCTCAAGATCTGGTTCGGCGGCAGCGACGCCCTGACCTCCGAAAAAATGGCCCTTGAACCCCCGTCGGACCGGTAGCCCTCCCCTTTGTAAACCCCTATAAAGCCACCTGATTTCCGGTTGACCGGGGTTTCCGCAGAGCGGCATAATCACCGTAGAACGATCATGTCAGTTCTCTCTCAGCACCGGCGTACCGGAGTCCTTTTTCGGGGACTCGTGGCGGGGCTTTGTCTCGCTTCCGTCGCCGCCTGCCAGAACCGCAATCAGGTGAATTCGCCGGGCGACGATCCGAATGCCGCCACCCGTGCGCCGAATATCTCGTCGGTCGTCCCCCCGGCCGGTCAGGGTGCGCCGCCTCCCGAGTGCGGCAATCCGACGGAGCCCTGGGGCCCGGTCACCGGTGGCACCGCGATCACCGTCATGGGCGTGAACTTCGAGCCCGGCTCCCTGTTCTATGTCGGCAGTCAGCAGGCGACCACCACGGACATCCAGGCCGACCAGGCCACCGTCACGACACCGCCCGGCCGCGCGGGCCTCGTTGACGTGCTGGTCGTGAACCCCAACGGCAACTTCGGCCGCAAGACCGGAGCCTTTATTTACTGCCCGCAGCCCGCGCAGCTCTGCCTCAACTTCCTGACCGCCGCCGGATGTCCGATTCCGGGCGACGACGCCACGGTGTTCTGCGCCGTCGATTCGACGACGGCCGCCTCCTGTCCGGTCACCGCTTCGGACCTCACCCCCCGGGTCGAGATCGGCGACCTGCTTCCGCTGCGGGTGCGGGTCGTGAACAAGTCCGGCGGAGACGACCTGCGCGGTGTCGAGTTCTGCGCCTCTCCGCCGTGCGACCTCGACGACTCCGACGACATCGATATCGCGGTCGGCGCCACCGACGGCGCCCGAATCGACCTGTTCGCCGGCCCCACGCCCACGTCGCGCGACCTGCTTGTGGGCGAGAACGGCGTGTTCCGGTACGACTTCACGGCGCTCTCGGCCGGAACGGTCCAGTTCGGCGTCCGGATCTCCGCCTACAACGAACGGCTGAACTCGATCGAGCTGTTCCCGCCGGCCGCCACGGCCGTGCACCCGGCAACGTTCCAGCTGACACCGCTCCAGGTGACGCTTGGCACGAACTCCGACCGCGTCAGCGCCGGTGAGCAGATCCGGGTGACGGTGAACGTCGGCAACGCCGGTGGACGTCCGCTGCTCCAGGTGGCGCCCGCCAGCCCCACCTGCAACGGCGACGGCGACGCCACGCTGCGGTTCTCGAGCGTGCCGACAGACCCGCTCAGTCTGCCCACGCTCGGCACCTACGATGTGACCGAATACGTCTTCATCTATGAAGCCCGCTGCGAGGGCTCGCTCTCGTTCACGACGCTCGCCGCCGCCATCGACAGCGCGCTGGGAAATCCGGTCGTGGAAGGTGTGGAGCGCACCAGCCCCTTGGTCACCATCGACGGCTCGCTCGCCAGCTGCGCCGCCGAACCGGCGCGGGTTGATTGCCCGAGACAGTAAGCCTCGACCACGTTCACACCACCGTCACGGCTTTGCCCGGTTTCAGGTTCCACTTTTTGGCGAACGACGCGCGCCCGGAGGCCAGCTCCCAGAACCCGTGGCTGCCCACGAGTATCCCCTCGCCGTTTTCCGGCAGGTCAGAGTAGGTCCGCACGATCGGAAGTTTTTTGCTCTTCTTGCCGAAGCTCAGCTTCACGAACCCCGACTCGAACGGAAAGTCGTTGGGCGAGACCGCCAGGATGACGTTGCCGAACCGGTCCACGGCGGCGACCTCGATCTTGGCGGCGTTCTTGGAGCGCACCGGCTCGGCGAAGAACACCTTCACCGGGTTTTTGAGCGGCGGCCCGAACGATTCGGGGTCCATGCCGTTGGCAAGGTCGGCGGCGACCCGGGCGAACACGTCGCGGCCGTGGAAGGTTGTCGAGACAAAACCGCCCAGGGCCTTGAGATTGATCTCGCGCACGCCCCGGCCGAATTTGGCGAGCAGCGAGAAGATACCGTTGTCGGGACCCACCAGCCAGCCGTCCCGCCAGGGGCAGATGATCGCGCGGCGGTCGGACCCCACGTCCGGGTCCACCACCATGACGTGGATCGTTCCGTCCGGAAAATGCGGATAGGCCGTGCGGGCGAAGAACGCCGCGTGACGGATGTCATGGGCCGGGAGTTCGTGCCCCAGGTCCACGATGCGGACGTCCGGCGACCGGCGCAGGATGACCCCCTTCATGGCGGCGACATAGCCGTCCACGGTGCCGAAGTCGGTCGAAAGGGTGATGATCTGCCTGGTTGCGCCCATGAAAGCTCTCCGTGCCTTTAAGAATGACCGCTACAGGAACTTCTGCAAAGGACATCCGTCACAACTGGGCGACGGCTTGCAGTGCCGGTTCCCGACGGCGACCAGCGCCGCGTGAAACTCATTATAGACCTGTAGCTCCGCCGGAATCTCCTCCATGCAGAAGCCGCGCAACGGTTCGTACTTGATCTCCGGGTCCACGAGGTTGTGCCGGGCCAGAATCCGGCGGGTATAGGTATCCACCACAAACGACGGCAGTTCCGCCGCATAGCAGAGGATCGAATCGGCCGTCTCGGGACCCACTCCGTGAACACCCAGCAGTTCGGCACGGAGGATGCCCAGGGGCTGGCTGAAAAAACGCTCCAGCGTGCCGTGGTTTTTGACAACATGCCGGACCACGGATTTAAGACGCTTCGTCTTGATGTTGAAGTAACCGGCGGGGACCAGCAGCTTCGCCAGCCGGGACGGCGGAAGCCGGTCGATAGCCTCCAGGTCCAGCACGTTGGCTCTTTTAAGGTTCGCAATCGCCTTCTCGACGTTTTTCCACGAGGTGTTCTGGGTGAGCACCGCCCCCACGACCACCTCGAAGGGGGACTCCCCCGGCCACCAGTTGAGCGGACCGTAGTGCCCGTAGAGGTGCGTGCGGAGTTCGTCGAGGCGGACCCGTCGGCGCGTGAGCGGGCCGTGCGGATGGGCGGCGCCCGGTTTCCGGGCCCGGCTCTTCTTGATTGCGGGCTTTTTTGCTGCCATCACCCCTCCCGGCGCGAGCAACGGCCAGTGAACGAAAGAGTCTAGCAGACCCGATGGACGAGACACCCGCACCCTCCGCACCCCGCCTCGATCTGTCGAAGATCGAGACCATTCTCGTGCGGCCCATGTACGCGGGGAACATCGGCCAGTGCGCCCGCGCCATGAAGAACATGGGACTGACGTCGCTGCGGATCACCGACCCGCCCCGCGAATGGCGGGGCCCGCAGGCCCGCGCCATGGCGGTGGCGAGCTACGATATTCTCAAGAACGCGAAAGTTTATGCCAACCTGCCCGAGGCGGTGGCCGACATCGAGTTCGCGGTGGCGCTGACCGCCGCCTACCGGCGGACCATCGACATCCGGCCGTTCAGCGAAGTCCTGCCGAAGATCGCGCAGGTGACCCAGAAGGGGCGCGTGGCGATCGTGTTCGGATCGGAATCCCACGGTCTCACCAACGACGAGATCGCCCGCTGCCACATGGCGGCCTACCTGCCGACCGGGACGGAGTTCCCCTCGATCAATCTCGCCCAGGCGGTAATGGTGACGGCAACCATCCTGCAGCTCGAGGTGAACGAGCCGCAGAGCCCCGTGGCGGACGGGATCGAGTGGGCCAACGCGAAAGACCTGGAAGGTTTTCTCGACCACCTGCGCCGGGTGGTCGACCAGATCAATTTCCTGCCGAAAGACAACCCCGAAGGGGTCTTCACGCGCTTCCGCCGGATCTACGGGCGCGCTCAGCTGGAGAAAGGCGAGATCAATCTTCTGCGAGGGATTCTCTCCAATATTGAGTACATGCTGGGCACCCGGAAGCTCAAAGACCCAAAGGGCAAGGGCTGACAACTTCGGATTTCGAGCCGGTTTACCTTTTCACGTATAAGATTTTCATCAACTATTTCAGTTAGTTATAAATAATATAACGTTTGGTATTTTGGTTTTCTGTTGACACAAAGTGTCGAGATCAATAGGGTGACATGCATCACATTGAAACGGATATATAGGTCAGGGAACAAGGTCGTACCGTCGTGAGCCAGCCACAGAATACCAATCCTCCGAACAACCAGAAGATGATTATCGCCTGCGAAGACGATCCCGTTTCGGCGGCATATCTGAAGGCTGCCGTCCGGACGCTGCCCAATGTCGGCATCAAGGTGTTCGAACGGGTGGGCGATGCGCTGCTCGCCATCCAGCAGGACAAGCCTGTTCTTGTAATCTTCGATCATCACCTGAAGGGCTGCACCGGCGCCGAGGGACTCAAGCATCTCCGCAAGACCGACTGGGGCGCAAAAGTTCCGGTGGTCGTCTATTCGGGCGCCGACGTGGAACTGGAGTCCAAAGCCAACGGCGCCAACGGGTTCCTCAAGAAACCGGCGACCATCGACCAGTTGCTGGGCACGATCCGCCCGTTTGTCGTTTAAGTAAACCGGAACTCTTTCTGTTCGACAACCGGGATGCTGTCGCAGCTCTCGCGGATGCGCGCCAGGCGCGCCTCGGTGTCGCCCCGCAGGCCGGCCAGTTTATCCTTCACCTCGGCGTCGCTCGGAGTTCCGCCGGAACTCTCCCGCAACTTGACGAGAATCGGCCCTGTCAGTTCAGCCGAATGGATCAGCCCTTCCATGAGCACTTCGCGGTAGCGCTCCAGCACCTGGACCGCCTCGACCGGTTTCTTGTGGTGACTGTCCAGCCAGGTTTTGAGGTGAATCATCCCCTTGGCCGACCAGGCCTTGTTGATGCTGCCAGTCGTCTGGAGCGTGTCTTCGGTGTCCTGCATCCAGGCGACCATCCGGTCCCGGTCGCCTGACGTGAGCAGCGGCCCGGGGGAAGTGATCTCGTCGAAGGGGATATCTCCCGCAATTCCGGCCGTAGCAGCCGGTGGCGAGTCGTCGCCGCGCTTGCGGCGAACCTTGGTGCGGCGCGGCCGGATACCGTCAACGGTACCGCCGGCAACCCCGTCGAGCACGTCGCCGCCCGCATTACCGTCTTCCGTGGCGCCGTCGGCCCCGTCTTCCGTCGCCAGCCACCAGCGGTGCAGAAGCACGCCAGCGATCACGCCGCCAATGAAGCTGACGAGCAGGAAATATCCAACCGGAGAAATCATCCAACCCCTTATATACCCGGGAGCCCCGCCCGGATCAGTTCGCGGACCACGGAAATAGTCCGCCAGCGGGCGCAAAGTCCACCCGGGTTCGGGGCGAAACGTGGCAACAGGCCATGGTCCGCGGCCGCAACGTGAGTTATACTGAAAAACACCTGTGATTCCCAAGATTTGACAGGAATCGCAGTGCCCCGGCCGGTGAGCGCGGGGTCGTAGTGGCGTGCTGCGTTTTAACGATATTGTCGAAAAGGTACAGGCCTACCATCCGAAGGCCGACATCTCGCTGCTTCAGCGGGCGTACGTCTATTCGGCCAAGGTGCATGGCGGGCAGACGCGCGCCTCGGGCGAGCCCTATCTGATTCATCCGGTCGAAGTGGCCGGTATGCTCGCCGACCTGCATTTCGACGTCCCCACCATCGCCACCGGCCTGCTCCACGACACGGTCGAGGACACGCTCGCCACGGTGGACCAGATCCGCGAAATGTTCGGCGAAGAAGTGGCCTACCTCGTCGACGGCGTGACGAAGCTGTCGAAGGTGCATTTCCGCACCCGCGAGGAACGGCAGGCGGAGAGTTTCCGCAAGATGATCCTCGCCATGAGCAAGGATATCCGGATCATCCTGGTGAAGCTGTGCGACCGCCTGCACAACATGCGGACGCTGGACTACCTGAAACCCGAGAAGCGGGTCCGCGTCGCCGAAGAGACCATCGACATCTACGCCCCCATCGCCGGCCGCCTCGGTATCCAGTTCATGAAGTCGGAACTGGAGGAGCTGTCGTTCAAGGTGATGATGCCGGAGGTGTACGAGGACCTCAAAACCAAGGTCGAGGAGAAGCAGAAGGAGCGGTCCACCGTCGTCAACAAGGTGGCCGAGCAGGTCAAGGAAAAGCTGAAAGAGGCCGGTATCGACGCCGACGTTTACGGGCGCGCCAAGCACCTCTATTCGATCTTCAAGAAGATGCATGACTCGCGAGTCGAGCTGGACGAGATCTACGACATCATCGCCATCCGCACGATCGTGAACACCGTGCGCGAATGCTACGAAACGCTCGGCATCGTCCATTCGCTCTACACGCCGGTGCCGGGACGTCTGAAAGACTACATCGCCCTTCCGAAGCCCAACCTGTACCAGTCGCTCCACACGACCCTGATCACGCCGGGCGGCCAGCCCGTCGAGATCCAGATCCGTACCAAGCAGATGCACCAGGTGGCCGAACAGGGTGTCGCCGCCCACTGGCTCTATAAAGAGGGCGGCAACCCGGCCGCCGGGCGCGACCTCTCGCAGTTCACCTGGCTGCGCAACATGGTCGAGGCAGGCAAGGACATCTCCGACTCGGGCGAATTCATGGAGTCGCTCAAGTTCGACCTGTTCCCGGATGAAGTTTATGTGTTCACGCCCAAGGGCGACGTCCGGATGCTGCCGCGGGGTGCCACGCCCATCGACTTCGCCTTCTCGATCCACTCGGACATCGGCCTGCAGTGTGTGGGCGCGAAAGTGAACGGCGCCATCGTGACGCTCGAGACCGCCCTCCACGACGGCGACATCATCACGATCCAGACGCGCCAGAACCACCGGCCCTCCAAGGACTGGATGAAGGTGGTGAAAACCGCCAAGGCCAAGGCGAAACTGCGCGAATATTTCCGCACCGAGGAGCGCGCCCGGGCGATCGAGATCGGCAAGGAGATCATCGAGCGCGAGTGCCAGAAGCACGACATCCCGCTCGCCGAGATGGATAAGGCGGAACTGGCCCGCACGGCCGAAAAGCTGGGCTACCGGGACTCGGACCGGCTGCTGATCGCCGTCAGCTACGACACGGTGCAGGCGGCCCGCGTGATCGAGCACCTGCTGCCGCCCGAGAAACGGGCGTCGCTCAAGCAGCCCGAGGGCACGGTCAAGAAGTTCTTCAACAAGGCGCTGCGCGGTGTCACCGGGGACAGTTCCGGCAAGCCCAGGGGTGTGCGCGTGCAGGGCGTGGACGACGTGCTGGTGCGCTACGGCAAATGCTGCTCGCCCCTTCCGGGTGACAAGATCGTCGGCTTTATCACCCGCGGCCGCGGCATCACGGTCCACCGCACCGACTGCGAGCGGGTGTTCGAGATGATCCCCGAGCGGCGTATCGCCGTCGAGTGGGCGGACGACGCCAAGTCCGGCCGCCCCGTGCGTATCGAAGTCGTCTGCACCGACCGGCCGGGCCTGCTCGCCATGCTCACCGGCGCCATCGCCGTCCAGGGCGTGAACGTGAACCGCTGCGAGGTGTTTACCACCGTGGACAAGAAGGCGATCGCCACCTTCGACCTCGACGTGCAGAATTTGAGTCAGCTCCAGCAGATCACCAAGGACCTGCGCAAGGTGAAGGGCGTCCTCCAGATCCACCGAGTGGATCTGAATTCCCAGTCCAAGAGCCAGCCCATGCGGCCGAGCGCGTGATGGGTGAGCTTACCGCCCCCCATTAGACTCCTCCCCTCCCCCGTCCAATACTCTCCCCCAATCCAAGGGGGATTTTTTATGGAATACGCCGTCATCGTCATCATGGTCGCGCTGATCCAGTACGAATATTTCGCCACGATCACCGGGACCAGCCGGTCGAAGCACGGGGTGCATCCGCCCAAGACCACGGGCAACGAAACCTGGGAACGGCTGTTCCGTATCCAGCAGAACACGCTGGAGCAGCTGATCGTCTTTGTTCCGGGTGTGGTCGCGTTCGCCTGGTTCGTGAGCCCAAAATGGGTGATCGTGCCGGGGGTGGCATTTATTGCGGGCCGGCAGCTCTACTCCTGGAGCTACCTGAAAGACCCCAAAGGCCGGGGGCCGGGGTTCGCGATGACGTTTCTGAGCAATGCCGCGCTGGTTATTGGCAGCCTGATCGGCGCCGTCATGAGCGCGGTGAAGTAGGGACGGGAATAACGAAGGTCACCACAAGAGCGCACCTCAACGCAAAGAAGCCCGGCTCTTCAGCCGGGCTTCCTGTTTGGATGGCACTAACGCCGTTTTACGGAATCGCCGTGACGAGCGCTTCGCCCGCGTCGGCACCGAATGCCGTGATCTTGCTGTCGGCGGAGTCCACCGGGCGGCCAAGGGCGACCATCAGGTATTTACGCTGGTAGGCGCGGTAGTAGCCCATCACCTTGCGCGAGTAGACCGAGTCGTTCAGCTCGCGGGTGGCCTTGATCTCGCGCAGCCGGCCCAGGCCCATATTGTAGGCCGTGAGCGCCATATCGAGACGCGGCTCGTGCTGGCGCATCTGGGCCAGGTAGTAGGCGCCCAGCTTTACGCTGGTTTCGGGGTCGAACAGGGCTTCGTCGCCCGGGTACTTGATCCCCATGTCGTCGGTGACGGCGCGGGCGGTAGACGGCAGAAGCTGCATGACGCCCCGGGCGCCGGCGTAGGAAACCGCCGTCTTCTTGAAGCCGGATTCGTGGGAGGCGACCGCCAGGAGAAGCAGCGGGTCCAGCCCCTGGATCTTCGCTTCGACGAAAATCGCTTCGCCGACCTGGTGGCGTTCACGCTCGGAGAGGCCGGTAAAGCCCTCCATCACATGCGAAATGACGACAATCCTGGCCTTGTCTTCGGGGGTATAGACCTGGGTCATGGACCGGCCGGCGCTGCGGGCCAGGCTCTGTTCCAGTTCCTGCGCCGGCGGCGAGATCAGCCACGAGCCAATCCCTCCCACCATCAGGAGCCCCAGGCCCGCCACGATGGCGACACGGATTGACGCGCCGCCCCAGCGGGAAGTCCTGCCTGCATGACCTTTCGGTGAGTTCGAGCTGGCGCGGGCCAGTCGTTCTGCGTAGTTAAGAGTGCTCATGGTCTGTTCTCGTCCCTGTTCCGGTCGGATGCCGCTCGTCGCATCCCGCTGCCCTCGTCAGTCGGAAGACCCCACACCCCTCATCAGTCCGGACCCTAAGATTAAGAAATCCTCATCGGGTCACCCAATTAGTATTGGGCTTGGCCCCGGTTGGAACAACCGGTTGCCCTTACGGCGGTTCTGCCTCCGGAACAGGCCCCCTGAAACGAACCGGATAATGAAATCGGCCGGCAGTTAACTCCCTGATTCATTTAGGGAATCCAACTTGCCGGCCGATAATCGGAGCCATTCGTAATACGGCTCAAGCTACTCTCAGGCTTGGGCGATGGGACGGCGGGCGACCTTGGGGGCCACCTTCTTCGCCTGGCCCTTCACGTAGGTCGTCTGCTGCTTGGAGAGGGTCTCGACCCGCTTGGCCAGCAGCTCAACGCGGTGCGACAGTTCGTCGATCTGCGTGCGGGTCACGAGGCCGACCTTGTTGATCACCTCGGTGACACGGCCCGAAAGCTGCTTTTCGAACTCTTCGCGGCTTTCTTCGAACTGGTCAGCCAGGCTCTCCACCCAGTTCTTGCCCTTTTCGAGGTCCAGGCCGGCGACATCGACGATCTTCTGGACGAGACCGGTGACGTCTTCTTCGACCTTTTCAAATACCTTCTTCCCCTGCTCGATCTGCGAGCGGAGGAATACGGCGACGGGGTTGTTGTCCTGCTTCTGGACGGCGGTTTTCTTCGGCATGGGGTTTTCCCTTTCTGGTGCGAATAGATTGAACTTGTGGCGGCGCATGACGTGCCGCGTTACGGAGCAAGATAACACAGCGCGTCAGGCTGTCAACTGTTATATTTCTGACTAAGTGGTTTCATTGGAACGATCGCGTTCCAACCTGTAAAAAGTTGTGCTTGACACTGCTCGCCTAAAGGTGGGAAATTACCGGAAGTATTGAACTTTTGGGGAACGGATGTTCGGGGGTCGGGACTGACCTTTCGGCACTGTTTTAGCGGTAGGCATTTCGGCGTGGCCTTTTTAAGAGACGGCGGACAAGACGGCAAAAATAAAACGATGGGTTCGAGAGTTTCCATAAGCGGGCGTTACGCCCTTTGGGTGTTTGCCGCAGCGATGTGTCTGGCACTACCCGAGTTCGCACATGCGCAGATCAGCGTCGGCAGGTCTGACTGGGCCGTACAGGGACGGATCGCTCCGGAAGAACTCACGATCATCGAGCAGCAGCTGGGCGAAGTCGCTGGCGGCGCCAACCTGAAACTCCAGAGCATCGGCGGCTGCACGGAAACCACCTGCACCAACGCGTCCCTTGCCAGCGGCCAGTCACGTTATCTCTATCTCCAGATCGAAGACGCCGAAGACAAAGGCATGCGGGTCAGGATCCGCGTGGTGGACGCGCTCAACAACCGTCCGCTCGCCACCCGTTCGGTGTTTATCCAGAAGAACGACCGGCGCGGCACCAAATCCGCCCTGGAAGTAACGATCCGCGATGTGGCATTCCATCTGTTCGGACCGCCGGTGCCGGAAGCGCTCCGGGCCGACGCGGAACGAAAGCTCGCCCAGCAGGGGCCCTCTGCGGCACCTGCTTCGGCGCCGCCGCAACCGGCCTGGGCCGGACAGCCCGCCTCTGTGCCGGAAGTGCGGGCGATCTCCACACCGGCCGCTGCCGAACCGCCGCGCGCGGTCCAAGCTGTGGCCCGGCCGCCAGAAGTCCGTACGGCAGAACCGCGCCCGGTCGAAGCACCGCCGATGGCCCAAAGACCGCCGCCTCCCGCTCCGGTAGCCGAAGCTCCGGCACCCCGGCCGGTTTCCCGGCCGGTTCCCGAAGCTGCGCCGCCCGTCCCCGTCGCCGCTCCCGTCCGGGCGCCCGAACCGCCGCCGGTTCAGGTCGAGGCGGAGCCCGCCCCCGAGCCGTCGCGCCCGGAGCCGAGCCGCTCGGGTGAACTCGATCACACCGCCAGCGACCGGATCGTCCCCGACAAGATCGACATCCCCTACTTGCCCTGATTTTCAGGCTCACCCTACCGCGCGGCTTTCCGGCCGGGCCCGCTTGCGCCAGAATCCTTACCCGTTAGGGAGGGAACCCCTTTGAACATGCGCGAATACGCCACCGGGATGGCCCGCTATAACCGTTGGATGAACGACAACCTTTATGAATGCGCCGCACGGCTGAGCGACGCTGAACGCAAGCGCGACCGGGGCGCCTTCTTCAAGTCCATCCACGGCACGCTCAACCATCTCTATCTGGGCGACAGCGCCTGGATGGCCCGTCTGCGCGGACGACCGGTGACCATGAAGTCGCCTCGAGACCAGCCATTCGTTCATTTTGAAGACCTGAGAGCGGCCAGACGGCGGCTCGACGACGAAATCCTCCAGTGGGCGGAAAACGTCAAGGATGTTCACTACCGGGGCGACTACTCGTTCTTCAGTGTGACTTACCAGAAACGGATCTCGACACCGGGCTGGGTCCCGGTCGTTCAGATGTTCAATCACCAGACCCATCACCGCGGCCAGATAACGACGCTGCTTATGCAGGCAGGCATCGACCCCGGTGTCACCGACATTCCGATGCTGCCCGGTCTGGGTGCGATGGAACCGGGATAAATAGGACGACGGGCCGTTACAGTTCCGCCGCTTCGGTGACGACTGCGTTGTCTTCGCGCACGCCAGCGGGCCGAACGACGCCGGGGCCGAGCTTGTCGGCGCCCGCAGCGGCGGTGTCTTCGAGCACGAACTTGAGCCTCGTCTGGATCTGCGTCAGGCGCTTCTGGTCGCGGATCTTGTGATTGAAAATGTCGGTGACATAGAACGCGTCGTCCACCCGTTCCTTCTTGGTGGTGATCTTGGCCAGGTGGATCGAGAGCCCGAGATCGGCCATTTCCTGCGACACCGCATGAAGCAGCCCCAGCCGGTCGCCGGCGGTGATGTCGATGATCGTGTGTTCCCGGGACGATTCGTTGTCCACCCGTATTTTCACCGGGGTCTGGAGCGCCATCGCGTTGGAACGCATCCCCTGCTGGCTCTGGGTCAGCAGGTTGGCGACGCGTTTGCGGCCAGAAAGCACTTCGTCCAGCGTCGTGTCCAGACGGTCCCACAGCTTCGGATTGTCGGCATACTTGCCATACGGGTCCCGGACCCAGAACACGTCGAACACCGAGCCGTCGCGGCGGGTGTTGATGTTGGCCGACATGATCGACAGCCCGAGCGCCGAATAGACGCCGGTGATCTTGGCGAAGAGCCCCTTTGCATCGAGGGTGAAGATCGCCATCTCCTGGTACGGCGTTCCCGGCACGGGCCGCCGGTAGATCCACAGGCTCCGCTTTTCGAATGGGGCGGCGGTCTCGCCGCGCTTTTCTTCCGGGAGCGACTTCTTGACGCTGAGCAGGAACCGGGAGTGCTCGGCAATCTCCTCGCCGCCCGTGGCGAAGAAATACCGCTTGGGGAACAGCGACAGTTCGGTTTCAACATCGGGCGCCGTGAACTCCTCGTGGAGCAGGTTCAGCACGAACGTCGAGGTCTTGGCGATCTCGCGCTGCACGTCGCTCTCGTCGTAGCGCCCCTTGTCGATGGCGATGGCCGACACTTCGTGGAGCCGCTTGGTCAGCTTGTGCTTCCACTCGGTCCACAGGTCCGGACCCGTGCCGCGGATGTCGCACACGGTCAGGATGTAGAGCATGTCCAGCATCTCGCGCCGTCCGCACATGGTGGCGAACAGCGAAATCTGGTGCGGATCGTTGATGTCGCGTTTCAGGGCCACATGCGAAAGGTCCAGGTGCTTGAGCACCAGCCACTCGATGTCGTCCACGTCCTGCGGCGGCAGCCCCATGCGCGTGCAGGCGGTGCGGGCCTTCTCGGCCCCCTTCACGGCGTGGTTGCCGCCCATGTTCTTCCCGACGTCGTGGAAGAACAGCCCCAGTGCCAGCACATGCGGACGCGGGCACCCCTGAACCAGTTCCGAGAGTTCCGGGTAGTCGTTCTTGAAATGTCCGAGCGCGAAGTGCCGCAGATCCTTGATGGAGAACAGCGTATGCACGTCGGTCGTGTAGACGTGGTAGGCGTCATGCTGGACGTGACACGAAATGATCCGCCATTCGGGCAGGATGCGGTTCAGCAACCTGAGTGTGTGCAGGTCCCAGAGTATCCCCCACAGCCGGTTCTGCCCGATGAACAGATCCCGGAAGGCGTGCTGGACTTCGGGAATATCCGACAGGTCCGCCCCGCTCGCCAGGCTGTTCAGATAGATCATCTCCTTCGCCACGCGGGAGACTTCCTTGTTGAGCTTCTGCGACTGGACAAAAATATCGACCATCGCCGCCGGACGGCGGACGATCACCTCGCGGTCGGCGAAAGCCAGCTCGCCGTTCACGAGCCGGATGCCGTCGCCCACGTCCTTGGCGCGGCCGAACCGGGCCTTGATCCGGGCGCCCAGTTTCGGCGAACGCCCGTAATCGGTCATCCGTTGCGTCGCGCGGATCACGGTATCGTTCACCGTGTTCGCCATGAGATAGAAGCGGCGCATGAACCGCTCGACACCGCGGCGGCCCTCATGGTCCCGGTAGCCGAAATATTCCGCCACGGGCCCCTGCACCTCGAACCCCAGCCGGTCGGCCTTACCCGATCCCGTGATATAGTGAAGTTCGTTGCGCGTGCGGAGCATGAAATCGTGCGCGCGCTGGATCTGGACCAGTTCCGTCTGGTTGATGAATCCCCGGCCGGCCAGTTCTTCGAGACTGTGCGCTCCGAACTTCACGTAGCCCAGCCACAGGAGCACCTGGACGTCCCGCAGCCCGCCGCGGCCTTCCTTCACGTTGGGTTCGAGCAGATAGACGGAGTCGCCGTATTTCTCGTGCCGCTGGCGCATCAGATGGCACTGCGCATCGACAAACTTGTCCGGCGCTTCGCGCAGGACCTTGTTCAGGACCTTGTCCGTGTAGAGCTTGAAGAGCGCCGGATCGCCCTGGAGGAAACGCGACACGCAGAGCGCCGTACGGACGGTTTCGTCCGAGCGGGCCATGGACTCGCACTCGGAGATCCGGCGCACCGAATATCCCACATCGAACTTGAGGTCCCACAGCCAGAAGACGACTTTCTCGACCAGCTTCGCCAGCGGCCCGGCGTTCTTGTCCTCGCCCACGAACTGGATGTCGATGTCCGAGAGCGGACTGCGCTCCATGCGGCCGTAGCCGCCGATCGCCATCAGGCACCAGGATTTAGGCTTTTCGGCTATGACTTTCCCGGCTTCTTCGACCAGGAATCCGATCAGCCGGTCGATCATTTCCGCATGCAGATGCGCAACGAACCGGCCGGCAGCGCCCTGATCGTGGGCCTGCCGGACCACCGCCCGCGCCTCGGCGAGATAGGCAGCAGCGGCAGCGACCGGGCCGCTGCCGTTCACCAGACCCGTGGGGACCTGGGGGAGTTCGACCTTCACCTCTACGGCAGGGCGTTCCGGGTCCTCCCGGTCCATGTCCCTCCAGTCGAGGGGAAGCGGTGAAATCTCTACGTTGTCGGCGGCAATAGTCATACAAATTGAGTGTGAACAACGGCAGGGGCTTTAGTCCATTCGTACCGTTCCTGCCCCTGAATTCAGAGATCGAGGGGAAACGGCTCCCGGTCAGTACAGCGTAACCATGAACTTGATGATCTTGTCCCGGAGCACTGGGTTCGGGCAGACGAGCGCCGCCCGTCCGTAGGCCTCTGCTGCCTTCCGCTTGAAGCCAAGTTTCTGGGCCACCTCCGCCAGCCGACGGCAGGCGAGAAAGTCCTTCGGGTTCCGCTCCACAACCGATTCGAATGCCGACATCGCCCGGTAGGCGAGTCCCTGACTCATATAAGTCTCGCCGAGCTGGAACCAGACCTTGGCGGCGTCGTGGTTTTCGAGGGACTCTTCAAATGCGGCAGCGGCGTCCGCGTAGCGTCCCTGTACGTGGAGTTGCAGACCGCTTTCGGCCAGCTGCTCCGCCCGCTGCCGGGCGGTTTCAAGCCCCGATGAGGGGTCGCGAGGGGTTCCGGCGGATAACAGGCTTTCCAGTTTCCGGTCCGCTTCGCCGGGATCCAGCGGTGTCGCCAGAAACCCGCACGCCCCGGTGAGCGCCGCTAGGTCCGACTGCAGCCGCCAGTCGGAGAGCCCCGCGCCCGTCAGCACAAGCGACACGTCTTTCAGCAGGCCGGCTTCCCGGCACTCCTTGAGGGTTTCAATTCCCGCGAGATCGGTACAGTCGAGACCGGCCAGCACAATTCGCGGCTTGTCGGTCCGGAGGCGGGTTTCCAGATTGGAGAGACCGCCCAGCACACGGACTCGCATGCCGAGCCTGCGGGTGAGCCCCTGGAGCGTGTTTCTCAGCTCCAGATGACCGCAGGCGATCACCGCCTTCACCTGGGCCTTGCCTTCGATTCTATCCGGCACGGCGGGAGGCACTGGCGACAGGCGAGACGGCAATGGAGGCGGCGGCCTGGCAGCCGGACGGGGGCTTTCCACCGCTTTCCAGAACTCCTCCGCCGCACTGCCGGCCGCGGTATCGGGAGTCCTTGCGGGGGGAAGACGGCTGGGTGTTTCGCCAGCAACGTTACCGGATTTGCCGCCGGCCGCTCCGCCCGGCTTCGAGCCCGGAAGTGGATCCACCACGATCAGGTCTTCGTCCTTTTCCGGCGCCAGAAAGGTCTGCATGTTCGTCTTCGCCTTGAACGCATCGACGATCCTGGCCTGCAGCGCCAGTTCGTCAGCCAGATGTATCCGGATGCGGCAGCCCATCCGCTTGCCGATGTCGTCCAGCACAGCGAGGTCATCCGGATCGACCATGGCGACGCTGACGGAGGGCCCGACACGCTCGAACGGAAGCGCTTTGTACTTGAGCGCCAGATTTTTGGAGAAATTCTCGAACAGGGAAAGATCGATCCGGGTCTTGCGGATCGCCACGTAGGATACGTTTTTCTGGCCGGCCAGCACGCGGGCGACGTCTTCGCCGCCGCACAGGCCCATGCGGACGATCACTTCGCCCAGACGCCGGTGCCCGTAGTCGGACTCCCAGCGCTCCTGCGTCGTCAGGGCGGCATGGACATTCTTTTCGGTGAGAAGCCCCTCCTGAACGAGGAGTTCTCCCAGACGAAGCTTTTTTACAGCAGCGATAGCCACTGTGACTCCCTGCGACGAATCGCGGCAGTCCCCCTTTGACCTTGCGTTCAGTATAACCGACCCGCCGGCCGCTAAGGAGGACCGGCCGAACTATTACTCCGGGTTCAATGAGCCCCCGGATGTTCTAGACTCCCACCCGTGCGGAACGACCGGCGTAACACTTTGAAACTCCTCGGGGCCACCGGGGCTTTCTATGCTTTCCAGAACGGCCTTTGGCGCCCCGCCCATGCGGCCCCCGCCGCGATGGCCGAACCCAAGCCACCCGTCCCCAAGCCGTCCAAATCCCCCGCCACCGTTCACGCCGTTACCTTTACCCAGTCGGCCGGGTATTCGCGGATCGTCATCGAGTGTTCAGACGAAACGGGCATCTCGATGCAGGAGGTCCCGGCCGATCCTGCCAACCAGAAACCGGACCGGGTGGTGATCGACCTGAAACCGGCCAAACGGGGGCCGGGCCTCTCGAAAGAGATGAAGATCGAGAAGGGAATCCTGCTCGGCGTCCGCACCGGCCAGTTCGACGCGAACACCGTACGGATCGTCCTCGATTTCGCCCAGATGAACAAGGTCGGGATGTCCAAGCTGTTCGACCCGTTCAAGGTCATTCTGGACATCGACGGCCGTAATGTGGGCGACCTGCTGGGCGAGGCGGATACGAAACCGCCCGCAGCAAAAGACGAAACCGATCTGGACGGCGACGCCGTCGCCGCGCTGCTGGGCACCGCCCGCAGCCCGGCCAAGACCCCGCTCCATGACGGCCGCAAGCACCGCGTGATCCTGGACCCCGGTCACGGCGGCAAGGACCCGGGCGCCGTCGGCCCCGGCGGGACCGAGGAAAAGCGGATCGCCCTTCAGGTGGCCGAATACACCGCCGAGGTGCTCGAGAAGACCGGCTACGACGTGAAGCTGACCCGCTCCACGGACAAGTTCCTGGAACTCACGGAGCGGACGGCCTTCGCCAACAAACACGCGGGCGACCTGTTCGTTTCGGTCCACTGCAACGCAGCCAAGAACCGCGACGCGCGCGGCGTCGAGACGTATTATCTGAATCCGAAGGCGGATAAGTCCCACGCGCTGCTCATTGCCAAGGAAAACTTCTCGAGCCTCGAGGCGGTGCAGCGCACGGGCGACAGTTTCGCCGATGCCATTTTGTCCGACATGGCATTCAGCCTGAAGGAAGGCGAATCCCGGGATCTCGCGGGCAAGCTGCTGTCAACGCTCTGGGCAGAGGCGTCGGACTTCCCCGGTACCCAGAACCGGGGTCTGGGCCACGGGCCGCTTTACGTGCTGATCGGCGCGCGCATGCCGTCGGCGCTGGTGGAGCTGTCGTTCATCTCCCACCCGCAGGAAGAGAAGCTGCTCAAGGACACCGACTACCAGAAGTCGCTCGCGCAGGGGCTCGCCTCCGGCATCGGCAGTTATCTCACCAGTTCGCCGGGGACCAAGGACAGGTGAACCGAAAAACGGCGCCCCATCGGAGCGCCGCCGTCGTCGCCTCAAAATCCTTTACTCGGCGCGGTCGAGGTAGGTTCCTTCGCGGGTGTCGACGGTGATGACGTCGTCCACGTTCACGAACTGCGGCACCAGCACGACCAGGCCGGTCTCGGTCTTGGCCGGCTTCTTGGAAGCCGACACCGTGGCGCCCTTCATCGGCGGATCGCACTCGATCACCTTGAGGTTCATCTTGTTGGGCGGCGTGATCTGCACCGGCTTGCCCTCGTAATAGGCGACCTGAACTTTAAGGCCGGGCAAGAGGTAGCTCACCACGTCGCCAAGCGTCTCGGCATCGAAGTCGAACTGCTCGAACGACTCGGAGTTCATGAAGTGGTAGGCGCCCTGATCCTCGTACAGGAACTCGGCCTCGATACGGTCCAGGAATACCTGCTCCAGCCGCTCGTCGGGGCGGAACCGCTGATCGAAGGAGTTGCCCGAACCCAGATCGCGCATGCGCGTCTGGATCATGCCGCGCAGGTTCCCGGGGGTGTGGTGGTGGCGTTTCATGACGAGGCAGAGCTTCTTCTCGTAGCTCACCAGCATTCCGGGCCGTAGATCGATGGCTGCAATAACCGACATAAACTCACTGCTCCGTGGACCGGGGACCGTTCTGGTAAAGGCTCCCCGTTAATAACGGCGGGCCCTTTAGTTTGGGGGAGCGGGGTGCGTCAACTGAGCCGAATCAGGGGGGTTTCTCCCGGCCCGAAACCGGACTACAAATCCCGGCTTACTGACTGCTTACTGGCCGCTCACCGGCGTCGAAGGGGAAGAAACATGCTGCTCAGTGAACTGCCGCGCCGGGGGGCGAAACTGGACCCGGAGGCCGAGGTCTCCTGCGACCGGGAAAAACGGATGAACCACCGGGAGTGGTACCGCCGGATCCTGTCGCAGGCGAACTGGCTGAAAAGCCGCGGGATCGGCCCCGAAAAACGGGTCGCCGTGCTGTCGTACAACCGGGCAGAGATGCTCGACCTCTACTTCTCGATCCCGCTCATCGCCGGGGTGATCGTGCCGGTGAACTACCGCCTCAAGGCCTACGAACTGGAATACCAGTTCAACGACGCCGAGATCGAAATACTGTTCGTCGAGAAGTCGCTCTGGCCCGAGGCCCGAACGGCGCTCTCCAAAGTGACCCGCAAGGTGACCGTCGTCGGCCTGGACTTCTCGGGAGATGACGGCGTCCTCCCCTACGACGCTACGATCGCCCCCCCGCCGCTCAATGACATCCCGGTATTCAGCGATCAGGAAACCGCACTCCAGGCCTACACCTCCGGCACCACCGGGCGGCCCAAGGGAGTCCTGCTGTCGCACCGGAACATCCTCGCCAACTCGTGGACCGGCTGTATCGAGAAGCAGATCACGCCTGACTGCCGGCTGCTGCACTCGGCCCCGCTGTTTCACCTGGCCGCGATCTCGTCGTTCTATTCGACCGCCCTCATCGGCGGAAGCCACGTGTTCCTGCCGCAGTTCGATTCGAAAGAGGTGGTCGACATGATAGAACGGGAGAAAATCACCTTCGCCCTGTTCGTCCCCACCATGGTGAACATGCTGCTGGAACTCCCCGGCATCGAGAAGCGCGACTTCTCGACGCTGAAGATCATCTCGTACGGCGGATCGAGCATCCCGGTCGACCGGCTCCGCAAGGCAATCGAGGTGTTCGGATGCGGGTTTGTCCAGGGATACGGACAGACCGAGGCCGCCCCGATCATGACGGCGCTGCGTCCGGTGGACCATGTGCTAGACGGCCCCAAGTCGAAACGGCTGGCTTCCGCCGGCCGCGAAGCCGTGGGCTGCGAAGTGCGGATCGTCCGGCCCGACGAAACCGATGTCACGCCGGGCGGGGAAGTGGGCGAGGTCATTGGCCGCGGCGACAACATCATGAAGGGTTACTGGAAACAGCCCGAAGCCACGGCCGAGACGCTCCGCGGCGGCTGGCTGCACACGGGCGACCTGGGCTGGATCGACGAGGATGGATACATCTATATCGTCGACCGGCTCAAGGACATGATTATCTCCGGAGGCGAGAACATCTACCCGCGGGAGATCGAGGAGTTGCTCTACCAGCACCCCAGGATTCTGGAAGCCGCCGTCTACGGGGTTCCGGACCCCAGGTGGGGAGAGAAAGTGATCGCCGCCGTCGTTCCCCGTGCCGGCCAGACGATGACTGCTGACGAGGTAACGGAATTCTGCAAGCAGAACCTCGCCGGCTACAAGAAGCCCCGGGAGGTCCAGATCCTGCCCGTCCTGCCGCGCAACGCCGCCGGCAAGGTGCTCAAGACGGAGCTTCGCAAGCAGCACGGATAAAACGGACGGACGCGGTTTAGATCACCAATCCCGGACACCATATGCATTTTGCCGTTTCCCGTCGCCACGGGAATCGCTAGACTCCCTACACAGAGGGGTCACCGCGGGTCCACGTGCAACTCAGGGCCGAACAGAAAAAGCGACTCGAGGATTTCCGCCTCGTCGCAATGGGGCTCGGGCTCGATGAAGCTGAGCATGGCGAAACGCTCCAGACGGCCGAGCGCTTCGAACTGTTCTGCATGCTCCAGGAGCGGGCTTTCGACGAGGCCGGGTTCCGCGGCTATCTGGATGCTCTCACCGGAGGCACACTTCCTGCCGATGAACAGGCCCGCCAGCGGGTACGCCTTCAGCGCTACTACCACGCCCATTACAAGACCCTGAAGGCGGCCACCGCCGATGCGCCTGCAGAACTCCCCGAGCCCTCGCCGCGCCGGGAGCCCGTTAAAGCGCTCAAGGCGAAAATCACCTGTCCCAAGTGCAATACGGAGCAGCCCGAATCGCCGGAGTGCATCAAGTGCGGCGTCGTGTTCGCCAAGATCGGGTTCGGCAAGAAGGCGATCGAGAATGCCGTTCTGCCCGGCGAGCTTGCCCTCCAGAGCTTCCGGTACGATGAGGACCGCACGGTTTCGCAGGCGCTCAGGATGGTGTTCCAGTACGCTGTCATTCCGCTGGCTGCCGTCATCCTGCTGGGAACTTACGAGATCAAGCACCGCAACGGCCGGATCGATCTCATGCGGCTGCGGATGATCGCCGACTCCGTCAGGGCCGACTATGGCCGGGAGACGGGTGCCGCCGGCCTCGAAACAGCCAACTGCAAGTCGGAGCAGGGTACGCTGCGGGTCGCCGGCCAGTTCGCGCTCAACTACCTGCCGGTCGTAAACAAGGACGACGCAGGGGTGGCCCCCTGGGAGCCTGAGCTGATCAGCGCAAACCGCAGGCGCCCCGCCTTTGTCATCGACCGGGTGATCGCCACCACGGAACGGGTTGTGAATCCGAGCGAGCCCAACCCCGACGAACGGTTCACCTCCCGGATCTCCACGGACAAGGAGATCTACAAGCAGGATCTCGACAACTATACGTTCAAGGAACTCCCGGAGCAGAGGGATACTGACCCGGCGGTACGGCAGAAGTTCAAGGCCGATCTTGGCCCCCATGCCGACAAGGGCGGCAGCTATGAGATCGCCCTGCTCCTGCATATAAAGTCGGCGGAACCGCTTGGTGTAATGGGTCTGACCGCCTGGAAGAGCATGGAGATCGAGTGCCAGCTCAAGGATATGAAGATTACCGATGCACCGATGCTCCAGAAAGTCGAAGAGGAATATAAAGAAAAGATGGCCGAGGCTGACAGCCGTCTGGCCGACCGCGAAAGATCCGTCGGCCGGGCTGGTGCGATCCGGACCGGACTTATTCTCTTTTCGGCGTTCTACGCGATCTGGGTCTACTACTCGCTGAAGAAGTTCGAAGATTAACCGGTTACTTCACGTCGGCGGCGCAACGGAAACCCGGGACGAACCCGTTGATGCGAGTCGACGGGATCGGCCGGGCATTCCGCGACATTGCCCGACATGTCGCATAGGCCATAAGGGGAGTTTCCGACCGGCTTCGAGCACACCGGCCAGGTCCGGGCTTTTCCGCAACCGGAGTTGTCGAACATGAACCGGAGCACGCCACCCGCATTCATGACCGTCAGTTCGCATGCCGGCGCGTCTTCACCCCAGGGATACGTCCGTCCGTCGGTACCGCGCGCCGTTTTCTCCCACTCCGGTTCCGTCGGAAGGCGTTTACCCAGCCACTCGCGATAGGTCTTCGCCTCGTTCCAGTTCACACAACTGGCCGGGTGATCGTTACAATCGCCCTTCCCCCAGTTGCAAGACGATTTTGTCGCGGAGTTTGTTTCCGGCGCGGCGCACCTCACCCGCTTCATAATTCTCCTTCGCCCGCCACGACACAGCAGGCGGACGCGCCCGCGTCGTCAACGTATCGCCTTTCCCGGATCGTTAGAAGGGAATTCGGCCCTAGAAGCCCAGTTCCTGGCGGAGCGAGAGAAGCTCAAGGGTTTTCTCAAGGCGGTCGATGGCGGGGATGACGACGGACGTCTTTTCGAGCGCGACTATTCCCTTGTCCTTGAGTGCGACGATCACGCGCTTAACCTGGGTGACGTCGATACCCATGGTTTCAGCCATTTCACGCGGGGTGATATTCACCCGCACGCCAACCTCGGCCGGTACGCCCTGAGCTTCGGCGATCTGAAGCAACGCGTTGATCACGCGGCTCTCGATGTCGTGGTAGAGCAGGTTTTCGATGTGGTTGTCGGCGTTCTGGAGCCGTTCGGCCAGTGTCCGGATGATCCGGTTGGCGAGACCCGAATTGTTCACGACCAGCTTCTCGAAACCTTCGTGCGGGAACCGGAGTACCCGCACATAGGTGGCGGCTTCCGCCGAAAGGCTGCGAGGCCGCTTGTTCAGTACCGACATCTCGCCGAAGAACTCGCCCGGCCCCACCGTCTGGAGCACCTTCTTCGTTCCGCGGATCAGCTTGAACAGCTTGATGCGGCCTTCCTGAATGATGAACATCTCTTCGCCGGTGTCGCCTTCGCGGAACACAAGATCGCCCGGCTGGTACTCGGCGCCGAAACGCGAAAAGACTTCCCGCTGCCCCTGCGATACAGGAGCTTCGATCTCATAGGTCTTGTCGACGAGGTGCGCGGTGGCTTCCTCGCCCTTCAGGATGTTCAGCGGTTCTTCTGGCACGTTCTCATTCCGACGGGAGTGGAAATAGTGTGACCGCCCGGACTCTCCGGGGCAACTATCCGGTTACCGGCCGCCTAACGCGACCGGCGGAGTTCCTCGATGTCACTGACTTCTTTCGGTACGGTCGTCAGATCCAGCGGGGGGCCCGAAGGCCGGACGACTACGTCGTCCTCGATCCGGATCCCGCCGAAACCGATATATTTCTCGGCCAGGGCGAAATTGACGGATCCCTTGTACTTGCGGCGCCGTTCGGGGCTGCGGATCAACGCCTCGATAAAGTAGAGCCCCGGCTCGACGGTGATCACGAAGCCGGGTTCCAGCCGGGCGTTGAACCTGAGCAGCGGGCGGCCCTTCCACTTGAGCTTGCGCTTCTCGCCGCCGCTCACGTCATGAACGTCCAGCCCCAGCATGTGCGACAGCCCGTGCGGGTAGAACACGCCCACGGCGCCCGATTCCACGAGTCCGTCCAGGTCGCCCTTGAGCAGACCCAGGTCTTTGAGCCCCGAGCCCAGCACATGCAGGGAATGGAGGTGCAGTTCGGCACTCGCCAGTCCAGCCACCGCTTTCGAAATGCACTGCTTCTGGGCGGCCAGCACAATTTCGTAGATGTCGCGCTGTTTCCGTGTGAACTTCTTTCCGACCGGGAACGTGCGGGTGATGTCGGCGGTATAACCCCGGTATTCACCGCCCGCGTCAATGAGCAGCAGGTCGCCGTCCTTCATCAGACGGTTGTTGGTCTGGTAGTGCAGGACCCCGCTGTTGATACCGCTGGCAACAATAGAAGGATACCCCTCGTGCCGCAGGCCTGAGGACCGGAACTCCTTTTCGAGCACCGCCTGCACTTCAAATTCGTGCATGCCGGGCCGGGCCGCCTTCATCGCCGCTACGTGGCCGCGGGCGCTCATATCGTTGGCGAACCTGAGCAGCCTGATTTCGCCAGCCGTCTTGACGGCGCGCAGTTCGTCGAGCGCTTCGCGCAGCGGGCCAGGACGGGCCTCAAGACCTGTCCGGGATTTGCGGTCAAGCATCCGCAGCGCAGTTACATTTCCGTAGATCCGGCGGTAGCCGCGACGGCTTTTCCTGACCGCTTCGGGAAGCTCCGACAGCAGCGCCGCACGTTTGATTCCGAAATGCCGGGCAGCATCGCGAGGCGGCGGGATGTACCCCCGCCATACGAGCTGTTTCTCATCCACATCGGGAACGAACAGCGTCGTCTCCCGCCGGCGCGGATCCAGGAGGATGGCAAAGTCGGGTTCTTCGATCCCGGTCAGATACAGAAAGTCCGAAGACTGACGGAACAGATAGGCGACGTCATTGTTGCGGATAGTCTCGGAATCGGCCTTGAGCACAATCAGGCCGTCGGGCAGACGGTCCATGACCGCCCGCCTGTGCTGCTCGTAAAAATCGAAATCGGCTGGCCGGAGTGACAAATTTAACGCCTCGCGCCGAAAGTTAACGCTCCCGACAGCAGGCTGCAATATAGCTGGCACCCAAAACCTCCAGCGGATTTAAATCACTAGAGTTATTCAGGATTTGCCCGGAACCCGAAACAGAGTCCCGCCAGATAACGCGGCGCGCAACACGGGCTGAGCCCCAAACCGTTCAAAATCAGCACAGTCAATAACTCGTAACTATTCAATTTTGCTCGTTTTTCCGCTGGTTTCCACCGGTGGTGAATGCTAAATTTAACCACTAAGAACGGGCGCGGATAGCGACGTACGTGGGGATGATGGCAACGGGGGGCCGAATGGGCCTATGTCATCCTTTTTGACGTCTAACGGCTGCGCCATGCCCGAGGATTACGGGACTTGGCGATCGATAAAACCAAGATCATCCAGCAGGCCCAGAAGTTTATTCAGGGCCAAAAATGGGACAAGGCGATCGAATGCTATGAGCAGATCGCCAAGATTGAGCCCAAGGATACCCGTGTACGCCAGAAAATAGCCGAGCTGTATGCCCGCAAGGGTGACATAGCCAAAGCGCTCCAGAGTTACGGCCTCGTCGCCGACTCCTATACGCGTGAAGGCTTCTACCAGAAATCGCTCGCTGTCTATAAGCAGATGCTCCAGATCAAGCCGGACTACGTGCCGGCATACGAGCAGCTCGCCGACGTCAGCATCAAGCTGGGTCTCACCAGCGACGCCATCAACTTCATCAAGGTCGTCATTGCCCAGCACGAAAAAGACGGCAAGGTCCTCGAAGCCCTAGACGCGATCAAGAAACTGATCGAAATCGACCCCTCCAACCTCGCCTCGCAGATCAAGCTCGCGGAACTCTACGCCCGCGAAGGCCACAAGGAAGACGCCGTCAACCAGCTGGCCGGCCTGATCCCGCAGATGGAGGAGAACGGGAACTGGGACGATGTCATGCGTCTGCGGGAACGGATCTGCCACTATGATCCGGCACACGCGGAACATCTGAAGGCATACTACCAGTTGCTGATGAAGCACGGGCGCTATCAGCCCGCTTTCCAGCCGTTGCAGCGCTATATCAAGCTGAACCGCGAGGACATCGACGCGATCGAGGACCTTTCGGTGCTCCTGCGGCAGCTGGGCAACGGCAACCACGAAAAAGTGGCGCTCAAGGAACTCGCCCGCCGGCTGGGCGAGAATGCCGACCCCCGGCGGCTTGAAGAGATCTACACGCGCATCCTCGAGATTGACCCGAACGACCAGGCGGCGGCTGATTACCTCGACGCCCTGCGTTCCGAAATGACCACCGACGACGACCATGCGACGGCTTCGGCCGACGAGGTCGACATCGCCAGCGAGGACATGATCGGCAACGAGGACGAAGAGCTCGTGGGCGACGAGGAAGAAGCGCCGCACGAAGACGAGATGGTCGACGAGGACGTGGAGATTGCCGGGCAGGAGCAGATCGACACGATGCTCGTGGGCGCCAACGCGGGCGGCGAGATCCAGGAAGACCAGATCGATGCCTACCTCACCGAAGCGGACGTCTACGTAAAGTACGGCCTGATCGACAAGGCAGTCACGCACCTCGAAAAACTGATCGCCGCCCGTCCGGACTGCCTACCCGCCTACCCCAAACTCCGCGAGGTGCTCAATGCCGGATCGCGGGGCGGGGAATTCGCGCCGGTCGTCAAGTCCGCCATCGACCTGCTGAAGAAGAAGGGCAAGGATACCGCCGCGCTCCAGGCCCTGCTCGCATCACCACAGGCGCCCGCCGCAAAGGCGGCCCCGAAACCGGCCGCCGGCGGCGTCGACCCCGACATCGCCGCCATTGTCGCCGAGAACCGCGGCATCGACGAAGAGATTTCCGACGAACTGGCAACTGCCGTCGGCGGAGCCCTGGACGCAACTCTCGGCGGAGAAACGTCCGAAGCCCCGCCGCCCGCCGCCGACCATCACGACGTCTCGATCGAGATCGAGATCGACGGAGCCGAATCCAACCCGCTTGCCGGCGCCGACATGGACGCCGACCTGAGCTTCAATACGCCGGAACCGCCTCCCCCGCCCCCTCCGGCCATGTCGCTTGAACAGGAAGAAGACCTCGCCCCGCCGCCTTCACTCGAAGTCGACATGGACGGCGGAAACGAGATGCTGGCGGACGAGCCGCTGCCCCCGGCGCCAGTTGCGGCGGCACCTAAAGCCCCGCCTCCGGCCACCCTGGAGGCCGAGGAAGAGCTGGCCTCCGGACCGCCACCTGAATTCAACGAAGCGGCCCTTGCCGCCGAAGAACCGGCTGCGCCTGCCGCGGCCGCGCCAAAGATTTCCAGGCCCGAGATTGCCAAGCCGGTTATTCAGAAACCTGCGATTGCGACCCCAGCTGCCAGGCCGCCGACGATTGCGGCACCATCGATTGCGAAGCCCTCCATCACGCCACCCGTCATCGCCAAACCTTCTATCGGAATACCGGCCAAACCGGCGATTGCGGTACCGGCCGCCAAGGCGCCGTCCATCGCAGCACCGTCGATTGCCAAACCGTCACTCACGCCGCCGGCCGCAGCGAAGCCGACCCTTGGTTCACCGTCAATCGCCAAGCCGTCCCTTACGCCGCCGGCTGTCGCCAGACCCGCACTTACGAAACCCGGCGCGCCGTCCCCCCTGAAGCCGCCCGCTTCGCCGCTGGCCGCGCCCAAACCGCTGACGACTTCGCCCCTGGCTGCCAAACCCTCGCTTGCGCCCAAGCCCGGCCTTGCGGCCCCCGGCGCAAAGCCGTTCGCGCCGAAGCTCGCCCCGTTGCCCAAGCCCGGACTCGGTGCGCCGAAGTCCCCGCTGTCGGCGCCCCGTCCGCCTTCGCTCAAGCCGCTGCCGTCCCTGCATATTCCGCCCAAGCTCGCCACTGTCGTGAAGGAAAAGTTCGCGGAGGATTTCGAGCAGGTCGAGTTCGAACTCCAGCAGGGACTCTACGACGAAGCCCGTGTGACGCTCGACATGATCCTCGCGCAGGAACCGAATAACGCGAAGGCCAAGGCGAAACTGAACGAGCTGATTGCCGCCGAAAAGACGAGCCGCGAGGAAAGCTCCGGCGCGTTCACCCCGGAATTCGGCGACGGCGAGCAGGTATCGGTCGAGTCGGTGCTGAAAGCGTTCCAGCAGGGCGTGGACAAGACGGTTGCCAAGGAAGATTCCCAGACGCGGTTCGACCTGGGCCTTGCCTACCGCGAGATGGGCCTGATGGGCGAAGCGCAGCGGGAGTTCCGGCTGGCGCTGGACGGCAACAATGCACGGCGCCCCGACTGCTGGACCATGATCGGGCTGTGCCAGCTGGAAGGCGGCGATCCGGCGGCCGCCGCCACGACCTTCGAGCAAGGGCTCGGAGAAACCGTGGAACCGGAACCTCGATACAACCTGGCCTACGAGCTGGCGAACGCCCGGATGAGTTCCGGCGACAAGGCGGCGGCGCTTGGCCTGTTCATCTGGATCGAGTCGGAGAAACCCGGCTTCCGCCAGACCACGGAGCTGATCTCGCAGCTCCGTTCCGAAGGAATTAACGGCGGCCCGACGCCGCCCCCCGCACCGGATCCGGGCGGAAACGGCTCACGGGCCAATGTGTCTTACGTATGAGCGCCACAGGCTCGAGGTAGAGGGTGATGAACTACTTGCACTACTACGGACTGTCACAGGAGCCGTTCTCGAACGCTCCCGTGTCGAAGTTCTATTTCAACAGCTCGCAGCACGCCAAGGCGCTACTGCGTCTGCAGGCAGTCGCCGAAGGCATGAAGGGCCTGGGCATCCTCGTGGGCGACATCGGCGCCGGCAAGACGACGCTCGCCCGCCGCATGCTCGATGAACTGCCCGAAGACGAATTCGAGGCCGCCCTGCTCGTCATCATCCACTCCGGTATCACTGCCGAATGGCTGCTGAAACGTATTGCGTCCCAGCTCGGTGTGAAGGCCCCCGCCGACGACAAGCTCACGATCCTGTCGCAGCTCTATGAGCGCCTCGCGGAGATCCAGAAAAAGGGCAAGAAGGCGATCGTCCTGATCGACGAAGCACAGATGCTCCAGACGCGAGAGATCATGGAGGAGTTCCGCGGCCTCCTGAACCTGGAATTGCCCGGCTCGAAGCTCATCACGTTCATCTTCTTCGGACTGCCGGAACTCGAACAGAACCTGAAACTGGATGAGCCGCTGGCCGGCCGGATTTCCATGCGGTTCCACCTGGAGCCGCTGAACGAAGAGGCGACGGCGGCCTACATCGACCACCGGCTGAGACTTGCCGGCTGCACCCGTCAGCTGTTTTCGCCCGACGCGGTCCGGATCATCCACAAGTTCTCCGCCGGGATCCCGCGAATCATCAATACGATCTGCGACAACGCGCTGTTCGAAGGTTCGCTGACCAAGCAGGAAGGGATTACCGCCGATCTGATCAACCAGATCGCCAGCGACCTCGGCTTCACGCAGAACCTCCGTCAGCCCGCGCCTCCCCCGGTGGTTCAGCCCGCTCCGCAGGCCGCCGCCACTCCGGCCCCTGCTCCGCAGCCTGCGTCCACGCCCTACCGGCCGGCCGCGCCCGCGTTCAAGGCTCCGTCGATCACCGCACCCAAGCTCAATATTCCGCATGCGGCAGCCAAACCCGCACCCCAGAAACCGGTCGGATCGGACACGAACGCCAACACGGTCGTGAGCGGCGCCGCTGACGACGAGATCGACGATATTCTCGGGAAAATCGGCGGCTGAACGCGCCGCCCCGATTGCACTGTTCAGACCGCGCCGAACCGTTCCCAGGCGAACGGCTCCGGGTCGATGAACGGCTTCTGGCCGTTGATCATCTGGCCGAGCAGCCTGGCCGTCGCCGGGGTGAGCAGAATGCCGTTGCGGAAATGGCCGGTGGCCATGAACAGCCCCTTCACCTCGAGTTCCCCAATGATCGGCAGAAAATCCTTCGTACAGGGTCTTAAGCCCGCCCAGGTCTCGATCACCTGCGCGTCGTCGGCGCCGGGCAGCACCCGCGCCAGCTGATCGAGGATCTTGCGTAGACCCGCCGGGGTCACCCGCTTCTCGAACCCGGCGAACTCCACCGTCGATCCGACGATGATCCGGCCGTCCACACGCGGTACTAGGTAGCCGTCTTTCGTGAACACTACCCTGCCAAGAACTTGCGGCTTCACCTGCAGCATGATCATCTGGCCCCGGACGGGCACCACCAGGTCCGGCGGTACCGGCAGCCCATCGACCAGCGAGGACCAGCTCCCCGCACAGATGCAGACGATCTCCGACTGCACCGACTCGCGGTCCAGTTCCACACCCGTCGCCCGGCCGTCTTTCGTGAGAACCCGTTTGACCATGTAACCGGACTGATACCGGGCGCCGGCCTTTGTAGCCGCCTGCGTGAGCGCCTGCACGAGCAGCCGGTTATCCACCTGTGCATCGCCCTTGAAATGGACCGCTTTCACGACCAGGTCCGAGATAGCCGGCTCCAGCTTGCGCAGTTCCGCAGGGGACAGGACTTCGTGGTCCAGTCCGGATTCCCGCTGGAGGGCGATAATGTCTTCAATCCATTCGGTCGGGTAGTCGTCGTAAGCGACTTTCAGCAGGCCGCACCGCCGGTAGCCGATGTCGATCCCCGTCTCCTGTTTGAGTGCGGCCGCGTAGTCCGCGTACATCTCACGGCTCCGCATGCAGAAATCGAGAAACGGACCGGGATGATCGGCTTCCGCCTGTCCGCCAAGTATACCCGCGGCCGCGGACGAGGCCTCCGCCCCTGGGATCGCTTTCTCGAGCACCAGCACGTCCCGGCCAGCAAGTGCCAGTTCGCGCGCCAGGGCCGAACCCATGACGCCACCTCCGATAATGGTAACTTCAGCACGAAGCATCGCGCGCGGATGTTAGCACCGGCCCGCGGTTAGGGAAGATACGGAGAGGGATCGATCGGAGACTTGCCGTCCCGGAGCTCGAAATGAAGATGCGTGGTCGTGGCGACGCCCGTGTCGCCCACAAGACCGATCACCTCGCCCGCCCGGACGAAGTCGTCCTTCTCGACGAGGTTCTTCTCGTTATGGGCATAGACGGTGGCCCAGTTGCCCTCGTGACGGATGATCACGAGATTGCCGTAACCTCTGAGCCCGTTATCCGAATAAATGACCCGGCCGTCGGCGGCCGCCCGGATCTTGGTACCACGGGGTGCGCCGAGATCGAGTCCGTCATGGTTACGCCCGCTGCGCTCGCCGAAGCCCGACAGCATCTTCGGGTTTTCGAGCGGCCATTTGAGTTTGACCGCCTTTTTCGAGGCCTTGGGAGGCGGTTCCACCGACGCCACCCTTTCCCCGTTTTTCTTTTTCGGCGGAGTGGTATCGGCGGCTTTTTTCGACGGTTCGGACTTATCGGTACTGAGGGATTTCTCCGCGCCGGGCACAAACAGCCGGTCGCCGGCGTTCAGCTTGCTGCTCCGGCGCAGGTCGTTCCAGGTGGCGAGGGTATCGGGATCGAGGTCATAGGCCTTGGCGATGGAACCGAGCGTCTCGCCCTTGCGGACCTCGTGATAAACGCCGCGTCCTGACGATGCGCAGGAAGTCACCGCCAGCATGAAAATCATGCTCACAACGGATGAGACGGCCAGATGCCTGGATGAAAATGAAAAATAACGACGCACGGGTTCCTGCGGTCGTGGGGTGCAGAAGAGACCTATAATTTATACCTAATTTGGGTTCAGTTGTCTATCGGTTGCGCGCCCCAAGTCGCACCCGCGACATCGCTAAGCGCTTATGGAATCAGCTTTTATCGAAACAGGTCGGTATATGCACGATCTGCTTCAGAGCCGCGAAATGCGTCATGTTGAGATGCAGCGGCGTGATGGAGATGTAGCCCTGCTTCACGGCGTTGAAGTCCGCATGGTCATGGGTCTCGATCACTCGCTGCTCGCCGGCGATCCAGTACACCTTGCGGCCCATCGGGCCTTCCATCGCCTTGACGAGCTGATCATAGCGGCGCCGTCCCTGGATCGTAACCCGCGACCCCTTGATCTCGTTTTCCGGCAGTGCGGGAATGTTCACGTTGAGCAGCGTATCGGGCGGAAGCTCGTGCTTGAGCACCCACGCGGCGACGTCGGCAGCGACCTTTGCAGCCGGGGCGAAATCCGCCTTGTGCGACTTGGTCGCCAGGGAAAAGGCGATGGACGGCGCGCCCAGTATGCAGCCCTCCATGGCGGCGCTGACAGTGCCCGAATAGGTGACGTCGTCGCCCAGGTTCTGTCCGTGGTTGATTCCGCTCACGACGAGATCCGGAATCCGGCCTTCCAGCAGGACATTGATCCCCATGATAACCGCATCGGTGGGCGTGCCGTCCCAGGCGGTAATCCCCGGCGCCACGTCCATCCGCTGAAGCGGTCTCGAAACGGTGAGCGCGTGCCCCATCGCCGACTGCTCGCGGTCGGGGGCCGAGATGACCACTTCCGCACCCAGTCCCCGCATGGCGTCGGCCAGGAACCTGATTCCGGGCGCCCACACGCCGTCGTCGTTCGAGACGAGGATAACGGGCCGGCTGGTCTGGATAGAGGGTTCGCCTGACATGGGAAAATGCCGCCGGTAACGGGAAAACGGGGGAAATTTGGTCGGGCTGGGGGGACTTGAACCCCCGACCTCACCCACCCCAAGGGTGCGCGCTAGCCAACTGCGCTACAGCCCGATACGAAACTTTTTAGAGTCCCGGCGGACCGCACCCGATTAACCGGTCAGGCCGGGTGAATCAATGGCGATAACGGATCAGGGATTGAGAATGTTCTTGAGAACCTGCGACGGCTTGAAGGTCAGCACCCGGCGGGCGGTGATCTCGATCTCTTCGCCTGTATGCGGGTTGCGTCCAATGCGGGTCCGCTTGCCCTTCACGAGGAAGTTCCCGAAGCCGGAGATCTTGAGCCGGTCGGAGGACGTCAGGGTTTCCTTGACGATCTCGAACATGCCCTCGACGATATCGGCGGCTTCCTTCTTGGAAAAGCCCACCTTCTGGTAGACGGACTCAACGAAATCGGCTTTGGTCATGGTACCCATCACAAGCATTGGTTCCGGACGCCTGGACGAAGGCAGATCGTCTCGGGGAGATCGTTGGGATTACAGGGGCAATTATACGGCCAACCGGCAAAAAATCAAATGTTTTTAGTGCCTTAGCTCCACACCGAGATCCCGCTTGAGGGCCTCCAGAATCCGGCTTTCCACGGCCCGGATCTGGTCTTCCGAAAGGGTCCCCTCAGGCGAGCGCAGCTTGACGGCCACCGCCAGCGAGTGGGTTCCGGGCGCCAGTTTGCCGCCCCGGAACAGGTCGAACACCTCGATCTCCTGGACGACCCCCTGCCCTGCCTTTTCGATGGCACCGGTCAGCTTTCCGGCGGCGACCGTATCAGGCACGACGAACGAAAAGTCCCGCTTCACCGGCGGGAATCGGTCCAGTTCCGGCACGCCGGTATAATCATGTTCGAGCGCCATCAGCGCGTCGAGACCCAGTTCCAGCACCGCCACCCGGCCCTTCAAGTCATAGGCGGCCGCCACTTCCGGATGCAGTTCGCCATAGACACCGATGGTCTCGCCGTTCAGGGTAATCTCGGCCGAGCGGTTCGGGTGCAGGAACGGTTCTCTGGACACCCGCTCGCACTTGAGCGGCGCGTTGAACAGTTCCGCGACCGCACCGACCAGCGCCTTCATCTCGAAGAACGTCTCGCCCTGCGCGGTTTCCTGCTGCCAGAGGGTTTTCCCCTCGGGCGCCTGCACTAGCACCGCGACGGTCTGCTTTTCCGACGGCAGAGATTCGCCCTTTACCGGCAGGTAGGTCCGGCCAACCTCGAACAGGCGTAGCTGGACGGCGCCCTTGGCGGCGTTGGCCTGTGCGATGGAAGCGATCGACGGAAGCAGCAGCGTCCGCATGACCGATTCGTCGCTGCGGATGGCGTTCTGGAGCCTGACGGCCGTACGCCGCGGATCGTTGGCCGGCAGACTGAACCGGTCCGGCCACTTGTCCGCCACGAACGTGAAGCTGACGCACTCGATCAGCCCCCGGTCCACGAGAAACCCGCGGAGCTGTTCCGCCTTCTGCCAGGTGGAGATATCCCTCGGAGAGTCGTTCACCCCGAGCGGCATGGTGGCCGGGACCTTGTCATAACCGTGGATCCGTACAAGTTCTTCAATCAGGTCGACTTCGCGTTCCAGATCGTGCCGCGAGAACGGAACCGTCACTTTAAGGACCTTGCCGCTGCCACCGGCAACTGTGATCTGGCAGCCCAGCCGCGTGAGAATATCGGTGACCGTATCGGCAAGAATGTCGTAACCCAGCAGCTTCGGGATCCGGGCAAGCCGCAACTCCAGCTCGCGGGGTTTCAGCTCGCTCGAAGCGACCTCGATCCGGCCCTTCACCACTTCCCCGCCGGCAATCTCCGCCATCAGGCGGGCGGCGTGATCCAGAGCCGTGCCGGTGCGCGACGGATCGATCCCGCGCTCGAACCGGTACGAGCTTTCGCTGGACAGCCCCGTCGCCTTGGAACTCTTACGGACCGGCGAGTGCCTGAACCAGGCGCTCTCGATAAAAATATCGGTGGTCGAATCGATCACTTCCGACGTCTGGCCGCCCATGACTCCGGCGAGTGCCACCGGCTCCCCGTTGGAGGAGATAATCAGCTGGCCGTCGAACAGCGAGCGTTCCGCGCCGTCCAGCGTCGTGATCTTCTCGCCCGGCTTGGCACCCCGGACGGTGATGTCCTTGGCAGGCAGGCGATTGAAATCGAACGCGTGCAGCGGCTGTCCGTAGAGCAGCAGGATGTAGTTGGTGATGTCGACGATGTTATTGATCGACCGGATGCCGTGCGCCTGCAGCCGCCGGGAAAGCCAGAACGGGCTCGGGCCTACCTTGACGCCGGTGACGATCCGGCCGCAGTAGAGCGGGCAGTCGTCGCCGCTGTCGACCGTCACGACCACGCGGTCTTTCGCAAGCGCACCGGACTCCGCGAGCTGGAACTGCGGTTCCACCGACTCGATCTTGAGGATCGCAGCCAGATCACGAGCCAGACCGATCACCGACAGCGCGTCACCCCGGTTCGGAGTTACACCGATCTCAAGCGTCGCACCGTCGCTGGCCACCTCCGCCAGCGGGAGCCCCGCTGACGTGTCCGCCGGCAGCTCCCAGAGACCCGATTTTTCCGTCGACGCTCCCAGTTCCGCCTGCGAGCAGAGCATGCCCCGGCTCTCGACGCCGCGAATCTGCGATGCCTTGATGACGAGGCCCCCCGGAAGCACTGCGCCTTCCTGCGCCAGCGGGACGACGATCCCTTCACGGCAGTTGGGCGCGCCGCAGACGACCCGGGTTTCCCCGGCCACGCCGCGGTCCACCATCGCCAGGCGGAGCTTGTCGGCGTTTGGATGCGGCTCGACCTTCACGACCTTGCCGGTCACGACGCCCTTCCACGACTCGGACGGATCGTGGATCGCCTCGACCTCGAGCCCCGAGCGCGTGAACGCCTCGGCGATCTCCTTCGTGGAGGCGTTCAGGGTCGGAAGCAGCTCTTTCAGCCAGTTGATGGAAACTTTCATCGCAACGCCCCGCCTTTCAGAAGTGCCTCAGGAAACGGACGTCGTTGTCGAAGAAGAGACGGAGGTCCGGAATACGGTACTTAAGCATGGCGAGCCGTTCGATGCCGGTACCGAAGGCGAAACCCTGCACCTTCTCGGGGTCGTAGTTCACGGCCTTCAGCACGTTCGGATCGACCATGCCGGCGCCCAGTACTTCCAGCCAGCCCGTCTGCTTGCAGACGTTGCAACCCTTGCCGCCGCAGAAGACGCACTGGATGTCGACTTCGGCCGAAGGCTCGGTGAACGGGAAGAAGCTAGGCCGCAGGCGCACTTCCTGCTCCGGCCCGAACAGTTCGCGTATGAACGCCCGCAGCACGCCTTTGAGGTCGGCGAACGTGATGTGCTCGTCGATATTGAGCACTTCCATCTGGTGGAACATGGGCGAATGGGTCTGGTCCGAATCGCAGCGGTAGACCTTGCCCGTGCAGATCACGCGGAGCGGCGGCTTGCGCTTGAGCATGGTGCGGATCTGGACCGGTGACGTATGCGTGCGAAGTACCACGCCCGGGGCGACATAGAACGTATCCTGCATGTCGCGGGCGGGATGGTCGGCGGGAAAGTTCAGCGATTCGAAGTTGTAGTAGTCGAGTTCGACTTCGGGACCGTCCACGACGCCGTAACCCATGCGCACGAAGATGTTGCGCACTTCGGCTTCCATCTGGGAGATCGGGTGGCGGTGGCCCAGCGGCACACCGCGCGCGGGCAGCGTGATGTCGAGCGCCTCGGTGGCCAGCTTCTTGTCGAGTTCGGCCCGGTGAAGTTCCGCCCGGCGCTCGTCCATCGCCCGGGTGAGCGTGTTCTTGGCGACGTTCGCCGCCTGCCCCAGTTCGGCACGTTCCTTCTCGGGAAGGCTTTTCAGCGAGGCAAGTGCGTTCGAGACGAGCCCGCTCTTGCGGCCCAGATAGACGTTGTCGATTTCCTGGAGCGCAGCGACGGTCTGCGCAGCCGCAATCCCGGCCAGTCCCTTTTCAGTGACGGCCTTGAGCTGCTCGAGCGGACTCTGCTTCAGCTGAGGGTCAGAAATCCCATTTCGGTTCTCCACGGGCGCTCCCTGGATTCCTTCGGAAGGTTCAGACGGGAGCCCAGACCCGGCGGACGGTCCGTGAGGATAAGTGTCCGCCGCTGGCTGGGCAAACGCATTCGTCCCGGCGCCGCAAGGAACCGGGACGAACTTCCGCCGTTACCGGCTCAGGCCGCTTTAGCCTGCTCGACCAGCGCCTTGAAGCTTTCAGGCTTCTCAAAGGCGAGTTCGGCAAGGATCTTGCGGTCGAGTTCGACACCGGCCTTCTTCAGACCAGCGATAAACTTGCTGTAGGACATTCCGTGTTCGCGGACGGCCGCATTGATGCGCTGGATCCACAGACCGCGGAAGTCGCGCTTCTTGGCGCGCCGGTCGCGGTAGGCGAACTTTCCGCCGCGAATGACGGAGTCACGCGCCGTCTTGATCAGACGGCGATGTCCGTGGCGGCGTCCTTCGGCCTGGTCCAGTATCTTGTTACGGCGCGCGCGCGCCTTGGTTCCACGTTTTGCACGGGGCATGGTTCAAACTCCTGTCAGAAAACTCGGGAAATTACGGGATCGCTCACCCGTGGGGGAGCATCTTGAGTGCGCGTCCGACGTCGGCGTCGGCAAGGTAGCCGCGCTTGCGGTGGGCGCGCTTCGTCCCCTGGCTCTTGGCAGTGAGCAGGTGGCGTGCGTGCGCGTGTTTGAACTTGATCTTGCCCGACGGTTTTCTTTTCAGCCGCTTGGCTGCCGCCTTGAGGGTCTTCATCTTCGGCATGGCTATGCGTTCTCCTCTTTAATTTTTGCCCGGATCCCGGTTCGTCTGCCGGTTCCGTAGGCCCGTTAAGGGCGTCTGGAACCAAGGCGACTCGCGGGGGGAGTCCCGGGCAAGGGCCCCTGTATTCACGAGTTGGAGGGGGTTTGTCAAATGGCGAGGGACCGGGAAAGAATACCCGCCTTATGGGTATCAAAGACGCATTCTGGTGGCTGCCGTTCGGAACGGTCCCCGAGACCTCCCCGGCCGAACTCCAGAAACAGCTGAACAGCCCCCGTCCGCCCCAGCTCATCGATGTCCGGACCCGCATGGAGTGGAAAGAAAGCCACATTCACGGCGCCCCTAGCGTCCCGATCAACGAGCTGAAGTCCCGTCTGGACAGCCTCGGCCTGGACCCCAAACGCCCGGTGGTCGCGATCTGCCGGTCGGCGCACCGGAGCATCCCCGCCGTGCGGATTCTGAAGGGAAAAGGGTATTCGAACGCCTCGCAACTGACCGGCGGGATGCTCGCGTGGTGGGACGCAAAACTTCCGACCGACAAGAGCAACTAGCCCTGCCCGCGACAAAAAAGGCGGACCCGCAGGTCCGCCTTTTCCGTTGCACACGGCAATCCGGTTCAGCCTTTCTTGGGCTCCCCTTTGGGGTCGGCGCCTTCGGACGCCTTTGCGTCCTTGGCGGCGTCGCCTTTCGGTGCCGCGGCTTTCGGGGCGGCGGGCTTGGCGGCCGGCTTCTTGACCTGGCCGGCCTTGCCGCTCGGGGTGAGAATCATGAACAGGTTGCGGCCTTCGAGCTTCGGCTGGTACTCGACGGTGCTGATCTCTTTCAGATCGTCCGTCATCCGGTGAAGCAGGCGGTGGCCGAACTCCTGATGCTGCATTTCGCGGCCCGAGAACATGATGGTGACCTTCACCTTGTCCTTCTCGTTCAGGAAACGCTCGGCGGCGTGCAGTTTCACCTGGTAGTCGTGATCGGCGATCTTCGGACGGAGTTTCACTTCCTTCGTCTCGGTCTGGTGCTGGTGCAGCTTCGCTTCGTGCTGCTTCTTCTTCTGGAGATACTTGAACTTGCCGTAGTCCATGATCCGGCAGACAGGCGGCTGCGCCGTCGGCGAGATCTCGACGAGGTCGAGGCCCTTTTCGCGGGCGAGGACGAGCGCGTCCCGGGGATGCATGATGCCCAGGGGCTCTCCGGCGTCGTTGATTACCCGGATTTCCGGGATGCGGATCTGTTCGTTCTTGCGTGGCTCGTCAGAGTTCGGTCTGACGACCCGTCCGCGAAAGTCTTTGGATAGGATGGAAACTACCTCCGAGCCGCTATTTCGTTGCGGCAAAACGCGATGAACTCATCGATTGTCTGCGGCTGAAGCTGTACTTTTCCGCGACCCCGCGGAGCGACCTTGCCCTCAGCCATTTCCCGGTCACCGGTTACCAGGACGTAGGGGACCTTACGGACCTGCGCCTCCCGGACCTTATAGTTCAACTTCTCGTTACGCAGGTCGGCCTCTGCTCTTATACCTGCTTCCTTAAGTCGCTTCAATACAGTTTGCGCGTAGTCGTCCTGGGCGTTGGTAATGGTGGCAATCACCGCCTGTACCGGGGACAGCCACAGGGGGAACGCTCCCGCGTAATGCTCCACCAGAATGCCGAAAAACCGCTCCACGGACCCGTAAATGGCCCGGTGGATCATGATCGGGCGGACTTTCGCCCCGGTCGAATCGGTAAAGTTCAGCTCGAACCGTTCCGGTAGATTAAAATCGACCTGGACCGTCGAGCACTGCCAGAGACGGCCGATGGAGTCCCGGATCTTGATGTCGATCTTGGGCCCGTAGAAGGCGCCACCCCCCTGATCCACGACGAACTTGATGCTCCGGTCTTTGAGGACCTTCTCGAGTGCCGCTTCGGCCTTGTCCCAGACGGCAACCTCGCCCACGAACTTCGGCGGCCGGGTTGAGAGGTTCACCTCGAAATCAGTGAACCCGAACGTGCCCAGCACCTCGGTCATGAGGTCGAGGATGGCATTCACTTCCTGTTCGATCTGGTCTTCGCGGCAGAAAATATGCGCGTCGTCCTGCGTAAATCCGCGCACGCGCATGAGACCGTGCAGTACGCCGCTGCGTTCATACCGGTAAACCGTGCCCAGTTCCGCATACCGGAGCGGCAGATCCCGGTAGCTGCGCATCTGCGACCGGTAAATGAGTACATGGAACGGGCAGTTCATCGGCTTCAGCTGGTACATCTCGTCTTCGACTTCGATCGGCCGGAACATGTTCTCGGCGTAGAAGCCCGTGTGACCGGAGGTATTCCAGAGATTCAGATTTCCCACATGCGGTGAATATACGAAGTCGTAGCCCTGCTTCTGGCACAGGTCTTTCAGATAATCTTCCAGCGTCTTCCTGATCATGGCCCCGTTCGGGTGCCAGAGAATCAGTCCCGCGCCGGAAAACTCGGGCTGGATCGAGAAAAGGTCGAGTTCCTTGCCGAGCTTGCGGTGATCGCGCTTTTCAGCCTCTTCGAGCCGCTTCACATAGGCGTCCAGTTCGGCTTTCGTCGCGAACGCCGTCCCGTAGACGCGCTGGAGCATCTTGTTCTTTTCGTCGCCGCGCCAGTAGGCGCCGGCCAGCTTCATCAGCTTGAACTCGCGCAGTTCCCCGGTGCCCTTGACATGCGGGCCGGTGCAGAGGTCGATGAACTCGCCCTGCGAATAGGCGCTGATCACTTCGCCTTCGGGGATGCCCTTGATGATCTCGACCTTGTAGTGCTGCTTGAGGCCCTCGAACAGTTTGATGGCCTCATCGCGCGGCATCTCCCTGCGCGCGATCGGGTCGTTGCGCTTCACGATCTCGCGCATCCGGGCTTCCATCTTCTCGAGGTCTTCCGGCGTGAACGGCCGGTCATAGTCGAAGTCGTAGTAGAAGCCGGTATCGATGGCCGGACCGATGGTGATCTGGATACCGGGGAACAGCTCGCTGGCCGCCTGCGCTAGCAGGTGGGAGGTCGAGTGACGGAGCGTGTCGAGCCCCTCCGGTGAACCGTAGTCCACTTCGCGCCCGTCGGTGAGAATGCCTTTTGCCGGATCCTGTTTCGCCATCAACAAAAAACGGGGACCCTGTGCGGCAATCCCCGTACTCCTCTTCGATTGCTGCTTCGTCATCCCTGGCCCCTACCAACGGGCCGCGAGGAGGAAGAAACTTTGGTAGGCGCAGGCGGTCTCGAACCGCCGACCTTTACCGTGTCAAGGTAACGCTCTACCCCTGAGCTATGCGCCTATGGACTGTGCTGTCTGACCGGCAAAAACCCCTGAAGGTTTCCGCCGGGCGGGCAAGGTAGAGTGCGGGACACGGAGGGTCAAGATGCCCTTCAGATTCCTTAGGCCTTCTCTTCCAGAGGCGTCATTTCAGTCTTGTTGCCGTCGACGGGGAGCCCCAGGAGCTGCCTGCGGAGCATATCCAGGGCGGTCATGGCGGTGATCTGGCGGACCTGGTGGCGGTTGCCGGGGAAGAATATCTTCCGCACGAACGTACCGGTCGGGGTCGCGAGCCCCACAAAGACTGTCCCAACCGGTTTCTGCGGCGAGCCGCCGGTGGGCCCGGCAATACCGGTGGCGGAAAGCGCGAACCGGGACCCGGAAATCTTGCGCGCCCCTTCGGCCATGGCGCGGGCGCACGATTCGCTCACGGCGCCGTGCTCGTTTAGCAATGCCTCGCTCACGCCGAGCACTTCCTTCTTCGAAGTATTCGTATAGGTGACGAAGCTCCGGTCGAAATATTCCGATGACCCGGGGACCGACGTCAGCATCTGGCCGATCATGCCGCCGGTGCAGCTTTCGGCGAGCGAAATCTTCGCCTTTTCCATTCTGAGCAGTTCGCCGACGGCTTCTTCCATCGACTGGCCTTCGGAGAAGATATAGGGCCCGAGCCGCTTGAATACTTCCTTGGACGCGGCCTTGAGCCCCGCCTTTGCGGCCGCGATATCGGAGCCCTTCACGGTGAGCTTCACCTGGATTTCCGGGAAGTGCGCCCGGAAGCCCAGCTTCACACCGGGGAACATCTCCTCCAGCCCGGCCAGTATTTCATCCACTTTCGATTCGGGCAGACCGTTAGTACGCAGCACCTTCACGTCGAAGACGGTCTTCTCGGGGCGGAGTTTTTCGAGCCGGGGGAGCACCTGCTCGGTGAACATTTTTTTCATCTCGGACGGTACGCCTGGCATGAAGAAGAACTGCGTGTGACCGATCCGCATCGTGAAACCGGGTGCCGTACCGACCGGGTTCACCAGTACTTCGGAGGTCTCGGGCAGCATCGCCTGCTTGCGGTTATTTTCCGGCATCGGACGGCCGCGCGCGGCCCACATCATCTGCATCCGGTCGAGCGCCGCCTGGTCCAGCTTGAGACCGCAGGCGGCGACTTTCGAGGCGATCTCGGTCGTGAGGTCGTCCACCGTCGGCCCGAGACCGCCCGTGCAGACGCAGACATCTGCCCGCGCCCCGATCTCCCGGAAGGCGCTCTCCAGATCGCCCCGGTCGTCGCCCACGGTCGTATGCCGGGTGACGTCGAACCCCTGCGTGCCGAGTTGCTCGGCCAGCCACGCCGCGTTGGAATCCACGATCTGCCCGGTGAGCACTTCGTCGCCGGTGGACAGCACTTCGCACTTGAGACTCATTGGTTCACTCTCCGCAAAGAGATTTCCGGTCCTTGACGTCAGGACCAGAACGCCGCGGGCAGGTAACCCGCGCGGCAAAGATACCCGAGCAGTTGCAGGCAAAGAAATGCCCAGATGCCTGCAAAAACGTCATCGAGCACAACGGCGTGGCTGCCCTCGGCCTGCCGGTCGAAGATCCGGCAGGGCCAGGGCTTCGTGATATCGAACAGCCTGAACAGGCCCAAGCCCACCCCCAGCGTCCAGATGTTCACGGGGACAAGGATCATCGTGACCAGAAAGCCGACGAACTCGTCAATAACGATATCGGTTGAGTCGTGCGTCTGGAACAGCGGATCGCAGACGCTGATCGCCCAGACTCCGGCGAAATAGAAGCCGACGAGAGCCACCAGATAGGGAACGATCGGCAGGTGGCTCAGGCCGAAGTACCAGAGCGGCGCCGTGGCGAAGGTGCCCCAGGTGCCAGGTGCCACCGGCAGGTGACCCGAGAATCCGACGGTTCCGATAATATGGGCGATCCAGTCCGCTGCGGAGCGGTGGGGGATCGGCTTCACGGGTGTGCGGTTCGGCATCTCGGTTTCGTTTAGCACGCCTCAACCACCGTTTGAACATGGCAACTGTCACATTGGACATAAATCGGGATATTTCCGACCGCCGGGAACGGTTGAACTCCTTGTCCGCAATTGCCTAGAAACACCGCTGGGAGAACCTGACCGTGACCACTCCACTGATACTTGTCGAGAAAACCCCCACCGGCGTCGTGACACTGGCGCTCAATCGCCCGCAGAGCCTCAACGCCATGACGGCGGAACTGGGAGACGCCCTTATTCACCAGATTCAGGAAGTGAAAAACGATCCGGCCGTGAGGGCCGTCGTGCTTACCGGCGTCGGCAAGGCGTTCTCCGCCGGCGGCGACCTCAAGATGATCGAGGAAAACGGCCGGCGCTCGATCATGGACAACCGCACCTACATGAAAGAGTTCTACAAGCGGTACCTGACGATCCGCGATATCCCGGTCCCGACGATCGCCGCCTTCAACGGCGCGGCTATCGGTGCAGGCCTGTGCATCGGACTCGCGTGCGATATCCGGATCGCCTCCGATGACGCCAAGCTGGCGCTCAACTTCGTGAAACTGGGCCTGCACCCCGGCATGGGAGCCACCTGGTCGCTACCGCGCCTCATCGGCATGCAGGCGGCCTCCGACCTGCTGTTCACCGGCCGTACGCTGACCGCCGACGAGGCGCTGCGTATGGGCCTCGTCGCCCGGGTCGTACCCAAGGACCACATCCTGCTCGAAGCGATGAAGATGGCCGAGGAGATCGCACACCAGGCGCCGGTCGCCGTGAAGCTGACCAAGAAGGCGCTCCAGCAGTCGGAGTTCTGCTCCCTCGACCAGCAACTCGACTTCGAAGCGATCCAGCAGTCAGTCACCTTCTCGACGGAAGATTTCCGCGAAGGCATCAAGAGCGTGATCGAGAAACGCCCCGCGAAGTTCAACGGAAAGTAATACTATGGGAACCCGAATCGAAGGCCGTGTCGACGGACGCAAGGCGGACCAACTCCGGCCGATCAACATCACTCGCAGATACACCATCCACGCCGCCGGCAGCGTGCTGATCGAATGCGGCCTCACGAAAGTGATCTGCACGGCGACCGTCGAGGACGACATCCCGCGTTTTCTCAAGGGGAAAGGCGAAGGCTGGGTAACCGCCGAATACGGCATGCTCCCCGGCGCCACCCACACGCGCTCCGACCGCGAGGCCGCCAAGGGCAAGCAGTCGGGCCGGACGGTGGAAATCCAGCGGCTCATCGGCCGGGCGCTGCGTGCCTCCACCGACTTCAAAAAGCTTGGCGAGCGGTCGATCCGGATCGACTGTGACGTCATTCAGGCCGACGGCGGAACGCGCTGCGCGTCGATCACCGGCGCGTGGATCGCTCTGCGCGACGCAGTTACCAAACTGGTCGCGGACAATCCCGGCATGCCGCCGCTGGAAGAGATCCTCGTCGACCATGTGGCCGCTGTGAGCGTCGGGCTGCTCAAGGGCGCCCCGTCGCTCGACCTCTGCTACGCGGAAGACTCCACGGCCGAAGTCGATATGAACATCATCGCTACCGGCAAGGGCAAGCTGGTCGAGGTGCAGGGAACGGCCGAACACGGCACCTTCTCGCGGCAGGAGATGGACGCGCTGCTCGATCTGGGTCTCAAGGGCTGCGCCGAACTGTGCGTGCTCCAGAAGAATGCATGACCGTCCGAAAGCTTCTCGTCGCCACGACCAATAGAGGGAAGATCCGCGAATTCACCGATCTCCTGACGCCGCTCGGTATCGAGGTCGTTTCGCCGGCCGATTTCAGAGAACCCGCTCCGGCAGTGGAAGAAACCGGCCGGACGTTCGAGGAAAACGCCGCCCTCAAGGCGCGTGCCTATGCTGCTCACTATAAACTTCCCGCGCTGGCCGATGACTCCGGCCTCTCGGTCGACGCCCTGAACGGCGCACCGGGCGTCTACAGCGCGCGCTATGCAGGTGCGGACGCCACCGATGCGGCAAATGTCACAAAACTTCTGGATGCCTTGAAAGACGTGCCCGATGCAAAACGGCAGGGGGCGTTCGTCTGCGTGCTGTGTCTCGCACTACCGGGAGGCAGCAGCGAAAAACTGTTCCGCGGCGAGTGCCAGGGGATAATCGCCCGCGAACCCAAGGGCACCGGCGGTTTCGGCTACGACCCGGTGTTCATTCACCCCGGATTCGGCGGCCGTTCGTTCGCGGAAGCGACCAAAGACGAGAAGAACCGGGTCAGTCACCGCGGCGAGGCGGTGAGGAAATTTCTCGCCTCTGCCGCGCAATTGATCGCCTGATTTTCCGCCAATCTTCCGGCGCGTGCAGATGACACCGGAATCACCCCGGTTGTACCGAACTTTCACGGTAAAAATCGTGTAACAGGAACGTTAATACCCGCTGAATTCGCAGGGTATTCCGCCATTATATCAACGACTTGAGAGCACATTCCGGAGGCCATTTCCGGGGCCGCCACGGGACCGCACAGGGAGTGCGCGTCTTACCGGAAAGGAGGATGATGCTTAACTAGATCGCTCATCCGCACACGTGCGCCCTGCCAAGGATCCTGTCTATGAAAGTTCTCCTCGTCTATCC
Organism: uncultured bacterium; assembly: GCA_964565925.1. Lineage (GTDB taxonomy): Bacteria > JAGRBM01 > JAGRBM01 > JAGRBM01 > JAHCIT01 > CAZMGV01. The sequence continues at coordinate 217,430 of CAZMGV010000001.1, forward strand.
CGAATTCCCGATCACCTACTGGGGTTTCCAGTACGGACTCAAACTCGCAGGGAAAAAATCCGCCCTGCCGCCGCTCGGTCTTATCTCGCTGGCCGCCCTGCTCCCCAAATCGTGGGAGATCCGGCTCGTCGACCTGAACATCGAACCGCTGCCTGAGGCCGACCTCGAATGGGCCGACATCGTTTTCGTAGGCGGCATGCGCGTGCAGGGTGCGTCGATCCACGATGTGATCGCCCGGGCCCGCAAGGCCGGACGCCGGGTCGCCGTGGGCGGACCCGCCCCGACCACCGCTCCGGAGGAATACCCGGACGCCGACATTGTCTTCTGCGGCGAGGCCGAAGGCCGGATCGCGCAGCTTGAAGTGGCGATCGAGGCGGCAAAAACCTGTCCGGATCACTACGTACTGACACCCAGCGGCGACCGGCCCAGCGTGCAGCTTGTTCCGACACCGAGATACGACCTGCTGAAGCGCAAGCATTACCGTTCGATGAGTATCCAGTATTCGCGCGGCTGCCCGTTCCAGTGCGAGTTCTGCGACATCATCGAGATTTTCGGCCGCGTCCCCCGCGTCAAGACGACGGACCAGATACTCGCCGAGATGGACGCCCTCTATGACGGCGGCTACCGCGGCTCGCTCTTTTTCGTGGACGACAACTTCATCGGCAACAAGGCGACGGCCAAACAGTTGCTGCCCGTAGTCGCCCAGTGGCAGAAGGATCGCGGCCATCCGTTCGATCTCTATACGGAGGCGAGCGTGAACCTCGCGGCCGATCCCGAACTGATCAAGCTGATGACGGAGGCGGGCTTCACGTCGGTGTTCCTCGGGATTGAGAGCCCGTCGCCCGAAGCGCTCAAGGCGGCCAAGAAATATCAGAACGTGAACGTCGATCTGCCGCAGGCCATCGACCGGCTCACCCGGTCCGGCCTGCAGGTGATGGGCGGTTTCATCGTGGGCCTCGACCAGGATACGCCCGACGTGTTCGATGCGCAGCGCGAGTTCATCAACAGCTCCCCCGTCGCGCTCTCGATGGTGGGCCTGCTGATCGCCCTGCCCGGCACGGGCCTGTGGCGCCGGTTGGAGCGCGAGGGCAGGATGCGCGAACAGACCACCGGCGACCAGTTCGGCCGGCCCAACTTCGTCCCCGCGATGGACGAAGAGACACTGCTCAGGGGTTACCGGCAACTGCTGGCGGATATCTATTCGGTGGACGCCTACTACGACCGGTGCGAGGCGTTCATCGAGCGCACACCGCCCGCCCCCGGGCGCAAATCGGATTTCCGCGAGGCGATGATCCTTTTCCGGACGGCGTGGACCGCCGGACGGCCCGGCAGGCACGGCTGGCGGTTCTGGCGGCTGATGCTGAAGGCAACCTTCCAGGCTCCGCACACCTTCGGCGCCTGCGTCGGAATGGCGGTCATGGGCGAACACTTGATCCGCTACACGAAAGAGGAAGTGCTGCCCCGGCTCGACCTCGCCATCGAGGCGGTCCAGCGCGAAAAAGCCATCGCGGCCAAAGCCGTCCGTTCAGAGATCAGCCCGGCAACTCCGTGGGTCATGCCCGGCGCTGCGACGGCTGCAGGTGCGACGAGAGCGGGGCCGGTGGCATAAGGATCACCACCCGAAAATCTGTCTCTTGAAAACAGGACAAATCGCCTGAAACCTGTTCAGTTCCCGCTGGTTAGCTGGCGAAACGGGTAAATTGACTGCCTAGTCAACCCATTTCTGGTATGTTAAACGCTCCTTTCCAAATCGGGGTGTGGCGCAGTTGGTAGCGCATCTGCTTTGGGAGCAGAGGGTCGGAGGTTCGAATCCTCTCACCCCGACCACACCTCTGGTCCCGGAATTACAGAAGCCGGGAGGCCTCAGGGGTGCCTGAAGCCGGGAAAGGACTCTGGTTTTGCTGACGGGAACGGAGCGGGCTCTACGGGGACTGGCGCTCACATCAATTCTACTTCTGGTCCTGCTCGCAGTCCGTCCGGTGACTGCCCAGGGACCGGAAATTCCCCCTGCCGCCAGCGACGCGGCGGCGGATCCGGCAACGCCCGCCGCACCGGCGCTCAACCGGTTTTATGAACCGATCATCCTGACCGGCAAGACCCTACCCGCGTTCGTGAACACCCAGACCAAATCGTTCCGCGTCGGTGCCGTCGACAAGACGTCCGGCATGCTGAAACCGATTCCGTTCCAGACGGACGAGCGCAATGACAAGAACAACTCCTTTATGTACGACTTCGGCCCCGGCGCCGATCAGGACGACACACCCGGCGTGCTGGATTCGAACGACGAGATTGTGTTCATGGCCCGCGACGCCGGTCCCCGCCTCGCCGACGGCCCGCGCAGGCAGCTCGGCCCTGACGCCGTCGAAGTGAAAATCACCGACCCCAAGACCGGTGGCATCGGCTACGCCTATGCATTCAGGAAATCCGACGCGCTGGCCGTATCGAAGGCCAAGCTGGTCAGCCTGGAAGACCCCGGCGAAGGGTTGAAAGTGACGGCCGAGGGCTATTCGTTCCGCCTCGCCCGCGACTGCCAGCTCACCTTCGACTACCTGGCGCTGCGCCAGCCGGGCGACACGTCCGAGGTCAACATCATGGACCGGCTCAAGGTACGTGGCTGGGTGAAACTGTTCGGCTTCATCAGCGCCAAGACCAACGAGTGCGACTGGACGAGCCACTACTACGGCGCGGTGGACGGCAACGTCCGCGTGATCCGCCGGACCAAGAACAGCTACACGGTGGCGATGATCCCGTCGGTCCGGTTCGATACGGAACTGGTTTTCTATCCGAACCATTTCGAGGTGGCGATCACAGGCCGTCTGCCGTTCGACCTCAAGACCATCGCCCCGCAGGGCGGGTTCGCGGTATACGCGGACTACAACGACAACGCCAAGGGGGCAAAGTTCTACACTGGTGCCTACACGAACGGCGTCACCTTCGACGGCACGCCGAAAGTGGAACCGTCGGTCGAGGTTCTGGGCAAAGTACCCTACGTCTGGGGCGCGATTTACGGGATCGGACCGGAGAAAAACACCGGCTGGTTCTCGCGCGTGGTGCCGGGCTTCAACGTGCCGACCCGGTACGCGCCGCAGGTCATCGACAACGACCGGGAAAACAATCCGCCCGAACAGTTCCCCGGCGTGCATGAGATCGGCTTCAAGGTCGATACGCTGGACGAGATGAAGGGCGGCCGGTTCGCCATCTCGTCGATCCTCTACCGGATCAAGGACTGGGAGCCGAAAGACGCGCAGAAGCTGCTGAACGTGGTGGACAGCCCGCTCGCAGTAGAGCTCTCCGCCACCGACGGCTCCGGCACCATCTCCAGATTCACGATGCCGACCCGGCCCAACGAGCCGCCGATTCCGGCCGAACCGCCCGCCCCCGGAACTCCGGGTGCCGCCGGTGCCGAGCCCAAAGCGGCGAAGAAGTAGGACTCACCCCGCGACTGGTCATTAAACCGTTCGCCCTGAGGAGGCCCTGAAAGGGCCGTCTCGAAGGGCCGAACGGAACCGCCCATCCTTCGAGACGCTTTGCTCGCGCAAAGCTCCTCAGGACGAACGGTTCCGGAGCCTGACGCGATCAGAGTAATCCGGCCGCTATTTCCGGTACTGCTTGAGGAACTTCTTGTTCGTGATGTACCCGTTCTCAACGTACCAGTCGACGGCGCGGCGGATCGACTCCTCGATCGGACGGGGAGCGTAGCCCAGTTCCTTCTTCGCCTTGGCGTTGTCATAGAAGAGATAGGTCTTGGCATACCGCAGCGCACTGCCCGCGAACAGCGGCGCCTTGTGGGTGACCGTGTCGGCCCGATGCTCCATCCAGTCGGCAAGCGGGATCATCATGCCAATGGGCAGTTTGCGGGGCTTGAACTCCGCGCCGGTGACGCGCGCGATCACCTCGAAGAACTCCTTCATCTCGAGATTCTGGTTGCAGAGGATATAGCGCTCGCCGGTGCGGCCTTTCTCTTCAGCCAGCACATGGCCGCGGGCCACGTCTTCCACGTCCACCACGTTGAAGCCGGCGTCGAAGTAGAAGCTGTTTTTCCCGTTCACGATGTCGAGCAGGATCTGGCCCGTGGGAGTGGGCGCGATGTCCCGGGCCCCGAAGGGGAACGCCGGGTTGCAGAACACCAGATCCAGACCGTTGCGGGCGAAAGTCTTGGCCTCTTCCTCGGAGAGCCACTTGGAATACACGTAGTCGTTCGCCTGGTTCATCTTGTTGAACACGTCGTTCTCGTTGGAGAGCTGCTTGTCGCCCTTGAGGCCGACGGCGGCGATGCTGGAGGTGTAGACGACACGCTGGACGTTCGCCTTGAGCGCCGCCCACAGGACGTTCATGGAACCGACGCAATTCACTTCGTACATCTTCTCCCGGCGCGGCAGCCAGGTCGCGTAGATCGCGGCCAGATGGTAGAGCCGATCCACACCCTGCATGGCCTTCTTGAGGGAATCGGGGTCCATGACGTTGGCTTCGCAGATCTCGACGTTCAGGCCCTGGAGATTCTTGGTATTCTCTCCCGGCATGATCATGGCCTTCACCTCGCGGTTTTTGGCCAGCAGTTCACGCACCACGTGCGATCCGATAAATCCGGCTCCGCCGGTCACCAGTGTCTTGCCCATCTCAACTCCCTTTGAATCAGATTCAGTCGCGGCTGGCCCATCGGCCAGCCGACGGTCATAGAGCCCCGGTCCCGCACCGGGGCGACAGGCCCTTCTACCAAATCGATGGACAAAGTCCAAGCCGACCGGACGGTCGGTAGCGGCGCTTGTTCGCCGACTGCTTACGAAAGAACCGGTATCAGGGTTTCCCGGCCGGTTTTTCCGCCGGACTCTCGGACGAGGCGGTCGGTTCAGGCGCCTTTTTGGCTGCGGTGGCCGACGGTTCATCATGCGCCTTGCGGGCGGAAAGCGGCAGGATTTTGAGCGGCTGTGGCGGATCTCCGAAACGGTCTTCCTTCATGCAGGAGAAACCCGACGCAAGGTGTTTCGCCACCGTCGCCGCATCCTCGGCGGCGAACACGTCGAGCGTCTCGATCCGCTGCCGGTAGACGGTAACCTTGCGCCGGACCCGCATCATCTGGAGCGAGAGGAACTGACGGTTGCCCGCCTGCATCAGGTCCCCGATCACGAGGTAGTCTTGTTTCGCCGCTTTCGCCAGATCCGCGGCACAGGAGTTGGAATCCGCGCTGCAGGTCAGTTCGAGGCCGGTTTCGGCCAGAAGTGTTCTCACGTCGGCTTCCGGGGCGACCTTCAAGCACAGCGCCGTCGACAGTTCCTTCGTCACCGCGGCCGTCAGAGCGGCGGCCTTGGCCCCGTCGGCGATACCGCGCGCCGAAAAGGGAATCACCGCGACCGTAACGGCCTCGTTCTCCGCCCGGGACGGAAGACAGGTTCCGCAAATAACGACAGCAAACAGGCCGGCGGCCAGAATGTTCCGGTTTCTCATAGTGCCGGGAATGTTAACGGAATCGCAGGCCGAGGGGAAGGCTGCCCTATTCGAGCTCGTCCTCGAGCCTCTGGATCAGCTCTTTATACTCTTCGGCGGTCTTGAGGTCCTTAAGTTCCGTGGGGTCGTCCGGGGCGATGGTGAACAGCCAGCCGTCCTCCCACGGGTCGTCGATGAGCAGCGACGGGTTCTCAATCAGATCCGCATTCACCGCCTGAATCTCGCCGGTCACCGGGGTGATGATCTCGATCACGCCCTTCTCGTCGCTGTCGATTTCGCCGCACTCGCTGCCGGCCTCGACCGTCTCGCCCTCATCAGGAAGCGTCACCTCGAGAATGTCACCCAGCGATTCGGCGGCGTACTCGGTGATGCCGATGCGGATCGTCGAGTCGTCCTCGAGTTCGCACCAGATGTGATCCTCGGAATACTTGAGATGTTTACGGACTGTTGCCATCGCGGCGACCGTTAACCGCGCCATAAAGGGAGGTCAAGACGCAACCCGCAGTTCCGGTTTGACGGCTGGAAAAAAGAAAGAACGGCGCCTTTCGGGGCGCCGTTCAGGCTTTCAAAGGCAGGGCGACGCGGCTTTTCAGTTCACGTCGCGGTAGTCCGCATCGACCACCTTGCCGTCGCCGTCCTTCTTGCCTTCGTCCTTGGGGGCCTCGCCGCCCGGAGGGGGAGCGCCCGCGCCCGGCTGGCCGGAAGCTTTGTACATCTTCTCCGCCATCTGGTGTGAAACCTTGATCAGTTCCTCGTTGGCCGCCTTGATCTTGGCCGGTTCACGGGAATCGAGCGCCAGCTTGCCGTCGGCAATCGCCTTTTCGAGGGCGACCACGTCGGTGGCGTCGAGCTTTTCCTTGTTGTCGGCGAGCAGTTTCTCGAGCTGGGCGATAGTGCCGTCCAGACGGTTGCGTTCCTCGATCTCCTCGCGCCTCTTGTGGTCCTCGGCGGAGTTGCTCTCGGCGTCCTTCACCATCTTCTCGACCTCGTCCTTGGAGAGGCCGCTCGAGGCGGTGATCTTGATCTGCTGTTCCTTGCCGGTAGCGCGGTCTTTCGCCGCAACCGACAGGATGCCGTTGGCGTCGATGTCGAAGGTGACCTCGACCTGCGGCATCCCGCGCGGTGCGGGCGGGAGGCCCGTCAGGTGGAACCGGCCGAGTGTCTTGTTGTGTTCGGCCAGCTCGCGCTCGCCCTGCAGGACGTGGATTTCCACCGACGTCTGGTTGTCGGACGCCGTGGAGAACACCTCAGCCTTGCGGGACGGAATCGTCGTATTGCGCTCGATCAGCTTGGTGAACACACCGCCCAGCGTCTCGATACCGAGCGACAGCGGGGTCACGTCGAGGAGCAGCACGTCCTTCACGGACTTGTCGCCCTGGAGCACGCCGGCCTGGATCGCCGCGCCGAGCGCCACGACCTCGTCCGGGTTCACCGAACGGTTGGGCTCCTTGCCGAAGAACTTCTTGACCGCCTCGATGACCATCGGGGTGCGGGTCGAACCACCCACCAGCACGACCTCGTCGATCTGGCTGGTCGAGAGCCCGGCATCCTGAAGGGCCTTACGGCACGGCTCCAGCGTCTTCTCGACGAGCGGCTTGACCATCTCCTCGAACCGGGCGCGGGTCAGCTTCACGTTGAGGTGCTTGGGGCCCGTGTTGTCGGCCGTGAGGAACGGCAGGTTGATCTCCGTTTCCTTGGTGGACGACAGCTCGATCTTGGCCTTTTCGGCGGCTTCCTTGAGCCGCTGCATGACCATGGGGTCTGCCGAGACATCGAGGCCCGAGCCCTTCTTGAACTCGTCCACGAGCCACTGCATCACGATGTTGTCGAAGTCGTCGCCGCCCAGCAGCGTGTCGCCGTTGGTGGCCTTCACTTCCACGACGCCGTCGCCCACTTCGAGGACGGAAATGTCGAAGGTACCGCCGCCAAGGTCATAGACGGCGATCTTCTCTTCCTTTTTCTTGTCGATACCGTAGGCCAGCGCGGCGGCCGTCGGCTCGTTGATGATGCGCTTGACCTCAAGACCCGCGATCTTGCCGGCGTCCTTGGTCGCCTGGCGCTGGGAGTCGTTGAAATAGGCGGGAACCGTGATGACGGCTTCCGTGACCGGCTCGCCCAGATACGCCTCGGCGGCGGTCTTGAGCTTCATGAGCACCTGGGCGCTCACTTCCGGCGGCGCCACCTTGCGGTCGCGGGCCTTGAACCAGACGTCGCCGTTGTCGGCATTGACCAGTTCGTAGGGAACCTTCTTCTCGCGTTCCGGAACTTCGCGCAGCTTACGGCCGATAAACCGCTTGGCTGAATAGATCGTATTCTGCGGGTTCATGATCGCCTGGCGGCGGGCCGCCTGTCCGACGACGATCTCGCCTTCCTTCGTGTACGCGACCACCGACGGAGTCGTGCGCGCACCTTCCTGGTTCTCGACGACCTTCGCCTCGCCGCCTTCCATGACGGCGATACAGGAGTTCGTCGTACCGAGATCAATTCCGATCATCTTGCCCATTGCTGACTGCCTCTTTTTCTCCGGATTGCTCCGTAAATCTTTCTTCCAACCAGCCGTCCCGGTCCCCTTTTCCCAGACCCTTCGGGTGCTTCTGCAGGGCCAGACGGCTTGTGGGTAAGGTAAACATGTGCCGGGGGGCGTCAAGGGCAAAACTTGAGGAAATTCGGCCCCCGAATCCCCCGGGATTCCAGTGGGTTGTAGATTTTCCGGGGGCCGCCCGGGAGCCCCGGACCCATTGCCCGGCCGGGAAAACCGGTCTAAACGGGAGGTCCGCTCCGGAACACGGCCCCTGACGGTGCCCGACCGACCCTTCCGGAGGCGGAAATAGAGCGGAAGACAGGCCCCCAAATGGTAGACAAACTCAAGAAAATCTGGATGAACGGCAAACTCGTGGACTGGGACGACGCCAGGGTGCATGTCCTCTCTCATGCCATCCACTACGGAACCAGCGTTTTTGAAGGCGTGCGGTCTTACGAACTGGCCGATGGCGGCAAGGGGGTGTTCCGGCTCAAGGAGCACACCAAGCGGCTCTTCGAGTCCGCCAAGATCCTCATGATGACGATCCCCTACACTGAGGACCAGATCAACGACGCGATCCTCGAGACGCTCAAGGCCAACGACGTGAAGGGCGCCTATATCCGCCCGATTGCCTTCATCGGCGACGGCGCGATGGGACTCTACGCCGTGACGAACCCGGTCATCGTATCGATCTCCTGCTGGGTCTGGGGCGCCTACCTGGGCGACGAGGGCATCAAGAACGGTATCCGGGCGAAGATTTCGTCCTACGCCCGCATGCATGTGAACACTCACATGACCAAGTCCAAGGCGGGCGGTAACTACATCAATTCGATCCTCGCCAAGCGCGAAGTGTCGATCGCCGGCTATGAAGAGGCGATCATGCTGGATACAGACGGCTACGTCTGCGAATGTTCCGGAGAGAACATCTACCTCGTGAAGGACGGCGTCATTAAGACCCCGCCGCTTACGGCTGTGCTGAACGGCATCACCCGCAACTCGGTGATCCAGCTCGCCAGGGAAGAAGGCCTTCAGGTCGTCGAGCAGCGGTTCACCCGCGACGAGCTGTATGTGGCCGACGAAGTGTTCATGAGCGGAACAGCCGCCGAACTGACGCCGATCCGTGAGATCGACGACCGCCAGATCGGCACCGGCAAGCCGGGCCCGGTCACCAAGAAGATCCAGGAACAGTACAAGAAGGCGGTCACCGGCGCACTGCCCAAGTTCCAGCACTGGGTCACGCGGTTCTAGGAAGCGGCAAGCCGCCGGAGTCCGGCCTCAGACCGAAAAGGCCCCGGTCCGGGGCCTTTTCTTTGGCTCAGATCAATTCGGCCTAATACAGATAGATCACCGGATAGAGAATCAGCCAGACGATGGTGACGAAGTGCCAGTAAATACCGGCCGCCGTGATACCGAAGTAGTTCGCCGGCGTATACCGGTCCTGGAGATTCCCGGTCAGGGCGTTCCCCAGGAAACCCAGCCCCACCACGACGTGAACCATGTGGGTCCCCGTCAGCAGGAAGAACGTCGCGCCGAAGACGCCCCGGTTCAGGGTAATGTCCGTGACGACCCATTCGTGGATCATTGCCGCCGCAAACAGGACCGCCATGACCAGCGCCAGGGAAAGGCCGATCCGCACACCGGTCATATCGTTGCGGCGGACGGAAATCTGCGAAAAGGCCAGCGCGATGGAGCTGGCCACAATGACCGCCGTGGCAACGGCCGGGACCGATTTCGAGAGCATACCGGCACCGGCCGGCGGCCACACCGCCTGCCCGCCCCGGATGTAATAGAAAGAGGAGATCAGCCCCGAGAAGAGCATGGTCTCCATGATAATGAGCAGGATCATCCCGAGCTCGTCCCTCGGGATATTCAGCCCGGTTCGCCGGGGCGCCGCCTGAGGCGGGGGCTGGGCGGCGGCTGGCACGGCGTCCATCAGAGGCGTACTCCGTGATTCAGCCCGCCGGGAAAGGGCGGGGTTACTTCATGAATTCGGGATCTTCGACGTCTGCCGTGAACGACAGGCTGAAACCCAGCATGCCGAGCAGCGAGAAGAGCGCAACCCATACGACGGTGTGTTCGCGTTCGGCGGGCACTTCCGTGCCGAACAGCTTCACGAGGAAATAGGCCGACAGTACGAAGAAGATCAGGCCTGCGTAGCGGAGAAACTTGAATGCCATGGCGTCGTGAGTTCCCTTACGTTCAATTACGGGCGGTTACGGCCGTCCGGTGGTCCGATGTAGCCGTTTCCCCATCCCGGGGCAATACCGGCAGCTGGTAGAGCATCAGGTAGACGATAACGCCCGTAATGGAGACGAAAATCCAGATCGGGAAGGTCCTGCGGGCGATCTTCTTGTGCTCGGCCTGCCGGTCTTTCACGGCCAGGAACACCGTCCTGGGCACAAAATAGACCAGCGTCATCGCCATCAGCGTATGGCAGGTCAGAAGGCCCAGATAGAACGTCCGGGGCCACCCTCCCCCCGGGTACGGCATAGACCCCATCAGCGACATCCGGGTGACATAGGAACAGAGAAAGGTGACCGCCACGCAGACGGCGGTAATCATCAGCTTGCGGTGCTTCACCCGGTTCCCGGCCTTAATCGCCCGGTAGGCGAGCGTCAGCAGTACGAACTGGGTGAAGTTCAGGCAGGCGTTGATCAGGGCCAGCGTGGGGCCGATCCCCTCCGGCGGAAAACCCCGGCTCATGAAGCCCCCATTTCGGCCAGCAGCGCTTCGATATCCTTCGACAGTTTCCCGAGACCTTCCCGGTCGGTCACGTAGTATCCGCGGATCCGGCCCTGCTGATCCACCAGCACGAACCGCTCGCCGTGCATGATGTCGTAGGTCTTCTCGAACGCCGGCGCGCTCTTGTCGTCCTCGGCGGCACCCATTCCGGCGTCCATGCTCATCCGGAACCCTTTAACGATGGTGGCTTCGATTGCCGGGAGATCGCCTGTCAGGAACGACCAGCGCGAGAAATCGGCCTTGTACTTGAGGCCGTATTCATGAAGCTTTTCAGGAGTGTCGGTTTTCGGATCGACGGTAAACGACGCCAGGGCGACGGGGAGCTTTTTCGACTGCCTGTGCTCCAGCTCCGTCACCCACTCCTGCACACCCTGCATCTTCTGTGTGAGAATCGGGCAGGCGCCCATGCAGCTCGTAAAGATAAAGTTCGCCACCCAGACATGGCCCCTGAAATCATCTCCCGTAACCACCTTGCCGTCCTGGTTCGTCAGCGTGAACGCCGGGAGCGTGGCGAGCGGCGGAGGGGCCTTCTCCGACCTGGACTGCATCAGGTAAGCGGTCACCGGGATCGCCAGCACAATCAGCCCGAACAGGAGCCAGAGCAGCGGGCGGGAACCCAGACCCGGCGATTCGACCGGGGCCTGTGTTGAGTCGGCGGGGGTATCGGCGGCGGTAGTCATGAAAACTCCTCTGTCAGGATTTGCGGCGGGTAAACCACGCCGACAGGCTCAACGTGACGATAGTGAAGCCAAACAGGACCAGCGTGTCTACGAATACAGATGCCTGAACCGCAGGCGACACCTTGCTGCCGGCGATGGCGTAACGGGTGGCCTCCACCGTGTAGGTGACCGGATTCAGCTTCATCACCACCTGCATCCAGTGGCTGGCGCCGTCCACCGGAAACGCGGCGCCCGACAGGAACCACAGCGGCAGCAGAACGACCATCATCACCGCGTGGTAGCCCTGCGTGTTGTCGATCACCCAGGCGAGCAGAAAACCAAGGCCCGTCAGGCTGAATCCGGTCATAATCAGCGTGGTCGCGAGCAGACCCCAGTCGATACCGGAATACGAATATCCGGCGAGCGGAGCAAGCGCGATGAACAGCGACGCCTGGATGAAAGCGATGGTCGTCGATCCGGCCACTTTGCCGACCACCAGGGCGCCGCGCGAGGCCGGCGACGCGATCACCGCCTGCATGAACCCTTCGTGACGGTCTTCGATCACAGAAATGGTCGAGAAGATCGCCGTAAACAGCACAATCATCACGACCGCGCCCGGATAGAAATAGGCCGAGTAGGTAAGGCCGGATTCGCCCGGAACCTTGAACGATCCGGAGAGGCCAGAGCCCAGCATCACCCACATGAGAACCGGCTGGGCCAGTGCACCGACAACGCGGCTCCGCTGCCGGAAGAAGCGGACGATGTCGCGCCTCCACAGGATTTCGACCACGGAAAGATTCACATACAGGGGGCTTGCCGTCTTCGAACTCATGCCGCACCTGCCGCATCTGCATCTTCTTCGAGCGCCTTGCCGGTCAGCTTGGCGAACACGTCGCCCAGCGTCGGCGTCCGGATTCCGACCGACCGGAACCGTCCCTTGGGGAACAGCTCCACGATTCTCGGCACCGCCTTGTGGGCGTCCGGGCATTCGATCTGCAGGCGGCCCTTGGAAATCTCGCCCTTGAGGCCCAGCGACTTTGCGATCTCGTCACGGAGCGCCTCGAGGTCATCGCCCTCGATCACGATCAGGTCGTCGGCCACCTGGCGCTTCAGCGTCTCGGGCGTTTCAATCGCCACGCACTTGCCCGAATCCAGAACCAGCAGATGGTCGCAGTATTCGGCCTCTTCCGGATGGTGCGTCGTCACAAGCACAGTGAGGCCGGTTTCCTTGCAGAGCTTGCGGATCCGGTCCCAGATGCGCCGCAGCGTCGCCTGATCGAGACCCGCCGATGGTTCGTCCATAATCAGCAGATCGGGATCGTGCAGCAGCACCCGGGCCACTTCGAGCCTCCGGCGCATGCCGCCCGAAAAGCCCAGCACTTTCTCGTCTGCGCGGTCGGCCAGGTCCATGAATTCGAGCACTTCGCCGATACGTTTCTCGGCCGCTTCGCCCCTCACGCCGTATAGTGCCGCGCCGAACCGCAGGTTCTCCCGGGCCGACAGTTGTACGTCAACCGACGGTTTCTGGAACACGACACCCAGCCGGGCACGGTAGGCGGCGTCCGTCGGCCGGATGCTCTTGCCGTCCAGCTTGATCTCGCCCCGCGTGAACGGAAGCAGTCCGGTCAGGATGTGGAATGCCGTGCTTTTGCCGGCGCCGTTGGGGCCCAGAAAACCGAAGATCTCGCCCCGGGCGACTTCAAAGGTCAGCCCTTCCAGTGCCGCCCGTTCCCCGTAACGATGCGACAGATCCTTCACTTCCAGCCGAAGAATTTTCGTGTCCATCAGGAACGCATCCCCCCGTCAACGATCAGCGCGGCAAAAATGGCGATGAGGTGCACGAGCGACAGGACGAACAGCCGCTTCGCCCAGCCCGCGGGTTGCGTCGCCGCCAGCCCCCTGAGCCCGAGCAGGAAATAGGCAAGCCCCAGTCCGAAGGCGGTGAACAGATAAACCGGTCCGGCAATTCCAAGGATAAACGGCAGCAGGCTGACCGGCATCAGCCCGGCCGACCACAGGACGATCTGGACGCGCGTCTGCCGTTCGCCGCTCTCGTGCGGATGGAGCACCAGCCCCGCGCGGGCGTATTCCTCGTTCCGGAAAAGCGAGATCGCCATGAAATGCGGCACCTGCCAGACGAACATAATGGCAAACAGCACGACGCCGGGGAGTTCAAACCGGTTCGTCGCCGCCGTCCAGCCGATGAGCGGCGGCATGGCACCGGGAATACCGCCGACCAGCAGCGCGAACGAGGACTTCTGCTTGAGCGGCGTGTAGATCAGTGCGTACGTGATGAGCGAGACGGCCGCCAGCATCCCTGTCAGGATATTCACCCCGAACGTGACCACCGGGATCCCAGCCAGCACCAGCGCCACGCCGAGGATCAGGGCCGAATTGTGCGGAAGCCGGCCGGCCGGGAGCGGCCGGTTTCTGGTGCGCTCCATGCGGCTGTCGACGTCGCGTTCGATATACATGTTGAGCGCGTTCGCACCGCCGATTGTGAGCCCCATGCCGGCCAGACAGATTGCCAGCGTATGAAGATCGGGCTTCACCGGAGCGATATAAGCCCCGGCCGCCGTCGCCCCCAGCGCGGTCACGAGGATGCGCGGCTTCGTGAGCGCCACGAGGTCGCGGATATTCACTCGCGGAACCGCCGCCTGGCCACTCACGGCAACCGGGCTCCCGGCCGGTGAATGGGTGGTCACTGGGCTGTCGATGGCCGGACTCCTTTGGTCAGCACGGGGCCGCTGTCAGCCGTTGAGGGGGCAGTGGTACTGCCGCGTACGATCATCCACATGGAGACATGCGCCGCCAGCAGCAGCGCCCCGACGCCCAGATGCGCCGTAACGGTGATCAGTTCCAGATGCGAGAACACGCTCATGACGCCCAGCGCGATCTGGACGAGCATCAGGACCACCGCGGACCTTGCCAGCCACCGGACCGCCGCCGGTGCCCCGGCCGTCTTCGAAACAGACCTCGACAGCCGGGTAACGGTCACGAACACAAGCGCCGCACCGGTCCGGTGCGTCATCTGGATCCAGACGGCAGCCGCCGGCCAGGCCGTCAGGCCGCAGAACGGGAAGCTGAGGCAGGCGAGCCCTGAATTTGTGTGCCGGACGACCGCGCCCATGACGATCTGCAGATAGACGATCACGCCCGACAGCACGATCACCCGCGGTATCGAATCAGGGACCGGCGTCTGCGCAGGAGCGGCGTCCGGACGGGTCAGGAACGCCAGCACGATCATCGTGCTGAAGAAGATCATCGACGTTCCCAGATGGGCCGTCGACACGGCCGGAGGCAGCTTGAAAATCACCGTGAGGCCGCCGAGCAGTCCCTGGAAAATGACGAGCCCGAGGGCGCCGAAGGCCAGCTTCCACAGGAGCGGCCGGTCCCGGTGTTCACGGTAGATAAGAACGGCTGAAACAATGGTCAGGATACCGACCGCGGTCGCCAGCAGCCGGTGTCCGTGTTCGTAGAAGATCAGCCCCCGCATGGGCGGCATCAATGTACCGTAACAGGTCGGCCAGTCCGGGCACGCAAGCGAAGCGCCCGTTCCGTGCACGAGCCCGCCCACAAGGAGCAGGAAAAAGGTCGTAACGGCAGTGGTGAGAGTAACTCGATGGGCCCACATGAGACGGCGGGACTCCTCATTAACAAGAACCGTTATTAACGGCGTCCGCGACCGGCGGACGGCACATTGCCGCCCGTCCCCTAGCCCCCTCTGTTTATCGAAACAAGCGCCAGCCAAAGGGTGTCGGGGCGTCGTTTTAACACTTCCGGAAGCCCGGTCCCGGCATCGGCCCCTTCTTATCCAAATTGAGTCTGCCGGTCTTGCCCTTTCCCTATCAGAACCGGTTAGGGTTTCGTCCGTCCCGGTACTGACACCGGAATTCACCTTGATTGGAGCGATGACCCCTATGACCACCCCCAGTGCCCACGACCTGACCGGCCAGAAGATACTCGTTACCGGCGCCGCCCGGGGAATCGGCAAGGGAATTGCCTTGGTCTGCGCACGGGCCGGCGCGGACGTCGTCATCAACTACCGGAAAAACACCGACCAGGCGGCGGAAGTCGTCGCCGAGATCCAGAAACTGGGCCGCAAGGCGAAGGCGATCCAGGGCGACGTCGCCGTCTCCGCCGACGTGAAGCGGGTCTTTGCCGAGGCGAAAGAATTCCTGGGCGGCCTGGATTCGGTCGCCGTGAACGCCGGTATCGCCTCCAAGTCGATCAATGTCCGCGAAACCCCGGACGAGGAGATCGAGCGCGTGTTCGCCGTCGACCTTCTGGGTGCCTACTACTGCGCGCGGGAAGCCGCCGCCATCCTGCACGAGCAGAAGCACGGCCTCATCGTCATGATTTCCAGCGTCGTCGCCAACACCCGCGGCGCCAAAATGGGCCCCTACGCGGTCGCCAAAGCGGCACTGGAGGGGCTCATGACCATGCTCGCCCGGGAAGAAGCCCAGGCGCGGGTCCGGGTGAACAACATCCTTCCGGGCCTCGTGAACACCGACATGGGCCTCAAGGTGGTGAAGCCAATGGGTATCAAGGACCTGAAACAGATCGGACCGGCCTTCCCCATGGGCCGCATCTGCGAACCGGAGGACATCGGCAACCTGTTCGCGTTCCTGGCATCGCCGGCCGGATCGTACATCACCGGCCAGTCGATCCAGGTGGACGGCGGCCAGACCCTCGTGAAGGGAATGTTCTAACGGAGTTCCGGAGCTGAATTATCCGCTTATATTGACACGGGGCTCTGCGTATATAATCTAGGGGTCCCGGCGGGCTGAAAAGCCCCATGCGGATATGGTGGAATTGGCAGACACGTAGGTCTCAGAAGCCTATGGGGCAACCCGTGACGGTTCAAGTCCGTCTATCCGCACCAACTATCTTCATTTTCTCAATCTGCAGACACTGTAGCGAACAGCCTACCAGGGAGCGCCGACTGCTCTACTTGAGACGGGTTCTTGCGACCCTTCAGGGGCTGACCCACGTCATCTTCAGGAAACATTCGCCGGGATAGGCTATGAACAGCGTATATCCCGATGGAAGAACCCGAACAGATACAGGATGAGTTCGCCGCTCCGGCGAAACCCGCCCCGGGCGCCGGCGTCTGGGAAGCGCTCCAGATCCGGCCGGAGGAAGTCAGCCGTTCGGCCCTGCTGTTTGTGTATCTGTTCGGCGCGAGCGTCGTCTTTACCACCGCCCGCACCGCGCGGGACGCCCTGTTTCTAAGCGAGTTCCCGCTCACCTGGCTGCCGTGGCTCGCCGTCGCGTTCGGCGGCGCCGCCGCGCTGATCACGCCCTTCTATTCGCCGCTCGCCAACCGGTTCCGGCGGGACCGCTTCAATGCGGCGTTCGCGACCGCACTGGCCTTCAGCTACCTGGCCGCCTGGGCGCTGGTGCATCTCCACTGGCGGCCCGTGTATCCGATCCTCTACGTCTGGGTGGAGGTGACCAATAACCTCCTGATCGTGCAGTTCTGGACGCTGGCCAACGACCTGCACGACGCGCGCGAGGCCAAACGCCTCTTCGGCGTCATCGGCAGCGGGCGCATGCTCGGAATCCTGGTTTGCGGTATCGCCGTCAGCATGGCCGTCAAGCAGATCGGAACGGCATCGCTCCTCATCGTGAACGCGTGCGTGCTGGTGCTGATGGCCATTCTCGTGCTCCGCATCGGGCGCACCTATCTTAAATCCACCGGCGTCACGCGGATCGTCTCCGAAGGCGGCCGCCCGACGCAGTCCGTTACCGCGCTCTGGAAATCCCGCTACATCCTCTGGATCATCGCGATGATCGCGTTCACGTATGTCGTCGCCACTATCGGAGACTACCAGTTCAAGGCGATCGCGAGAGCGAACTACTCGGGCGAGAAGCTCGCCTCGTTCTTCGCCCTGTTCTACGGCCTCACCGGCGCGGCCGCGTTTATCTTCCAGTTCTTCATCTCGTCGCGCCTTCTGGCCGCCTTTGGCATCGCCGCCGGACTTCTGGCGATGCCGCTCATGCTGGGGCTGAGCAACCTCTCGCTGCTGCTCACGGGCGGCGCGCTGCTGTCGGCGGCCGCCATCAAGTTCAGCGACAACGCTTTCCAGTTCACCATCAACGACTCGTCGCTCCAGATGCTCTACTATCCGTTCCCCGACAGCCTGAAGACGAAGCTGAAGGCGATCCTGGAAGGAGCGGTGAAGCCGGTCGGCTACGGGCTGGGCGGCCTGCTGCTGATCCTGCTCGCCGGAACGCTGGGCCCGGTGGGGCTGGCGTGGATCGCCATTCCGCTGGTGGGCCTGTGGGCATTTTCAGTCACTGTGCTGAGAAAGCTGTACCTGGACGCGCTCGTGCAGTCCCTTGCCCATCATCAGTTCGAAACCGCGGGGCTCGATCTCTCGCCGTCGCCGCAGATCGTGCAGGTCCTCTCCGACACGGTCCGCACGGGCAACGAGGCGCAGGCGGGGTTCGCCCTCGATACGCTGCGCGAGGTGGACCCGGAGGCAGCCGCCCCGCTGGCCGTCGAGCTTCTTGAGCGGCCCGACCGGCGGCGGTTCGCCATGGAACGGGTCGCCGGACTTCCGGTGGACCCGGACGTCGTCCGCAAATACCTGGACGACGCCGACGTCAAAGTCCGCAAGGAAGCGATCCGCGCCTATATCTCGCTGGTGCATGAAGACGGCATCGAACAGATAGCCCCGCACCTCTCGTCTCCCGATCTGGACGAGTCGGACTCGGCCTGCGCCGCGCTGATCCATGACGGCGGGCTGGACGGAGTCCTGATCGCCGCCGACCACCTGCGGCGGCTGCTCACCGGAACCGATCCGGAACGGGCCCGCGCCGCGCGCATTCTCGGCGAGGCGAAAGTCCGGGCATTCGCAAGACCGCTCCACCGGCTGATCGCCGATCCGTCTCTGGTGGTCCGTCGCGCGGCCGCCGAAGCGGCCGGCCGCGTAAAAAGCCGCAAGCTCCTGCGCCCGCTGGTCGAGATGCTGGGCGACTGGCGCCTCAGGGCCATCGCCGTGCAGGCACTCGAAGCCTACGGCGAGAAAGCGCTCGCCACGCTCAAGGACGCGCTGGGGGACGAAACCGTCCCGCTCGAGATCCGCCTGCGTATCCCGAGACTGATCCGGCGCATCCACCATCCGGACGCCGTCCACGCGCTCTGGTCGCACGCCGAAACCCCCAACGAACGGCTGCGCGCGCAGGTGCTTCACCACGCGTCGCGGCTCCGCGAGCAGTGGTCCATCACGATCGAGCCGAAGAAGGTCCGCGACTATCTGGATACGGAACGGGCCGCGGCCGCTCTCTGGCTGAACCGGCGGACCACGCTGAAACCGCATCTTCCGGACCCGCTGCTCGACGAGGCCGTCGAGAGCGAGCTCCGCTGGTGCCGCCGCCGCGTCTTTTCGCTGCTCCGGGTCCTCTATCCGTTCGACGCGATCAGCAGCATCCGGCTGTCGGTCGAGGGCAATAATCCGGCGCGCCGGGCGACCGCACTCGAGACGCTCGACAACATGCTCGAGAGGCATCAGCGGGACTGGATCGTGCCGCTGTTCGACACGACTTCCGGCGAACGGGCGGCGCTCGCCGTCCGGAGCGACAAGATGCCGGCGGCCGAGACCAGCGGCCAGATTTACGAGCAGGTGCTGTCGGGCAGCGACGCGTATCTTGCCGCGGTCATGGTCCGCATCCTGATCCGCACGAAGCATTTCCAGGCGGCGAGCGTGGAACCCGCCGCACTCGCCCGGTGGGGCGAGATGGCGCTCGAGGAACTCTGCGCCGCTCGCCTGCACGGGCGCGGCGATCCCGCCGCCTTCGAGAAAATCGCCCGTGAGCGCGGCCTCGCGCGGCTTGCACAGCTTATCGAAAACTACCGGACGAAACCGGAGGGAAACACCATGCTCACCACACTCGAACGGGTCCTGTTCCTGAAAGGCGTCTCGCTGTTCAAGGAAGTCCCCGGCGACGACCTCGCGGGTATCGCGCAGGAGTCTTCAGTCGCGGAGTTCAAGGACGGCAACGACGTGTTCCGCCACGGCGACACCGGCGACGCCCTTTTTCTCATCGTCAGCGGCAAGGTCCGCATCCATATCGGCACAAGCGACATTGCCCGTCTCGGCGAAGGCGAATGCTTCGGAGAGATGGCAATCCTCGACAACGCGCCACGCTCGGCCACCGTCACGGCACTGGGCGACCTGGTCACGCTCAAGATCACGCAGGAGGATTTCTTCGAAATTCTGGCCGACCGGCCCGAGATCGCCCGCAGCGTCTTCTCGGTGCTCACGGCCAGACTGCGAACTGCGGATGCGGAGATCCGGCGGCTCACGACCGCACAGTAAACCCCGTCACAGCGGTTCGATCTCTTCCCGGATCCTGCCGCTCGTCACCGTCTCGAGGAATTCATCGGCCAGTTCCCGGCAGCGGTCCACGGTCTCTTCCCACAGGCGAATCCGTTCGTCGGCCCGGTTCTTGAACGTATAGAAGTCGCTGCGGTCGGGGATCTTCTCCATCGGCAGCGACTCGACGAACTCCTCCGACGGGCAGACGACGATCACGTCCCGCAGGTTCTCCCGCCCGCCCCGCCGCCAGAGCAGCGCCTTGTCCAGCCAGCCGGGCACCACGTTCGGAACGAAATGCGGATACAGGACGACGTCGCCTTCATCCAGCTCGAACGGAAGATCCATGTGGTAGTCCACGAGACCGCCGTCCCGGTAACTGCCCGCCGGGGACCCGGCCGGCTGCGCCACGCGCTCCATCACGAACGGGATCGACCCGGTGGCGAGCAGCGCGTCCGGAAGATTGTGTTCCGAGAGCGGGATGTGTTCGGCGTTCAGCAGCCGGTCGGGGAAAAGCTGGCCGCCGCCCGGATGATGAAAAATCACCCGCTTGAGAAACAGTCCGAGCAGGCCGCGGTTCAGCGTGTTGGCGGCGGCCGCCGCTGCGAACCCGGCGCCCAGCACGTACCGGTTGTCGCTTCCGGTCAGGTGCCGGGATCGGGCCGTCACGATATGCAGCCGCCGTTTGCGGCTTTCCAGAATCTGCCGCGCGGCCTGTGGCGGCACATACGACCCGATGATTTCGCGGGCCGTGCGGCTGACCTCGCTCGCAGGCGGTTTCTCCGAATAGCGCTGGTTGATGTAGCTGTGCTCGAGTTTTTCGAGCGCCGCGACCGGATCGTCCTGGGTGAGCGCCGCGAACCGCCACGCTCCCGCCGAGGCGCCGATCAGATCGACGGGGCCCGGGCTGTCCTTCAGCCAGCCGCCGAAGATCGCCCGGTCGAGCTGGCTGAGGACCAGCCACTTGGGTCCTCCGGCGGCGCCCGGAATAATTTTCACGTCCGCAGGCGATAGCCCCGCGTCCCGCACCTTCTTCAGCGCCCGGTATCCTGCCAGAAACTGGAGCCGCTTCATCACACCCTCTCGCTCCTGCACCTTTAATATATCGCAACCGAATTGTTACGCGCAGCGAAATCCGGCCCTTTATTCCCCCGCACCGGTGTCCTACCGTTAACGGCCGTTGCCTCAGCTTTATGGGCCGCCAATGGTCCATGTTAGCCGTCCATGTTTCAACCGAAGGGGATAAATCATGTTTAAACGCCTGTCCGTCCATTTGCCCGTCTGTCTGATCGCCGCCTGCTCCCTGATGCTGTTCCCGGCCGCCGCCTCGGCGCAGCAGGGGCTGCCGCGCCCGACGGCTTCCTATTCCGCGACCCGCACCATGGAAACGGAAATGATGAACATGTCCAGCAAGGTGTATGTCACTCCCGACAAGGAGCGGAACGAGATGGAGATGGCCGGCATGAAGAACATCAGCATCATGCGCCGGGACAAGAAGCTCACCTGGATGCTGATGCCCATGCAGCACATGTACATGGAACACCCCTTCGGCGAGCAGTCAGACAAGAAGCACGAGAACCCCGACGACTACAAGTACGAACTGACCGATGTGGGCGAGGAGCCGATGAACGGCTTCCCCTGCAAGAAGAGCAAGCTGATTATCACCAAGCAGGACGGGACCAAGATGGGCGGGTTTATCTGGACCTCCATCAAGGAACATATCCCGGTGAAGATGGATGCGCTCGCCAAGATGGAAGGCAAGACCATGCGCTTCAAGATGGAGCTGACGGATATCAAGGTCGGTTCACAGCCCGACGACCTGTTCGAGATCCCCGAAGGCTATACGAAGATGGCCGGGATGCCCGGTATGGGTGGCATGGGCGGACAGCCCGGTATGCAGGGCGGACAGGCCTACGGTCAGCCGGGAGCCGATGCAGGCTCCCGCCGTCCCCCGGCTTCGCCTACGGGCATGCCCCCCGCCGGCGCACCGCCGTCCGGTACGCCGCCCGCCCAGGGTGCTGGTGGTATGCCCCCGGGTATGGAAAATCTCCCGCCGAACATCCAGGAGATGATCCGCCAGAAGATGAAGAACGCCGGACAAGGCCAGTAAAAGACTCGCTGGCAATACGAAAATCCCGTTGACGGAGAAAACAGAATGAAACCGACCTGCCGCGCTCTGCCGCTCGTTTCTGCGGCTGTGGCCGTACTCGTATTTGCCGGAACCCGCATCGTCCGTGCCGGGGGCGCCGACTGCTCGCTGCCGGAGTTCAAGAAGAGCTATGCCTCCGGCCAGCAGGCCGACAAGGCGGGCAAGACGACCAACGCGCTCCTCTACTACGACTATGCGGGCATGTGTCTGCCGGAGGCCGCCTCCGCGCTCAAATCGCTGGTCAGGCGGCTCGCCGCCGACGCCGAAAAGGCCGGACGGCTGGACGCCGAAGCCGTTTTCCGCGGCACCCCCGACGCCACCTGCCGCAAGCTCATGGAGGCCGACAAGGACCCGGAAATACCGGGGCTCTGCAGCGGCGACCAGCGCATGGATTTCAACCCGAACGCGGGCGCGGTGCAGCTCTATGAGCGCATCTTCGCCTACGCTGACGCCGACCGCGTGCGCGTGGCGATGGTGCGGCAGAGCCCGGCCGACACCCGCCTGTTCGACCGGGAAAAGTCGTCGCTGGAGAGCCACCGCGACGACCCGCCCGAGGACTACCCGAAGAAAGCGCCGTATCTGGACGAGATGAAGAAGATCGCCGGGGACCGGGGCGCCAAGCCGTTCGGCGACGAGCCGGCCCAGTGGGCGCGCAACGAAATGGACGTCATGGGCGGCGGCACCCGCGGCCAGCGCTCGCTTATGCTGCTCACGCAGGCCAAGCAGTGGTGGGAGTTTTTCAGCGACCCGCGCCTCAAAGACTGCAAGGCCC
Organism: uncultured bacterium; assembly: GCA_964565925.1. Taxonomy (GTDB): domain Bacteria; phylum JAGRBM01; class JAGRBM01; order JAGRBM01; family JAHCIT01; genus CAZMGV01. The sequence continues at coordinate 240,039 of CAZMGV010000001.1, forward strand.
GCGCCGAGGCCCACGGCGACGAACTGGGCAAAGACCAGCACAACCCGAACAATCTGACCGAAGCAATCGCGATGTACAACCTGTTCGGCAACGACGCGAAGATCGCCGCCGTGAAGGCCAGCGCCAAGAAGCTCGGCGACGCCGCCGCCAAAGCGGGCGACTCCATGAATGCCGCGCAGTACTACTCCGTCGCGGGCGACGAGAAGGCCGCGAGGGAAGTGTCGAAGGGGATGGCGGATGAGGCGCTCAAGAACGTAAAAAGCGGCAAGGGGCTGCCGCAGATGAACGACGCCGAGAAGCAGAAGAAGTTCAAGAAAGAGACGCAGGATCTGGAGAAGGAGCTGGGGTTTTAGTCCTCCGCTCAGTTTCGCCAGCGACATTAAAAGTCACGTTAATTTGTAAAATTCGGGGCCGTAACTCCGCGGAACTCCTCAAATCCCGTTCGCGCCGCTTGGTCCATTTAGGGCCATTTAGGTCCACGGCCGTTTCGGCCCCTTGTCAGGGAACGGCGAGTTGTTAGAAAAAGCGGGCGATGAATCAGGGCTGACTTATCCGGCCCTTCGACAGGCTGAGGGCGAACGGAAACTTCCTTTAGACGTTAACAGAATGGAAAAGGACCCTGTGCGGAAGATCACAGGGAGTGAACGAAGGCGAGGGGGGGGGACCCCCACCCCGCTTAAACACGAATGAACATGATTCGACACGGATAAACACGGAAAAACACAGAACGAAATAGACTCATCCGGCCTCCGGCCACCTTCCCTATAATTAGGGAAGGCCATAGACCCAGCCCTCTCTACCTGTAGAGAGGGTGCCCCGGAGGGGCGGGTGAGTCTGTATAGGGGGGGGCCTCCCCCGCACCTCCGGCACCCTTATTCCCCAGTCCCCATGCGGCCCGGCGGGGTGTGTCACACCGTGACACACCCCTGACGTATGCTTTCACCAGGTCGCCGGAAACGGCAGACGCCAGAAACGGCGGACAAAAGAGGTGACGGCAGATGTTCGAGAACGCACAGTGGATTCGGGACGGAATTAATCTGGGGCTGATGACGATCGGCGCGAGCTTCGTACTCCATGCGGCGGTGGTCGTCGGCTATGCACTCAAGAGCCGGATCACGGGCCGGACAAAGGACCGGTCCGGTACCCCGGACGGGTCTCAGAACGGATACCCCATCTTGATGAACGCCACCGGGCCGTCGCGGGAGAACCCGACGTCGACCCGGACGAGGATGTCCGGCTTCACTTCGAGCCGCCAGCCGAGGCCCCCGGTGACCTCGATATGGCGCCTGTCGAAATCGTCCTTGTCATGAAAGACGCGGCCTATGTCCAGGAACGGATCAAGCTGCATCTCCGAATGCACGTCGAACCAGTTCAGTCTCAGGACCGCAACCCGGAATTCGTTCTGGACGAGCCACCGGCCCCGGTCGTAAAACCGCCCGCCGCCGAAGCCGCGCAGTGCGCGGTCTCCGCCCAGCGACGGCAGCCGGTTGAACGGAATTCTGTCCGAACCGCTGACCTGATCGAACAGCAGTTGTGCCGCCCAGCAGGTCCGCGCCATCACCGGCCGCAGGTAAACCGCTTCCGCTCCCCACCCCCACCAGGAGACGTCGCTGCCCGCATGGGCGTCGCTCCGCAGGCCGTAAAGACGGGCGTAAACCCCGGCGCGGGAAAACGTCCCTTCCGTCCGCGTGTCCGCTTCCAGCGCCACGCGGTGATAGAGCGTGCCGCTGCGGGGTGTTCCGGCGAGCAGCGGGAACGAGGCGAGCAGCGACGGCACGTTGGGAATCACGTCCGTCCGGATGGACGAATGGAAATACTCCTCCTCGATCACCGCGCTGAAGACGCCGAAGAGCCGGTACCCGGCCCGCAGCTTCACCCGGAACTCCTCGTTGATATAGGCGCTCTCGGCCGAGCCCTGTGTCCCGGCACCGAGACCGTAGAACCGGGGGTACGGGTCCTTGATGGCCGAGCTTTCGAGCGCGTAGAAGACCGGGACTCCCGCCCGCCCGTCCTGTTCGAACAGGCCGAAAGCCTCCCAGTAGTTCCGCTCGGCGTACGAACCGTAGAGGTGAAGCTTGAACCCGCGCCGGTAGAACCCCTGGTAGTCCAAGGTGCCGGTGTGGCCGACGATCTTGTTCCAGGTGTACTGCGGCGTGATGATGCCGGTGACGGCGTCGTCCGAGGGCCTCTGGATCATGAAGATGCCCATGGCACCGGCGGTCAGCCCTTCGTTGGGGTCGAAGTCGATCACCGGGACCGGTATGAACTGGACCCGCTTCTTCCCGGCCGCGAATGTCCGCTGCGGGTTGAGTTTCTCCACGAGCTTGAGGGCTTTGGAACCCGGCTTGTCCGGGACAGCGGAGCGTGAAGGCGGATCCGCCTGCGGGGGGCCTTCGGGTGCCACCGGCTCTACTGCCGCCGGTTCTGCGGCTGCCGCTCCGGCCGGCGATCCGGCTGGCGGCTCGACAGGAGCAGGCGCCTCGGCTGCCGCAACCCCGGTAACCGTCCGGAAGAACAGCGATATTCCAAGCAGCACGGCGGCCCGAAACCGGCGTCGCGCCCGAAACCCGTGAACCCGGAAATGTATTTGGACAGAAGGCACCTGAAACCAGTTTACCCGTGTCGCTCCCGGGTTCACATGGGGCGTCACCCGAGGCCTTGAGGCGGCTAACTGACTCATCAGTAAGTCCGCGTGTCTCTTGGACTTATTCCGCTTTAATCCCGGTTGACCATCCCCTCGGGCCGGTGCTACCGACCGGCACCCCGGCAGGGCTCGTAGGGGCATGTTTCAGCACAATTTCAGTCCGGAATACGCCCGAAATCTCCCTTGAAACTTTTCATCAACATCGTCGTCCTTCTCCCGGTCATCGTGAGCTCCGGGTTCTGGATCGTTTCCACCTTCACCCTCGCCTCGTTCATGAAAAACCGGCAGCGGAAGACCCCGCTGCGGCAGCCGCAGCCGAAGGTCACCATCCTGAAGCCGGTCTATGGGCTCGAGCGCGGCGCCTACGAAAACTTCAGGTCGTTTCTGGTGCAGGACTACCCCGATTTCGACGTGGTGTTCGGCATCCAGCGCGAAGACGACCCGGTCATTCCCGTCGTCAAGCGGATCCTGCAGGAGTTCCCCGGCAAGGCCCGGATGGTGATCGACTCGAGCGCGGTCGGCCCCAACGGCAAGGTGAACAACATGGTGAACTGCTACCGGGCGGCCACCGGCAGGATCATCGTCATCTCGGACGCCGACACGCGCGTCTGCCCCGACTACCTGAACGTCATCACAGCGCCGCTCGCGCGCGCGGACGTCGGCGCGGCGTCCACGCTCTACCGGGCCGCCGACGCGGTCACGATCCCGGAAAAGCTGGAGCTGCTGTCGTTCAACACCGAGTTCATCCCGAACGTGGCGTTCGCGACCAGCACTGGCGCATCCGATGCATGTCTCGGCGCTTCCATCGCCGTGAAGCGGGACCTGCTGGACGAGATCGGCGGTTTCGCGCCGCTCGCCCACTACCTCGTCGAAGATTACGAGATGGGCCGCAAGATCTGGGAGAAGGGCCTCAAGGTCGAGATCCTTCCCTACTTTGCCGACACGATTGTCGACCTGCCGGGTTTCCGGAGCTGGTTCGATCATCAGGTGTACTGGGACCAGAACACCCGCGCCGCCCGCCCCCACGCCTTCTTCTATACGATCCTGCTCAAAGGGATTCCGTTCGCCATGCTGCTTGCGGCCATCAACGGCTTCGCGCCGTGGGCGCTGGCGGTTCTGGCCGGGGTCGTCGGCGTCCGGCTTATGACCAGCGCGGCGGTGCTCGGGATCATCGACGACCGGGTCGGGCTCAGGTCGCTCCATCTGCTGCCGTTCCGGGACTTCGTCGCGCTGGCGACCTGGTTCCTCAGCATCACCAAGAACCACACGATCTGGAAGGACCGTCTGTTCAAGCTCCAGCAGGGGCGGCTGGTCGAAGTCGGCCTGATTACCCCGCCTAACAAACCAGCCTCTGCGGGCCCGGGCCGCCCATGAGCCAGCTGATCGTCACAGGCGACGACTTCGGACTGGACCCTGTCGTCAACGACGGGATCGTCACCTCGCACACGAACGGCATCCTGTCGGCCGCCTCACTGATGGTGAACGGCCGGGGCTTCGAAGACGCGGTCCGCAAGGCGAAGGCCACACCGTCGCTCAGGGTCGGACTTCATCTGGTGCTGGTCGAAGGCCGGTCGACCCTGCCCCACCCGGAGATCCCCGATATTACCGACGGGCAGAACCGGTTCGGCACCAGCGTGTTCGGCACCGGTACCCGCTACTTCTTCAGCCGCAAGGCACGCCAGCAGCTTGCGAAAGAGATCCGTGCCCAGTTCGAGAAGTTCCACCAGACGGGCCTCAAGTTCGACCACGTCAACGGCCATAACCATTTCCATATCCATCCGTCGGTGCTGGACATCATCCTTGAAGTCGCCTCCGACTACGGAAAGCCGTCCATCCGGGTGCCGCTGGAACCGCTCGCCAAGTCGATCAAGGCGGGGCCCGGCCACCTGATGGAGAAAATCCTCTCGGCGCTCCTGATCGTCCCGTGGGCGAGCGCCCTCAAGGTGAAACTGGGCCGCGCCGGGATCCGGACCGCCGACGAGGTGTTCGGGGTCTATGAATCCGGCCGGGTGACCGAGGGCTACCTGCTGGGCATTATCCAGAGACTTGGCCCCGGCGTGACGGAGATATATACGCACCCGTCCGCCGGACGCTGCCCGGAGATCGAGGCGCATATGCCCGGTTACCGGCACGAAGAGGAACTGAAGGCTCTCACGAGCCCCAGGGTCCGGGCGGCGCTCGAAGAACGCAAGATTCGCACGATAGGGTTTTCAGATGTCCACTGACACTGCCGCGACATCAGGGAAGAACTGGAAGAAGGGATCGAACATGCTCACGATCATGGTAATGCTCGCCATTTCGGTGACCTGCGCCGCCGCCGCACCGATCGTTCAGGCCAAGGGGATGATCGCGCTCGGCGCGCACGACGACTGGATGTCGCTGGAGACATTCCGCTACTTCTGGAAAGCACTCACCACCCCGACGATCATCTTCGGCACAGCCCTGCACGCGGTCGCCTTTTTCCTGAATCTCGCCCTGCTCGCCCGCGCGCCGGTGAGTTTCATCGTACCGCTGGCAGCACTCGAATATTTCGTCGCCGTTCTGCTCGCCCGGATCGTACTGGGCGAGACCGTCGAACCGCTCCGATGGGGCGGCGTCACCCTGATCATGGCCGGAGTCGTCATGCTCTCCATGACCTGGAAACCCGAATAACCGATTTCAAACCGCCGGAAGCACCGGCCAAAGGAGCCACCTTTACCCATGTCCACGAACCCCGGAGCCGATAAACCGCTCGTTCCCGCCGCCAAACTGTATTTCCCCGAAGAGGACCGCAAATGGATCCTCGAACAGATCGACCAGGTGCTCGCCTCCGGCCAGCTCACCCTCGGCAAGCACGGCAAGGAACTGGAACGCCGCTGGGCCGAGTTCTGCGGCACCAAGTACGCCGTGGCCGTCAACTCCGGCACGAGTTCGATCGAGATCCCGCTGCGCGCGTTCGGTGTGGCCGGCAAAGACGTGATCTGCCCGACCAACACGTTTTTTGCTACGGCGGCCGGTATCGAGCACGCAGGCGGAATCCCCGTGCTGGCGGATATGGACCCCGAATATTATTCGCTCACGGTCAAGGAGATCGAGAAGCGCCTGACGCCCAACACCGTCGGCGTCGTGATCGTCCACATCGGCGGGTTCGTCACTCCGCACATCAATGACATCGTCGACTTCTGCAAGAAGAAGGGAATCTGGCTGTTCGAAGACGCCGCGCACGCGCACGGGTCGTCCTACAAGGGCGTGAAGGCGGGCAAGTTCGGCCGCGCCGGCAGCTTCTCGTTCTATCCGACCAAGGTCATGACGAGCGGCGAAGGCGGCATCATCACGACCGACGAAGAGTTCGTCTATAACGAAGCACTCATCTACCGCGACCAGGGCAAGGCGAGCTTTACCGTCAATGCCCACACGCGTCTCGGTTACAACTGGCGCATGTCCGAGATCCACGCCGTGATCGGCCTCAAGCAGCTGGACCGGCTCGAGTTCATGATCTCGGAACGCCAGCGCGCGGCCAAAGCCTACGACGCGGCGTTCAAGGACGATCCGCTGGCCAGGCCGATTCTCACCCCGGCCGGCGGCGTAGGAAACTACTACAAGTACCTTCTGGTGCCGAAGCGGCCGCTCAAGGACCGCAAGGCGATGAAGATGGCCGTCCGCGAGAAGTACAACGTCGGGCTCACCGGCGAGGTCTACGAAGAGGCGCTTCACAAGCAGCCGATCTTCAAGAACCTGGACAAGGGCAACTACCCGAACGCGGATGAAGGCTGCTCGCGCCACATCTGCCTTCCGTTGTTCCCCGGCATCACCGACGAGATGATCAGCCGGACTATCGAAGGCGTGAAGTGGGGCCTCAAGGAATATATCAGCTGAATGTTTGTACGTTCGAAACCGGAAGGGGCGGCCAGACGGCCGCCCTTTTCATTTGCCGGATGTCATTTGATGTCATTTACGGAGGGCTTCGACGCGGATCACGTCGCCCTGCCCCAGGAAGAAACTGCCAATCGCCCCGATCACCGAAGGGACGAACAGCAATCCTGCAACGGCAAGCGTCAGGGCTGCCTCAATGCCGCCCATTGGATGCTCCCCCGGAGTAGCCCGGATCAGCACATGGAGACGGTTCGGACGCCGGGTAAGGCGGGACAACGCCGACTGCAGGAAACAGAAGATCGAATACTCCAGTGAAAAGTTCGCCAGAATCCGGACCCGGTAGCCGAGCTTGCCGAGCATTCCGGTGAGTGACTCCTGATTGAAATGAATCAGGTGCCGGGGCGGATCGAGATGCCACCACCAGCGCCCAAACAGGACCCGCTGGAGCCGGCAGTAGTTCGGAACTTCAATCACGAACCGGCCACCCTCCGTCAGGTGCTGGCCCAGTTTCTGCAGTGTCGCCCGGGGATCATCCAGATGCTCAAGAACGTGGAACAGGGTGATCAGGTCGAACTTGTCATTTTGCAGCTGCTCGATGGCGTCCGTACCGTGCAGGACATCAATCCCGTATTCCGACTTTACCAGCGCCGCGGAGCTCTCGGAGAACTCGACGCCCCTCGCCTCCCAACCGGCCTCCCGGAACGAGGCCAGCATGACGCCCCGCCCGCAGCCGTAGTCGAGTACTGACGGTTTCGCCGAGACTTCGGTACGTATCCGGCCGAACAGGATATCGAATCGCCACCGGCGGAAGGCGTCGGACAGCTTCTGGAAAATACCCCGGTATTTCTCCTGCTTGCTCCCGTAATAGTCGCTTGGGTAGTAATGACCGATCGGATGAGGGATGCTTTCCGGATCGATATAGCGGGAGCCGCAGGCCCGGCACGCCATGAGCCTGAACCGGTCGGAACTCGAGAAATATCCGTCCTGTTCGCGGACCTCGGCCTCAAAAACACCGGGGCCGCCGCAGACGGGACATAAAGCTTCTTTTCCCGTTGGGCTGTTCGCGGACAAACCGGCTCCTGCATGAGAACTGATGAGCGAAGTTAAACGATCTCTCCTGAACCCGCAACGCCGGAGAGGCGTTGGCGCCGCATTCTCCATGCTTGCGGTGAACGTCTGCTTCTTCTGGAATATCTGGACAGGGCGGTCGGCATTCTATTTCCGGGACGTGGTGGTCAACTATTTCCCCTTAAAGATGTTCCTGCGCGACCGCTTTCTGACCGATACCTGGCCCCTGTGGACCGAGCGCCTGAACAGCGGCCAGCCCGTATGGGCCGATCCCGTCAACGCCATTCTTTATCCCGGCCAGATCCTGCTGCTCTTGTTCGACGACCCCGTCTACGCCTACGGAATGCTCACCGTGCTGCATTTCCTCTTTGCACAGGCAGGGTTTTATCTATGGCTGAAGTCTGAAAGATTCTCATCCGCCGGATCGGTTTTCGGATCTCTGCTCATCGCCTACTCCGGGGTTTTCCTGAATACCCATGCGGCACTTCAGTATCTGTTCGCATGGTCGTGGTGCGGATGGTACCTGTGCGCGCTCAACAGATTCCACGACAGGCCGTCGTGGCGGACCGGAGCCCTTACCACGCTCTGTCTATGGGCGATCGTCGTTTCCGGAGAATTGCAAACCGTCATGATCCTGGGCGCGCTCACAGTCGGAGTGTCACTGGCCGGCAGCCGCCCTGATGCCCTGAAACGCCTCGGAGGAGCTTCACTCATACTTGGAATTGCCGCCTGCAGTGCGGCGCCATTTCTGTTGCCGCTCTATGAACTGTCACTGCACGCCGCCCGTGGATACGAAAACTCCCTGAAACTGGTCACTGAATGGTCATTCCATCCCTTGAGAATCCTGGAATGGTTTGTTCCGGGAATTTTCGGGTTACCCGCGTCCGATCCGGTCTGGTGGGCTAACGGAATCAACAGGGCCTCAAATTGGGGATTTTACACCCTCACTTCCGGCATCGCGATTTCTGGGATCCCGGTTGCGGCAATCGGCATATGCCGCATGCACAAACGAGGGTCATACAACGGCTGGTTCTGGTTTATTCTCGGCGCGGTCGCATTCGTGGCGGCGTGCGGGGACTGGCTGCCGTTTTATCGCCTGCTGTACGACTTCATACCTCTCTGGCATATGTTCAAATTTCCGGAACGACTGCTGTTCTGGGTTACACTGGCAGCGGGCTGGTACGCCGCCGGCGGTTTCGACCTGCTCTCTATGGATGACCGACCAAAACGGTCTGTGCTGTGCGCAACTGGCGCCGCAGCCATAGGTGCGGCCCTCATCGTCTGCGCCGGACAGGTTTCACTCGTCGGTTCGATTGTCGGGACTGCCGGCGGGACTACGGGGATGCAGGATCCGGAACTGCTGCGGCAGGTATCCGGCAGTTTCAGGACGGCCGGAATCTGCTGGCTCCTGGTTTCAGCCGCTATCGCCTGTCTTTTTTCATTCCGGAACCGATCCCTTCCGCTCTTATTCGTCCCGGTAACGGTGATCATCCTCGTCTATTCCTTCAGCCTGTTTGTTCCTCTATGGCCGAAGACGACCTACGAGACTTCGCCCGGCGCCGTTACAAGTCTGGTCAGATCATTCCCGGAGACCGGGCAACCGTCGCCGTATCCGCTTCGTGTCAACTCCAGTCTTTTCGTTACCCAGCTCAAGACTTATGCCCCCCAGAAGGAAGGCAGGCTCATTTCCCTGATGACGTGGGACACACTGATGGGGAATCTCATGCTCATTACGCCATGGTCGGATATGCTCGGCTATAACTCATCGGAAATCTATTCGTTCCGGATGATGCGGGACCTCGCAAACATCGCCAACTTTTCCACACTGACAAACACCGGTTACCTGGCCCTCTTTCCCGATAACGCCGGCAAGACCCCCAGCCTGACTTGCGGGGAACTGATCCCTGATTCCGGATCGCCGGGCCTTCTTTGGTGCCGGAACAGTCACGCACTTCCGCCGGTCTGGTGTCCCGGCAACTGGAAAATACCTGCCAGCAGCGACGACCTGGTTCATAGCTATCGTGCCACGAACTTTGCCGCGACCGGCCCGGGTTTCGCGTATCTGGGCAGCTTCGACCGGCGGATGCCGCAACCCAACGGAGATTGGCCCCCTCCGTCTGACGGCGATCATGCAAACCTCTCCACAAGCTGCAGCCCCCTCCGCTGGGACGAAGAGGACCGGACAGTTCTGGTGGATAAAGGCTTTGATGGCCCGGTCGTCTTGAGGGACATGAACTACCCGGGCTGGAAAGCATCGGTTGGCGGGACCGACATACCTGTCCTTTCGGTGAACGGTGGCCTGCTGGGGGCCTGGGTCCCGGCGGGCAGGCGTGAAGTCAGGTTCGAATTCGAACCCGTTTCGATCCGGATCGGCTTCGTCATTGCCGCAGCTACCGTTCTCGTCGCATTCTTTGTCTTCGTTTTCCCCGATCTGAAACGGAGAACAAGTTGAGCGAAAAATACCCGGCCATACGGAACAGAATGGAAGGACTATCCGTCGCCTCAGCTATCGCTGCGGTCAATCTCGTCTACTTCTGGAAGATATGGACGGGCGCCGCAGCGTTCTGGTACCGGGATTCGGTTATCGGCTTCCTGCCGACAAAACTCTATCTGCGGGAACGGCTGCTCTCCGGGGAATGGCCGCTCTGGATAGACCGGGTAAAAAACGGCATGCCGTTCTGGGGTGATCCGGTGAACGCCGTCCTTTATCCAGGACACGCCCTTCTGCTTCTTTTCAGAGACCCGTTATACGCTTACGGCCTGCTCGTGATTGTCCATTTTGCACTGGCGCACGGCGGTTTTTATCTGTGGCTCCGCTCGCTCGATCTCGGCCGCGCCGGCGCCTTCCTCGGAGCGCTATCGGTCGCCTATTGCGGGGTCTTTGTCCAGAAACACGAGAACGTTCAGTTCCTGTTCGCATGGGCATGGCTGGGCTGGTATTTCACCGCCCTGAACCGGTATCTCCGCGCACCGGGATGGGGATGGGGTGCACTGGTCGTGGCGGCCCTCTACCTTCCGACGACGAGCGGCGATATCCAGACGATCTATATCGCCGGCGGGCTATCCGTTGTTCTCGCACTTCTGGAAGCCCGGAAACACCGCGAATTCAGATACCGGCTGGGCGGAACCCTCTGGTTACTGACAACAACCGCGCTGCTGGCATCGCCTTTTCTCTTGCCTGTATATGAACTCTCAACACGGACAACCCGGCTGGCATCAGGCACTCTCGAAGCCGTAACCCAATGGTCTTTCCATCCGTTCCGCTGGACCGAATGGTTCGTTCCGGAACTCTACGGATTCACGTTCCGCGAGGATATGCCGTTCTGGGCGAAATCGCTCGCCCGCACTGACTACATCGGCTTCTACACCCCGCAGAGTTACTTCGGAATCCTGCTGATCCCGCTTGCCCTTCTGGGTCTCTGGAAGAGCCGTAACAGCCGGTCGATCCGGTTGTGGACCGTTACCGGCCTGTTCTTCTTTGTCGCGGCCTGCGGGACCTGGACGCCGCTTTACGGGGTTCTCTATAAAGTCCTCCCGTTCTGGGCGAACTTCCGTTTTCCCGAACGGCTTCTGATCTGGGTGATGATGGCTCTGGCGGTAATGGCGGCGCACGGCCTCGACTGGTTCCGCTCCGATCGGTCCGCCGATGATGGCCGCCCGTTCCCGGTCGTTATCCCGGCCTTCATGGTCTTGGTGACGGTCGTCCTGTGGGAAATCGGAGGGCAGACGGACCTGATCGACCCCTGGCTCCGGGATATACGCGGAGCCGATCTGTCGCCTGAACTTTTCAACCTGATCGGAAGGGCACTTCAGAAGGCCGCGCTCCTGTGGGCCGCCGGAACCGTTGTCATGGTTCTGATTGCCATTTCCCGGTGGAAAGCTGCAGCCTGGGCCGCCGTTCTGTTCACCGCCATTGAACTGTTCCGGGTGACAGTGCCAATGGCCCCGGTTTGGGATTCGAACAACTACCGCACGCCGCCTTCACTCATTGGCCGGTTCCTGACCGACTTCCCTGCCGAGGCCAATCCCGAGGGCGTCCCCGCGCGTCTCTTTTTCAATCACGAAAGCGGCAAGATTCACTGGGCAGGCGAAGAGACCGAAGCGGTTTCAAGGCAGATCTGGAATCTCGTCTACGGCAACCTCATTCTGCTCACGCCGTATTCAAGTCCGATCGGCTACAACTCGTCCGAGCTCACCACGATGACCCGCATGCTCCATGGCGCCCAGTGGCGGAACTACCTGGCGCTGACGGGCGGCAACTACTGGCTGGTCCTTCCGCAGACCGCCGAAAAGCGGACCGACTGGACCTGCGGGAAACCCGACTCGGTGCTCAATCTGGTCTGGTGCACCGATGCTCTGCAGACCGGCCCCGCCCGCTGCCCGGCCAACTGGACACGTTTTGAAGATCCAAAATCACTGGCAAGCGCCTACCGCATTACCGACTTCAAGAACCGGCGGGACTATGCCCTGATCGGCTCATTCGACGCCGCGGACAATTCGAACATCTCCCCGGCTGTTCAGTCGGGTTCAGGCTCGGCCGCATCGATCTGCGACCCGCTCATCTGGGACGAGGATCACCGGGTAGTCCGCGTTGAACACACCAACGAAGGCCCGGTAATTATCCGGGACAACTACTATCCGGGCTGGAAAGCGTACGCGGAAGGGAAAGAGCTGCCCGTATTCCCCGCCAACGGCGGACAGATCGCCGCGTGGGTGCCGTCCGGACGTCAGGATGTCGAGTTCCGGTTCGAGCCGGGCTCGCTCCGGATCGGCGTCTTGCTGGCGGCACTGGGGTTCTTCATGAACTGGGTGGCTGCGTGGAGGTATCGCCCGCGGGCTCCGTCCCTCGACATTTCCGAAAAAGCGCCATAAAAGAACCCGGCCCTGGTTCGTGATGAACCAGAGCCGGGTCGGGGAAGGGGAGGGAACTAGGTAAACACACAATGACACCTTCTATTAAAATCCCTGTGAAGACGCCGTTAATTCGGGTTCATACCCCGAAAAAGCCCAGGAATTTCAGACACTAAAACCTTTTAATGTTCCTCAGCCCTTTAAGCCCCGAAACCATCAATTTTGAATGAAAACCCACGTTAAAATCGGAACCCGCGGTTCCAAACTAGCTCTCTGGCAGGCCAACCATATCTCCGACCTTTTGCGTCAGAAGCATCCCGGGATCGAAATCAGCCTCGAAATCATCAAAACAACCGGAGATAAAGTGCTCGACCGACCCCTCGCGGAGATCGGCGGCAAGGGTCTCTTCGTCAAAGAAATCGAAGATGCCCTTCTGGAAAAGCGCGTTGACCTGGCGATTCACTCCCTGAAAGACGTCCCGGCGGAGCTTCCGTCCGGCCTGGGACTGGTGGCCTATCTCACCCGCGAAGACCCGCGCGACGCGCTGTGCGCCCGGGACGGCAAGACGCTCGCCACCCTGCCCTCTGGCGCCCGCGTCGGCACATCGAGCCTGCGCCGCAAGATTCAGCTCCGGGCGCTGCGGCCGGATCTCCGGTTTCTGGACCTTCGCGGCAACGTCGACACGCGGTTCCGGAAACTTGACGAGGGCGAGTACGACGCGATCGTACTCGCCGCCGCCGGACTGAACCGCCTCGGGTGGGCCAGCCGCGCGACCGAACTGGTCGGCGCCGACAAGGTGATACCGGCCATCGGCCAGGGGATCTTGGGGCTTGAAGCCCGCACCGACGACCGCGACACGCTCGCTCTGGTCGAGCCCCTGAAAGACAAGGCGGCTGAGACCGCCGCGCTGTGCGAACGGGCCCTGCTGAAACGGATGGGGGCCTCCTGCTGGCTTCCGCTGGGCGGGCACGCCACGCTGCAAACAGACGGTATTTTGCTCACGTCGTTTCTCTCGTCTATCGAAGGTACAGGCGCGCTCCACCATTCGGCCACGGGGAAAGATCCCGTGAAGCTCGGCAATGAAGTGGGAGACGCGCTGCTCGAACGGGGCGGCCGGAAAATCCTGAAAGAGATCGAACAGAAATATGCCCGCTAAAGCGCAACTGTCATCCGGAATTGTGTACCTCGTGGGCGCGGGCCCGGGAGATCCGGAACTGCTCACCCTGAAGGGCAAGCGCCTGCTCGAGGAAGCCGATATCGTTTTCTACGACTACCTCGCAAACCCCGCCCTGCTCGAACACGCCCGCCCGGAAGCGGAGCGCATCTTCGTCGGGAAAAAGGGCGGCACCGACTACATCAAGCAGGAAGAGATCAACCAGCTGATCGTTGACGCGGCCAAAGGCGGCAAGAAAGTCGTGCGCCTCAAGGGCGGCGATCCGCTCGTCTTCGGACGCGGCGGCGAAGAGGCAGAAGAACTGGTCGAGGCCGGCATCCGGTTCGAATTCGTTCCCGGCATCACCAGCGCCATCGCGGCACCCACCTATGGCGGCATCCCCCTTACCCACCGCGACTTCACGGCATCGGTCACCTTCGTCACCGGCAACGAGAAGGAAGGGAAAGAAGATTCGCTGATCCCCTGGGAAAAACTGGCGGCGGAAAACTCCACGCTCGTCATGCTCATGGGCGTCAGGCAGATGGCAAACAACGTCGAACAGCTGATCCGCCACGGCCGCGCCCGCCATACGCCGGCCGCCGTCATCCAGTGGGGTACCTGGCCGAGGCAGAAGTCGGTGGCCGGCACGCTGGATAACATCGAGAAGCTCGTAAAGGACGCCGGTATCGAGGCCCCCGCCGTATTTATCGTCGGCGAGGTGGTTTCGCTGCGGGACAAGCTGAACTGGTTCGAGAAGAAACCGCTCTTCGGGAAACGGGTGCTCGTGACCCGCGCCCGCAAGCAGGCAAGTGACTTCGCCCGGGGGCTCAAGGAACTGGGCGCCGATGTGCGGGAGACACCGACCATCGACATCAAGGACCCGGCTTCGTGGACGGAGGCCGACAAGGCCTTGGACCAGATGGCCGGCGAGCAGTGGCTGGTTTTTACGAGCCCCAATGGCGTCGAAAAGACCGCCGAGCGTCTCAAGGCGCGCAGCCTCGACATCCGGACGCTGAAGGGCCCCCGGATCGTCGCGATCGGACCCGCGACCGCCGCCGCCTGCGAAGCGGTCGGACTGCTCGTCGCTGCCGTACCCGGCGAATTTGTCGCCGAGGGGGTCGTGAAGTTCTTTGAAACCCAGAACGTGAAAGGCCAGCGGGTAACCATCCTGCGGGCCGCCGAAGCGCGGGAGATACTGCCCGAGGCGCTGCGCAAGATGGGCGCGCAGGTGACCGTCGCCGCCGTTTACCAGACCGTCCAGCCCACCGCTGACGGCGAAAAACTGGCGAATGAGCTGCTGGACGGAAAGATCGATCTCCTGACCTTCACCAGTTCGTCGACCGTGAAGAACTTCGTGCAACTCGTGGGCGAGCCGACGATCAAGAAGCTGCCGCCGTCCGTGAAAGTGGCCTCGATCGGCCCCATTACCAGCGACACCGCACGCGAAGCCGGGCTCAACGTCGTTATCGAACCGCCGGACTTCCATATCCCGTCGTTCCTGAAGGCCATCGAACAGCACTTTGCGAAGCATTGAGGATCTATGGCGATCTGGTATTTCGGCACACCGGAGTTCGCCGTAGCGCCGTTGAAGGCGCTTCTGGACAGCGGGGAAAAAATTTCGCTCGTCGTCACGCAACCGGACCGTCCCGCCGGACGCAAAGGCGAACTGAAGGCCCCCGAGGTAAAGGTATTCGCCCAGTCGCACGGGCTCCCGGTCTATCAGCCGGAAAAGGTCAGGTCCCCTGAAGTGCTCGAACATTTCCAGAAGCTCGCCGCAAACGACCGCCCCGAACTCGCTGTCGTCACTGCATTCGGCCAGATCATCCCGCAGGCACTCCTCGACATTCCTGTGCGGGGGTTCTGGAACGTCCACGCGTCGGTGCTGCCGAAGCTCCGCGGCGCCTCACCTATCCAGGCCGCCGTAACCGAAGGCTTTGAAGAGACCGGCGTGACGCTCATGCAAATGGACGCAGGGCTCGATACCGGCGACATGCTCGTCGTGAAGAGCTGCCGTATCGAACCGAACGAGACTGCCGGAGAGCTGCACGACAAGCTGATGCCGCTTGGTGCAGAGGCGCTCATCGAAGGCCTGCGGCGCGCCCGCGACGGGATACTGAAACCGGTCAGGCAGGACAGCCTGGGAGCGACCTATGCGGCCAAACTTACCCGCGAAAGCGGGACCATCGACTGGAAAAAACCGGCGGCGTCGGTCGCGAACCTGATCCGCGGGCTCAATCCGTGGCCATCGGCGCAGACGACGCTGAACGGTGAACGGATCAAGATTCACAAGGCGATTCCGGCTGGCGGCACCGGCGAACCGGGCACGGTGCTTTCCTACGACCCGCTCACGGTCGCCTGCGGAAACAGATCCATCGAAATCATCGAGATACAGCGCGAAGGGAAACGGGCGATGGCCGCCTCCGATTTCGTGCGCGGGTTGAAACTCCCCGCAGGAAGCCGGTTCGGATCATGAACGACAACCGCCCGCCACGCAGCAACCGCCCTCCCCGTGCGAATCGTCCGTTCCACAAGGGAGCGCCCCGGCCAAGCCGGCCCGGATGGCAAAGCCGCGACGACCGGCCAGGACAGGCAGGACGCCCCAGCCGAGAAGGCCGGTCAGGTGACAGGCCCAGAGGCGGACCGGGCAGATTTGCCGCCAAAACGTCCGCTCCTCCGACGCCCCGTGAAGCGGCGCTGAACGCCCTGCTCGCGGTGAACGCCGGCGAACACCTCGACGCCGCCCTTGATCCGGAACTTCGCAAGGTTGTCCGCCCCGACGACAAGGGGCTGGCCACGGAGATCGCCTACGGCGTCCTTCGCTGGCGTGGCCAGCTCGATCCCATTCTGGCGGGCCTGTGTTCGCGCCCGCTTGCGGAGCTGGACGCACGCCTGCGGGAAGCGATGCGAATCGGGCTGTATCAGCTTCTGTTTCTCGACCGCGTGCCGGTCCACGCCGCGGTGTCCGAATCGGTCGCCCTGATGCCGGAACGGCCGCTGCGTAACTTTGCCAACGGCGTGCTCCGCGAAGCGGCCCGGCGCCGGGATAAAATGGATCTTATCCACCGCGAGACCGGCACGCCGGAACAGCTTGCTCACACCGCCAGCCTTCCGCTCTGGTGGGTCAAGCGGCTCTGGAACCAGATGGGACCCGAAGGCGCCGTGAAGGCGACAGAAGCGGTCAATGAAACACCGCTCACCTACCTGCGAGTAAATACGGCGAGGCACTCGCGGGACGAGCTGCTCGAGATATTCAAGAAAGACGGCATCGATTCGAGGCCCTGCCGGTTTTCGCCGGTCGGGATCGAAATCGGCGCGACGCGCTCGGAACTCGACCGGATCGTCAGGGATGGACTCGGGTTCGTCCAGGACGAAGCGAGCCAGATCGTGCCCCTTCTGGTTGCACCCGCACCCAACAACCGGGTCCTCGACGTCTGCGCCGCCCCCGGCGGGAAGTCGCTCGGGCTGGCGCTCTCCGGAGATGTCAGTGTTCTTTCGCTGGACCGGTCCGGTCAGCGGCTGGAGCGCCTGAAGAAATCGGCCGAAGCGCTGGGAATTGTTTCTATCGACGGCCGGCAGGCCGACGCACGGCAACTGCCCGACGCCGTCACCCGGTCTCCTTACGACCGTGTGCTGGCCGACCCGCCCTGCTCCGCCATGGGAACCCTGCACAAGAACCCCGACGCCCGCTGGAACCGGCAGGACGGCGACCTGCAACTCTATGCCCGGACCCAGCGGGAGATCCTCGATTCGGCATGGCAGGCGGTGCGTAAAGGCGGTCGGCTGGTATATTCCGTCTGTTCGCTGGAGCCGGAAGAAACATCTGCCGTCGTGAAGGGCTTTCTGTCCGGGCACCCTGATGCACGCCTGCTCACGGCCGCTGAGATTCTCGAACCGGCACTGGGCGCCGAAGCGGCGAAGTCGGTCACGACGCCCGACGGGTTCATGCGCATGACGCCGTGGGAGCATCATACGGACGGGTTCTTTGCGGCGGCGTTCGAAAAACGCTAACAATAACACCGATGTCTGAAGCCGACGGAACCCCGACATTTCCCTCGAAACCGGTCCTCACCCACTACGCGATCCGCGTAAAAAACCTGGACCGGACCATCGAGTTCTATGAAAAGTTCACGCCCCTCAAGGCGGTCAACCGGCGGCTGGACAAGACGACCGGCGCGGGGGTCGTCTGGCTCCGTCAGGAATCACCGCACTTCACGATTGTCGCCATCCAGCCAGAACATTTCGAAGGCCCTGAGTTCAGCCAGGAAGGGCTGGAACATCTGGGCTTTGAGCTGCCATCCCGGGCCGCCGTGGACGAGATCGCCGGACGGCTGAAAGCCGGGGGTTTCGACGTCTTTCTGGGCCCCCTCTATTACGACAAAATCGTCGGCTACATCTGCATGGTCCGGGACCCGGACGGACGGATCGTGGAGTATTCAGCCGAGCAGGTCATGGAGTGATTTTCGCCCTGATTTCCCCTTTGAGTTTTTCCCCGTCGATGGGCTAGATGAAAGCCGCGATTAGGAGCCAAACCGCAATGCCTATTATCGAATCCACCCCTGAAGCAGTCGAAAAAGCCTACCAGCTGATGTCCGAGCGCCTGAAGGTGATCCGCAAGCGCCTGGGCCGCCCCCTGACCTTCATGGAAAAGGTACTGCTCACACACCTGCGCGACCCCGAGACCCAGGAACTGAACGCCGGCAAGAGCTATCTGCTGGTCCAGCCCGACCGCGTCGCCATGCAGGATGCGACCGCCCAGATGGCGCTTCTCCAGTTCGCGCAGGCGGGCATACCGCAGGTGGCCGTTCCGTCGACGGTTCACTGCGACCACCTCATTCAGGCTTACGTCGGCGCGAAGGCCGATCTCGATTCGGCCAACGACAAGAACCGCGAGGTCTACGACTTCCTCGCCAGCATGTCGAACAAGTATGGCATCGGCTTCTGGAGGCCGGGCTCCGGAATCATCCACCAGGTCGTGCTCGAGAACTACGCGTTCCCGGGCGGCCTCATGATCGGCACTGATTCCCACACCCCGAATGCGGGCGGACTGGGCATGTTCGCTTCGGGCGTCGGCGGCGCGGACGCGAGCGACGTCATGGCCGGACTCCCCTGGGAAGTCCTCTACCCCAAGAAGGTCGGCGTCGTGCTCAAGGGCACGATGAGCGGCTGGACCGCCCCGAAGGACGTCATCACCAAGCTCTGCGGCATCCTGACCGTCAAAGGCGGAACGAACCGCGTCGTGGAATACCTCGGACCGGGCGTGAAATCGATCAGCTGCACCGGCAAGGCCACGATCACGAACATGGGCGCCGAACTGGGCGCCACAACGTCGATCTTCCCTTACGACGAACGGATGAAGACCTATCTGAACACGACGAAGCGGGCGAAGATCGCCGTGATCTGCGACAAATACGCGGACCTGCTCCGTGCCGATCCGGAAGTCGAGGCCGACCCGAAGAAGTATTTCGACGAGGTCGTCGAAATCGATCTCGACAAGCTCGAGCCGATCGTTTCCGGCCCGCACACGCCGGACCTGGTCCGGCCCGTGTCGGACCTGCCGAAGGACGTGAAGGACAAGGACTACGCCCCGAATCTCACGGCGGCCCTGATCGGCAGCTGTACGAACTCTTCCTATGAGGATATTTCTCGTGCGGCGGATGTCGCCCGGCAGGCGAAAGCGGCGGGGCTGAAGGCCAAAATCCCGCTGCTCATTTCCCCCGGCTCCGAGCAGGTTTATGAAACCATCGCCCGCGACGGGCTGCTGGCGGACCTCGAAGCCATCGGCGGCACGGTGCTCGCCAACGCTTGCGGCGCCTGCATCGGCCAGTGGAAGCGCGACGACATCAAGAAGGGCGAGAAGAACTCCATCATCAACTCGTTCAACCGCAACTTCCCGGCCCGCAACGACGGTAACCCGGATACGGCATCGTTCATCTCGAGTCCCGAAGTGGTTGTCGCCTACGCGCTGACCGGACGGCTGGACATGAACCCGCTCAGTGACGCAATCGGCCCGCTAAAGCTGAAGGCCCCCGCGGCCGCCCCTGAAGTCCCGTCCAAGGGCTTCACGAGCCGCGACTCCGGCTACCAGTCCCCGGCCAAGGATGGTTCGAAGGTCGAAGTGAAGGTGAGCCCGACGAGCGACCGCCTTCAGCTGCTGACCCCGTTCAAGGCGTGGGACGGCAAGGACTTCGAGAAGCTCCCGGTGCTGCTCAAGGCCGTCGGTAAGTGCACGACCGACCACATCTCCCCGGCCGGCATCTGGCTCAAGTTCCGCGGCCATCTCGACAAGATCAGCGACAACATGTTCCTGGGCGCGATCAACGCCTATACGAAGGAAGCGGGCCGCACGAAGAACCTCCTCACCGGCGCGACCGACGCCGTCCCGGCGGTCGCCCGCGACTACAAGGCGAAAGGCAACCGCTGGGTGGTATTCGGCGACGAGAACTACGGCGAAGGCAGCTCGCGCGAGCACGCAGCCATGTGTCCGCGCCACCTCGGCGCGGCGGCGATCGTCACCCGCAGCTTTGCGCGTATCCACGAATCGAATCTGAAGAAGCAGGGGCTCCTGCCGCTCACATTCGCGAACCCGGCCGACTACGACAAAGTCCGTGAAGACGACCGCGTGTCGGTGACGGGGCTGTCGTCATTTACCCCCGGCAAGCAGCTCTCAATCACCCTGCATCACTCGGACGGGAAGACCGATACGTTCCCCGTGAACCACAGCTTCAACGCCGAGCAGATCGAATGGTTCAAGGCCGGATCGGCCCTGAACCTGCTGGCTAAGCTGGCGAAGAACTAGTCCGACGCATGGGAACGCCGCAGCCAGTCTCACGCTCCCTAGCGCCGCACAAGCTGCGGCCCGGGCTGGCGGGAGTGCTGGCGGCGCTGCTCACCTTTACGCTCGCGGTTCCCGCCCTCGCCTATCTTCTGCCGCCCGAGATGGCGCTCAAGTTCATGCGCGAGCCCTGGAAGGGGACCGAACCGTTCCGGGTGGTCGCCAAACACGCGATCACCCGCCCCGGACAGCCGCAAATCCAGACGACAGCCGAGATAGACTTCGGGCCGGCCGGGAACTTCCGCTTCGCCGACAAGGCCGCCGACGGCTCATTCCTGATCCGCGACACGAAGACCGCCGTCGAAGTGCTGGGCGGCCAGCGGGTGGATCCGGTCGTAGACCTCTACGGCTTCCGGTGGCTCTTCATGCCGACCTCGCCACCCACGGGCGACCGGTTACAGGAGATCCGGAACCGGGGTTTCGTACTGCCGGACCCGGCGGTCCAGATGATCGTCGACCGGCTGCTTGTGCGCGGGCTGCGGCTCACCGAGCGGCGGATTACCGCCTGCGAAGACCGCAAAATCCCCTGCTACGTGATCGGTTCGGAACTCGCTCCCCGGCACGGCGACCCGGCCCGCAGCGAACTGTGGCTCGACTCCGGCACGTTCCGGCCGCTTCGCTGGATGGAAGTGCGCGGCACGACGGTCATCGACACCCGGTTCGAGGCGTCCGACACCACGAAGTTCAACGGCTTTCCCGCCAGAATCCGCATCACCGCGCCCGGGATCGAGCACCTGCTGGAAGTGCAGGACCTGATCCGGAATCCGAAGTTCGCCGCCGACCAGTTCAATCCGGCACCCCTGCTCGACAAGTATCCGAAACGGGATGAGCCGAAAAAGGACGAGAAGAAAACCGAAGCCGCCTGCCCGGCGGACGCCGCCTGCGACGCCCTCAAGCCCGCTGACGCTCCCAAACCCTGACGCCTTGTTCTTTCGACGATCCCGGTTAATCTCCAGTTCGCTATGACGTGGGTCGAGATGACAGAAAACGACTGGTATTACGCGATCGGGCTGATCCTGTTTCTGCAGATCTACATGTCGTGGATGTTCGCACGGCAGCTGAAGAAGCATGGTGAGCTGAAGCCCAACGTCTCCCAGCACGGCGCCCCGCGCCCCAAACTGAAACCCGCCAAGAAATCCGGCTGAGGGCCTACCCTATGGCCCTTTATGCGCGCGTCGTGGTCAGGGAGCCGCGCTGGAGCGATCTCACCTATTCCGTGCCGGATTCACTGAAGAGCAGGCTCGCCCCGGGCCAGCAGGTTTTTGTTCCGTGGGGCAAGAAGGAAAAGCGCGGGATCGTCGCCGAAATCACCCGCAAGCCGCCTGAAGGCCTCGATCCAAAAGCCATCAGGCCCGTGTCACGGACCGACGGCGATGAGCCGCTTCTGGACCGTGACGATCTGGAACTGGCCGCTTGGATTTCCCGTTACTACCGGTGCCCGCTGGGGCCCGCTGTCAAACTCTTTATCCCTCCGGAAGGCCGCGACCGGCAGAACTGGTTTGTCAGCCTGAAGCTATGGGACGCTCCGGTGGCGGATCTCTCCGAACTGGGCGGCGACGCGGAGAAACTCCTTGAAGTCCTCATGGACCGGGAGGCGCGGAGTCCGGGGAAAGGCCTGAAAATTGGCGCTGGGCGGATAGGACCGCTTTCGCATCAATCAGCCGAAAAGGCCCTCGAGGAACTCCAGAGGCACGGACTGATCGAGGTCGAACGGGGCGCGCTCCGCGGCAATATCCGGGAACTGACCGACACGGTCTATACACTCGCTCGGAATACCCAAGCCGCGTCGCAGACACTTAAACCGGTGCAGAAACGGATACTCGCGGCGCTCGCCGAAGCGGATGCACCGCTGCCGGCGAAAGAGTTGCCGGGCAGCTCCACCAGCCGGGCACTTGCGCTCAAAGACCTCGAATCCGCCAGTCTCATACTGAAAACCACGGCCATCCGCCGGCGCAGTGGCGATGTGCCCAGTTCCGAAACCGACCTGACGCACGAACCGACCGGCGAACAGACGGCCGCCATTGCGGCTCTCTCCGAAGCGGTCCGGACGGGCGGATTCCATCCGTTCCTGTTACAGGGTGTCACCGGCAGCGGGAAAACCGAAGTCTATCTGAAGGCCATCGGAGAAGCCCTTGAGACCGGAAAAGGCGCACTGGTCATCGTTCCAGAGATCGCGCTCACGCCGCAGACCGCCGGACGCTTTACCTCCCGGTTCCCCGGACAGGTGGCGATACTTCACAGCGGGCTTGGCGCGGGCGAACGGTTCGACGAGTGGTGGCGGCTCAGGCGCGGCGAAGCGAAAGTCGCCATCGGCACGCGCTCGGCACTTTTCGCGCCGGTCCAGGATCCTGGCCTGATTGTGGTCGATGAAGAGCACGACACCTCGTTCAAGCAGGATTCGGCACCGAGGTACCACGCGCGGGATTCTGCAGTGAAAATGGCACAGATCCGGAAGATACCGGTCCTGCTGGGTTCAGCGACGCCTTCGCTGGAAAGCATCGAAAACGTGCGTCAAGGCCGTTACCGGCTGCTGGAACTGACCCGGCGGGTGGCCTCAAGCCGCATGCCCGACGTGAAAGTGATCTCGCTGCGCAAGGAAGACCGCCGCGAGGAGTACGATCCGGAACGGCCGTGGTTCCTTTCGATGGCGGCGGAGAAAGCCATTACGGCGACCATACAGGCGGGCGAACAGGCGATGGTGTTCCTCAACCGCCGGGGCTATTCGCCTGTATTCCCCTGCACTTCCTGCGGACACACCCCCGAATGTCCCGACTGCGCGATTCCCCTCACCTATCACCACCAGGTGTCGGAACTCCGCTGCCACTACTGCGGTTACGAAACTGACCTGCCGGGAAAATGCAGCAAGTGCGACGGAACCGAGTTCGACACCAAGGGACTCGGCACCGAGCAGGTGGAGATGGCGCTCAAGGAAAAGTTCCCAAAGGCCCGGACCGCAAGGCTCGACCGGGATTCGATCCGCAAGAAGGGCGCCCTCGCGAAAATCCTCGACCGGTTCCGGGACCGGGAGATCGACCTGCTGGTCGGCACGCAGATTCTCGCCAAGGGTCACGACTTCCCCGGCGTCACGCTGGTGGTCGTCGTCAACGCCGATCAGACGCTCCGGGTTCCGGATTTCCGCTCCGAAGAGCGGGCGGCGCAACTGCTGGCGCAGGTATCGGGCCGCGCCGGACGGAAAGACCTACCCGGCCGGGTGCTGGTGCAGACCTATGAGCCGGAACACCCGGTCATCCAGTGGCTGAAAACCCCGAACCGTGAGCTCTGGGATCGCCTGCTCGAAGAGCGCCGGGATCTCGGCTATCCGCCATACGGACGAATTGCGACAGTCGAACTCTCCGATCGGTCGGAAGCAACGGCGCAGTCGGCCGCTGAACTGCTGGCCGACGCCTGGAAGTTGCCGTCCGGCGTCAAACTTTTCGGTCCGACAGTCCCCCCGCTCGGGAAGCTCGGAGGCCGGTTCCGGCGCCGTTTACTGCTCAAGGGCACTGATACCCGTTCAATTTCCACCGCCTTGGACCAATTCTATAAAGTTCTTCATGCAGCCCTTAAACCGGGGGCCTTCCGGGACCTTCAGATTGATCTCGACGTCGATCCACAGACACTTCTGTAAACGCCTGTAAATCCGGGGGTTTTCCGGATTTTTTCAGAGACTGCAGCCGTTGCGACACCCGGTAACGGCCACTAGACTGATCACTAGGCCGCTGGCCCGTTTCCACCGAAAGGCACTTCAGTTTGAAAGCCCGTTCCAAATTCTTTTTCCGCTCGATTGCAGCGCTGACACTATCCGCCTTCCTGTTCGTTCAGGGCTCCCGGGCTGCGGGCACTGACAATGCCGCCAACTACGACCTCGGACGCGGAGCGGTTGTCGAAACCGTGCTCAAGTTCGTCGCCGAACAGTATATCGACCCCGGCCGCTTTGACCCCGAGAAAGCGTTCGAGAATACCATGAAGGATCTGGAAGCCTTCGTGCCGGAGTTCCGCTGCGATTTCATCAAGGGTTCCAAGCGCTACCGGATCCAGATGAACACGCAGGCGAAGGAAGTCGATCAGGCCCGGCTTCTCACCTACGACGATTACCTGCGCAACACGAAGATCGTGCTCGGGTTTATCCAGAAGGCGCTGAAGAGCGACATTCAGCTGCCCAAGATCGAGTACGAAACCGTCAACGGTTTCCTGGAAACCCTCGACCCCCACTCGCGGCTCATGGACCCGGACAACTACGAGGAGTTCGTGGTTGCAACACAGGGCGAATTCGGCGGACTCGGTGTGCAGATCCAGATGCGCGACAACCAGCTGACCGTGATTTCGCCGGTCGACGATACGCCCGCTGCCCGCGCCGGCATCCGCCCCGGGGACCGGATCATCAAGATCGAGGACGAATCCACCGACAACATGACGCTGGACGACGCCGTCAAGCGGCTGCGCGGCCCTGCAAACACGCAGGTGAAGATCACGATCCTGCGGGGCAAGCTGGACCCGTTCGACATCACGCTCACCCGAGACAAGATCCGCCTGAAAGCGGTCGAATCGGCCCTTCTCGATGACAGCGTCGGCTACGTGAAGATCAAGAGTTTCCAGGAAAACACCGCCGTCGACATGGAACAGGCGATGGACCAGCTCCAGAAACAGCTGGGCGACAAGGGCCCGCTCAAGGGCACCGTGCTGGACCTGCGGAACAATCCGGGCGGTCTGCTGGACGAAGCGACGGCGCTGGCGAACCGCTACATCAAGCAGGGCGTCATCGTGACGACCGTCGATGGCCGCAACACCAAGCCGACGCGCGCGAAGGCCGGCTTTGCGAAGAAATACGGCGAACTGCCGCTGATCGTGCTCGTGAACGAGGGTTCGGCCTCGGCCAGCGAAATCGTCGCCGGCGCCATCAAGAACCAGAACCGCGGTCTCATCATGGGCCAGCGAACCTTCGGCAAGGGATCGGTGCAGAACGTGTTCCCGCTGTCGGACAAGTCGGCGCTCAAGCTGACGGTCCAGCAGTACCTGACGCCGGGCGACATCTCGATCCAGAACATCGGCGTGATGCCGAACATCCAGCTCAATCCGGTGGTAGTGGCACCTGAGGAAATCCGGCTACGGGCCCATCAGCGCCCTTACCGCGAGGTCGATCTCGACAATCACCTGCTGGCGCCGGGTGCCAACGACCAGATTCCGCCGAATGCCGAAAAACCGCAGGTGGAACTGGATTACCTGCTCGAGCCCGATCCCAAGGGCGAGGACGAAGTCGGCAACGAAGATCCGAGCAAGCCGTTCTCCAGCACCGAGAAAATGAAGTCCGACCTGGCCAAGGACTTCCCGGTCCAGCTCGCGCGGCAGATCATCGTCGAGGGCGGCACGTCCCAGCTGCCCGCCTTCCTCGACAATGCGCGCGCAACCATCCGGAAATCGGCCAAGAGCCAGGCTTCGGCTATCGACAAGGCGCTCACCAAAGCGGGCCTCGACTGGAGCACCGGACCGGGCACCAAGACGGGTGTGAGCCTGGACGTCGCCCTGACCGTTCAGGACGAAAAGGGAGCCGTCATCCCGGCAGCCATCTCGGGCAAGAAGAACTACCTCGATCTCAAAGTAACCAACCGCTCGCAGTCGATGCTGTACCGACTGCACGCCTACACGGTCGCCGAGAACGGCTACTTCAACAACCAGGAGTTCCTCTTCGGACGGATCGCGCCCGGCGCGACGGCCGAAAAGAAGATCCCGGTGACCCTCGGCCACGGACTCTCCGGATGGACCGAGTATGTGAAGGTCGCATTCGAATCCGGCGACAACGAAAAGATCTACGAAATCGACCTGCCCGTATCGATCGCCCGCGCGCCGGGCCCCCGGTTCGATCTCACCTATACGCTCTCCGACAATCCGCAGACGAGCCCGCTGATCAAGGGTGACGGCGACGGACTGATCGAGGCGGGGGAGACCGCCGGCATAACCTTCAAGGTCAAGAATACCGGCAAGGGGGATTCGGAGCGGGTCTTCATCCAGCTTCGCTCGAAGTCCGCCCAGCTCGTCGAAGTCGGAACCACCGGCACCCGCTACATGATCAAGGGTCTCAAAGCCGGAGCGACCGATACCGTCCTGATCCCCGTCCGGGTCAGCAAGGACTTCATCGAGCCGAAGGTCACCCTTCCCCTCCGGATTTCCGATGCGAACTTCCCGGTGGAGATCAGCTCGGATATCGATCTGCCGGTGTCCCAGGGCCCCGCGGCCCACGCCCGCGACCCGATCGTCACCGGCAAGCCGGTCACGATGTCGGCCCCGGCGATTCAGGTCGACCAGAACGTGAATGCGGGCCTGACGGTGAACGACCGGATGTTCAAAATGAGCGGCGAGGTCGTCGATGACGGCGCCGTGAAGGACCTGTTCATTATGGTTAACGGCCGCAAGGCGTCGTACCAGTCGTTCGAGCAGGCAGGGCTCGCCAAGCTCGACAAGTACCCCTTTAACGTCAGGGTCCCGATCAAGACGGGGCTGAACCGGGTGATCATCGTGGCGCGGGATTCGGCCAATCTGACCTCCGCGCAAAGCTTCACGGTCTGGCAGACGGACGGTCCGCTGCCCGGATCGACCGCCCAGCGCGAAAGCCCCACTACCCGTCCGACACCTTGATTCCCTGGCGAGACGAGAACCCGACCCGGAAATTTCCGGGGATCACGCTGACGCTGATCGCGGCCAATGCCGCCATTTTTGTCTGGAGCCGGTTTTTCTCGAATCACTTCGACCGAATCATCAAGCTCTGGGGCTTCGTGTCCGTGGACTGGCGGACCGGCATGGCCCATGCGCTCGCGGTTCCCCAGGACGCACTGACACCGGTCACTTCGCTGTTCCTGCACGGAGGTGTGCTGCATGCGCTCGGCAATCTCTGGTTCCTCGGCATCTTCGGCGACAACGTGGAGGACGAACAGGGACACGGCCGGTTCCTGTTCTTCTATCTGATCTGCGGGCTGTTTGCCGTCTATGGGCACTACCTGTACGCGCCGGACTCGGCCCTGCCGCTTGTGGGCGCCAGCGGCGCCATCAGCGGCGTCCTGGCCGCGTATGTCTTCTACCACCCGACCGCCATGGTCAGGTCGTTCGTTCCGGTCATCGTTATTCTCGTGCCGGTACGGATCCCCGCCTTCCTCTTTATCGGAATCTGGGCGCTCATGCAGGTGGCCGGAGGGATGTACGGCGGCGAAGGCACGTCGGTGGCCTATGCCGCCCATGTGGCCGGGTTCATCGCCGGCCTCGGGCTGGCGCCATTTTTCCGCCAGAAGGTCCGGCGCCGCAAACGCTGAAGCTATTTGGCCGGGGGCAGAGGCGGCGCATCCCGGCAGCAGCGCGTACCGCGGAACCCCTCGCCCAGACCGGGGCCGCCCGGCCGCGGAACGCGGCAGGTCGCATTGGAACCGATCTCCGTCCCGAAGCTCCCGCCCACGAGACCGGGCCCGGACTCCCCTTCGACCCATTCGGCCAGATTACCGATGACATCCGAAAGTCCGTGCCGGTTCACGCAGCCGCGCATGGCGCCCGATTTCATCGGCGCCACCGCGTTCTCCGAATACTGGGAAATCAGGTTGCACGCCTTGGCGGCCACCACCGGCGGGAAGTCACCCGCGCCCAGCGGCGCCGCACAGGCGACCTTGAATTCGTCAAAGGTGCAGAGCCGCTTTCCCGCCGACTGGCAGGCGGCACGGGCCTCTTCCGGGGTATTCAGGATTTTCGGCATCTCTCCGTGTTCATTGGGAAATTCGTACTGGTCCACGCAGACGTTACCGATACGGGAGCTGTGCTTCTCGCAGCCCTTCGCATGGTCCGCCTTCGGATCGTAGCGGGCATCCAGCCAGTAGACCGGCCCGCCCGTCTTCAGCCAGTTCGAAAAGAACAGTCCGCCCCAGACCACGACGTTCGCGATCACCATCAGCCGGAACAGCCGGGAGCCGCCCAGCCCGCCGCCTGTGCTACCGCCGCTATCGCCGGAACCCGGAATCCGCACGGGCAGTTCAGGCAACGGGAGCGGGGACTTGGGGCTTTCGGGATTTGGGGATTCTTCCATTATTGATTCGGGCTCAATGAACCGACGACCCGCCGTCTTCGTCATCCGGGTCGATCACTTCCCCCGTCTCGGGGTCCACCAGCGCCGGGGGACCGGGGACGGCATACTGGCCGCTCATCCACCCGCCGAAATCGAGCGTCTGGCACCGCTTGGAACAGAACGGGAATGCCGGGGAGTCCTCCCGCCGGTATTCGCGCCTGCACTTGGGACAGGTGAAGGTCATTGCGCCGGACATTCTAACCGGTCCCCGGGCAAACCGTTAGGCTTGTTCTCAAACGGCCCAGCCCCCTGTCCTCAACGCTTGACTGGACCGCCTCTGGCCGATCACTGGGATATTGACTGACGGATCAATCACCCGTATATCGTCTGTCCAGAGGATCTGACGTGCGACGTAAACCCGCCCTCAAGGCCGAAGTCCAAAGCACCCGCGCCGGTACGCTGGAAAAGCGCAAGGCCATTCTCGATGCGGCCGTCAAGGTGTTCGCCCGCAAGGGTTACTACGGCTGCCGGGTTTCGGACATCGCCGAGGAAGCCGGCGTCGCCTACGGCCTCGTCTACCACTACTTCAAGAGCAAAGAGCTTGTCCTCAACTCGATCTTCCAGGAGCGCTGGAGCGTTTTCCTCGCGTTCCTGAAACGGATCGACGAGTCGGGCGACCCGATCGAGAAGAAGCTGCGCACCATCGTCGGCTACATGGTGGACGGCTACCGCCTGAACCCCGAGATGATGGAAGTCGTCATCCTCGAAATCTCCCGCAGCTCCAAGTTCTACAGCACGGCGAACACCGAACTTGCCACCGGCGCCATGAGCATCCTCGAACGGATGCTGAAGAAGGGGCTCGACGCCCGCGAGGTTCGCGGCACCGTCGACACCAAGACGTCGGCCTACCTGTTCTTCGGCATGATCGAGACCGTGCTCACCGGGTTCGTGCTGGGCGCGATCAAGGCCACTTCGGACTCCGACTTCGACCGGGTGAAGAACGAAGTCGTCGAAACGTTCCTCTCGGGCATCCGGAGCCGGTAACTACTTCGCCGGCGCAGCGCCGGCCGCCGCGGCCATCCGCGATTCAAGCCACTTCATCGCCATGTCCGCCGTTGCCTGCAGACTGGCCGGGGAGCAGTGCTCCCGCGTGTCCGACCGGGTGTGCCAGGGACCGTAGTCCAGATCGATGACCAGCGCCGACGGGATTCCTTTCGCCAGGAGCGGCAGGTGGTCGTCGTAAATGCTGCGGTCCGGCGACGGGCTGAACACCGCCGGATCGCCGTGCTTGTACAGCTCCTGATAAAGCCACGGGTTCCGGCTGTAAGACAGGTCTTCGGCAAATACCTTGAACTCCCGGTCTGCCACCATGTCGAAGATCACCGCCGCCCGGTAGCACTTCACCCGCTCCGGCGTCAGCGCGGCCGCGAACCGCTTGGACCCGGTAAAATACAGGTCAGTGTTCCGCACGCCCTCTTCGCCGTCGAACAGGACGAATTCGATGCCGAACGGCAGATCCTTCCGGCTTCCCAGCCGCCGGGCAAGGTCGAGCAGCATCGCCGTCCCGCTGGTGCCGTCGTTGAAACCCGGAACCGGAAGATCGTGTTTGTCCGGATCCGGATCCTCGTCGGCTGTCGCTCGGGTGTCCCAGTGGGTCCCGAGCAGGATGGTCTCCCTGCAGTCGGGGCCGATCCGGGCCGACAGGTTCGCCAGTTCCTTGCCGCCCCAGTACTGGGTCGCCTCCGGCATCCGGAACCGCTGCGACGAAACGGCGGCACCGAAGGATTCGAACCGTTTGCCGATTTTCTCAAGCGTCGCAAAACGGTCCGGATTGGTGATCGGGCGCGGCCCCATGTCGTCCAGCCAGAGAGCCTCCGACCACGCCGTCTGGCTGGCCAGGGCGACGGACGGTTTTGCGATCTGGGTGAACCCTGCCGCCGTTTCAGCCGCCGGACCGTTACCGCCGGCGTTCGGGCCCGCCTCCCGGCCGCCGTCACAGTTGGTAAAGGCCGCCAGCGACAGAACAGCGGGAAGAACGAACAACCCCTGCCAGAGTTTCATCGTTTCTCCGAATCCAGCAGCTTCGCCGAGAGGTAGTCCACCGGGGCGTGGTCGTCCGTAAAGGCCGGTTCGGAACTCTCCCAGACGATCTCTTTCTTCAGGAACTCCTCGTTCCGGGGATCGCGGTCCAGCACCACCGGGCCGTTGGTCGCCAGCACGATGAGGTTCTGCGGGGCGGACTGCTCATATGGCCGGGTGGCGAACACGCGGACTTCCGGGAAAACGGCTTTCAGCGCGGCGATGAGACCGCCCGGCAGTCTCGATCCGTCGCCCTCCCGCGACCCGATCACGTTCATCATGTACCGGCCCGAGGGCGCCAGCCGCGCCTTCACGAGGCGGTAATACTCGACCGTCGTCAGATGCGGCGGAATCCGGTTGATGCCGTGGTAGGTGTCGCCGAAGATGACGTCGTACTGGCCCTTGTCATTGGCAACGAACCGGCGCGCGTCGTCGGTCACCCGGACCAGGTTCTGGATCTGGTCGGCCTCGAAAAACCGGTCGCCGATCACATGAATGGCCGGGTCGATGTCAACGACCGTGTAGGTCGCCTCGTGGTAACGCTCCGCCAGATATCCCGGCAGCGAATACGCCCCGGCGCCCAGAAACAGGAGTTTCGCAGGCGGGCGCTCGGCGTCGATCATCAGCGGCCAGAACTTGAGGTAGTCGAAGGCAACCTCCCCCGTCTCCATGTCCCGGCCGCCTTCGTAGGTCGAATCGAGCTTGAGGTAGCGGAAACCGTTTTCCTCCAGAATGTCGATCTGGTGGTAGAACGACTGCTCCCGGTGGATGACACCCCAGGCAGGCGCGTTGCCGGGCACGGCGGCCACACCCAGCCCGGCGAGCATGAGAATAATGGCGAGGGCGCGGCCCGACGCAGCCCGTCCGGAGGCCACAAGCCCCGCCACTCCGATCAGCAGCGGGATGGCGGCGGCAACCCAGAACGTCACCCGCAGACCGAACGCCGGGATGAACCACCAGCCGCCGGAGATCGCCCCGGCGATCGAACCTAGCGTCGACGCACTCCCGACGATCCCCGCGCGCCGTCCCAGATTCTCTCCGCTATCGAACACCAGACGGACGGCGAAGGGCCAGCTCATGGCGAGCGTGAGGCACGCCGGCGCGTAAAGCAGCAGGCACATTTTCAGGGTTCCGATGGCAGGAGTTTCCCGCGACAGTTCGTCCGAGAGCACGGTCCGGGCGAGCGGCGGAACGAGTGCGGCGAGCAGACCGCCCGCCAGAATAACCGCGAAGAATACTTTCGCCTCGGGCCGGCGGTCGGCGAGCATGCCTCCCGCCACGTAACCCGCCGCCATCGCCCCCAGCACGACGGCGATGGTCGTGGACCAGGTGTAGAGGGAATCGCCCAGATACGGCGCCAGCAGTCTCGGTCCGGCGATCTCGATGAGCAGCACCGAGAAACCGGTGAAGAACGACGAGGCCGCGAGCGACCACAGCGGCAGCGCGGTGCCGTAGCCCTCCAGTTCCGGATCCAGATGAACCGCTTTACGGGATTTCATGACCGCAGACTACTTGGCCGTAGCGCTGGAGGCGCTCTCCTTGCGCTTCTCGATCAGATAGAACCGGGCGTCTTCGGAGCGCTCGGCCTCGATCAGGAACCGCTCCTTGCCTTCGACGCCCTTAAGCGCCGTTTTCAGTTCTTCGAGCGTCTTGATCGGCTTGCCTTCGACCCGGTGGATGATGTCGCCCGGCATCATGCCCACTTCGTCGCCCGGGCTGCCGCGGATCACGTAGGAAACAATCGCCCCGTCCTGGTTGTCCAGCTTGCGGCTCAGCATCACGTCGGTCGTGATTTCCTGCGCAAAGAACCCGAACGGGGTCTCGTAGGTCGACGGCTTGATCTTGGGCTGGGTCCCGACGGTGACCTTCACCGTATCAGTCTTGCCGTCACGGATCCGCTCGATCTCGACCGCCGTGCCGGGGGCGGTGTCGGCCACCATACGGACGAACGACGAGATATCCGAATCGTCCGGCACGTCGACGTCATGGCCCGCGAATTTCGTTACGATATCGCCGGCCCTGAGACCCGCCTGGGCGGCCGGGCTTCCGGCGATGCACCGGTTCACGAGCGCACCGGTTTTCCCCTGAAGGTTCCAGTAGGCGGCCAGCTTGCGGCTGAGCGGCTGAAAGCTCACTCCCAGCCAGCCGCGCCGGATCGAGCCCTGTTCGGTAATATTGTGATAGGCGCGCAGCGCGGTCTCGATAGGGATGGTGAGCCCGATGCCGCGCCCGGCGGCGATGGAGTTGATCCCCACCACTTCGCCGTCGAAGTTGACGAGCGGACCGCCGGAGGAACCCTGATCGATGAGCGCGTCGGTCTGGATGAACTCGTTAATGAGCCCCTTGAACCGCAGGTTCCGCCCCTTGGCCTGCACGATGCCGAACGACACGCTGCCGTCCAGCGCGTAGGGGTTGCCGATGGCGAGCACGAGCGTGCCGACCTTAAGATCTTCCGACTTGCCGAACAGCGCCGGCCGGATCTCCTTCTTGTGACTGCCCAGCTGGATCTTGAGCACGGCAAAGTCGGTCTGCGCGTCCTCGCCCAGTACCTCGGCCGGGAAAGTCTCCTTGATGCCGGGGATCGTGATCGTCACCTTGGTGGCGTCCTCCACCACATGCTGGTTGGTGAAGATCGTACCCTCGCCGTCGGCGATGATGCCCGAGCCCGAGACGATCTGCTGGTCGTTGTTCTGACGCAGCACCGCCTCGATGAAGACGACCGACGGCGTCACCGCTTCGGCGACGCGGATAATGTCGCTTTCCAGTTCGCGGGAGGCTTTGGAAGGTTTGGCTGAAGCCGGAGTGGCGGCTGCCGCAACTGCCAGCACGGCGGCGCACAGGAACGCGGCCGCCGGCGGGACGGCGCTCAGGCCGCGGGCTTTTCGAACCCGAGCCGGTGACTGATCTGGCGGGCGGCTTCGAGAACCGCAGGCGCCAGTTCCCGCTGGATCCGCTCGTCGGTCATTCTGGAGTTCGGACCGGACAGCGTGATCGCTCCGGCCGGATGCCGGGTGTAGTCGAAAATCGGGACCGCAACGCATTTGACGCCCTCTTCGTGTTCTTCGTTATCAGTGGCGTAGCCTTCAGAGCGGACACGGTTCAAGTGCTCGACGAGCTGCGTGCGGTCGATAATGGTCCGGGGGGTATAGGCGGTCAGGGCGGCCACGGGGAGAATCCGCTTGATCTCGTCCTCGCTGCTGAAGGCGAGCAGCGCCTTGCCCACCGCCGTGCAGTGAACCGGGAGCCGGAGCCCCACACGGGGGACCACCCGGATGACATGGCCCGATTCCACGACGTCGAGATAGACCATCTGGCCGTCGCGCAGGATGGCCACGTAGGCGGTCTCGTTGGTCCGGTGGACGAGGCTTTCGAGCAGCGGGCGCGCGGTCTGTACCAGACCCGACTGCTGGATGAACGTCTGGCCCAGTTCCAGGGCGCGGATCCCCAGCCGGTAGTTGCCGGTGACCGGGTTCTGCTCGATGTAGCTGTGGTTCTCGAGGGTCGCGAGCAGGCGGAAGACGTTGTTCTTGTGGAGCTTGAGCCGCTTGGCCAGCTCGGTCACTCCGAGTTCGTCGCTCTGGGCGGTCTTGAACTCTTCAAGGAGTTCAAGGGCGTGTGAAACCGCCTGGATGGTATAGTCGGCTTTCTGGCGCTTCATATGGATCTCGCGGGGCGGCTGACGGGAACATTCCCCTGCCGCCAAGCGAATATCTTTACCGCGTTCGACCCAACGCGTCAATCTATGACGCAAAATGTTACGGACATCCCAATGTGCGCAGATGTGATTGAAATCACTAGGTATTCTGTCAGTTATCGACGCGGATACGATGCGGCGGCGACAGCAGGAATGACTCGCTCTTCAGTGCCGCAAGCGCCTGGTTGAGTCCATTTTCAGCAACCGGGTGCGTCATCATGACCACTTCGACCGGCTGGCTTGAAGTCTCCCCGTCTGACTGGACCATCCGGGCGATCGACACGCCGCTGCGGCCGAGCGCCTGGGTGAGCGCCGCCAGAACCCCCGCCTCGTCCCGCACTTCAAACCGCAGGAAGAAGGCCGAGGCCAGTTCCGAGGTGTCCACCGGGGACTTACGTACGAGGTCGTTGAAGGCGAAGGTTGGCACGCGGTTCTTGAGCGTAATCCCCCGGGCCGCTTCCAGAATATCGCCGAGCACCGCCGTCGCGGTCGCCCCTGCGCCGGCACCGGCTCCGAAATAGACGGTCGTGCCGAGGTTCTCGCTTTCGACCAGCACCGCATTCATGGGGCCTTCCACGTGCGAGAGCAGCGACTTTTTGCTGACCAGTACCGGCTCCACACGGGCGGTGACGCCACTTCCGTCCTTGCTGCGGCCGCCAATCCCGAGCAGCCGGACCGAGTAGCCGAAATCCCGGGCGTAGCGGAGGTCTTTCAGCGACACGGCACTGATGCCGGTGGCGCGAATCTCTTCGGGTTTTACGCGGGCGCCGAACGCCACCATCAGCAGCACGCACAGCTTGTGGGCCGCGTCGATGCCGTCGATATCGAACGACGGGTCCGCCTCGGCATATCCCAGCCGCTGCGCCTCGCCGAGCACCGGCGGGAACTCGACGCCGCGCTGGTCCATCTCCGTGAGGATGTAGTTGCAGGTGCCGTTGATAATGCCCTTGACCCGCAGGATGCGGTCCCCGGCGAGCCCCTCGCGCAGCGCGCGGATGATCGGGATGCCGCCGCAGACGCTCGCCTCGAACAGGAACTCGCCGCCGCCCTGCGACTTCGCCGCGAGAATATCCTCGGCATGATGGGCGATCAGCGCCTTGTTGGCGGAGACGACGGTCTTGCCGCGCCTCAGCGCATCGACGACGAGGTCTTTTGCCACCGTCGTGCCGCCGATCAGCTCGACGACGATCTGGACGGCCGGGTCTTCGACCACGCTGCGGCCTTCGACCGAGACGGCGCAGCCAGACGGCAGCGCCGGAAATTTTTCGCCCCGGGTGACGCCCCGGTCCGCCACATGGACGAGCTTCAGCGTGGACTGCAGCTTGTCGCCAAAAGCTCCAGATGCTCCGCCTTTGGCCAGCACCTCGGCGGTCTTGCCGCCCACGGTCCCGAGGCCGATGATTCCGACACCGATACTGTTCTTGTTGGCAGGCATCGCTCAGCCCTTGCCCTTCGGCGCGCGCGGCGGCTTCTTCTCGGAACGCGGAGCCGCGCCGTTCTTCGGCACCTTGGCCGCTTTCGCCACGGCCTTTTCGGCGGCTTTCTTCTCGGCCGCTTCGGCGGCACCCGGCGCGGTCTTCTGGAGCGCCTGCTTGATGTTGCGGCACGCCTGAACGATCCGGTTGTGGTTCTCGATCAGCGCGAACCGCACGTGGCCGTCGCCGTTGTCGCCGAACCCGATCCCGGGGGCGACCGCGACGTTCGCCTCGCGCACCAGCATCTTGGAAAACTCGAGCGACCCCATGGCGCGGTGGCTCTCCGGGATCGGAGCCCAGAGGAACATGGTCGCCTTGGGCGCCTCGACCGGCCAGCCCGAACGGTTGAGACTGCTCACCAGCCAGTCGCGGCGTTCGTGGTAGAGCTTGCGGACTTCTTCCACCACCGACGGCGGACTGCGCAGCGCGGCCACGGCGGCGATCTGGATCGGCTGGAACATGCCGTAGTCGAGGTAACTCTTCATCTTCGCGAGCGCGCCGATGATCTGCTTGTTGCCGGCCAGGAACCCCACGCGCCAGCCGGGCATGTGATAGCTCTTGGACAGCGTGAACGATTCGACGCAGCGTTCCTTGGCGCCCGGCACCTGCAGGATTGAGGGCGCACGGTAACCGTCGAACGCGAGGTCGGCGTAGGCGAGATCGTGCACGACCCACAGGTCGTAGCGGTTCGCCAGCTCGACGATCTCCTCCAGGAACTTGAGGTCGCACACATGCGTCGACGGGTTGGACGGGAAGCTGACGACGATACCTTTGGGTTTCGGGCCGGACTTCTGCGCCAGTCTTTCCTTGATTCGCTCCAGGAACTCCTCGGTGCTGTTCAGCGGAATGTCGATCACCTGCCCGCCCGTGATGATCACGGCCCACTTGTGGATGGGGTAGCAGGGGTCGGGCACCAGCACGGCATCCCGCTCGACCGGGTTGATGATCGCGAGCATGAGATGCGCGAGACCTTCCTTGGACCCGATCACGGCGATCGCCTCGGTGGCAGGATCGATCCGCACGTCGTACTTCTCGGCGTACCAGTCGCTCACCGCGAGCCGGAAACCCTTGATCCCCAGCGACTGCGAGTAGCGGTGGTTCTTGGCGTTGCGGGCGGCCTCGATCAGCTTCTCGACGATGTGCGGCGGGGTCTCGTGATCGGGATTGCCCATCCCGAAATCGACGACGTCTTCGCCCCGGGCGCGTGCCTGATCGCGCAGCTTGGTGACTTCCGCGAGAATATAAGGAGGTAGGAGGCCGATTCGGTAAAAGTTAAAGTCCATGGACGTAGCCTGATGGGATAGATAACCGCGACCGGTGAAATCAACCTTCCGGCCCTGTCAGTGCGTTAAATAGTCCCTGATTACAGCTGGTTGGGGCTACAGCGGCGGCTTCCACTCCATCGCCATCAGCTTCTCGCGGCCCCTGTCCGTGTTCATCAGCCTGCGGCGGTAGACGTCCTGCTCGTAGCCGGCCTGTTCCAGCGCCCAGGTGAGCCGCATCTGCAGCATCTTGTCCTGGGGCCGGTCCCTCAGTTTCGTGCACAGGCGGATGACCCTGCGGCGCACACTCTTGGAGACGCCCGGCCACTTCATGACCAGTTCCGCGGGCGTCACCGTGAGGGCCGCCCGCTCCGGGCTGCCCGGTAGCGGGATTCCGTCGGCATCGTGGCCGATCTTGCCGGGCGGTCCTGCTGGCGGCGGTTCCGGCGAGTGAGAGTCCGGGTCCGGCATTTCCGGAGGCGGGGGATCGTTGTGTGTCGTTCCGTGTTTTTCCGTGTTTTCCGGTGGAAGCGCCTCTAAATGCACCCCCTCCACCGGCTGCGCCGGAGCCTCCCCCCTCAAGGGGGAGGCAAAACCGTCCGCTCCCTCCCCCTCAAGGAGGGAGGGTTGGGGTGGGGGTGAATCGACCAAAGGTGCGGAGGGCGGATGGGTTGGCTGTGCCACCGGCGCAGCGGCCGGTGAGGGCGCCGGCACCTCCTCCGGTTTCAGCGGCTGGAGGTTCAGGATCTGCTCGTACTTGTGCGACTGGATCAGGCTCCGGATGAACGTGCCGTGTTCCCTCACCGAGACCGTCTCCTGGCACTGGAGGTCGGTGAGCGTGCGGTAGTTCAGGAACCCGATCGCCGAGACCACCGCGCGGGTCCAGTCCAGCGGCGGCAGCGTGCGCTCGGGATCCAGCTCCTGCCGGATATGCTCCATGAGCCGGTCCCGCAGGTCGATCTTGGCGGAGAGTTTCACGCCGAACCGGCGCACCGCCTCGCGGCTGATCTCGCCGCCGTAGCTCAGTTCCATGAGCTTGCGGTTGAGCACTGCCGTGACTTCCTCGTAGTTGCGGCAGCCGTTATACGACAGCTCGTCTTCGAGCCACAGGCGGATTTCATCGGGAAGCTGGCTGATCTTGGTTGCAGGGGGCATGACGTTTCTCCTTTGTGATTACCACTGGAGAAAAGCCTGCCACAGGTGTGTGTCATGGAGTGACACAGTTGAATTCGGGGCGGGAAGAGGCCGGAGGGATGGTTTAAAGCGGGGGAGTTAATAATAAACGACGAACTAATCCCCGCTCACCCTGAGCCTGTCGAAGGGTCGAGTGGGGTCATTTTTCAGGTGTTGAAGTCGATTGTGGCGCTTCACTCGCCTTGTTCGGATCAAAGACAGCGTTGTATTTGATTTCAGTGGCCTTCGTGGCAGGCAATGAAGAAAGCAGTTCATCCCCTTCACGCCATCTGAACTTTTCAGCGTATTCTCTCTCCGTAAATCCCAAATGATTCTGGACCACGTTGAAAGGCACCGGCTGCCAAGTCTTGCCGCCATCGGAGGAACTAAAAATGGCTTGCCCTGGGCCTCCATTGACGACGCTCCAACCCCTATTTGCATCCAAAAAATAGATGCTTGAAAAAACGACTGGGTAGAGGGGATAGGTCCCTTCCATATGGTCAGTTAGAAGTTTCCATTTTTTCCCGCCGTCAGTCGTAAGAAACAGCTTATCAGGGTACTGAAGCACCCAACCCGTAGTCGCATCGATAAACGATAGGCTCACATAACTTTGGAATTCCCAGCCTTTGGTCTTCCGCAATTCCCGCCACGAGCATCCTTTATCCTCGCTTTTCAGCACTACCGAGTACGAACACGCAGTACCCTCACAACCTTTAATCCACGAACTACCGAGGGCGTAAACGACATCTCCAAATTCATTGGAGTTCGATACCTCTCTGTTTTCGCAATGACCGCTATCCGCCGCCGTAATCTCACAGGGTGGCAACAACAGGATTCCGACCAACAACGTGAATATGATTTTCTTCATCGTCGCAAACTCTCGGCGAAAGGAATTCACGCGCACGTACCGCTCGACCCTTCGACAGGCTCAGGGTGAGCGGTATAGGAATCCGGTTCCCAAACCTCTACAGCAGATTCGCGGACTTCTCGGCCAGTTCCGACCGCTCGCCCTGGGTCAGCACGACGTGCCCGGCGATCATCTCGTTGCGGAACTTCTCGATCACATAGGTCAGGCCGTTCGACCGTGAGTCCACGTACGGGTTGTCGATCTGGTAGGGGTCGCCCGTCAGCACGATCTTGGTGCCTTCACCGGCGCGGGTGAGGATCGTCTTGATCTCGTGCGGGGTGAGGTTCTGCGCCTCGTCCACGATGACGAACTGGTGCGGGATCGTACGGCCGCGGATATAGGTGAGCGGCTCGATTTCGAGAATGCCGAGATCAATCAGATCCTGATAGCGGCGGCGCTTGTGGCTGCCCCGCGTGTAGTCGGCTCCCCGGCGGCCGCTCTGCGGAGTTTCCGAATCGGCCGACAGCAGGTATTCGACGTTGTCGAAAATCGGCTGCATCCAGGGTTTCAGTTTTTCTTCCACGTCGCCGGGCAGGTAGCCCAGGTCCCGGCCCAGCGGGAAAATCGGGCGCGACACCAGCAGCTTCTGGTAGCGGTGCTCGTCCGCCGTGCGCAGCAGCGCGCAGGCAATCGCCAGCAGCGTCTTTCCGGTTCCCGCCTTGCCCACCAGCGTCACCAGCGAGATCCGGTCGTCGAGCAGCATGTCCATGGCGAACACCTGCTCGCGGTTACGCGGCCTTACACCCCAGACGGCGTCCTTGGGCGGCTTCACGAGGAACAGCCCGGAGACGCCGTTCTCCCGGTGGCGAGCCAGCGCCGAATGGCTGGGCACATGGCGGTCCACCAGCACGACGCATTCGTTGGCCTCGAGCGGTGCTTCGCCGTC
Source organism: uncultured bacterium (assembly GCA_964565925.1). Taxonomy (GTDB): domain Bacteria; phylum JAGRBM01; class JAGRBM01; order JAGRBM01; family JAHCIT01; genus CAZMGV01. The sequence goes on from CAZMGV010000001.1 coordinate 279,950, forward strand.
GCCCGGTTCGTATTTCATCTGGCCTTCGCGGTAGATGCGGTCGATCACGTCGGGCTCGACCTCGACCGTGCGCAGGCCGCGGTACAGTTCGTCCAGATTGCGCTGCGGGCCGGTGTGGTAGTCCACCGCCTTGAGTCCCAGCGCGTCCGCCTTGATCCGCAGGTTCACGTCGCGCGAGACGACGGTCACTTCGTGCCGGACGTTCGACAGTATGCCCTGCTCGGGGCCCATCATCTGCGACAGCCGGTTCCCCTGCTGGATGGAGAGCGCCACCGAGAGAATCCGGTTGTCCGCCTTGTGGTTGTCGAGATCGTCGGGCAGCAGTTTCAGGTCCGCCTCGAACCCGAGCACAACGATCAGCTTGCCGCCACCCTCCAGTTCGACGCCGTGGGAGAGCAGCCCCTTGGAACGCAGACCGTCCAGATAGCGCATGACCATGCGGGCGTTTCGGCCCAGTTCCGTCTGGTCGCGCTTGAAGGTGTCGAGTTCTTCCAGGACCGTGATCGGCACGACCACGTACTCATCCGAGAATTTCGAGATGCTTTGCGGGTCAAACAGAAGGACGTTGGTGTCGAGAACGAAGCACTTCAAAATGGCAGAGACCTCCGCCGCCTCCGGTGATTAAAGGCTCCGCCATTTCTGGCAGCGCCCTTCCCCCTGATCCGGGCTCCGTCCGTTCCGCGCGTTTAGCCGGGCAGTCGCCCCGCCGCACGGTCGAACAGCTCCCGGTACACACCGGCCGGCTGCACTCCTAACGCCCTCAGTCCACCTACCAGGATCGTCGGGACGCCGGTTACGAGTTCGTCGTAGCCGGCCTCCCGATTATCCTCGATCACGTCGAAATGGGTCCGTTCGTCCAGAACGTGTTTCAGCCGGGCCGTGTCGGCACCGGCTTCTTTCGCCAGTTCCAGCAGCACGGCGTGGCTGCCAATGTCGCGGTCTTCCAGGAAAAGCGCGTCGAACACCCGGCGGCGGAACTTCTCGGCCACGGGGGTCTGCACACCGTTTGGGCCCAGCTCCCACGCGGCTTCGAGCGCCAGGTGGGTGTTGGGCATGATGGACGGGGGACGGATGTCTATTTCGTATTCGGCGGCGGTCTGAGCGACGCGGTCCCACATGTGGGTGAGCGAGTCGGCGCCGATCAGGCCGGCCTTCATGCCGCCGGCGGGAATCTCCGGGTGGAGTTCGAAACCGATCCAGGTTGTGTGGAATTCGTAGTCGGTGCGCAGACGGTCGAGCTGCTTTTCCGCAAGGAAACAGTATGGACAGAGAAAATCCGAATAGATGCGGAGCGGTATCGCTGTCGTCACTATCCTGCCAGCTTCTCAGGGAGCTGCTGGAGCCGGACGCGCCGGTGGTTCCAGCAGAAAGGCTTCAACTAAATGTGCGCCTCTCCCTCAACGTTCGATATGTAGAAGTATAACGCGATCAACCGGGCTTGCACAGGACTTTTTTGCGGCGGGTTGGTGACAGGGAAAAATTAATCCGGGTCGAGCGCTGTCAGGGCAGCGTATTTCTCCTCGAGCCACTTCTTGAGGTCCACCTCGTGGAACAGGCGGTTCCCGCCTTCGGTGCGGTAGGGGATCATGCCGGAGTCGATCCACGCATGAATGGTCTCCACCGAGACGCCAAGGGTCATCGCCAGTTCTTCAGGGGTAATCGTCCGGCTCGCGTCCATGAATACGGTGTTCCTTTGCGGGCGTCCGCTGCGGACTGCCGTTACGGAAGAATTCGGGTTGGTTCCGTGCTCCGGGGTGAAGTATAAAGGGAACCGGAGGCGAGGCAACCTCGACTTTGACCGTGGCCCGTCAGCAAAGAAGACCCCGGCCTTTCGCACTGCTCGCCAACATCCGCGAGGTTGGCCGCACGCTCACGCGCCGGGACCTCTCCCCCGTCCAGCGCGCCGAGCAGGCGCTGCGCCAGATCGCCCCCGGCGAATACGAACGGTTCCAGCGCCGCATCAAGACGTTCGAGGAACTGGCCCGCACCGAATACAGCAAGATCCGCCACGACCCGAACTCGCCCGAGCAGGAAGTCGAGGCGTTCATCGCGCTCATGCGGGCGTCGGTGAAAACCTTCCAGACCGAGCCGCCGCGCACCTGGGCCGGCAGGCGGATGGTCGACTGGGCGTCGAAGAACCTGGGCGAGATGGAACACGCGCTGCTGCCGTCGCGCCAGGAGGCGTTCGCCGTGCTGGGCGTGCAGGTCTCCGACGACGTGGAGACGATCAAGCTGAAATTCCGCGTGCTCGCCCGCGAGGCCCACCCCGACAAGCCCGGCGGCAGCCACGCGCGCATGCAGCAGCTCAACCAGGCCTACAAGACCGTGCTCCGGATCAAGGGCACGGGGTGAGCCGCGGGCGACCCTTCGAGGAGCCTTGCTATGCAAGGCTCCTCAGGGCGAACGGTTGGGATCACACTCACATACAAGATTGCGGGAACCCACTCCCCGTTCGTCCTGAGGAGCCGCCCGAAGGGCGGCGTCTCGAAGGACAGAACGGATTACTGCCCCGACCGCTTCGTTCGTTTTGCCAAGATTTGAATCCGGTCCCAGTCGCCGCGAATGAGCGCGTCCTTCTTCGCGCGGCTCCAACCCTTGATTTTGAGTTCGGTCTCCAGCGCTTCGTGCCGGGAAGGAAATTCCACGCTCCATGCCAGCACGACCGGCAGACGCGTCGAGGTATATCCCTTTACCGAACCGGACTGATGGGCTGACAACCGGGTTTCAATATCTTCGGTATGGCCCACGTAGTAGGAGCCGTCCGAACACCGGAGCATGTATGCCCAGAAGCCCATCTTACCACTCGCTAGCCGTTCGACCCTTCGAGACGCCTTGCTATGCAAGGCTCCTCAGGGCGAACGGTTTCTTCACTTGCACGGAGCAATAAGGCCTCTACCCGCTAGACCTTGAAGTTCTGGACGGTCGTGGCGAGGGTTTTCGCCTCGGCGGCGAGCAGCTGGATCACCTCGTTCAGTTCGAGGACGCGATCCAGGTTGTGGCGGCTCGACTCGCTGATGGAGGTCGCCGCCCAGGAAATTTCCTTGGCGCCGGCGCCCTGTTCGCGGGCGGCGCGGTCGATGGTTTCCACGAGCTGGGCGATGCGGCTGATACGCTCGGCGATCCGGCTGGTGAGCTTCTTCTGGTCGGTCGTCGTCTCGAGCACGCTGCTCGCGGTCTGCTGCATGCTTTCGGACGCCTTGGTGATCTGCTCGGCGCCCTTGCTCTGCTCGTCGGTGGCCCGGGCGATGCTGTCGATCATCTCCACCGTGCGGCCGATCGACTGCGTGATGTCGGCGGCGCCCTTGGTCTGCTCGTCGGTGGCGCGGGCGATGCGCTTGATGCGCTCGGAGATTTCCACGGTCGAGAACTGGATCTGCTCCAGCGCCGCCCGGGCCTCGGCCGAGACGTTCACGCCGCGGCCGATCTGCTGGTCGCCCTGAAGGACGAGCTGCACGGCCGATTCGGCCTCTTTCAGGATCGCCTGGATACGCTCGCCGATGTCGCGGGCGCTCCTCTGGGTGCGGCCCGAGAGCTGCTTGATCTGCGTGGCGACGACCGAGAACCCGGCCCCCTCGTCGCCCGCCTGCGCGGCGATAATGGCTGCGTTGAGCGACAGCAGGTTGGTCTTGGACGCCACGTCCTGGATCACCTGCACGATCTCGCGGATCTCGCCCAGACTCGCCGAGAGCTGCTGCATCGTCGTCGTGGCCTGCATGGAGTTTTCACGGATCGCCTCCATCGTCTGGAGGTTGTCCTGCACCGCCTTGGCGCCCAGTTCCGCGTCCTGGAGCACGCGGCCGGCCGTCTCGACCGAGTCGTTGGCGAGGTCGCGCACGCTGGTGATCGACTGTTCCATCTCGCGGATGCTGGCGGCCGTGTCGTTGGCGGTCATCGACAGCGCGTCGACGTTGCCGACCACCGACCGGATGCTCGCCGCCACCTGGAAGATCGACGAGTTGGTCTCCTCGATCTTGTTGGAGAGGGAGTCCACGGCGGTCTCGACGCCGATACTGCCGCGCTTCACTTCCTCGACTTCCAGATTGGCCGCCCGCGCCTCGTCCGAGAGCCCGCTCACCGTGCGGGACACCTCGCCAAGGCTCCTGCCGATCTGCTCGATGGAGGCGGAGGCGACTTCCACCGCCTTCACCTGCTCCTGGGTCGACTGCTGCACTTCGCCGGAAGAGCGGCTGACCCGGCTCGAAATCTCGCCGAGCTGGGTGCTGGACTGGCCGATACGGCCGACCAGCGCCCTCAGGCCTTCGCTCATCAGCTGCACGGCGCGGCTCACGAGCCCCACCTCGTTATAGGCGGCGACGTTCACCTGCTTGGAGAGATCGCCTTCGGCGATTCCCGCCAGCGAGGTCGAGAGCTTGGAGAGCGGCTGCGTGACGCTTTCGGCAGTGAAGATAATGAGCCGCCACAGCAGCAGGCCCACGACGAGGAAGATCGCCGACACGGCAATGACGGTTTTCTGCTCCTGCTGGATGTCCTCGCGGGGGAACACCATGGCGATGGCTCCGCCGTGCGTCAGCGGCATCCAGACCCAGAGGTCGAGCCGGTGGCTCAGCATCCGGCGGTAGTCGATCTGCCGGGCGGTATCCCCGCCGCCCGTACCGGCGCCGCCGGGAGAACCGCTTTCGGTCGTATCCGCCTCCAGCTCAAGCGTACGGTGCGTGTTCTTCGAGGCGAGGTCCGGATTCAGGAGACGGTCCAGTTCCGAGGGAGCGAGCGGAGTGTGTTCGAGCTGGATCGCCGATTCGGCCTCGTCCCCCACGGCCTTGCCCTTCGCATTGAACCAGATCACGGCCCCGTGCGGCGACGGTTTGAAGAGGGCCATCTGCGTGCCCATCATCTGGACGTTGTCGGGGTTCTCGGACGGATCGCCCGGCGTGGATTCCAGAGCCTGGTACCAGCCCGACAGGCGGAACGCGGCCATGCGCTCCATGGTCGAACGCACGGTCTTTTCGCCCTGCGCGAACCCGAAGATGATCCCGAAACCGATGAGGATGAAGATCAGGCAGGCGACCGGCCAGCCGATCGACCAGCGCATGGACTGGATCCGTCGGTGGAAGACCGGATCGTCCGACTGGAGTCCGCCCTTTGCCCGGAAAAACTGGAAGATCGGTTCCAGCTGGTGTTCGGTGAGCGCACGCTGGTAGATCGAAATCATCAGCCCGACCGCGGATGACACGAAGATGATCAGGCTCTTCTCGAGGATACCGATCGTGTAGCCCTTGCGGGTACTAAAGATGACCGCGGTCGCTATGCCGCCCAGCGGCCAGGCGCACTGGATCCAGAGCGTCGATTCGATGACGAGCTTGTTGAGGCAGCTGATGAGGTGACGAGCTTCATCCGCGGTGAGCGGGCGGCCGTCCTCCTCTTCCTCATACTTGAAAACGGGCCGAAGCCACCGGGTAACTATATAAAAGTGGATTGCGATCAGCCCGAAGAAAAGCGAGAGAAACATGGTGGCGGCGGTCGGCTCGAAGATCAGGCTGGAACTGAGTTCCGTCACCGCGACAAGACTGCAGGTGGCAATCGTGACGCCTACTACACCGTAACGGATGTACCAGCGGAACAGATTAACTACAGTCTTGCGAATCAATTGAAATTCCCGTGCGCCAACGGCGGCCGGTTCCGGCCCTGACCGGGTTCCGGCTCAGGCGAGCCTCTTAAATCCAACCGTGAACTAACTGGGCAATATCATAGCTGAATTGGGCCGTGGGACAACTAGACCCCGATCAGCACGCGGCGGATGAGGCCGAAGCTGATTTTCTGGCCGTCGCCGATAAGAATCTCGGCGAACTGGCGCTTGATGGCGTCGTCTTTCACCGCCATCCGCATGCTGCGCTCGACCAGCCGGGGAAACCGGAACAGGCGTTGCATGGTGTAGCCCGTTTTCATGGTGTGGCCGAACCGGCGGTTGCACTCCTCGCCGTAGGGCTTGAGGTCGGCCACGGTGAACCGGCTGCCCTGCTTCCAGAGTGCCAGCAGCGTATTGGCCGCCGCCTGGCCCGATTCCAGGGCGTATTCGATGCCCTCTCCGGTCAGCGGGTGAATGAATCCGGCCGCGTCGCCGGCGAAGATCACCCGGTCGGCGGTGAGCCTGTCGATGAACGATCCGAACGGAAGGTAGTGCCCCCGGGGTTTGCCCTCGGACTCGGCATTTCGCAGCTCCAGCTTCATGCGCGGGTTGTCCTTTACGAAGGCGTCGAACAGTTCAGGCAGCTTCTTGCCCGACTTGCGCAGGTCGTCCTCGCGGATTCCGAGGCCCACGTTCGCCCGGCCGTTCTCCAGCGGGAACGACCAGCCGTAGGCGGGCAAAAGTTCCTTGTCCCAGCAGATCTCGAAGGCGTTGGCCGCCTCGGAATCGACGCCCGAGTAGTAGGCCCGGATCGCCCAGGCGCCGTGTTTTTCCGGACGGTGGTCCAGTTTCAGCTTGCGGCGCACGATGGAGTTCGCGCCGTCGCAGGCGATCACCACCCGTGCGGCGATCTTCGCTCCGTTGTCGAACGAGCAGACGACCTGTTCCGGTTCGACCGTTATTCCGTTCAGCCGGTGGCCTTCCAGGAATTCGGCGCCAGCCTCGCGGGCGTTGTCCAGGAGAATCTGGTCCAGCTCCTTGCGGGGAACCACGTAGCCGCTGCCGCCGAAACATTCGGGCGGCATATCGAGGTCGGCCAGCATGCCGTACGGGGAGGTCATGCGGACGGCGCGGATCGTGCGGTACTTGCCCTCGATCCGGTTCCGCAGGCCCAGCTTCTCCAGCATCGTGGCGGAGCGGGGCGTGAGGCCGTCTCCGCATACCTTGTCGCGGGGGAACTTCGCCTGGTCGGCGATGACCGGCTTCAGGCCGCCTTTGGCGAGAAAATAGCCCGCCGACGAACCCGCCGGTCCCGCGCCAATGATGAGGATGTCAACGACCGCCATTGGAAACCCCTGAAACCCGGCCGGGACTCTATCCCAAATGGCGGGTGGCGGCGAACTCTTTCAGCACGAGCCCGCCGTCCCCGCGGACCTCGGTGGTGGTGATGGAGCCGTTCTTCACATAACGGCTGATCCGCATGAGCGGTCCCGACACGCAGACCCGTTCGGCCAGATACGTGATGACATATCCGTGACAGAAGACGGCGATTTCGTCGCCGGGCTTATGCTGTTCGATAATCCGGCCGATGGCCCGCTGGAGCCGTTCGTGGAACTCGGCGGGCGTCTCGCCGCCCCGCATATATCCCCGCTCCCACCTGAAATAGACGGCCGGCAGCACGGTCGCCCCCAGCACGAGCGCCTTGGCCGCGTCCGGCAGAAACGGCACCCGCGTCACGCCGCTGATAAACCGCCAGGTCGGATCGGATTCGGACAGCTTGCCGGCGCGGACCTCTCGCAGGTCGTCGGTCTGCGAGATGGGCTGCCCGGTGATCCCGGCGAGCGCCTCGGCGGTCTCCCGGGCCCGGATCATGGTGGACGACCAGATGGACTTGATCGGCAGTTTCGAGAGTTCCTGCGCGGCCATGCCCGCCTCGCGGCGGCCGCGGCCAGAGAGCGGGCCTTCCAGCTCCTGCCCGAGCACGCGGTTCAGCAGCGAGAGATCCGGCCCGCCGCTGCGCCTGAACTCGTCGCGAAGCCGGGCGGTTTCCATCTCGCCGTGGCGGACCCAGTAGATTTTCACTCGTGCAATCTCATTTCAGGACCCCTGGATAGCCTATTCCGCTCGCCCTGAGGAGGTCCGCAAGGACCGTCCCGAAGGGCCGGGCTGAATCCGGGGGCCGATCATCCTTCGAGACGCCTTGATTCGCAAGGCTCCTCAGGACGAAAGGAACCCCGCTTACGCCTTCTGCGGAACGATGACGTGGAACGTGGAGCCGCGGCCGGGTTCGCTCTCCACCCAGGCCTGGCCCTTGTGGGCTTCGGTGATCATACGGACCAGCGCCAGCCCCATGCCCATGCCGCCGAAGCGGCGGGTGAGCGAGCCGTCGACCTGGTAAAAGCGGTCGAAGATCTTGCGGTGGTGTTCGCGGGCGATTCCGATTCCCTCGTCTCCCACCGACAGGTGCAGCCACTTCAGGTCGGTCGTGACCGGGCCGTGGAGCACGCCGCTGTATTTCTGGGCGATCTCCGGGCCGGTCAGCAGTCCGGCCGCCAGCGTCACCTTGCGTCCGTGCGGCGTGAACTTGAAGGCGTTCTGGAGCAGGTTGAGGATGAGCTGGGTCAGCCGCTGGCGGTCAGCCAGCACCGGTCCGGTGAGGCTTCTCGCGTCGTAGGCGAATTCGATCCCTTTCTCCTTCGCCTGCTGCTCCGCCCCGCTGCAGATTTCGAGGAGCCAGGCCGCCGCATCGAACGACTTGACGCTGATCTCGGTGTTGCCGCTGGAGAGCCGTGTGAAATCGAGCAGCCGGTCGATCAGTTCCGCCAGCTTGCGGGCGGAGCGGTCGATGGCGTTCATCGCGTCCTTCTGGTGATCGGTGACCGGGCCCATCTCGCCGGTGATGAGCATCTCGAGGTATCCGTTAATCGGGGTCAGCGGCGTGCGCAGCTCGTGGGAGATGTTCTGCAGGAATTCGCCCTTCAGGCGGTCCAGCTCGCGCAGTTCCTCGTTCGCCTGCCCCAGTTCGCGGATCTTGGCCTCGAGCTGCTGCACGACGTTGGACGAGAATTCGCGCAGCAGCGTGCGCTCGGTGTCGGCACTCTCCACCCGTTCGCGCTTGCCCGACAGGAACGCCTTGATCTGCTCGGGGAACTGGATGACGTCGATGGGTTTCTCGATGTAGCCGTCGCAGCCGGCGACGAGCGAGCGTTCCTTGTCGCCCGCCATCACGTTCGCGGTGACCGCCACAATCGGCGTCTCGCGCAGCCCCTCCATCTGCTTGAGCCGCGACGCCAGCGCGTAGCCGTCGAACTCGGGCAGGTTGATGTCGAGGAGAATCAGGTCGGGCTGTTCGGCCGCCGCCATCTCGAGCCCTTCCAGGCCCGTCTGCGCGGCCAGCACCTCGTAGCCCTGGCGTTCCAGCACCCGGCGGACCAGCAGCAGGTTTTCCGGGTTGTCCTCTATATAAAGGACACGGGTGTTCGCCTTGCCCTTTTTCGGCGCCGAGACGGCTTCGAGAATCGCCTCGGGGTGGATGGGCTTCGAGATGATCCGGTGGACGCCCAGCTGTTCGAGCCTTGAACGGACCGCTCCGTCGACGAACGCGCTGATCACGACGATCCGCGAGGTGGGGTCGATCTGGCGCAGCGCCTCGGTCGCCTGGATTCCGTCCAGACGGGGCATCCGGATATCCATGAGCACCCAGTCGAACTTCTGGGCGGTGGCGATTTCGGTCGCAATGAGGCCGTCGGCCGCTTCCACGACCTGATGCCCGGCACGGCGGAGGATCTCCCCCACGGCCAGCCGGTGCACGGCTTCGTCGTCGACGACCAGAATATTCACGTCGGTGTTCCTCGCGAGAACCGCCATAGCCCCTCAAAATACACGTATACAGGGGTATTCTTCAACTTCTGCCCCTTCCGAGCAGCCAGCCCTCGACGGCCGCCCCGAGCGTCGTGCTCTCCAGCACCCGGTCGGCGTAGCTGCGGCAGTCCATCGGCATGCCGCCGCAGACGGCCGTGTCGGGGTTCTCGACGAACACCGTGCCGCCGTGTTCCTTCACGGCGCGGCAGCCATCGACGCCGTCGGTGTAGTTGCCCGGCGAAATGCCCGACACGATGATCGCCAGCGTGTTGCGCCCGTACCGGGACGCGGCCGATTTGAGCATCGGATCGATGGCCGGAGCGAACCGGTCCTCTGGCGGCGGCGGCTCGATCTTGAACCGCGGCGTGTCGCCGGGCAGCCGGACCGTGGCGCGGTAACCGCCGGGTGCCACGTAGGCGGTGCCGTCGGACAGTTCCTCGTTCTGCTGGAGTTCCACCACGTGGCCGCAGTACAGGCGGTCGAGTCCCCGGGCGAAACCCCAGGTGAACTTGGGCGGCATGTGCTGGACGATGATGAGCGGACAGGGAAGCGGGTTGTGCAGCGTGCCGAGGAACGTCCGCAGCGTCTGCGGTCCCCCGGTGGAGGAACCGATGATCACAACGATGCCGTTTCCGTTGTGGCTGCTCACGGGTTTCCACCGCCCTGGGTGCCGAACTCGGCCTTCTGCATGCTGATCCGGAACTCGGTGAAGCTTTCCCCCGGCTGGTCGAGCCGCTGGGGCTGGCTGCGGACGGTCAGCTCCCAGTTGTTGCGGTCGGCGAGCTGCTTGCAGACCGCGAGTCCCAGGCCGGTGCCCTTGCCGCCCTTGGTCGAGAAGAACGGCTGGAACAGCTTCTCGACGTTCTCCGGCTCGATCCCAGTGCCGGTGTCGCGGACAATGACCGAGATGCGGTCGGTATCGGAGGTAAGCGACACCTCCACCTGCCCGCCCTCTTCGACGGCCTCGAAGGCGTTCCGGAGCAGGTTCAGGAAAACCTGCGCCAGATGGTGCGGATCGCAGTTGGTCCAGACGGCGGCGGCTGGCACCGACACTTTGAGGGCGTCCGGGCGGGAAAGCCCCGGGCGCAGGCGCTCGATCTCGGCGGTCAGCCATTTCACGGCGTTGACCAGTTCGGTGCGGGGCGTTTCAGGCCGGGCGAAGTTGAGAAGCTGTGTGCAGAGCCTTTCCAGCCGCGACACCTGGTCGCGGATCAGGTCGGCGAACTTGGGATCGCGCCCGGCGTCCGTGAGGTCGGCGGCGGCCAGCCCCGCGAGCCCCGAGATAGACGAGAGCGGATTGCGGAACTCATGGACGATACCGGCGGCCATTTCGCCCAAGGCGCTCCGGGTGCGGGCCTCGACCAGCCGGTCCTGCAGTTCCGACAGCTCGGCGTTGCGGGCTTTCAGTTCCGAGATGTTCACATAAAGGCGGTCGACAAGGTCCCCGCCGAGGCGGCGCAGGTTTTCCACCTGCTCGGCGGTGGCGGGCGGCGGCTCGGTGGTCTCGCCGTCCGAGAGATAACTGGCGAGCTGCCCGCCGAGGGTCAGGATGTCGATCGGTTTCGTGAGGTAGCCGTTGCAGCCGGCGGCGAGCGCCTCGGCACGGGCCGTGGGGTCGTCGTAGGCGGTGATCGCGACAATCGGCACCCGCTGCATCCGGGGGATCGACCGGATTCGCAACGCCAGGTCCTTGCCCTGCAGGTCAGGGAGTCTCAGGTCCGTCACGATAATGTCGGGTTCGAACTGCTGGAGAACTCTCAGCGCCGTTCCGGCGTCGGCCGCCGTGCGGACGTCCGCCTTCTCGCGGCGCATGACCCGCTCCAGAAGCTGGAGGTTGGCGGGCTCATCGTCCACGCACAGCACGCGCTTGCCCTCGAGTCCCGCCACGCCGCCCCCTTACCCGTTGAAGGAACGATTATACCCGGATGGGGAGAGGGAAAGTAAACGGAGAAAACGGCGATTTACCCCGCGACGAACGCGGCGGCGGCGATCCGTTCGCGGACCCAGTCGCCGGTGGCGTTAAAGGTGTCGCCGGCCCGTTCGGGGGCTTCGAACAGGAGGTCGCGGAAAACCTCTTCCATGATGGACCGTAGGCCCCGGGCGCCCACCTTCTGCTCGATCGCGTGATCGACGACCGCTTCGACCGCGCCCGCGCCGATCTCCAGCGTGACGCCGTCCATGGCAAGCAACTGGGTGTATTCTTTCAGAATCGAATCGGGCGGCTCCGTGACGATCCGGGCCAGTTCGGCTTTGGTCAGCGAATCCATCTCGACGATCACCGGCAGGCGGCCAAGCATTTCCGGGATCAGGCCGTAGTTGGAGAGCTCCCGCGTGCCGATCTTCTTGCGGCGGGGCGGGGTCTGTGGCGCCGCTCCCGGCAGGTCCACGCCGAACCCGAGCGAGCGGCTTTCGAAATCGGGACGCAGGTCGCTGAACGCCCCCGCGCAGATGAACAGGATGTTGGTCGTGTCGACCTCGACGAAGTCGTGCCGGTTCCAGTGCTGCGTGACGTTGAGCGGCACGAACATGCGCTGGCCTTCCAGCATCTTGAGCAACGCCTGCTGGACGCCCTCGCCGCCGATGTCGCGCGAGCCCGCGCCGGTGCGGACATTGCCCGTGCGGCGGGCGATCTTGTCCATCTCGTCGATGAAGATGATGCCGCGCTGGGCGTCGGTGACGTTGCCGCCGGTCTTGAACAGCAGCTCGGCCACCATCACCTCGACGTCTTTGCCGTAATAACCGGCCTCGGTGTATTCGGTGGCGTCGCAGACGGTGAACGGCACGTCGAGCACTTCGGCCAGATTGCGGGCGATATGCGTCTTGCCGCAGCCCGTGGGGCCGATGAGCAGGATGTTGGACTTTCGGATCGGCACGTCGGGGCGGCGGTCGGCGTGGAACAGCCGCTTGTAGTGGTTGTAGGCGGCCGTCGCGACGACCTTCTTGGCCGCCGCCTGCCCGATCACGAATCGGTCCAGATGCTGGAGTATCTGGCGCGGCGTGAGCTGCGGCTTGACGGCCGGTACGGGCGGCGCGGGCTTGTTCGGCGGAAGGGCCATACGCGGGATGGTACCCCGCGCGGAAATGATTTTCTACGTTGACAGGAGGGAGTTTACTTCTTCCATCCGCCCCTGGCGCCCTGGACCATGCCGAAGGGGCCGACCGGCCAGTTGTATCCGAGCGTCATCACCTTATCGACGTCGGCGGGGGTGGCGATTCCCTCGGCGACGACCTTCTGCGCTTCCTGGATCATGGCGAAATAGATCCGGTTGGCGACGAAGCCGTATTTGCCGGGGGCGTCCTTCACGCGGATCGAGTTCTTGCCGATTTTCTCGACCAGCTTTTCGAGGGCGTCGAGCGTCTCTTTGGAGGTCTCCGGCTGGTGGATAATTTCGACCACCTTCATGAGCGGCACCGGCGAAAAGAAGTGCAGCCCGGCAAAGAGCGTGCGGCGTTTCACCGACTGGGCCAGTTCGGTGATGGCAAACCCGCTGGTGTTCGAAGCGATAATTGCACCCGGCTTCACGACGGTGTCCAGTTCCGCAAAGACTTTCTCTTTCAGCGGCTTCTGCTCAGGCACCGCCTCGATGACAAGGTCGCAGTCCTTCATATCCGCCATATCGAGCGTGAACCGCACGCGGGAGGCGGCCTTCTTCGCCTCTTCGGGGGAGATCTTCTTGCGCTCCACGGCCCGCTCCAGCCCGTAACGGCCGGTGGTGAGTTCCCCCTGCGACTTCTCCAGGAACTTCTGCTCGACCTCTTTCACCGCCACGTCGTAACCGGCCAGCGCCAGCACCTGCGCGATCCCGGTCCCCATGACGCCGCCGCCGACTATGCCGACCTTTGAAATCTCCATCTTCAGTTCCTTCCTAGATTCTTCGCACCATCATCTATCATACGGGTCCGAACCTTAAAACGTCATGAACACCCGCCAAAAACAGAGCGTTCAACGGACACGCAAAAAGCCTGCCCGGTCCGCAAAGAAACCGGAGACCGCCGCAGACAGCCAGTCGCTCGCCGAACTGCTCGTCGAAGTCCGGGCCTGCCGGGCGTGCGAAGACGTATTGCCGCTGGGGCCGAGACCGGTGCTCCGGGCGTCGGAGACCGCCCGCCTGCTGATCGTCGGACAGGCGCCGGGGACCAAGGTCCACGCGACCGGCATCCCGTGGAACGACCCGAGCGGCGACCGGCTGCGCCAATGGCTGGGGGTGGACCGGGACACTTTCTACGACGAACAGCGGATCGCTATTATCCCGATGGGCTACTGCTACCCCGGCCGGGGGAAAAGCGGCGACCTGCCGCCCCGGCCCGAGTGCGCGGAGCTGTGGCTGGACCGGCTGCTCGCCAAGCTGCCCAAGATCGAACTCACCTTGCTGATCGGCCAGTACGCACAGGCGCACTACCTGCGGGACCGGCGCAAGGAGACGCTCACCCGGACGGTGGAGGCCTGGCAGGACTACCTGCCCGGATACCTGCCGCTGCCGCATCCGTCGCCGCGCAACTTCGGCTGGTTCCGGTCGCACCCGTGGTTCGAAGCGCAGGTGGTGCCGGAGCTGCGGAAACGGGCCGGGGCGCTGATCGGGTAGGCGACCCTTGCCTCGTCCCCCGCCCGCCGCCTAGAGCCTCCCTGTGAGGGCTCCCGCTTGCGCGCACCGCCGCGGTGCGCGTAAAGAGTCGTGGCTGTGAGCCTGCTGCTACCCTTCGATTCCACCGAGGATATAACCGCCACCGGGCGTGGCGCGCCGCAGGCCCGCGTGTGGCTGCTGGGGTCAGGGTCGTCGGGTAACGCCTGCTACGTGGAGAGTGGCTCGCACGCCTTCCTGATCGACTGCGGGCTTCCGCCGCTCACGCTCAGGCGGCGGCTGAAAGAGATCGGCCGCGAGATCGGCCAGATCGCCCACATATTCCTGACCCACGAGCACGCCGACCACGCCGGCGGTATTCCGAAACTGATGGAAAAATACGGCCACCTGTCGGCCTATGCGACCAAGGGCACCGGCAAGGCTATCCACAGGGACAATCCCGTCGAGCGGCTGCGCCCCATGCGGGCCGGCGACACGGTCGAGTTCGGGCCGTTCAAAATAACCCCGGTGCCGGTCCCCCACGACGCCTCCGAGCCGGTCTGCTTCAAGGTGGAAACCGGCCCCAAAGAGTCCGGCGGAACCAGCTTCGGTTACATGACGGACCTGGGCCGCACGACCGACCTGATGCTGGAACAGTTCCGGGACGTGAAAACGCTCATCTGCGAGGCGAACCACGACCTCAAAACCCTGTGGAACGGCCCCTATCCGCATTTTCTGAAGCAGCGGGTGAGTTCCGATACCGGGCACCTGAACAACGACCAGTGCGCGGCCTTCGTGTCGCGGATCGCCGAGCAGGGGCGGCTCAACCGGGTCGTGCTGGCGCATCTGTCCGAGGTCAACAACACCCCCGATCTGGCCCGCGCGGCCGTCCGGGCGGAACTTGACGCATGCGGGGCTGAAACGGTTAGCGTCGCCTGCGCCCGGCGGAAAGAAGTGACCGAAGCGATCGAGCTGTTCTGACCGTCCGGATATAACCGCCACCCGAAAGGCCCCAGGTGATACCCCGTTACAGCCGCAAAGAGATGACCCGGATCTGGGAACCCGAGACGCGGTTCCGCTACTGGCTCCAGATCGAGATTCTCGCCACCGAGGCGCAGGCGAAACTGGGCAACGTGCCGGCCGAAGCGGCCGCCGCCATCCGGAAGAACGAGCCGAAAACCTCCGAAGAGTTCCAGAAGATCATCGCCCGCGCCGAGGAGATCGAGGCGCAGACCAAACACGACATCATCGCCTTCGTCTCGGCCGCCGCCGAGCACATCGGCCCCGCCGCCAGCTATCTCCACCTGGGACTGACCAGCTCCGACGTGCTGGATACGGCGCTCGCCTGCCAGCTCAGGGACGCCGGGATCATCCTGATGCAGGATCTGGACAAACTGCTCGAAGTGCTCAAGCGCCGCGCCTACGAGCACAAGAATTCGGTCATGATCGGCCGCTCGCACGGCATCCATGCGGAGCCGGTGACCTTCGGCCTCAAGCTCGCCCTCTTCTACGACGAGTTCCGCCGCCACCGGCAGCGACTCTTCTGGGCCATCCACCGGATCGCCGTCGGCAAGGTGTCGGGCGCCGTGGGGACGTTCGCCAACATCGATCCGGCCGTCGAGGACTACGTCTGCAAGCAACTCGGCCTTCAGGCCGAGCCCTGCTCCAGCCAGATCGTGAGCCGCGACCGCCACGCCGAATATTTCTCGGTGCTGGCGCTGATCGCCTCCAGCGTCGAGAAAATCGCCACCGAGATCCGCCACCTGCAGCGCACGGAAGTGTACGAAGCGGAAGAGTTCTTCAGCCCCGGTCAGAAGGGGTCGTCGGCCATGCCGCACAAGCGGAACCCCGTGCTCTCCGAAAACCTGACGGGCCTCGCCCGGCTGGTCCGGTCCATGGCGATTCCGGCCATGGAAGACGTCGCCCTGTGGCACGAGCGCGATATTTCCCACTCGTCGGTGGAGCGCAACATCGGCCCCGACGCCACCGTCACCCTCGACTTCATGCTGAACCGGCTGATCGGCATGATGGACAAGCTGCTCGTCTACCCCGAGAACATGAAGCGGAACATGGACAAGCTCGGTGGACTGCATAATTCGCAGCGGGTGCTGCTGAAGCTGGTCTCCGCCGGGCTCACCCGCGAGCAGTCCTACGAGGTCGTCCAGCGCGCCGCCATGAAAATCTGGCGAAGCGAAGCGACCAGTTTCCGGGACGAACTGCTCAAGGAACCGCTTGTGAAAGAAAAACTGGGCGCTGCTGAAGTGGATAGTTGCTTCGACATCGCCTATCACACGAAACACGTCGACACGATTTTCAGACGCGTGTTCGAACGGCCGGAAGGCGCCTGACCTTCAGGGTACAGACCACGGCACGGGGAGCAGCAATCCATGGCCAAGAACAAGTCGAAAAAGCCGCCGGTCACCCGCAGCGAGCAGTTCTACGAGGGTAAGGCAAAAATCCTGTACCGGACCTCGGACCGCGATCTGGTTATCCAGTATTTCAAGGACGACGCCACGGCGTTCAATGCCCAGAAAAAGGGCACGATCGTCGACAAGGGCGTAATGAACAACGAGATCTCCTCGATGATCTTCCGTCATCTGGAGAAGAACGGGGTCCGGACGCACTTTGTCAGCAAGCTCTCCGACCGTGAGATGCTCGTCAAAACCCTGTCCATCGTCCCGGTCGAGGTCGTGGTCCGCAACATCGTGGCGGGCTCGCTCGCCAAGCGCATGGGGATTGAAGAAGGCGGCGTGCTCAAGCGCCCGATCGTCGAGTACTACTACAAGAAGGACGAACTCGGGGATCCGCCCATCAACAAGGATCACGCGCTGGTGTTCGGCCTTGCCACCGAGAAGGAACTCAAGCAGATCGACAAGGCCGCGCTGAAGGTGAACAAGCTGCTTGTGAAGCTGTTCAAGTCGGCAGGGATCAAGCTGGTGGACTTCAAGCTCGAGTTCGGCCGTCACAAGGGCAAGATCCTGCTCGGCGACGAGATCACCCCGGACGGCTGCCGCCTGTGGGACGCCAAGACGAACGAAAAGATGGACAAGGACCGGTTCCGCCGGGACCTGGGCAAGATCGAAGAGTCCTACCAGGAAGTGCTCCGCCGCGTGACCGAAAAGCTCGGCGCGAAGAAGAAATGACCTCAGAAGGGATGACGCTTTGAAAGCTAAAGTGTTTGTCACCGTCCGCAAGGGCGTGCTGGATCCGCAGGGCACCGCCGTTCAGCGGGCGCTGCACCAGAGCGGCCTCGTGGCCGCGCAGGACGTGCGGATCGGCAAGGTGATCGAGATGAACCTCGACACCACGAAGGGGCTCACCAAAGCCCAGGCCGAAACCGAACTGAAGAAGATGTGCGAAAAATTCCTCGCCAATACCGTGGTCGAGGACTACCGCGTGGAGATCGAACCCTGAAGGTCGCAGTTATCCAGTTCCCCGGCTCCAATGACGACCGCGACACGGTCCGGATGCTGACAGACGTCTACAAGGCCGACGCCCGGCTCGTCTGGCACAAGGAAACCTCGCTCAGCGGCGCCGAACTGGTGGTGCTCCCGGGAGGTTTCTCCTACGGCGACTACCTGCGGACAGGCGCCATGGCGAAGTTCTCGCCGGTGATGGAGGCCGTTCGCGACCACGCGCAGAAGGGAAAGCCCGTGCTGGGCATCTGCAACGGCTTCCAGATCCTGTGCGAAACGGGGCTGCTCCCCGGTGTGCTGATGCGCAACCGCCAGCTCAAGTTCATCTGCGACGACGTGCGCCTCAAGCTCGAAACCGACAACGCCCCGTTTTTCGCCAAGGCGACGAAGGGCAAGGTCGTCCGGATGCCGATCAAGCACGGCGAAGGCAACTACTTTGCCGACGCCGACACGCTGAAGCGGATCGAGGGCGAAGGACAGGTGGCGTTCCGCTACGTGGACAGGGACGGTAAACCCACCGACTCCGCCAACCCCAACGGCGCGCTGGGCAATATCGCCGGAATCGTCAACGCCGGGCGCAACGTGCTCGGCCTGATGCCGCACCCTGAACACGCCTGCGAGCCGCTGCTGGGCTCCGACGGCGGACGGATCGTCTTCGACTCGCTGCTGGGAGCGAAATAACCACCTTTCATGGAACCCAAAATCACCCCCGAACTGATCGACGAGCACGGACTCACCCCCGACGAATACCAGGTCATCCTGAAGGCGCTGGGCCGCGAGCCCACCTACCCGGAACTGGGCGTTTTCAGCGTCATGTGGAGCGAGCACTGCTCCTACAAGTCGTCGCGCGTGCACCTCAAGAAATTCCCGACCAAAGGCCCGCGCGTGCTGCAGGGCCCCGGCGAGAACGCCGGTGTCGTGGACGCGGGCGACGGAATCGCGCTGGTCTTCAAGATGGAGTCGCACAACCACCCGTCGTTCATCGAGCCCTACCAGGGTGCGGCGACCGGCGTCGGCGGAATACTCCGCGACGTGTTCACGATGGGCGCCCGTCCGGTAGCGAACCTGAACTCGCTGCGCTTTGGCGACCCGGCGCACCCCAAGACTGCGCGGCTGCTCTCCGGCGTCGTCGCCGGCATCGGCGGCTACGGCAACTGTGTCGGCGTGGCGACCGTAGGCGGCGAGGTGTATTTCAACCCGTCCTACAATGGTAACCCGCTCGTAAACGCGTTTACGCTCGGTATCGCGAAAGCGGACCGGATTTTTAAAGGCCTCGCCGAAGGTGTCGGCAACCCGGTCATCTATGTGGGCTCCAAGACCGGCAAGGACGGTATCCACGGCGCGACGATGGCGTCGGAGTCGTTCGACGAAACCTCCGAAGAGCGCCGCCCGACCGTGCAGGTGGGCGATCCGTTCACCGAGAAGCTGCTCATTGAAGCCTGCCTCGAGCTGATGTCGAAGGATTCGATCGTCGGCATCCAGGATATGGGCGCGGCGGGCCTTACCAGCTCATCCGTCGAAATGGCGTCCCGCTCGGGCAGCGGCCTCGAAATGGACCTGGACCTCATTCCGCGCCGCGAGACGGGGATGATCCCCTACGAAATCCTGCTGTCCGAATCGCAGGAGCGCATGCTGATCGTCGCCAAGCGCGGCCGGGAGCAGGAGGTGATCGACATCTTCCTGCGCTGGGACCTCGACGTCGCGGTGGTCGGCAAGGTGACCGACAGCGGCCGCTGGGTGATCAAGGAAAAGGGCAAGACGGTCTGCGACATCCCGGTGGACGTGCTCGTGGAAGCCGCGCCGGTCTACAACCGCCCGATGCAGCGCCCCTCGTGGCAGGACGAACTCCAGAAGCTGGACCTGTCCAAGCTGCCGCTGCCCAAGAGCTACAACGACGTGCTGCTCAAGCTGATGGCGTCGCCCAACATCTGCTCCCGCGAGTGGATCTGGCGCCAGTACGACAACTATGTCGGCAAGTCGACCATGCTGCCGTCGGGCTCCGACGCGGCGCTGCTGAAACTTCCCGGTGTCGAGCGCGGGATCGGCCTCACGGTCAACTGCAACTCGCGCTACTGCTACCTCGACCCCTACACCGGCGGCGCGATCACGGTGGCCGAGAACGCCCGCAACCTCGTGGCCTCGGGCTGCGAGCCGGTCGCCATCACCGACTGCCTGAACTTCGGCAACCCCGAACGGCCCGAGATCATGTGGCAGTTCGCTCAGGCGGTCGAAGGACTCGCCGAAGCCTGCAACCGGCTGAACACCCCGGTCGTCTCGGGCAACGTGTCGCTTTACAACGAGACGCTCGACGTGGGGATTTATCCCACCCCGTCGGTCGCCATGGTGGGCCTGCTCCACAAGCTCGAACACCGGACGTCACAGTGGTTCAAGGAACCGGGCCATAAGATCGTGCTGCTCGGCCGGACGCTCGAAGAGCTCGGCGGCTCGGAATACCTGCAGCTGTTTCACGGCCTCGAGAAAGGCCTGCCGCCGCACCTCGATCTCGATCTGGAGAAGACCGTGCAGGCGGCCGTGCTCGAAGCGATCCAGAAGGGGCTGATCAGATCGGCCCACGACTGCTCCGAAGGCGGCCTTGCCGTCACGCTCGCCGAGTGCTGCTTCGGTGACCCGAGAAATCACGGCGAAACGCTTCTCGGGGCAGCGGTGGAGATCGAGGACTACATCCGGGAAGACGCCCTGCTCTTCTCCGAATCGCAGAGCCGGTTCGTCGTCACGGTCGCAAACGACACGGACCTCGACGCCCTGCTCACGATCTGCGCACGGCTCAAGGCCCCGGTGAAGGAAATCGGCGTCGTGACCAAGGATGCCCTGATCATCAACGGTCTCGTGAGCATTCCGTCGGCCGATCTGTACCGGGCGTGGAAAACCCCGATTGCAAAGATTGCCGGGGAAAACTAACTAGAGAGCCGTAAAAGCCACATCGGTCCCGGTGACGCACCGGGAGCGTGAACCACGTGAACAGAGGCCGGATGGGCGACCATAGTTTCCACGACGAATGCGGCGTTTTCGGAATTTTCGGGCACCCCGAGGCCGCCAACATCACCTACCTGGGCCTCTACGCCCTGCAGCACCGCGGGCAGGAGTCGGCCGGCATCGTCGCCAGCGACGGACAGGCGCTCCACAGCCACCGCGGCATGGGCCTGGTCAACGAAGTCTTCAACGAATCGAACCTGAAAAACCTGCCGGGCACCAACGCCATCGGCCATGTGCGGTATTCGACCGCCGGCGGCTCGCACGTCAAGAACGCGCAGCCCTTCGCCATGGACTACCGCCACGGCGCCTTCGCCATGGCCCACAACGGCAACATCGTGAACGCCGACCAGCTCCGGCAGGAGCTGGAAAATTCCGGTTCCATCTTCCGCTCGACCGCCGACACTGAAATCGTCGCGCATCTGGTCGCCTCCAGCGAGAACTCCACCTCCGTCGGCCGGATCATGGAGGCGCTCGGGCAGGTCCAGGGCGCCTACTCGATGGTGTTCCTGACCGAGACCCGGCTGGTCGCGAGCCGCGACCCCATGGGTTTCCGGCCGCTGGTGCTGGGTAAGCTGGAGGGCAGCTGGGTCATTGCGAGCGAGACCTGCGCCTTCGACCTGATCGGCGCCAAGTACGAGCGCGAGATCGAGCCGGGCGAGACGGTCGAGATCACCAAACAGGGGATGGCGTCGTTCCGGCTGCCGGGGGCCAGCATCCCGCGCCGCTGCATCTTCGAATACATATACTTTGCGCGGCCCGATTCGATCCTGTTCGGCAAGAACGTCTACATGGTGAGAAAAGCACTCGGTAACCAGCTCGCCGTCGAACAGCCGGCCAAGGCGGACGTCGTGATCGCGGTGCCGGACTCCGGAGTCCCGGCCGCCATGGGGTTCGCCGAGACCGCCGGTATCCCGTACGACGCCGGGCTCACGCGCAACCACTATGTGGGCCGGACGTTTATCGAACCCACGTCGCAGATCCGCCACTTCGGCGTGAAAATCAAGCTCAATCCCAACCGCGGCGTGCTGGAAGGCAAGCGCGTGGTGGTCGTCGACGATTCGATCGTCCGGGGCACGACCTCCCAGAAACTCGTCTCGCTGCTGCGCAACGCCGGGGCGAAAGAGGTCCACATGCGGGTGTCGTCGCCGCCCACGACGGGGCCCTGCTACTACGGCGTCGCCACCCCGACCAAGGAGGAGCTGATCGCCTCCAGCCAGTCGGTGGCGGACATCTGCAAGTTCATCGGGGCCGATTCGCTGGGCTACCTGTCGATCCCCGGCATGAAGCTGGCGCTCCGGTCGACCGACGACGGGTTCTGTGACGCCTGTTTCTCGGGCAAATATCCGATCCCGCCCGACAACCACAGCCGCCGCCAGATGCGGCTCTTCGAAGAACTTTCGTCCGGTGCCAAGCGCCGCTGATCTGCAATTCCGACCTGACTCTGAAAGGAACTGTTTTCCGTGACCGCAACCGCCGACCGCGACCGCCTGCTCGAACTGCTCCGCACCAAGTCCTATGAACGGCGTAAGGTGAAGCTCGCCTCCGGCAAGGAGAGCGACTTCTATATCGACTGCAAGCGCGTGACACTGGACGCCGAAGGCTCGACGCTCGTGGGCCGCGAACTCTTTGAGCGAATCCGCAAGGAGACCCCCGACGCGAAGGCGGTGGGCGGCCCGACGCTGGGCGCCGACCCGATCGGCACGGCGGTCAGCCTCACGTCGTTCCTCAAGAACTTCCCGATCCCGGCCTATATCGTCCGCAAGGAGCCCAAGGGCCACGGCACGGGCCAGTGGATCGAGGGTACCGAGAACATCCCCAAGGGGGCCAAAGTGGTTCTCGTAGAGGACGTGGTGACCTCCGGCGGATCGTCGCTAAAAGCTATCCAGCATGTGCGCGAAGCAGGGTATACTGTGAGCGATGTCTACGTGCTGGTGGACCGCGAAGAAGGCGGCCGCGAAAACCTCGAGAAGGAAGGCGTGAAGCTCCATGCCCTGTACCGCAAGGGAGATTTCGTAAAGTGAGGAGACCGCTGGCCCTCCTCGCTCTCTTTGCGCTTTCCGCCTGCGCGGAGACGGTGACGCCTCCGGTCACCCCGCCCGCCGCACCGTCCGGAGCGGACACGAAGATTACCGGCGACACGCTGGATACGGCCCGCAAGACTTACTACCAGTCGCTTGAGAACGGCACCCAGCGCGTGCGTATCCGCAACGACCGCGTCGACACGGCGGCCATCTACTGGGCGACCTACGAATCCCCGGCACTGAAATCGTTCCGGCGCGACGCCCTGTCGGTCTACGAACTCTGGTCCCCGGAGCAGAAAGCGTCCGAAACGACGAAGGACGCGGCCGAAGACGGCCAGTACGTCCGGTTCACGGTGGTCCTCTATACGGCGGACGCCAAGGACAACATCATCAGCAAGGCGGACGATTCGGTCGTGAAAGTCTATCTGCTCGGCAAAGACGGCAAGCGGGTCGCCCCGGCGGATATCCACAAGTTCGACAGTCCGCGTTCAAAAGTGGCCTGGCTGTATCCGCACAAGGATGCGTTCTCGACCGTCTGGGAACTCCGGTTCCCGCACGAAGGCATCTCCGGGCCTGTCGAACTTCAGCTCACCGGCACCCAGTTCACCAGCGCAACCCAATGGGATGTCGTGCCGGGCGGCTCCGAATCCGCCGCCCCCAAAGCCCCGCCCGACGCCAAATAAGCCGGCCCCTTTCATCCTCCAAAACGTCCAGCGATTAGTCACTCCGCCCAAAATCTGGGCAGCCTGGAAACCGCCGGCCCCCGGAAAATCGGCCTGTTCACCCCGGTTCAGGGCCGCAAACGGCCGCCTTGCCACTATTTTCCGCGCCCCGCCGGAGTTGCCCCGGTTCTTGCTATTCAACAGCTGGCGAGAACCGAGCGGGGGTATCTGCCATGACTGCCGAACGAGCGCGTACTGCACCGGTACTGACTGACCAGTACGAGGTCGGTGCATTTTTCGATGAAATGTTCGAGGCACCCGGCCGGCCCCGAACCCACTACAAGCCCCTGCTCAGCCAGCTGGCCGCGCTGGACCCGGACGATCTCAACGAGCTTCGCCGCACCGCCGACCGTTCATTCCTGCATCAGGGGATCACCTTTACGGTTTACAGCCAGAAGGAAGGCATCGAGCGGATCTTCCCGTTCGACCTGATCCCCCGGATTATCCCCCGCCAGGAGTGGGATACGATCGAGCGGGGGCTTATCCAGCGGGTCGTCGCGCTGAACGCCTTCCTGAACGACATCTACCATGACCAGCGGATCATCCGGGAGAAACGGATACCGGCCGAACTCGTCTTCGGCGCACTGCATTTCCGGCGCGAGATGATCGGCATCAACGTGCCCAACGGCGTCTACTGCCACATCACCGGCACCGACATCATCCGCGACAGGGACGGCGAGTATTACGTTCTGGAAGACAACCTGAGGTCGCCGTCGGGCGTCAGCTACATGCTCGAAAACCGGAAGGCGACCAAACATACCTTCCCGAAGCTGTTCGAACGGTACGGCGTGCTGCCGATCCAGCACTACCCGCAGGAACTGCTGAATGCGCTGCGCGCGGCGGCTCCCTTCGGCACCCCTGACCCGAACGTCGTGCTGCTCACGCCGGGAATCTACAACTCCGCGTATTTCGAGCATTCGTTCCTGGCCCGGCAGATGGGCGTCGAGATTGTCGAGGGACGGGATCTCGTCGTTCACAACAACCGCGTCTACACCCGGACGACGCACGGGCTGAAACCGGTCGATGTCATCTACCGGCGCATCGACGACGACTTCCTGGACCCGGTCGCCTTCCGGTCCGATTCGACGCTCGGGGTACCCGGGCTTCTGAACGCCTACCGCGCCGGCAACGTCACCCTGGCGAACGCCATCGGCACCGGGGTCGCCGACGACAAGGCGGTCTATGCCTACGTACCGGACATGATCCGCTTTTACCTGTCGGAAGAACCGATCCTGAAAAACGTGCCGACCTACCTGGGCGACCGCGAAGAGGACCGGAACTACATGCTGGA
This sequence comes from uncultured bacterium, assembly GCA_964565925.1. Lineage (GTDB taxonomy): Bacteria > JAGRBM01 > JAGRBM01 > JAGRBM01 > JAHCIT01 > CAZMGV01. The sequence goes on from CAZMGV010000001.1 coordinate 304,398, forward strand.
AAAGGCCGGAGAGCTGGTCATCAAGTCGGTCAACGAGAGCGGCGGATACGGCATGCTGATCGGCCCCTCCGCCAGCCGTACGGAAATCGAGAAATTCCGGGAACAGATCAAGGCCAGACCGAGAAATTTCATCGGCCAGCCGGTCATTTCGCTCTCCCGCCACCCGACCTATTGCGACAACGAACTCCGCGGCTGCCATGTGGATCTGCGCCCGTATGTTCTGTACGGCTCGAAAGTAATGGTCGTGCCGGGCGGCCTGACGCGCGTGGCGCTCAGGAAGGGGTCGCTGGTCGTCAACTCGTCACAGGGCGGCGGGAGCAAAGACACGTGGGTTCTGAAGAGGTGACCGAATGCTTTCTCGGGTAGCCGAATCCCTTTTCTGGATGTCCCGCTATATCGAGCGGGCGGAGGCGCTGGCCCGCCTGCTGGCGGTCAACTTCCATGCGGCGCTCGACGCCGGCGATCCGGAAGCGCCGGAAACCTGGCAGCCGCTGGTCTCCTATTGCGGCAGCACCGATACCTTCCGCGCCCAGTATGGCGAATTCGCCGGACCGGCGGTGGGCGAATTCATCCTGTGGAACCCGCAGAACGTGAACTCGGTCTATGCCTGCATCCAGAGAGCCCGGGAAAACGCTCGAGGCGTCCGGGAAAAGATCAGCAGTGAAATGTGGGAGTCGATCAACCGGCTCTACTTCCTCATGAAGGACTACGACCGGGGGGCTTCGATCCGGGCCCCGCAGGAACTTTATTTTCAGGTGTCCTCGGGGTCCCACCTCTTTCAGGGGGTTTCCAACTCGACACTGACCCACGGGGAACCCTACGAATTCATCCAGCTCGGCAAATACATCGAGCGGACCGAGTGGACGATCCGGAACCTCGACCTGAATTCGCCGGGGCTTTCCCAGTCCAGAGGTGCATCGTCGGAAGGCACCCTGCAGCTCACGACCGTGCTGACGTCGGGCAACGCCTTCGAGCCGTTCCGCCAGTCGGGGGCGCCGCTCCAGAGCTGGAGGGTCGTCGAGTTCCTCCTGCTGAACCGGATTTTCCCGAGGTCGGTGGCCTACTCGGTCAATCGCTGCCACCAGGCCGTCGGGGCCATCTCGACCTGGGGGTATGAAAACACCCGGACCGAAAACATGCCGGCCCGGGTCTTCGGGCGTCTGAACGCCGAACTCCAGTTTCTCGAACTGGACGACGTGCTCGGCAAGACCCTGAACCGGTATCTCCAGCATCTGCTCCAGGAGATCAACGTCGCCGGGGAAGAGATCAGCCGGACCTATTTCAATACGCAGGCGACGGTGCCCGGCGCCAAGATCGTCCAGATGAACGATCAGTAAACGGAGGCGGTATGCGGCTCAGGATCCAGCACAAGACAACCTTCGCCTACGACTCCCTCGTCAACGAGGCCTACGCGGAGCTGCGCCTCAAACCGTCCAGCACCGGCGGACAGCACTGCGTCAGTTTCAACCTGACGGCTTCGCCTCGCGGCGAAGTGACCGACTACCGGGACCGGTTCGGGAATATCGTCCAGTGCTTCAATATCCTGCCGGCGCACCACCAGCTCGCCCTGACCGCAGACAGCGAGGTCTATACCGCCGACCAGTACCGTGAGAGCGACTCGGAACTGCCGCCTCTGGACCGGTACGACTACCTGCGCCCGACGTCCTATACGCCGGTGACGGACGCCATCACTTCATTCGCCGAAAAGCATCTGGTCAGGAACGACCCGGAGGCGACCGTGGATCACCTGACAGCCTCCCTGCACGGGAATTTCAGGTACGAGATCGGCGCGACCACTGTCGAGACGACGGCCGAACAGGTGCTGAAGCTGGGCCGGGGTGTCTGCCAGGATTTCGCGCACCTGATGATCGCCGCCTGCCGGACGCTGGGTTATCCCAGCCGGTACGTCAGCGGATACCTGTTCGACCCCCACCGGAAAGAAGTCAGCGAGGCGTCCCACGCCTGGCTCGATGTCTATCTTCCCGGCCAGGGGTGGATCTCGGTGGACCCGACGCACAACCGGCGGCAGAACGCGCAGTATGTCCGGGTGGGCGTCGGCCGGGACTACGCCGACATCCCGCCGACGCGCGGTATCTATAAAGGCGCCGCCCGGGAACAGCTCAAGGTGGAAGTGCACGTCAAGGCGGCCTAGGCGCGCCGCCAGCAGCCCGTTCAGCCCTCGCAGGAACCCGTATCCCAGTGGAGATACCGGGCCTGCAGGAACCGGAACAGGCGCATGCCGCCCAATACCCCGGCGATGGTGACGAGCGAGGCCAGATGGCCTTCGCCCAGCTGCACCAGCACCACCGTCGGGCAGGCGCCGGTCAGCGCCCAGCCGGCTCCGAACAGAATGGCTCCGGGGATGATGCCCGGGTGCATCGGGCGCGGGGCGAAATCCGTGTAGTTGCGGACAGCCGCGTAGAACAGGCCCATTGCGGCGACCGCGCCGCCGAAGGTCAGATACAGCCGCCAGCTTTCCAGCGTGAACATGGCGTGGACCTGCGACCAGTCGGAGAACCCGATCCGGCTGAGGCCGAAGCCCATCACAAGTCCCGTCAGCGCAATGGCGGCGATCCGCGCCGGGCGTGCGAGGGGTTCGTGGACGCTCACTGGAGCACCCCCTTGAGCAGCAACGATACCGCCACCCCCGCCGCCATGAAGGCGCCGGTCGCGACGAGACTGCCCGGCTGAAGGCGCGAGCAACCGTTGAGCCCGTGCCCGGACGTACAGCCGCCCGCCATGCGGGTTCCCAGGCCGACGAGGATTCCGCCGCCAAAGAGCGCGGCCAGCCCGGCGCCACCGCCGCCGAAGAAGGCGTCGAACCCAGGTCCGAGCGACCATTCGAGTCTCCAGCCGCCCCGGGTGAGCCCTGAAATCAGGCCACCCACGAGAAGCATCGACAGAAACAGCGCCGTCTCCGGAAGCGGCAGCCTGCGCACGGCGCCGGACGGACCGGCGGGTTCCGCGCCGCATTCGGGCACGGCCGCAACCGCGTTCATCCGGTCGCCGAACTGGGCTTTGGTCGCAGCCAGCAGGGCTGCTTCGAGGTCCGAGGGATTTTCTTCAAAAATGCGAGCGCTTCTGTCCTGCTGGGCGCTTTCCGTCCAGAAACAGACGCGCGAGATCAGCCCAGAGGCCCCGAGCAGATTGCCGGTAATGAACCAGTAAGCAGCACCCACCGATGCCAGAAGCAACGCTCCCGCCCACCAGGGCCACCAGGTGGCATCGCCGGAAATCACTATCTGCCGCCCTTCCGGGCCACCGCAATTGTCTGCCCGTTCGGGAGCATGTCGTCAGGCACCGCCTCGCCCTTCAGCGTCTTCTGGTAACGGGCGCACTTCTCGTACGCGTTTTCGCAGTATTCGACCTTCCAGATGTTCAGCAGCGACTGGTATTTGAACAGCGGGAACATCGCGCAGCTCTTGGCGTGAGGGCATTCCTTGGAATCGGACATTTCGAAGCTCATTTCCCGGCGGTTCCCGCCGGACATTTCAGGACGAGCATCACTAGCCGCTCCCGCGCCCGGATTCATCTGCAAAAGAGTGGCAGGCGACCGGCGCAACGGGTACCCTAGGCCAATGTCGACCGAATTTGACCAATATCTCTCGCCCACGAAATTCATCGATTCCGCCGCGCCGGAGCTGAAGGCGTTTGCCGAATCAAAGACGGCCGGCCTGTCGTCGCCGCGCGAAAAGGCGGTGGCGCTCTACTACGCCGTCCGGGACGGCATCCACTACGACCCCTACTCCTTTGACGGTACCATGGACTCGCTCATCGCCAGCAAGGTGATCGCCAAGGGCCGCGGGTTCTGCGTACCGAAGGCGATCGCGCTGGCCGCCGTCTGCCGGGCCGCAGGCGTTCCCGCCCGGCTCGGGTTCGCCGACGTGCGCAACCACCTGACCACCGAGAAATTGCGCGCCCGGATGGGCGGCCGGGACGAGTTCATCTACCACGGCTACACGGTGATGTACCTGGACGGCGCGTGGGTGAAGGCCACGCCGACCTTCAACCTGACATTGTGCGAGAAGTTCCGGGTGAAGCCGCTCGAGTGGGACGGAAAGTCCGACGCCCTCTACCACGCGTTCGATCTCGAAGGCCGCAAGCATATGGAATACGTCCGCTACCACGGCGAATTTGCCGACCTGCCGTTCGAGAAGATGATGAACGCCTGGAAGGATTACTACGGAAGCGGGATTACGGGCGGCTACTCCGGCGGGGATTTCGCCGCCGAGGCGAAACCGCTCTAGCTCTAGCGGTCCGGGTCAGACGATCCCCTTGTCGACCAGACCCTTCAGGTCCTCGAACATCGCCTTGGTGCTCTGGTAGCGCTCTTCCTTCTTCTTCGCCATCGACTTGCGGATCAGTTCGTCCAGCGCGGGCGGGACCTTCGGGTTGATCCCCGACGCGGCCGGGGGCGGCGTGTGCATGTGATGATAGGCGACGTCGCCGTCCTTGAACGGCACACGCCCGGTAAGCAGTTCGAAAAGCGTCACTCCCGTCGAATAGATATCGGTCCGGTAGTCGACACCCTCACCCAGCGTCTGCTCGGGGCTCATGTAGTAGGGCGTGCCCGCCACCATCGTCTGCTGCTGCTGGACCTCGCTCATGACCTTGGCGAGGCCGAAGTCCATGATCTTCACCTGCTTCTCTTTCGTCCACATGATGTTGGACGGCTTGATGTCGCGGTGGACCACCTTGCGGCCGTGCGCGTAGTCGAGCGCGCGGCACACCTGCCCGGTGATGAGCATGGCGACTTTCACGGGGAACACCTTCTCGCGGTTCAGGACCTCTTTGAGCGTCTGCCCGTCCACGTATTCCATGGCGATATAGTTTTCGCCGCCGTCCTCGCCCATGTCGTAGATCGTGACGATGTTCGGATGGTTCATGGCGGCGGCGGCCTTGGCTTCGCGGAAGAACGCTTCGAGCGCCTGGGGGTGGCTCTTGAAGTGGGGCGGCAGTACTTTCAGGGCGACGATGCGGTCCAGCATCGTGTCGTAGGCCTTGTAGACGATACCCATACCGCCCCGGCCGAGTTCGTTCTCGACCCGGTAGCGGCGCGCCTTGGGAGCGGCGGCGGCCCCCTGCGGCGCAATGAACTGCGTCTCGGCGTACATGTCCGGCTGGGCCCGGCGGCCGCCGGGCATCCGGCCCGAGCTCTCTTCGAGCTGGCGTTTGAGCGACTGGATCCGCTGCTGCGTGTCCTTGAATACGTAGTCCTTCACGAGGACCCGCTCGAACAGCGCCACCGCCGCCGTGAGATTTCCTTCGCGCTCGTGGCACGACGCCATCTGGTAAAAGGTCTCGATATTGAGCGCGCTCACTTCGTCGTTGCCGGTCGAGAGCTGGTAGTTCTTGATGGCGAGCGAGAACATGCCCTTCTCGCGGAAGATGTCGCCCAGCATCGCCTTGCCCTTGCGGAAGTTCGTGTCTTCCGAGTCGATATCCTGAAGGAACTTGATCGCTTCCTCCAGCATGCCGCGCTTGATGTACAGCTCGGCGGCCCGGAACTTTTGGCCGGCCTGTTCGTACATCTTCGTGGCCTTCGTCAGGTCCTTGGCCCGGACGTAGTCCTCGGCCGCGCGCTCGAACAGGTTCGCCCGCTCGAACGACTGGGCGGCGCGTGCCGGATCGCCGGCGGCGCGGTAGAGTTCCCCCGCCTGCTCGTACTGCTTGGCCGCCTCGAAATTCCGGGCGGCGCTGGCATGGTCGCCCATCTCTTCGTAGAGCGCCGCCACCCGGTCCAGCTGCCCGGCCTTTTCATAGTAGCGGACCGCTTCCAGCTTCTGGCCCTTGCTGAGCGCCAGATCGCCGCGCACCTCGTCGGCGCGTTTCACGTCGCCCGAGACTTCCAGAATGTGGGCGGCCTCCATCAGCCGGCCGCCTCTCACGAGATAGTCCGCCGCGCGGCTCACGTCGCCCGCGTGCTTGAGAATATCTGCCACGTCGCCGTAGAGACCCGTCTGCTCGAGGAACCCGACCGCGTCGTCCAGCCGGCCCGCCGCCGCCATCATGCGGCCCGACAGGCGGGCGAGCCCGATGACCGGCGCCGAACGCTGTGTCGCCGGATCGTTCTTGAACCGTTCCGCCTCGGCGGCATAGGCCTTCTTGAACGCTTCGGCCGCGAGATCCGGCTCGCCGCATTCGGCATAGGTCCAGCCCGCCATCCGGAACAGGCCGAGACGCTCGAAAATCTGGGAGGCCTTTACCGGGTTGCCGCCGCTGAGCAGCACGCGGGCCTGCTCCGCCGGTTTGTGGGCGCGCTCATAGCAGCGGGCCGCGTCGTTCCAGGCCTTGGCGTGCCGGTAGAGGTCACCGGCGAAGGACCACTCTTCGAGATGTTCGCGGATCTTGGCGGCGCCGGCTGCGTCCCCGGAACGCGCAAGCAGGAGCGCCGCCTCAGCCTGCTCGTTGGCAGCGAGATAGCATTTAACCGCTTCGCGGACGTCGCCCGCACGGGCAAACAGGTCCGCCGCCGGCTTGTGCTCGCCGCGCTTGGACGCCTTGCGGGCCTGCGCGATCAGACGCTTTTTCTCTTTGGGATCAAGCGTGGCTGTCTGGGGTGCGATGGCGGTCATGTGGCTTCCCTCTCTCCTTTCCGGTTCATTCCAGTCCTACAAAATCTGCCAGTCACCAGTACCTTCATCAGGCTCGTCATCCGGTGGCTGCCTTCGCCGCGAAATAGGCCCCGACGATGGCCCACAGGGCGAGCGACGTGCCGCCCACGACCAGCGACGCGACAAAACCCGACAGCGATCCTTCGATACCCTCGGCCCGGCGCACACTGTGCCGGATGGCACCCCCGAAGAGCGAGACCAGGCACAGGAAGCCCAGCAGCCCGGCCAGCGGAAGCCCGCTGGCGGCGAACCTGCCCAGTGCCGCGGGCTGCGTCCGGGCGGCGGCGCCCAGCGCGACGAATACGACCGGACCGGCCACGATCGAAACAAACAGCGGCCAGTGGTCCAGCAGGAAATCGGCGTAGCTCTCCGCCTTCGCCTTGCCCCTGCCGGCGGCGATCGCGACTTTCTCTTCCGCCTCCGCCTTGGCCGCCACGGGGTCGAGCGGCGCGTCGGCCGTCACCTGCGCGAAGCTGCCGCCGTTGATCCGGATTCCTTCGGTCTTGGAGCCCCTCAGGTCCACGTTCTGCCATCGGGCCAGCGAGAAGTTCGATCCCGTCAGGTGTGTGGAGGTGATTGCGCTCCCATTCAGCTTGGTCCGGGACCAGTCGGAGTGGCGCAGGTCCGCCTGCGTGATCGTGATCTCCGCGAGCACGGAGCCGGAGAGGTCCAGGCCTTCACCGAAAAACCCGTCCGCCCGCAGTCCGCGGATCCGGCAGTTGTGCCACCGCCCCCAGTCGCACCGGGCGCCCGAAAATACCGGGGACTGGGCTTCCATGCCCGACAGGATGGCGCCCGACAGCACGGCGCCGGAGAAACTGGTACCGTTGGCCTTCGCCCGGTCGAGAATCGCGCCCTCCAGCGTGGCGCGGTCGAGGATCGCCGACGAGAGATCGGCTCCCGACAGCACGGCCATGGCGAACGACGCCGAATGGGCGTCGGCGCCGACGAGCGTCGCTTCTTCGAGATGCGCACGGTCGAACACGGCCCTGCGTAGCGTGGAATTTTCGAGCGCCGCCTTGGAGAGGTCGCATTCGAGGAAGATCGCCTCGTCCATTTTCACGAGCTGCATCTTCGCCTGCGAAAGGTTGCACTGTTCCCACCGGCTCGAATCCAGCCGGCTCTCGGTGAACTGGATGCCGCCCAGCTTGGACGATTCCCAGTGCGTGTCCCGCAGGTCGGTTTTCACGACCGCCGTCGACTTCGCTTCAATGCTCTCGAACCGGGACCTGCGGAGCTGGCCGCTCTCGATCCGCGCCCCGTCGAACATGCAGCGGGTGGCGATTCCCTCGACAAACACCCAGCGGGCGGCCGTGAACTTGCGGAACTCACACCCGCGCAGCTCACCGCGGGACGAATCCACGTCGTCGAACCTGACTTCGGTGAAGAAACAGCCTTCGGCCGTCATCTCGTGGGCCGTCACGTTCTGCCATAAAGACTTATCGAAGCGGCACGCCTTGAACTGGGCGCGGGAAAGATTCGCCTGGGAAAAATCGGCGGCTGTCAGGTCGCACTCGGTAAACACCACGCCCTGCAGGTCCGTCCCCCGGAACCGGGCGGCGGTGAAGTTCGCGCCCAGAAACCGGGCGCCCGTCAGGTTGGCGCCGCTCAGGTCCGAACGCTCGAAGTTGGCCTTTTCGATCAGCCCGGCAGGAAACCGGGCATTGGGCAGTTGCGCGGCGGTAAAGTCCTTGCCGGCAAGGTCTTCAGCCATCACCTTTCCGGCGATGAGACTTTCGATGAGTGCGCTGTCGGCCACCGTCGCGTCCCGCTCCCTGTTCCCCTATTTCACAACCGTTTTCCCGTTCCATTCCGGAACGGAAGCCGCGTGTCCAAAATCACCTAACTACGGAAAACTTTTGACCTTTTTTATTGCACGAGTTGGCATTCCGTTTCAAACTATAAATGGGGTCTGGAAGAAGATTTTTCAAGGAGACTGACGGAGGAACGCAGTTGGAGCGTTCTTCTGTGCAGATCATGAACGTACGGACGCAAATTGCATATCTTTTCATTGTATCGGCGGTCGCTGCCGCCGGTATGGGGCCGCGCCCTGCTGCCGCCCAGTCGGCGGGTTTCATCCAAGACGGAGGCGCGACGTCGAACCGGCTGGTCAGCCGCAAGGAGTTCGCCGAGAACCTGATCCGGAAAATGGGGTTCGAAGAGCCCGGCAAGGACAACAGCACCGATCCGCTCCAGTTCCTGCGCGGCAGCAGCTCGATCAACATCCAGCCCGCTAACTACAAATACGCCGCACCGAACATCCGCGAAGGCACGACGCTGGTGGGGACCCAAAAAAAGAGTTTCCTGTTCGCCCGCAGCGCGGCGGCCCCGGTGACCTATGAATTCACCACTACCCGTCCCGGGGACGTGGACATCTCGGCCTGGGTCAAGGGCGGAAGCCAGGTATGGAGCGTGGACGGCCAGGCACCCGTGCCGGTGCGCAACACCGAAGGCGCCGAATCCACCGACGCGCCGACGATGAAAATGAAAGCCGGCACGCACACGTTGCGCATCACGCTGCCGCCGGGCGGATCGATCGGAGATATCCGGGTCGATACCCCGTGCATGTCGCCCATTCTGCCGGTGAGCGACGATAGTCCGAATGCACCGCTCACCTACGGCGAAAAGACCGCCGCCATGGTACGCGCACTCGATCTGGCCGGCGGACTGCCGAACCAGGGAGAACCGCTCGCGGGCGCTCCCGCGGCCTCGGCACTCATGAATCCGGGAGCGGCCAAGCCGGTTTCGGCAAGCGGCGAGCAGGGCCAGGCTCTGCAGGGGGTTTCGCTCAACCGGACGGGAATGGCCGGCGACACGGGCAAGCTCAAGTTCAAGATCACCTCGCCGCAGTCGGGACTCTTCCAGATCGAGGCCAAGGTCAGCGGCACCGGCAAGGCGAACTGGAGCGTGAACGGCTGCCGTGCGAGCAGCACCCCGGTCCGCAGTCCGGACAACAGCCCCACCACGGTCGTGGTCGGAACCGTCGAACTGAAAAAGGGCGAGAACCGCGTCAGCGTGATGACGGGGCCGAACCTCAAGTTCTTCGGCATCCAGCTCAAGCGCAAGCAGGAGGATACCAAGTCCTATTACCAGGTGGCCAGCGCCGCCGGGCTGCAGGAGGGGCCGCCCAATACGCCCGTGGATCAGGGCGGGCTGTCGGCGAACCTGCGAAACGCCGCCTTCGTCGAGCGGATGGACGCCCTCAGGCAGGCGGACCGCGACGAACTGTCCAACCAGCAGACCGGTCTCGACACGCTGAAGAACGATGCGCCGGGCCTCGGAAACTTCAACCTGGACAACCCCGGAAACTTCGACACCGCGGTCAGCCCGTTCGTGCCGCTGACCCTTCCCTGACCACCCTTGGCATATCCGCGTCCCATGCAGTCACGACCGGCCCTGTCCCTCATCATCCGGGCGGCGGCAGTCATACTGGCGTTGCTGCCGGCCGGCCGCGCGTTCGCGTCCTATGAAAGCTCGTCGTGGAAGTTTTCATTCATCGCCGACGGGATGTACTCGAGCAACGTCAATTTCGCCGATGGTACCGCCGCGAACAAGGAACAGTCCGACCTGTTCGCCAGCTACCGTCCCAGCGTCGGCATCAAGCCCGACGTGGCGTTCGGGGAGGTCGAACTGAATGCGGGGCTCACGGCATTCACCTTCGTCAACCACACGGAGCTGAACAAGGCATTTGCCGACTGCGGAGGCCGTATCTCCACACGGATCGGGCGGCGGCTGCAGGTGACCGCGGAAGACAGATACACCACCCGGCCGGTCGAATTCTCCAAACCCGGCAATACGCCGGTGAACCTGACAAGCATTAACGAAGCGAAGGTTTCGTTCCTGTACGACTTCCCGCTTGCGGGAAAGGACCATCTCTATCTGAGCGGCTTCTATTCGGCCTACACGCTCCTGTCGTACTCGAACGATTACTACCGCTATGGTGCATCGCTGGATTTCGAACGGCGGCTCAGCGGACGGCTCAAGGTCAACCTCATTGAATCGTTCAACCAGAGCCGCTTCTACGACCGCCAGGTCCTTTCGACGATTACGACGACTCCGACCCCGCAGCCGCTTCACACGCTGACGGTGCTCGCCACCCAGGTCCAGCTCAGTTACCGGACCGGACCCAGACTCGAAACCCATCTCGCGGCGGGCGTCTCCATCACAAGGGTTGCCGCCAGGACCCAGTATGCTCCGACAGCCTCGGGCGGCCTTCAATGGGCCGCCAGCAGCCGTCTGAACATCTATGCGGACCTGGGCTATGCCGAGCAGATCGACACGACCGGAAATGCCGTGAGATTCCTGAGCACCACCGGCCGCACCGAGTACCGTCTGACGGCGAAACTGCTCAACACGACGACCGCGAAATTCGCACGCGTCAGCCAGCTCGTGAGACCTCTGCCGCTCAACGCGGGTGGCAGCCCCAACGCGAGCTATGTCTCTGCGGGGACCGAGTTCAAATACAACTTCCGCCGGGAACTGGATACGCACGTGGGCTACAGTTACCTTCAGGGTTTCGAAGGTAATAAATACGTCGCCCACACCGTAATGGCCGGTATCGGCATCAATCTGTAGCCCCGCCGCCGTCCAGAAAAGGCGCTTCACGTCTGGCGGAAAACATAGTAATATCCGTCTGTTAGCCAAACCATTATGAAGTTGCTCACCCTTATCGTCCTCCTGGCATCAGCGCTGCCTGCGGGTTCCCCGCCGGAGGGCTCACGCCCGGCGGCCGAACCGGCCCGTCCGTCCAAGGACGAACGGTACCGGGTCGGGGCACTGGACCGGCTGCTGATCCAGGTGTGGAAGGAAGACGACCTGTCGGGGACCTTCGAGGTCAGCTCGCACGGCATCCTGCGTTACCCGCTGCTGGGCGAGGTCGACGTCGGAGGCATGAGCACGCAGGAGATCAGCGACCTGATCACTGCGAAGCTGAAGGCCCAGTATCTCGTCAACCCGATCGTCTCGGTCAATGTCGCCGGTTACCGGAGCCAGAAAGTTTATGTCTTCGGGTCCGTGAAGAAACCGGGGCTCTTCTATCTCGAAGAGGACACCAGCATCCTGAAAGTCATACTGGACGCGGGCGGGCCGGAGTCGGGCACCTCCCTGATCGGCGACGTCGTTCGCCTGGGGGACAATCCCGGCAAGGACGGCCAGCCGGTCGAGACCAGACGCGTGGATCTGGCTGCGCTGTTCACCCGGGGAGACTATTCGCAGAATATCCCGCTGCGCAGCGGAGACATCGTGTTCGTCCGGGGCGCCGGCAAGGACAGCTACAAGAACGACGTCGTTTACGTCACCGGCGCGGTGAAATCTCCCGGCGCCTACTCCTGGAACGAGGACACGACGGTGCTGAACATTGTGCTCCAGGCGGGCGGTCCGACGGAATTCGCCTCCGCCAACCGGACGCGGGTAATCCGCGGGCAGGGACCCGACCGCGAAATCTTCATGGTCCGCGTGGACGACATCATGAAAGGCGACAAGGACAAGAACCTGAAGCTGCTGCCCGGCGACCTGATAACGGTGCCAGAGAGTTTCTTCTGACATGACTTTCGACCTCGACAAGCTCGGCCAGCATGAAGTCCTGCGCTTCCTGAAAAAGCGCGTATGGGTCATTACCGCCGTCTTCGCCCTCGTGACGGCGACCGCGGCGGCGATCTCGCTTCGGGAGCCAAAGGTTTACCAGTCCGAATCCCGGATCTCGCTCCAGACCGACAACGCCATGAAGATGCTGCCAAGACAGCTCGTGTCGTTCGAGGCCTACTACCTCACCAACATGCAGTTCGACACGGAGATGGAGATCCTGCGCTCCAAACCCATGGCCGAACGGGTCGCCCGCTCCATGGGCTACACCCCCGAAAGCGAGGGCGAGGCCGGGTTCGACACCTGGACCGACCGGATCCGCAATTCGATCACCGTGCGGCGCATGGAGAACACCCGGATCATCCGGATCGTCTGCGAGGACAACGACCCGCAGCGCGCCATGCGGATGGCGAACACCTACGCCGAGCAGTACATCTCGAAAACCATCGAAGACCAGGTGGAAAGCTTCCAGAAATCCCATACCTGGCTGAAGGAACAGATCGTCGAGCTTGAGCAGCGGGTACAGGAGTCCGAACAGGCCGTCATCGAATACGTGAAGAAGAACGGCATCGAGATCATGGACATCGCCGGCGAGCCCGACACGCAGGGGCAGACCCAGCTGAGCGGCCCGCAGCAGGTGTACGGCTCTCACCTGCAGAGCCCGGACGCCGACGTGCTCGGGTCGCTGCAGCAGCAGCTGATTGCCCGCGAAACCGACAAGACGGAACTCTCATCGAGGTATCTGCCGGCACACCCCAGGATGAAAGGTCTCGACGAGCAGATCGGTTCCCTGCGAAAGCGGATCGCCGAACAGGAAGAGGCACTCAAGCGCTCCCGCCGGGCATCACGGGACGCCTCCATCCAGGTCCGGGAGAAGGCGATCCAGTACGACCTGCTCCGCCGCACGGCCGACACGAACAAGGCGCTCTACAACGCGCTGATCCAGAAGTTCAAGGAAATCGACATTACCGGCAACATTGGCGAGACCGACATCCGCATCGTGGAAAAGGCGGTCGTCCCGGTCTCCCCGATCCGCCCCAATCCGCAGCGGACCATCTCGCTCGCCGCGCTCATCGGACTGGCGCTCGGGTTCCTGGCGGCGGTGTTCATTGAGATCATGGACCCGCGGATCAAGAGCATCGACGAGTTCAAGGAACGGTTCGATGTGCCTATTCTGGGCACGATTCCGATGATCGGCGGCGACGACGACACCGAACAGGGCGGACTGGCCGGCACCCCGGCATCGCAGGTGTCGCGCCTTCGGCCCGCGTCGATCCCCGCCGAGGCCTACCGCACGCTGCGCACCAACGTGAAGTTCTCGCATTCCGTCGAAGGCGGCCGATCGATCCTGCTCACCAGCACCTCCCCCCGGGACGGCAAGACCACGACCGCCATCAATCTGGCCGTCACGACCGCCATGGCGGGCAAGCGGGTGCTGCTGATCGACGCCGACCTTCGCAACCCGAGCATTCACCGCGAGCTAAACCTGAACGCGACGCTCGGCTTCACCCACTACCTTGCGGGTGACATCGACAACTGGCATGAGGCGGTGATCCCCACCTGGCACGAAAAGCTCGATATCATGCCGTGCGGCGTTATTGCGCCCAACCCGGCCGAGCTGCTGGAATCGGCCCGCCTCAAACAGTTCATGGCGGAGGCTACCGCCGATTACGATCAGGTGATCGTGGACGCCTCGCCCGTGATGCCGGTGGCGGACGCCGCGATCATCGCAACGGTTGTCCAGGGCGTGATCCTCATTCTTGACGCCGCCACCATGAACCGCGGGGACGTCGGACGAACGGTCGAGCAGGTCAGAAAGACCGGCACCAAGATCTACGGCGTCGTGATGAACCGGTTCACCGACTCCAAGAGCCACCACTACTACTATTACGCCTATCCGGCAGCCGCCCGGACCAAGTAACCCGGCACCGATCAAGTGAAACGGCTCGCGCAACTGAGGGAACTGTTCGCGGGGACCGCCTTCGCGGCGCTGGTCCTGTATGCGGGCGGCGTCACCCCGCTCGGCCGCTTCGCGTTCGAGGGTGCCGCGCTGCTGCTGGCCCTCACGGTGGCCGCCGAGTGGTTCGCCTCCGGGCATGTGGCGCTGCCCAACCGGCTGGCGTTCGCCGCGACGACCGGGTTCGTCGGATACGTGCTGCTCCGGGCGTTCCTGCCGCAACCGTCGGGGCCGTCGCTGGACGAGGCGATGTACTGGGTGACCGGATACATCCTCTACAGCGCGCTGGTGCATCATTTCCGCGAACGCGAGCGGCTGGAGCGGATGATCGCCTGGATGGCTGTCGTGGCGCTCATTGCCGCCGCCATCGGATTCTTCACGGTCTATCAGGCCGAAGGCGCCGAGCAGCCGTCGGTACCCGGGCTGTGGCACCTGGCCGGCACCTACGTGAACCGGAACCATTTCGCGCTGCTGCTCGTGATGCTCGTGCCGCTCACCTACTACGCCGGTGTCGCGTTCCGCAGCGCTTCCAGCACCTCCGACCTCATCTGGGAGCGGCCGTGGTTCCTGTTCCTGCTGTCGGCCGCGCTGGTTATCGCCTTCCTGCTGACAGGCAGCGTGGGCGGCCTCATGGCGTTCTGCGTCGCCGCCGCCACGATCGCCCTCGACTACCTCCTGAACTGGGCCGAAAGCTCCCGCCGCCGGCTGATGGAGGGCGTGCTGGGTATTGCGCTCGTCGTCACACTCACGCTCCTCTGGTTCGGCAGCGACACGCTAACCTCGCGGCTGGCGAGCGCCGCCTCGGGGCGGGAACTCTCCGCCCTGGAACGCATCCAGATGTGGAAATCAGCGCTCGCCATGCTCGGAGATTACCCGGCCTTCGGTATCGGGCCGGGGCGTTTTGCCGACTATTTCCCGAGCTACCGTCCGCTCGAGATCCTCTACCGCGTCGAACATGTCCACAATGACGTGCTGGAGCTGACGGCAGAGATCGGGCTTGCCGGCGCGGCCATCCTGGTGGTCTCGATCGCGCTCTACTTTCTTCATGTATTTTCGCGCCGGAACGAAATCCGCAGCATCTATGACCGGGCGATGGTCCGGGGCGGAACGGCGTCTCTGGTCGCCCTATTCGTGCATTCGCTGCTCGACTTCGGGATGCGGCTGCCGGCCAATGCCTTTGCCGGAGCGGCGATACTGGCCGCCGTCACGGCCTCGGCGTCGCATCGCCAGAGCGACGAGCCGTCGAGCGTGCGGATGTCCGGCTGGCGGCGGTTCGCCGCCGGCGCGTTTCCGGTGCTGGGCCTGCTGCTGTTCGCCGCCGTCTCGTTCGCCCGGTTCATGGACAGCCGGATGGAACGCCAGGCAAGGCAGCTGCTCTCCGGCGACCCGGCCCGTGCAGCCCGGGATATCGCCGTTGCCGACCGTTATGCCCTGCTCCCGTCCGGCCGCCGGGAAAACCTGCGCGCGAAAGTACTGGAAGCGCAGCTTGGCGGTCGGCCGCCGGCCGCTTCCGAAAAGCAGCAGATCACCGCCGCCTACGACCGCGCCGTGGAGATCAATCCCGTACCGCCCGATTTCTGGCGGGACCGGGCAAAGTGGCGGCTCAAGGCCGGTGACCCGCAGGGGGCCGAAGCCGACCTGATCCGGGCGGTGGAACTCTCCCCGCACGACTGGCGGCCGCTCTACGAACTGGCCGTGATCCAGTGGCAGGGCGGCGATCCGGGCGGAGCCATCGTCAACTTCGGCATCCTGCTGAAGGACAGACCGGAACACACGGGAGCCATCCTGCAGGCCATCGCCAGCGACCCGTCCAGGCATGCGGAACGGCTGAAGGCTCTCTATCCGGTGATTTCGGAGACCTTCCCCGAGACGCCCTCGATCCGGATGCAGTTCGGCGATCATCTGAAGATGTTCGGCCTGCTCGACGAAGCCCGCGAGCAGTACGAGCGGGCGAGCAACGCCGAGCCGGAGAACGTCCAGTATCTGCTCCGTCTGGCCGACAGCCTGCGCGCGGCGGGGGAATACAACGGCGCCATCCACCGGCTGGACGCCTTCCACGAACACTCGAAGGGCACTCCCGACAGCTACGAAGCGCGTGGAGACCTCGCCCGCCAGAACCAGGAAGTGGCCGACGCCGTGGCGGCCTACCGCAAGGCGCTCGACCTGGAGCCCGACCGGCCGGGTACCTGGCGCAAGCTCTACGACGCCTACGTGGAGTTCCAGGCGGACCCGGGCATCAGGTTCTGGCAGGACCTGACCGAGCGCTTTCCCAATCGCAGCGTCTATCAGTTCGCGTATGCGCAGGAACTGGCCAAGAACCCGTCGACACTGGGCGAAGCGACCCGCGAACTGAGACTTCTGGCGGGGCGCGAACCGTCCAACTGGCAGGTCATCGACTATCTGGCGACGCTCCATGTCCGCCGGAAGCTGCACGAAGAGGCCCGCCGGGTGTGGGCCGACTATGCCGACAAGAACCCGCTGGACCCGAGACCGTATGAGCAGATCGCCCGCATGTACGACGGGCTGAAACTCCCCGACCGGGCGGCCGAAGCCCGGGCCCTTGCCGAAGAGGCCCGCCACCGGGCACAAGCGGCAGGGAAATGAAGCTTGTCCTCTCCAATCTGCGCGCCCCCAGGGAACTCGACGAACCGGGTCTGAAGGAACTGGCCGCCCGCAAGCTGGGCTGCTCGCCGGCCGAGATCCTTTCGTGCGCGGTGCTCAAGGTCAGCCGGGACGCCCGCAAGCGGCCGGTGCTGTTTGTCTACCGGCTTGAAGTCGAGACCATACTCGCCAATGTCACGACCATCCCCGGACAGGTCCAGCCGGTGGACGAGTCGGCGATTTACTCCCCGCCTTCGAAAGCCGGCAGAAAGCCGGCCCAGCGCCCCATCGTCATCGGAGCCGGTCCGGCCGGGCTCTTTGCCTCACTCGTTCTGGCGGAAGCCGGTGCCCCGCCACTGATCCTCGAGATGGGCGAGGCGGTCGAAAAGCGCACGATCTCGGTCGCCCAGTTCTGGCGCAAGGGAATCCTTAATCCGTCGTCGAACGTCCAGTTCGGCGAAGGCGGCGCGGGTGCATTCTCCGACGGCAAGCTTACCACCCGCAAGAACGACGCCCGGCTCGGCTGGGTGTTCAAGCGGCTGGTCGAGTTCGGCGCGCCGGAGCGGATTCTCACCGACGGCAAGCCGCACATCGGAACGAATTTTTTAAAACGCCTGCTCCGCAAGATGCGAGATCACATGGAAAATCTCGGCACCGAATACCGGTTCCAGACGGAAGTGACCGCCCTGCTCCGCTCAGGCGACAAGGTAACCGGTGTGCGGACCTCGACAGGCGAGGAGATTCTTTCGGACCACGTCATTCTCGCCCCCGGCCATTCCGCGCGGCGGCTGTTCCCGGCGCTGGAAGCTGCCGGTCTGCATCTGGAGATCAAGCCGTTCGCCGTCGGGTTCCGGATCGAACACCCGCAGCCCTTGATCGACCGCGCCCGCTACGGCCGCGAGCGCCAGGAAGGCGACACCCTTCCGGCAGCCGACTACCGGCTGACCCATACCGACTCCGACACCGGTCGCGGCGTCTACAGCTTCTGCATGTGTCCGGGAGGGCTCGTCATCAACGCCTCGTCTGAAATCGGCGGGCTGGTCGTGAACGGCATGTCGAACTTCGCCCGTGACAACGCTTTCGCCAACTCCGCCATCGTCGTCCAGGTGAACCCGGCCGACTTCCCGGGCTCCGGGGTTCTGCGCGGGGTCGACTGGCAGCGCCGTCTCGAAGAGCACGCGTTCAGGATGGGCGGATCGAACTACTACGCCCCGGCGCAGCGGCTGACCGACTACCTCGCTCACAAGCCGTCGCCCACCCTGCCAGGGACGAGCTTCCTGCCGGACATCACCGCCGCCGATTTGCACGGTCTCTTGCCCGAGTCGTGCGAGCAGGCGTTAGAGCGGTCGCTCAAAACGTTTGCCAAAACGATCCGGGGGTTCGACTCGGAAGAGGCGCTGCTCGTCGCCATCGAGAGCCGCACGTCGTCGCCCATCCAGATCGCCCGCAGCGCCACCTATGAAGCGGAGGGGCTTAAAGGCCTCTACCCCGCCGGCGAGGGCCCCGGCTGGGCCGGCGGCATCGTCTCGGCCGCCGTCGACGGTATGAAGGTCGCCGAGAGCGTCGTGGCGAGCCTCGGGTAACCAGATCGTTTCGCTAAAAAGCACAAAGGCCGCCCGTTACGGCGGCCTTCGGCTTTGAGGCTATGGGGCAGTCAGCTTCCGCTTACATGTCCATGTCGGGCATGCCGGCGCCGCCCTTATCGTCCTTCTTCTTCTTTTCGACGACGAGCGCTTCGGTCGTGAGCAGCAGGCCTGCGACGGACGCCGCGTTCTGCAGCGCCGAACGGGTCACCTTCGTCGGGTCGATCACGCCGTCCTTGAGCAGGTCGACGTATTCGCCGGTCGAGGCGTTGTAGCCGAAACCGTCCTTGCCGTGGCGGACCTTGTCGAGGACGATGGAGCCGTCTTCGCCCGCGTTTTCGGCGATCTGGCGCAGCGGGGATTCGAGCGCCTTGCGGATGATCTCGACTCCGTACTGCTCCTCGCCCTTGGCTTCCTTGACCTTCTCGAGGGCCGAGATGACACGGACAAGAGCCGTTCCGCCGCCGGGGACGATGCCCTCTTCGACAGCCGCGCGGGTCGCGTTCAGCGCGTCTTCCACGCGGGCCTTCTTTTCCTTCATCTCGGTTTCAGTCGCGGCGCCTACGCGGACGACGGCGACGCCGCCCACGAGCTTCGCGAGCCGTTCCTGGAGCTTTTCCTTGTCGTAGTCCGAGGTGGTTTCCTCGATCTGCGCACGGATCTGCTTGACGCGGGCCTCGATCGCCGGCTTCTTGCCGCCGCCGTCGATGATCGTCGTGTTGTCCTTGTCGATCACGACCTTCTTGGCGCGGCCCAGGTCGTTGATCGTTATGTTCTCGAGCTTGAGGCCGAGTTCTTCCGCGATGCACTTGCCGCCCGTGAGGATGGCGATGTCTTCCAGCATGGCCTTGCGGCGGTCGCCGAAGCCCGGCGCTTTCACGGCCGCCACCTGGATCGTGCCGCGGATCTTGTTCACCACCAGCGTCGCGAGCGCCTCGCCTTCGACTTCTTCCGCGATGATCACGATCGGACGGCCCGACTGGGCGACCTTCTCGAGGATCGGCAGAAGGTCCTTCATGGAGGCGATCTTCTTCTCGTTGATGAGGATGTAGGGATCCTCGATCTCGGCGACCATCTTGTCGGGGTTCGTTACGAAGTACGGCGACAGGTAGCCGCGGTCGAACTGCATGCCTTCCACGACTTCCAGCTCGGTCTCAAGGCCCTTGGCCTCTTCCACCGTGATGACGCCTTCCTTGCCCACTTTCTCCATGGCTTCGGCGATGATCTTGCCGATCTCGCTGTCGCCGTTGGCGGAAATGGTGCCCACCTGGGCGATTTCCTTCTTGTCCTTGGTCGGCTTGGAAATGGTCTTCAGCTCCGCCACGGCGATCGAGACCGCCTTGTCGATGCCGCGCTTGAGGTCCATCGGATTGTGCCCGGCGGCCACGAGCTTGACGCCTTCGCGGTAGATGGCCTGCGCCAGCACCGTCGCCGTCGTCGTGCCGTCACCGGCGATGTCGTTGGTCTTCTGGGCGACTTCGCGCACCATCTGCGCGCCCATGTTTTCGAACTTGTTCTCGATGTCGATCTCTTTCGCCACCGTGACGCCGTCCTTGGTGATCGTCGGGGACCCGAAGGTCTTCTCGATCACGACGTTGCGCCCCTTGGGACCCAGCGTCACCTTGACCGCGTCGGCCAGGATGTTCACGCCGCGCAGAAGCTGCGCGCGTCCGCCTTCACCGTAAAGAATATCTTTTGCTGCCATGACTTTTTATCTCCGTCTGTAGTTGGAATTCCGTCTGAATGAGCCGCGGACCGGGTCAGTCCATGACCGCGAGGATGTCTTCTTCCTTGAGAATCAGCAGTTCGTCGCCGTTCACCTTGATCTCGGTGCCGCCCCACTTGGAGAAGAGGATCTTGTCGCCCTTCTTGACGTCCACGGGGATGCGCTTGCCGTTCTCGTCGATGCGGCCGTTGCCCACGGCAACCACTTCGGCTTCCTGGGGCTTTTCCTTGGCCGAGTCGGGGATGATGATCCCACCCTTGGTCTTTTCTTCCTGATCGAGCCGTTTGACCAGAATCCGGTCATTGAGCGGGCGTACCTTCATAGTGCGAGAACCCTTTCTAGTAACAGTTGGTTTTTATTAAAGAATTTGCGAACCGTGTCCCCTGGACCCTGCGAGGAGGGGCCCCCCTCCCTCGCGGCCGACCGGGGCATAAATCCACGGTGCGGGGCTGTTCATAATCACCCCCCTGATAAGGTCAAGGGGATTTCTGGCAGTATTTGGGGGAGACTGCCAATCGACTGATATCACTGGGGTTTTCGGCCAGCTATAACGGACCAATTTCAGCAGTTATCCGAACGTCCCGCTTCAGGCCAGTTCCCGGACCGCCTTGAGCGCCCGGGCGTCTTCTTTCCGGCGGTAGGCCCACTTGATGGTGACCGGCATGACGACGAGCGTGAGGAACGCGGCCGAGACGGTGCCGCCCACGACAACGACGGCGATCGGCCGCTGGGTTTCGCTGCCGATTGCGTGCGAGAGCGCCGCCGGAATAAGACCGAGCGCCGCCAGGAACGCCGTCATTAATACGGCCCGAAGCCGGTCCATGGAACCGTAGAGGACGGCCGAGTCGATATCCTCGCCGGCTTCGATCCGGGTCTTGCACGAAGCGACCACGAGCACGCCGTTCAGGACCGCCTGTCCGAGCAGCGCGATAAAGCCGACCGCCGCGGAGACCGACAGGCTGAGCCCCGCCGCACCGAGCGCAAAGACGCCGCCCACCAGCGCGAACGGGATATTGAAGAAGATGATGAGCGGGTCTTTCACCGTCTTGAACGCCGAGAACAGCAGCAGGAACGTCAGACCCAGCGCCACCGGAATGACGAGCTGCAGCCGGTGCATGGCGCGCTGCTGGTTCTCGAACTCGCCGGACCAGGTGAGCTGGTAGCCCTCGGGCAGCTTCAGCTTCTCGTCCAGTTTCTGGCGGGCCTCGCCGACAAACGACCCCATGTCGCGCCCGCGGACGTTCATCCTGAGGCCCACATAGCGCTGGCCGTTTTCACGAGTGATCGCCATGCGGCCGGTCGAGATCGTGACATCGGCCACCGCCGAGAGCGGGATCGTCATGCCGCTCTTCAGTGGCAGCCGGAGATTCTTGACCGTCGACACGTCTTCGCG
Source organism: uncultured bacterium (assembly GCA_964565925.1). Lineage (GTDB taxonomy): Bacteria > JAGRBM01 > JAGRBM01 > JAGRBM01 > JAHCIT01 > CAZMGV01. The sequence continues at coordinate 325,852 of CAZMGV010000001.1, forward strand.
GCTGGAGATCGGCAGGCGGACGGAAATATCGAACTTCTTTTCGCCGTCCCAGTATTCGCTGGCGACATGCCCCGCCATCGCCATCTCGATGTACTGCTGCACGCGACCCAGATCGAGATCATAGCGCGCGAGCGCGGCGCGGTTGATGTTCAGCACCACCTGCGGCGATTCGCCCGACTTCACGATGCCCAGGTCAGCCACGCCAGCCACCCCGGCGATCATGCCCTTGGCCTGCTCGGCCACGTCCTGGAGCTTGTTCAGGTCGTCGCCGTAGATTTTCACGGCGATCTGCCCGAACTGGCCCGAGATATTCTCGTTCACGTTGTCGCGGATCGGCTGTGAGAAGTTGTATTCGATGCCGGGGATCTCCTTCAGACGGCCCGCCATCTCCTTGATCAGGTCTTCCAGTTTTTTACCGGACCGCCACTGGTCGAGCGGCTTCAGCTTCAGGAACACTTCCAGATTGTTCGGCAGCGTCGCATCCGTGCCGTCCTCCGGACGGCCGAGCTGGCTCAGCACGCCGACGACTTCGGGTGTCTCGCGGAGCAGGTTCTTGATCTTCGGCGTGAGCATCCGCGCCTGCGTCTGGGAGATATTCTCCGGAAGCGAGAAGGTGACATACAGGGCGCCTTCATTCAGTTCCGGCAGGAACTCCGACCCCAGCCGGCCGATCATGATCACCGCGGCGGCGAGCACGCCGAAGGCGAGCACCATGACGGCGGCGGTGTTCTTGAGTGCGAAATCGAGGGTGGGCCGGTAGCGCCTGCGGAACCACTCGAGGATCGGCGATTCGCGGTGCTTGCGATTGCGGCGGAGCGCGAACATGGCCAGCACCGGCACGAGCGTGAAGCTGGCCACCAGCGCACCGACCAGCGCGCTCACGACGGTATTCGCCATCGGCGCGAAGATGCGGCCCTCCACACGCTGCAGCGAGAAGATCGGCAGGTAGGCGGCGATAATGATCAGCAGCGAGAAAAGCGTTGGCCGGGCGACTTCCGTGGCCGCGTCGCGGATCTTGTCCGGGAAATCCGCCATCTCGCCGGGCTTGGGCGGCTGCTGGAAATGGTGGAACAGGTGCTCGATCAGGATGACGGCGCCGTCCACAATGATGCCGAAATCGACCGCCCCCATCGACAGCAGGTTGCTCGACATACCGCGGGCATAGAGATACGCGAACGACGCGGCCAGCGAGATCGGGATCACCAGCGCCACGATCAGCGACGCCTCCACCGACAGCAGGAATACAAACAGAACAGCCACGACGAGGAACGCGCCCTCGGCGAGATTGTGGAACACCGTGTGCAGCGTCGTATCGACCAGTTCGGTCCGGTCGTAGAACGGCGTGATTTTCACGCTTCCCGGAAGCACCTGCGTGTTCACCTTGCCGATCATTTCGCGAAGCGCCGTCAGCACGACGGAGGGGTTCTCGCCCCGGCGCATCAGGACGATGCCTTCGACCGATTCGGAGGAGTCGTCACGCGTGACAAATCCCTGGCGGGGCGAATAGCCCACGTTCACGTTCGCCACGTCCTTCACCGTGATGGGAACGCCTCTGCGGTAGCCGACGCGGACGTTGCGGATGTCGTTCAGGTCCCTGAATGTGCCAAGGCTCCGGATCACGAACATCTCGGCGCCCCGCTCCATGTATCCGCCGGAGGCGTTTGCGCTGCCGTCTTTGAGCGCGTCGAAGATCGCGTCCAGAGAGACACCGAGTGTCGCCATGCGCGGCGGCAGGGGCTGCACCTGGATCTCCTGCAGGAGCCCGCCGTAGGAGACCACGTCGGCGACGCCCTGCACCTGAAGGAGCTTGGGCCGGACGGTCCAGTCCTGGAGCGTCCGCAGGGTCATCGGGTCGGTGTCCTTGCTCTCCAGCGTATAACGGTAGATCTCGCCGATCGGCGTCGCGAGCGGCCCCAGGTCGGGCGTGACGCCTTCGGGCAGTTCGACGTCCGCCAGCCGTTCCTTCACCTGCTGGCGGGCGAAGTAGGCGTCCACTCCGTCATCGAACGTCAGCGTGACAAACGACAGGCCGAATATGGAAATGCTGCGGAGCCGGATCAGTTTCGGCGTGCCATTAAGCGCGCGTTCGATCGGCAGCGACACCCGGCGCTCCACTTCCTCTGTCGGCTGGCCCGGGAAGATCGTGATCACCTGCACCTGCGTGTCGGTGGGGTCCGGGAACGCCTCGATGGTCAGCTGCGTAAACGCATAAAACCCCGCGACCGAGATCGCGATGCACAGCACGAACGCCGCCGCCGGCGTCTTGAGGAAGAAGTTGAATATCCTGTTCATGATTCGGAGAGCCCCGGACTACAGGTTGGAGAGGGAAATCTGGTTGTCGAGGAGAATCGCCCCCTCTTCCACCACCCGCTCGCCGCTCTTGACGCCTTCGAACACGGGCACGCGGCCGTCATGCACGGGACCGGCGTTCACGGCGCGCTTCCTGAAATTCCCCGGAGACTCTTCGATATAGACATACTGGCGCTCGCCGTCCGACACCAGCGCGGATGCGGGAATCTCCATGGAGCCCGGATAGGCCGACAGTTCGAACCGGACTTCGGCGTACATGTTCGGTTTCAGGGCTCCGTCGGCGTTCGGAAGCGTCAGACGTATACCGACCGTGCGCCGTTCCGGATCGACGACGGCGGAGACCGAGTCCACTTTGGCGCTCATCTCGACGCCGGGGCGGGACGGGAACGTCACCTTGGCGACTGTTCCGGACTTCAGCACCGACGCGAGATTCTCGAAGGCGTCGGCCTTCACCCACACCCTCGAAAGGTCGGAAACGGTAATGAGCGGATCGGAACCGCCCGGAGCGACCTCCTGCGACGGCAGCACGTTCTTGGCGACCACGACACCGGCGCGCGGCGCACGAACGACGTATTCATTACCGTCACCCCGGGTCGCCACGCGCAGCGATTCCAGCTTGGAACGGGCGAGCCGTTCGTTCAGCTGGGCTTCGCGCAGTTCGCGCTCCGACTGGATCAGATCCTTGGCGGGGAGCGCGCGGGCGTCGACCATCGCCTTGATCCGGTCGTAGTTGGACTGGGCACCGGCGGCTTCCAGCGCCGCACGGTCCAGATCGGCCCGAAGGCCGGCGATATCGGTACTGGCCACGGCGAAAAGGGCTTCGCCCGATTTCACCTGGGCGCCCAGTTCGGTAAAGACCGCCGTCACACGGCCCGGAAGCGGCGCACCGATCTGCGCCGAGAGGGTCGGGTCCACGGCGACCTCGGCGGGCAACGGATCGCTGAACCGGTTGGTCGATTCCGAGGCCACGCCGACGCGGATCGATTTCCACTGGGGCGCGTCCTTGGTCATCACGACGCCGTCGGCGGTGGCGGTAAAACCGGGCAGGCCGGTATCTTCATCGGGCGCCTTGCGGTGATAAAGCAGTGCGCCCCCGATGGCGATACAGCCGGCAATGACCGCCGCCGTCATGGCGCGTTTGCGGCCGATCACTATGGGTTTCCCGGCACCAGCTGCCGGTTCAGTCGTCTTTTTGTCCGCTTCCATCGTCTGTTCCTCTATCGTCCTTCGCTCGGATTCGTTCTGCGCATGTTCCGCAATTCTTCAAGAGCGTTCAGGGCTGCGCCGGAGCAGCGCCGCCCTTTTCATTGCCGCCCTTTTCATTGCCGCCCTCTGCATTACCGGCCGGCACGACCAGCCGGTACAGGTCGTTTTCGCTGCTGAACAGGTCGTATTCCGTATCCTGCACTTCGAGCCTCAGCTCGCCGTACTGGCGGCGGACCGCCAGCAGATCGGTGAGGCTCTGCTCGCCGCGTTCAAACGCCGTCACGGCGATCTTCACCAGCGATTCCGATTTGGGTACCAGCACGGACCGGAACGTATCGAGTGTGGTCTTGAGCTGCGCGATCTTCACGGTCAGCGCCTGGACACGGCTCGAATACTCGACCGTCAGCGCGTCGGCTTCGGAGCCGAACATGACGGCTTTCGCGGTCTCGGCCTCCGCCTGATGCGAGCCCCGGTCGAAGATCGGCACTTCGAACGAGATCCCCGCCTGAAGCGACTTGGGCTGGTTGCCGGCGGCCAGGAAATGGTCGCGGACATAACCGACGCTGAGCGCCGGATCCGGGATGAGCTTGCGGCGGGCGAGCGACGAACGGAGCGAGGCGGCCTGCTCCTCTTCCCGCAGCGACTGGATATCCGGCCGGGTGGCGACGCTCGCCTGCACATCGGCGGAGGCGGGGCCTATCGGCACTGGATCGGTACCGGCCAGTTCCGTCGCCTCGGCGCCGTCGGCGGCACAGGGAGCGAATACCACCGCCTGACAGGCGACTTCGGCTTCGTGCAGTTCATTTTTCGCACGGGCGAACTCACGCTCGATGGACGCGGATTCCAGATCAAGACGGTCCAGGTCATAGCCGCTCAGGTCGCCATGCTCGAAGCGCACCTTGCCGAGCCGCAGGATCTCGCGGGCGGAATCGAGATGCTCCTGGGTGACCTTGAGCTTCTTCGCCAGATGCAGGACCAGCCCCAGCCGCTGCCGGACATCGGCAACGAGATCCCGGATCACGGCGTTATAACGCTCACCGGCCGCCTTGTACTCGAGTTCGGAGGCATCTATACGGAGGCCCCGCTTGCCGATCTCGATCGGTTGCGAGACATTGAACGTATAGTTGACGGTATCGCCGGCCGTGGAGGCGACTGGACTGTTCAGCATATTGGCTTTGCCGAACTTGATGGTACCTGCGTTAAACGAAAAGGTGGGATTCTGGAATGCCTTCGTCTGGCCGAGTTCGCCGGCCGCCTGGGCGATGTCGCCCTCCGCCCGCTTGGCGAGCGGGTGGCGCTCTTCGACCAGTTTCTGAATGGCCGGGAGATCGTTAATCAGCTTCGCCGCCTGCACGGGTTCAGCGGACACGGCAGCGCCCTGCACAGCGGCAGGCTCTGCAACCGCCACGGCTCCCGAGACAATCCAGATCAGCGGTAAAATCATTGTGTTACGACTCGACTCATCGAAAATTCCGCCCGTCGTTCGGATCGTGTGAACCGTTTAATCCGCTTCCGTTAAGAAGCGCCTCAGAAAACATGAAAATACGTTTAAACCATGTTTTTCGGGCACCTTTTGGCTATTTTGCAGTCCATCTTTTGCAATAAGATACTGTCCGTTTGCCCTGCCCGGCCGCTCTCACTATGGTCGCCCCTTAAGGTCGGGCAGACCGGGTGAAAACCCCGGCAATGGCATAGAACGGAAGGGGTCTCCCCTGGTTTCATCTAAAAAGAAGCGGCTCTGCATTCTGGGATCGACCGGCTCAATCGGAGTCAGCTCCCTGGACGTGGTCCGCCAGCACCCCGGCCGGTTCGTCGTCGAGGCGCTGGTGGCCGGTACCAATGCCGATGTGATGGCCGAGCAGGTGCTCGCCCACCATCCCCGGATCGCCGTCATGGCGACCGAAGAGAAAGCCGCCGAACTGAAGAAGAAGACGCCCGGTTATACCGGCGAGATCATCTACGGACCCCACGGCTACCGGAAGGCTGTCCAGATGGAGACGGTCGACTCGGTCGTGTCCGCCATTGTCGGCGCGGCGGGTCTTGAGCCCACCCTCTGGGCCATCGAGGCGGGCAAGGAGATCGGCCTTGCCAACAAGGAGACGCTGGTCACCGCCGGCGAACTGGTGAACCGCAAGGTGAAGGAGCACGGCGTCACGATGCTCCCCATCGACAGCGAGCATTCGGCCATCTTCCAGGCGCTGGAAGGCAACAAGCGCAGCCAGGTAAAACGGCTGATCCTGACGGCGTCGGGCGGACCGTTCCGCACCTGGCCCAAGGAAAAAATCGCCAAAGCGACGGTTGCGGAGGCGCTCAAGCATCCCAACTGGTCCATGGGCCGCAAGATCACGATCGACTCGGCGGGCCTGATGAACAAGGGCCTCGAGGTGATCGAGGCGATGTATCTCTTCGACATGACGCCCGACCAGGTGGGCGTCGTCATTCACCCGCAGTCGGTCGTCCACTCGATGGTCGAATACATCGACGCCTCGGTGATGGCGCAGCTGTCGGTGCCGGACATGCGGCTGCCGATCGCCTATGCGCTGGCCTATCCGGACCGGATCGAGGCGACCATCCCGTTCATCGACTGGGCGAAAACCCGGGAACTGACCTTCGAGGAGCCCGACACGGACCGGTTCCCCTGCCTGCAGCTCGCCTTCGACGCGATCCGCACGGGCGGCTCCATGCCGGCGGTGCTCAACGCCGCGAACGAGATTTCCGTGGACGCGTACCTGAACGAGAAGATCGGCTTCTACGATATTCCCGCGATCAACTCGGAAGTGATGGGCCGCCACAAGACGGTCCGGCTGGACACCCTTCAGCAGGTCCGTGACGCGGACGCGTGGGCCCGCGAAGAGGCGTCGAAGCAGGTCGCACGGCGGCTGAACTAGCCCGCTCTCACCACCTGGCCGTTACGCATAATTCTGACCGCTTCGCCGGAACTGGATGCCGGTGACGAGGGCAGCTTTTCCCCGTTCCAGGTGGCCAGCACCCGGGCCTCGGCGTCCGATAGTCCGCTGCGGGCCCCCGGCAGATCGTGCAGATAGACGTCATGGCCCGATTCGCGCATCAGTTCGACCACGGTGCGGGCGAGCGCCGTCTGGCGGTCCAGCCGCTTCTGCTCGACCGGGTTCAGGAGTTCTTCCGGCCGCCCGCTGAACGGTTCCAGTTCCACCATCACCTTGGGCGCCAGCAGTTCGCGGTTGATCTTCACGGTGAGCGCGCCGGTGCGGGCAGTGGTTTTCCACGAGATGAGACGTACCGGGTCGCCCGGCTGGAAAGGCCTCAGACCGTCGAACTCGCCGGAGGGATCCAGCCTGCGGCCGGTCTGTTCCGCCTCCGGTGAGGCCGATGCCGTATCGCCGGCTTCCGACGACTCCAGCCGTTCGGGCGCCACGACAATCTCCGTGGCGCTGTCGTTGCGGCGGCGTTTTTCGATAATACCGAACGGGAACAGCGTGGCGATCTCCACATGCCGCACGCCGTAGATTCCGCGTCTTGCGAACTGCATTTCCAGATGACCTTCGAAGGTGTCCCCCGGCAGGACGTGCCGCACCCAGGGGGAGCGGACGATTTTCACACCGCTTCGGTCCAGCGGGGTCCACCACCGGCTGCGTTTCCAGCGCTGACCAGCCGACCGGGGGACGTCGTCCGACCGCCGGATGTCGGGAAAAATCTGCAGCAGGTAAGCCGCCCAGCGTTTGCGCTTCACCTCGATCCGGAACCGGAGGGCGGCCGGCTTGCCGGCCTCGACCCACGGTCCGGGCAGGATGTCGGCATACAGGAACCTTAAGACCGCTTCGCTCCAGAGGCCCGACGCCGCGACGATGCCGAACTGGAGCCCGAGCAAAATGTAGATGATGTTATTGCCGGTATTGAGCGCGGCGATGGCGATGGCGCCCGACAGAGCCGTAAACAGCCAGCCGGTCTTGGTCGGCTTCACCCGGCGGGGCGGGACCATCCACGACGCCGCCGTCGCCCAGAAACCGGACGATGCAGGTGCAGACGACGGGCTGACGGAACTGGCGGCCGGATTTCGGGTGGAAGTCGCGACGGATGCCACAGGCACGCCTCGCGTTTACTTCTTGACCAGCTTGAGATTCGGGACCGACGCCTCGGTGAGTCCCGCCGCTTCGAGCAGCGGCTCCACGACCGAATCGGGTACCCGCATCCGGGTCAGGATGCCGCGGGCCTCGACCTCGGGGATCTGCACGGCGCGGAAGTTGCGGGACCGCAGCGACGGCAGGTCGTCGGAGGGCGGGAACAGCCACTTGAGGCTCTCCAGCCGGATCGCCTCCAGTTCGCCTTCGGGATAGACCGCGGGATCGTCCTGATAAAGAGCGGTGTTTTCCTCGGGCCGGTAGTAGGCGCTCCACCCGGCCGGAGAGAAGTTCACATAGCCCCATTCACGCTCGGACGGGCGGTTGATCGGCTTGCCCATCCGGTCGGCGAGGTCGTTGAATTCGCCTTCCACGCGGCGGCGGAATTCAGAGAGGTGTGCGCCCAGCCGGAGCCGGGCCTCCCGGTTATCCATGAGTCCGCCCGAATCGAACGACGGGTCGAACGGCGCCACACCGATCACGCGGCCGACGCGTTCCAGATACAAAAGCAGGTCCTTGTTGTCGCTGCGGACAGCGAGCGGCGCATCGGGGCCCGACCTGACGATACGGGGCAGGTACCGGTGGCAGAGGACTACCGGATCGGGAGTGGGCTTTCGCGGCGTGCCGCGCCCGTACCGGACGGCCCGCACGGCGGACCAGGTGGCGAGCCCGAGGGTGAGCAGCACGACGACGTATACGGCAATTGAGGCGATTCCCATGCAGGGGCATTGTCGGATTTTGCGGCCTGATGGTCAACCGATGCCATTCAGCCCAGCAACCCCTCATCCAGAAAGCTGTAGTACCGGACCCCGGCGACGACGATATGATCGAGCACCCTCACCGACAGCATCTTCCCGGCCGCCACCGCATCGGCGGTGAACCGGCGGTCGGCCTCCGACGGCGAGGGATCGCCCGAGGGGTGGTTATGCGACAGCACGATCGCCGCCGCCCCTTCGCGAACGGCCTCGCGGAACAGTGCCGCCGGATCGATGGACACATTGCCGACGCCGCCCTGCGCGCACCGGACGACCCGGAGCAGCCGGTTCTTGGTATCGAGCAGCAGCGTAACAATCTCTTCGAGGGCAGGATTTGTGTACTGCTCGCGGAGCAGCTTGAAGGCGGTCTCGCTGCCGGACACCTGCGGGCGTTCGCCAAGCAGCGCCCGGTCGAGCCGGGGGGCCAGCGCCAGCGCCGCCAGCACCTGCGCGGCCTTGGCCGGTCCCAGCCCCGCTATTTTCTGAAGATCGGCCGCCGACATCCGGGCCAGCGCCATAAGCGACCCGGCGCTCCGGAGCAGTTCGCGCGCCTGCTCCATCGCGTTCTGTCCGCGCCGGGCGTCGCCGGTCCGGATCAGGATGGCGAGCAGGTCCGAATCGGAGAGCGCCTGCGGACCGAACTTGATGAGCCGCTCACGGGGGCGGTCATCCGCCGGCCAGTCGCGGATCGCCGGGCGGCGCCCGGGGGCCGGGGACACTGCCGGCAAGGCTTTAGGAATTATTGCCGGAGCCGGCGGAACCGTTTGCGGAGGCGGCACAACGGTTTCTGTGACCGGAGCAGTTATAGCGGCAGACGCTTTTACGGGCCGGGTGAGGAGCGACTCAAGCCATTCGACGCTGCCACGTGGCGGTTTCCGTTGTGCGTGGCGCCGGGCCGGTTCAAAGGCCAGCACCTGCGCACTATCTTTCAGATCGTGGGCCATGCAACGTCTGCGCTCCCGGCGGGGCGTTACACCCCGTGACTCTCTACAAAGCAATCCGGGTGCCACCGGCACCGGTACGGTGAAAACAGCTAACCATCCAGAATAATAGGGGAATTTCCCAGGGACCGGTTTCCAGAGATAGACAAAATCCGGCACGTGTTCGGATTCCGAACGTCGCCGCCTGCCCTGGATTGGTAACGCTTCGGGCTCAGCCGTCCAGCGAATCGCCGGGAAGCTGGTTGATCATCTCTTCGGTCACCGGAAGCTCAAGCTCCCGCGCCCGCTGCTGCCACCGGAGATGTGCTTCCATCTCCAGTTCCTTGATCCGGTTGCGGACCTTCTCGATCAGTTCATCGACCCGGTCGGCAGTATAGCCGGTGGTCTCGATCGGCTCGCCGCAGTTCACAATAATGTGGCCGCGGTGCGCGCGCACCTTGAACCCGTATCCGTACACCTGCGCGGAGCCGGCGATACCGATGGGCAGAATCGGCACGCCGCCCTCGATCGCCATCAGGAAACCGCCCTTCTTGAAAGGCAGCATCCGGCCGTCGCGCGCGCGGGTGCCCTCGGGGAACACGACGATGTTCTCGCCTCCCTTGATCCGGTTGATCACCGCCGTGGCGGAGTCGCGGGCCGACTCCTTGTCGCCACGCTTCACGAAGATGAAGTTGAGCGCCCAGAACGCCTGTCCGAGAAACGGCACATAGAGCAGTTCCTGCTTCACCAGAAACCGGAACGTGACTGGTTTCAGCTGGAGGAGCATGGCCGGACCGTCCAGATGCGAGCGGTGGTTCGCCATGACGATATAGGGCGACAGCTTTTCGGGGTGCTTGCCCATGAACTCCTGGGTGGTGTTGGCCGCCCAGAAGTTGCTCTCGCAGTAGCCGTAGGTCGGGTAGTTACCGTAGTAGTGCGGATCGTCGTTGAGGCCCAGCTTGTCGAGCGTACCGAAGGCGATGGAATAGACCCCCATCACGGGCGTCATCACGGCGAGTTCGCCGTAGAGCATGAACGTCCGGTGCCACTTCCGGATCTCGCCGATCGGGTCCTGTTTCTCCGCCACTGCGCCTGTTCCCCTTCGACCGTCTCTTCCGTATCCAGTTGCCGGAACCAACCGCTCAACCGGCCGGGCGAATTCTTCCGGTCCGTGACGCCTGTGTCAACCCGCCCGGGCCGGACAGCAGATGCTGTCTGGCCCTTATGCTATCAACACCGTCGAGGCACCCCTCGCCACCGCTTCGGTGAAAAGCCAGAGTCCGTCCAGGGAAAGTCCGTCAGGAGGAACCATCACCATGCCCAAGCCGATTGAAATCTCCCGTTACGTCATGGGAGGCGTCTACACGTTCGCCGGAATCATGCACTTCGTGGCGCCGAGCTTCTATGTGCAGATCATCCCCGACTACCTGGAACCGCTCGGGCCGATGCTGCTGGTATACCTGTCGGGTGTGGCCGAGATCGTCTGCGGCGTGGGGCTCTTTATCCCGAAAACCCGGAGGCTCGCCGCGTGGGCGACCATCGCACTGCTGGTCGCCGTCTTCCCGGCGAACCTCTACATGGCGACCCACAACGTCCAGATCCAGGGGCTGCCGTCGTGGATGGAACAGCCGGGCCCTGTGGGCCGGTGGATGCGTCTGCCGTTCCAGGCGGTATTCATCTGGTGGGCGTGGCTGTTCACGAAGCCAGACCGCGCGGCAGGCGCGGCCGCCACGACCGAAGCCTGACTTCCCGTTGACTCACGTTGAGGGGCTGTGCTTGAAAGAACGGCGCACGCCCCCGTGCTGGAACTGGTAGACAGGGCGGTCTCAAAAACCGCTGGCTTCACGGCCGTGACGGTTCGATTCCGTCCGGGGGCACCACGAAAACGGTTGCGATTCCAACGCTGCACCCGGATTTCCTGCTTCCCCTTACCGCCGGAAACCTGTAAAACTACTTAAGTAATGAATAATTCAGGTGCCCAATCCGGCGAGGGATTCGACCCGTTACGGATACCGCGCACGACCGAAGAGTTCCTGAGGCTGGTGGGACATCCGCCCAGGTGGAAAGACGCCGACAAGTGTCTGCTGACGGCCATGCTCGCCGCACCGCTGGCCAGCATCAGCCTGCTGGTGAACTATTCGATCTATCTTCACCCGGAAGAAACCCCGTACTACAACCACTCCTTCATGCCCGGCTATCTCGCCTGGCACGCGATTGTCATCGCCGGATGGCTGGTGATCGGACTGGCCGGATTCCTGAAGCGCGGCCGCCCCGGCAAAGACACCCCGTTTATCTACGTGACGAGCCAGTTTGCCTGCATCACGACATCGGTCTTCCTCTACTTCCCCGGCTACTTCACGACTCCCTACCTGACGGGACTCCTGGGCGGCGGCATCATGCTGGTGATGTTCTTCGACACCGGTCCGGCACTCTGGGGGATCGGGTCGCTGATGGCCTGCTACCTGGGCGCCAGCATCCTGATCATTAACGGGCTTATTCCGGCCGCGCCGCTCGTGAACTACGTCCCCTATGAAAACGGCCGGCTGGCGCCGGTCTGGGCGACGGTAAGCTCGGTGTACTGCCTGATCGTCATGACCCTGATGTTCGGCGTGATGGTGATCGCCGTCTACCAGTGGCGAAGGCGGGAGGCGAAGATCGAAAAGCTGTCGAAGACCGATCCGCTGACGGGACTCCCCAACCGGCGCCATTTCTTCAATACGCTCCAGAACGAGGTGGCCCGCGCCCTGCGCAATGGCCGCCCGCTGGCGTTCGTCATCTGCGATACCGACCGGTTCAAGACGATCAACGATACGTACGGCCACCAGGCCGGCGACGAAGTCCTTCAGAGGATCGCCGACATCATGCGGTCCAACCTGCGGATGGGTATCGACACGGTCGGACGGATCGGCGGCGACGAGTTCGCCATGGTACTGACGGAAACCGACCTCGCCGGAGCCAAACTGCTGGCGAACCGGATCGCCGAGGCTGTGCGCCGGGAATATTTCGACCGCAACGGAAAGCGGTTCTCCGCCTCACTCAGTATCGGGATCGTGGGCCGGCAAGAGGGCCCGGTGAACGTCGATACGCTGATCGAGGCGGCCGACACCCTGCTCTATCACGCCAAGCGGGATGGCCGGGACCGGATCGCGGCCACAGAGCTGTCGGCGTTTCTGTCTACAACCGATTCCTGACCCGCGTGCTTCGGGGTATTTCCGGATTTCAGCGAAAGACCGGGTTTTGCCCCCGGCGCAGCGCCGCCAGTAACCGCCCCGGTCTCTTCCGATGTCCGCATCAGCCAGTCGGCAATCATCGCCAGCAGCCGCCGGGGCGCGAACCGGGTCGAGAAGGCCATCAGCCAGTTGCGCCAGCCCGGCAGCACGTTCGATTTGCGGGCGAACATGCCCCGGATGCCGAGTTCCGCCACGCGGCGGCTGCTCATGGTCATGGCCCCCACCAGCGCCACGTCCTTCTGGCCGGCGACCTCGAAAAACTCGGTGCGGGTCCCGCCCGGCGACAGGACCGTAACGCTCACCCCGGATTTGCGCAGCTCCCAGTTCAGGGCCTCGCCGAAGTTCAGCACATAGCTCTTGGCTGCCGCATAGGTCGCATAGCCCGGAGTCGGCTGATAGGCGCCGATGCTGGAAACCAGCAGGACGTATCCCGAACCGTGCGCAACCATATCCTGAAGAAACAGATGGGTAAGATGCGTCAGGTTCATCAGGTTCAGATCGAGCATCTCCCGCTGGCGCTCCCAGCCGACCTGGACGAAATCGCCTTTTATTCCGAACCCGGCATTATTGATGAGCACTTCGGGCCTGATTCCCGCCAGCTTCAGGCGCTCGCGGAGAAGCCCGGGCGAATCCGGCCGGGACAGGTCCAGAGCCATGGGATAACCCTTCACCCGGTACTGCCTTTCCAGATCCCGGACCAGTTCCTTCAACCGTTCCTCGCGACGGGCCACCAGCACGACATTCATGCCCTTTGCCGCGAGGATCTGCGCCATCTCCCGGCCGATCCCGCTGGATGCACCCGTCACCACCGCCCATTTGCCTTGCCTATTGATCATTATTCCCTGCTCCGGGATTGGCCGCGCCCTGAACGGACCACGGCCCCACAGCCTTCCGGCTGTGAGTAATATAAGTATAATAATATTACTATTATTACTTACGTCAAGGGATTTCAGAAGCAGGCTTCAAATCCCAAGGGGCACCGGGCATCCGGAAGGCTGGCGCCGCTTACTGCGGCTTCCCGTACGAATGGAGCCCCGACAGGAACAGGTTTACGCCCAGATAGGTAAACATGACAACACAGAAGCCCGCGACGGCAATGGCCGCCGACTTGCGGCCGTGCATCCCGCCGGCGAGCCGCAGGTGGATATATCCGGCATAGACGAGCCAGGTGATCAGAGCCCACGTCTCCTTGGGGTCCCAGCTCCAGTAGGAGCCCCACGCATTATTGGCCCAGATCGCTCCGGTAACCAGGTTCAGCGTCAGAAGCGGAAGGCCGACGATAATCGCCCGGTAGCTCCATTCATCGAGGAGCCGGGTGCTCGGGAGCTTCTCGACGAGTTTTTCGCCTCGCCAGTCGACCAGTGTCACCAGCAGGCTTCCGGTCCACACGAGAATGACAAGCCCGACAACGTACGCATTGACGTCCCACTGGATGAGCGACGTCTCGGGCTGCCTCGGGATCGGATGCGTCGTCATCGCGTAATGAACGACATAAGCGGCACCTGCCGAATGGACCAGGAAGGCAAGCCAGAACGCCGGCCGCACGTAAGTCCGCAGCCGTTTCAGTTTCTCGCCGGTCCCGGCAAAATGAAGTCCGGCCGTCGCCGCGTAAAACAGGAACGCCACCAGAAAGACCTGCCCGCAGAAGGGTACCGGTTTGGGGGCCGAGAGAACTTCACCGGTGCCGATAACCGTCGGCCACTTGAGCGGAAACTCCCCGTACCGGATGACATCTCCCATGCCGTAACCGAGAAAGGTGACGGCGGCGAAAACCGAATAGACCGCCGCGATCAGCCCGGTCGATACCCGGTCCTTGATCAGGAACAGCATGGCGAAGCCGAAGGCCGTGAAGAACGAGGCATAGGCGATGCAGGCGAAGGTGACGTGGATCTTGATCCAGCCGCTCTTGAGCGCCGGCATGAGCTGGGGGATTCCCTTCGAATGCGCGGGCGAGAGCGCCGCGATCCCCATCATCAGGACGACGACCGGAATGATGAAGGCGCCAGCCGAGCGGTTTTCGGATCGCCATTCAAAGATCGTATAGACCGTGGCGATCCCCCATGCGAAATAGACCAGGGATTCGTACAGATTGGTCCACGGCGGTTGCGAGAGACCTGAGAGCGTCCACCGGACCAGAATACCCGATGTGTGAAGCGCAAGTGCGCCCTGCGCGGCCAGGCTTCCCAGCTTCGCAAACACCTCGGATTCCCGCGCCAGATTGACCAGATAGGCGCCGAACGCGAACAGATATACAAACGCCGCGACGGACAGGAGCCCGGAACTCCAGGCAAATCGCGCCGACAACGCGCCGTCGGCCGGCAGGCTGGCGCCGTAGACGGTGAAGGCGACCGTCGCCACAGCCATCTGCACGGAAACCATCTTCCACGGCATGATGAATCCGGAACCGCCTGTTTCGCTGACAAGAACTGCCTGTGCCATGTTTCCTGCTCCCTATAGAGGTTACCTGGCAGCCCTTGCTGCCGGGAATTCCTTTTCCACTGCGACGGTGAACGCTTCGATACGGTTTTCGTACAGCAGACGATGCTTGTGGACCATGCCGACGAAGCTGATTTCGTCCGGACCGATCTTCAGCCAGCTCCGCCGGTGCGAAAGGCCGAACGCGAGCAGCATGCCCCCCAGGATCAGGCTGCAACCCGTCCAGACGATCCATACGCCCGGGTCCCGGGCGACCTGAAGACCGGTGGACACCCCCTTCGCGACCCTGTCGAGACGGAAGATGTGCGCCCCCATCCGGTATTTATCGACGTCCGGACGATCCTTGAACACCAGAAACCGCAGACGTTTGTCAGCCCCGTCTTCCTTGATCGTCACCAGATCGCCCTTTTCGTCGATCGTCTCAATGCCGACGGCAAGTCCCATTCCACCGGCCCCCGGTATGGAAAAGTTGTCCTTGTAGCCCCTGACCACGAATCGGTACGGCTCGCCCTCCAGCTGAAAAGGCTCGTTGAACCGGACGGCCATCGGTACCTGCGCACCCGTGGCCCGGGTCTCGACCGAAAGATGCACCAGCGGCTCCTCTTCGTCGTAGCTGTCCTGGTAGAACGTGTACCCTTTGTAACGCAGCGGATCGTTCACGAAGATATCCCTGGTGAGGACTTCACGGCCCTCTTCCAGGATGGTCAGACGGCTCCGGTAGAGGCTCGGGTTTTTCGTCGGTTCGCCCGTCTCCGGGTCGGTATAGAACTGGGCCTCAAAGTCGTCGCAGCGCACGATGAACGGAAGGTCGTGGGGACGGGACGTCACCGCCCCGGCCGATGTCAGGCCGGTAAAGATATCCAGGTGCCCGGACGATTCGCCCTCACGGATAAAAACGTGACCGTTCGTGAAACCCCAGAACTTTCCGGCAACGGCGCCTGCCGACGTGATCAGGATTCCGACGTGAACGAAATAGACACCCATCCGGGTCCAGCGGCCGCGATTGGTGTAAAGGACCGTCTCTTTTCCGCTCACATGCGAAACCTGGGGGGAGCCGAAATGCCGGCTGAACAGGTTCTGGAAATCCTCCAGGCGGCCGTGAGCCGCGTGCATCGTCCACTTTCTGGCCAGCGGCCCGCCGAAACGCTGGGGCGGCGGTACCGGTTCGTCCGCTGAAAATTCGCCATAGATGCGCGCCCAGCGGTCGATGCTGGTGGCCGCAACCGTGGCGCACATAAGAACGATAACGGACAGAAACCACCAGGAATGATAGACGCTGAGAAGGCCCAGCCGATCGTACAGCGCGGTCCGCTCCGGCCCCATCTTCACCACATATCCCTGCAGAGGCGCGATCTCCCCGGTGGTCTGGGGGATGACCGTGCCGATAATGGACAGCCCAGCCAGCAGGAAGAGCCAGAAAATCCCGAGCTTTACGTTGGTGAAGAAGCGCCACAGCAAACCGCCGATGCGTCCGATCCCGAAGGCGGGACCGGAAGCAGCGGCGGATGTTGTTGTGCCCAGTGTCGAATTCATGGCTCTCTGAAATTCTGGTGGCGGCGCCTTGAGGCGCCGCCACCAGCCCCCGCACTAGTTTTCCACTACAGCGTCTTCAGGTATTCAATAATCGCCTTGCGTTCAGCATCGGTCAGGACCGAGTTGAAGTCGTGGCCGGTGTTGTGCTGGCTGAACAGCTTGGTGTTATAGATCTTGCGATTCTCGATATCCGACGTCGTTATTTCGGGCGGGAACAGGATGTTCCAGGCCAGGATCAGGTTCCCGAACAGCGGATCCAGGATCATCGAGAAGATCGGGTCGTTATACTGGGCGCTTGCATCGCAGGTTATGTACGGAGTGACAGTCCACAGGTTCAAGATGCTGGGCGACGTGCAGCCGATCGTATCGTAGTTCCAGCCGAGCTTGGTCTTGTCGTAGTTGCGGTTGATGTCGGTATCGAATCCCATGACGGGGTTCTTCACCTGGCCCAGCACCCACGACGGAGCCGGCTTGGACTTGCGCTTCCAGATCGCCTTGCGGTCGGTCGGCTTCAGCACTTCCCATATGTTCGGGACCGAGCCGTTGTGCAGGTACGGTGCCGATGCCCAGACACCGTAGAGCGGCGGAGCGAGGTAGCCGGCCGGACGGTTGCCGTTCTTCGTGACATCGTTCTGCGGACCACAATAGTTTTCAGGAGCGGGATTGGTGACTTCCGAATAGCCGAAGAAGTTCTTCGCGCCGGCGGTCTGCACTGCCTGGTTATTCGTGTTCACACGGGTCGGATCGGTCTTGATGATCGCCAGCGGCGTGATGTTGCCCGCGACACCTTCAAGCGCCGGGGTATCCAGGAACGCCGGGTCGTTCACGTACTTCGGCGAGTAGGCGCCGTGGCAGCTCGCACACGAGCCGTTGCCACCGGCAGGCTTGGGTACCGTGTTGTTCCGGGCCGGGTCCCACATGTTCAGCGTGTGGAACAGGTCCGCGCCCTTGGCTGCCAGGGTGGCGTCCACGGTGAACGGGTATTTCGGCGACTTGAGCGCCTCGACCCAGGTGTTGAGCGGCGGGCCGTTCTTCTTCATCCAGTCCTGCCCGGAAGCGCTCAGCGGTCCGAGCAGGCTGCCGAACAGGCCCATGAAGGGCGTATAGAACACCATATCCACGCGCGGGGCATCCATCGGGAACACGCCGTCGACGAACTTCACCGGACGGTGACCCATGTTCCACCACGCCGGCGTGTCCATGCTGGCCGTCGAACCGGACGTGATCAGACCAAGAATCTCGTTCACCGACAGCAGCTTGCCCGTCGGGAAAAGGAACGCGAGATTGATGTCGCTCGCGTTGTTGGTGCCGCGAGTGTGGCTCAGGTTAATCAGAGTGGCGAGCGAGGCCAGGTAGCCGCGCGGGAGCATGTCCCGCAGGAACAGGTTCAGGTCGGCGATGCTGCTGCTGCCGCCGTACTGAACGCCCAGGCCCGGGCCGTTGGCCGGAGTTCCCACGACGCCGCTGTGACAGGCGTGGCAGGTGATACCGATCCGTCCGCTCCATTTGCCGGTGGCCGGATCCCGGAGCTGCGTGAGCATTTCCGGAAGCTGGCCGGTGCCGCCGTTGGTCTTGTTGGGGTCTTCGCCGGGCTTCGGATACGGGTTGCGGCCCGCCTTGAGGCCAGAGCCCCAGCGCTCGGACACCAACTGGTCGAAGTTGCTCGGACGGACCAGGAACTCACCGTTCCAGCTCATCCAGACGCCGTTATACTGGGCGGCCGTAAAAGTCGCGATACCCAGACCGGAGTTCAGCGCCATCGTGTCCGTTCCGGAGAAGAGCGACCCGACGCCCGGGCCGCCGGTCATCAGAAGCGCCTCGCCCTGGTAGAACCGCTGACGCAGCTCGCCGCAGGTCTTGGCATGGCCGATTTCACCGACCTCCGCAGGGTTGATGTGACAGTCTTTATAGAAGCTGTTGTAGTAAACGGCCTTGCCCGTGTTCACGCCAGGCTGCACCAGCGTCCGGGGATCCACCGATACAGGGGTCGCGTCGGACTTGCCGATGCAGTAGTCCCACTGCGGCGATCCGCCGTTGGAACTGCCCAGCGCCGGATAGTACGTCGCCGCCTCGGTAACGGTCATCTCTTCGGCGCTGGACTCGTCGTTGCCGGTCCCGTCATCCGGAGCACAGCTCGTTTGGGTTAAGGTAAACACCGCCGCGGCGATGGCCCACATGGATTTCTTCAGATTCACTGCCTCTTCCTCCCGGCAATCGCCCCGTTGATGCAACGGGAACAAAACGCCTTTCGTGTAGAAATATAAACGTGTTAGGATTTCTATCATTACTTAGAGAAATGTCAATTAAATTTTATTACTATTATTTTTATATTCTCCCGACAGAGAGACCGCCGGGAGGGGGTTGCACAGCCAGAATTTATAAGTGATTATAATTACTGACATTTTTAATCGAAGGCCTGCTGCCAGCGGTTGGGAATGTGACACGGATTACGGGACATCTCGTCATTTCCCGTCCGTTGAAGATCAGCGAAAGAAGCCCGAACACATGGCACGTTCCTCGTCTAACGAACTCGAAAAACCCCGCCGCTCCCGTGGCCCCGATCCCGCGGTCCGCGCCAAGATACTGGCTGCCTTTTCCGCCAAGGCCAGACGCGACGGGATCCGTTCCGTCGTGATGGGCGAGCTGGCGACCGAACTCCGCATGAGCGCGATGACCCTCTATAAGTATTTCGCCTCCAAGGACGAACTGGTCGCCGCCATGGTCAACGCCTGGGTGGACGAGTTGGCGGTTATTGACGCCCTCGACTGGACCAAGGTCGAAAGCTGCAAGACGGCGCTGGAAGTGCTGGTCGCGTGGGCGGACGCCTGGACGACCAACCTGTCCGGCATCAACCCGGCCTTCTTTGTGGACTTGCAGCGGGATCACACCGTCGAGTGGAAGCTGTTCCAGGCGCAGCTGGACAAGCGCAAGTGGGCCGCCGCGAAATACCTGCTGCCGTTCCTGCGCGAAGATCTGAACCCCATCGCCGGGCTGATGATGCTGAATGAACTGGTCATGAAAGCGGCGGATCCGGCTTTTGTCGAACAGCTGGGTCTTACCCGGCGGGATGCAGTGCGTACGGCCATCTCGATCTGGGGGGGCGGTGCATTAAAACAGCGGGCGATCCTGAGCCCCTTCAAACCGTTCGAAGTCCCCGGCCGACCCGCACGCTAATCCCGGCCAGGGCCATGCCGTCACACCTATTGCGGACGGCCGGCGTCCATATTGACCTTCGGTTTTTTCGCCTTCCGGCGCCAGAACGTCGTACACTGTAAACGAGTCGAGGCAACCCGCATTCCTTAGCTTAAGGGTGCAATGAAGGAGTCAGTCATATGGGAGTCTACGGCAGAGTGAACAGCCTGGTGGACACGGTCACCACGACGCTCGAGAAGACCGCGCCGATCGTCGACCAGGGCAAAATCATGATGGACAAGGGCGACGGGCTGATGGATGCCGGCAAGGGCATTCTGGAACGCGCCGACTCGCTGCTCGCCAAGGCGGACGAAGCGCTCACGCTGCTCAAGGCGGTGTCGCAGGAGCAGCAGGAAACGCTGAAGATGGAGCGCGAAAAGCTGGAACTCGAGATCGAGTGGCTGAAGCGCCAGCTGCACAGACAGTAACGCCGGCAATAGTTGCCGCAGTAACCCTGCCCTACATCCGGTCCTTCACCTGATTGACCGCCGCATCGGCCAGGAACTTCACGATCGGGCCGTAGGTGGTCGCCTTCGTTGAACTGGCGTTGCCGTCCAGGCCGCGCTTGTAGACGCCCTGCACGATGGCCGCGAGTCGGAACATGCCGAAGGCGACAAAAAAGTTGTAGTTTTTGATCTCGCCGCCGCCCAGTTCCGCCGCATAGGCCGCGATGAACTCCTTCTCGGTCGGAATTCCCAGCTTCGCGAGGTTCATCCCCATGAGACCGCTGGACGCGCCCAGCTTGTTGCCCATGGGATTGGGCGGCAGATGATACAGCATGCAGCAGTAGGCGACGTCCGCCAGCGGGTGGCCGAGCGTCGAGAGCTCCCAGTCCAGCACCGCGATAGCGCGGGGCTCGGTGGGGTGAATGATCAGGTTTTCCAGCCGGTAGTCGCCGTGGGCGATCGTCACGCGGTCGGCGTCCGGCACGTTTTCCGGCATCCAGCGGATCAGCTTGTCCATGCTTTCGATGCTGTCGGTGCGGGTGACTTCGTACTGTTTGGTCCAGCGCTGGATCTGCCGGAGCATGTAGTTTTCCGTCTTGCCGTAATCGGTGAGCCCCGCCGCCTTCCAGTCCACCTTGTGGATACGGGCAAGCACTTTCGCCATGTCGAGGAAGACCGCGCGGCGCTCTTCCGGAGACGACGCCTCCGGCATGGTCGAGTCGCGGAAGATCCGCCCCACCACATGCTCCATCAGGTAGAACGGCGTGCCGATCACACTGCTGTCTTCGCAGAGGGCGAATACCTTCGGAACCGGCACATCCGTGTTCTGGAGCGCCTTGAGTATCCGGTATTCCCGCTCGACGGCATGGGCCGACGGCAGGAGCTGTCCGGGCGGCTTCTTGCGCAGGATGTAGCGGCGCGACGGGGTCGTGACCATGAACGTCGGGTTCGACTGGCCGCCCTCGAACTGCTGGACCTCCATGGGTCCCTCGAAGCCGGCGACGTTCTTCATCGCGAACTGCCGCAGCGCCTCTTCGTCGAACCGGTGCGCCTCGCGCACGGGACCCAGTCCCGCAACCACTGCCATCTCGCCCATCTGGACTCCCCCGCTCCCGTCGCCGCCCCCGCGGCCTCTCTCTATAACGCCTTCTTTTTATACTCGTCCAGTATCCGTTTGCCCAGACTGGTCTTGTGGACCTCGTCGGCGCCGTCATAGATGCGGGCCGCCCGTTCGTGCCGCCAGTAGTACGACAGGATGGTGTCGTCGGTCATGCCGAGGCCGCCGTGCACCTGCAGAGACCGGTCGATAATCTTCTGCATCGTGTTGGCGACGGTGAACTTGATGGCCGAAATCTCGTGCCGGGCGGCTTTCGCCCCCACGGTGTCGATCTTCCACGCCGCGTGGAGGGTCATCAGGCGTGCCGCCTGGATTTCCGCCTCGCACTCCGCCACCCAGGTCTGGATCACCTGCCTCGTGGCGAGCGTGCGGCCTTCCTCGTCGATCTTCCGGGTCACCGCGCGCTGGCAGAGCAGGTCCAGCGACCGGCGGCAGATACCGATCCAGCGCATACAGTGGTGGATACGGCCCGGGCCCAGGCGATCCTGCGCGATCGCGAAGCCCAGGCCCTCGCCGCCCAGCCGGTTCGTCACCGGCACCCGGCACGATTGGTAGAGCACTTCGGCGTGGCTCGCGTAGCCCTCGCCTGCATGGCCCATGATGGAGATATTGCGCACCCGGTTGAAGCCGGGGTTGTTCGTCGGGACGATGATCATGCTGGCGCGCAGGTGCGGCGCCTGATCGGGGTTCGTCACCGCCATGACGATGGCGAACTCCGCCCCGTCGGCCGAACTGGTGAACCACTTCTGACCGTTGATGACGTAGTCGTCGCCGTCTTTTTTGGCGGAAGTTTCCAGCATCACGGGGTTGGAGCCGGGCATCTCCGGCTCGGTCATGGAGAAACAGCTGCGGATCTCGCCCGCAATGAGCGGCTCCAGATATTTCTTCTTCTGTTCAGCAGTGCCGTAGCGGTGCAGGATTTCCACGTTGCCCACGTCCGGGGCCTGGCACCAGAAGACGTAGTGGCCAAGCGGACTGCGGCCCAGCGCTTCGGAGATGGGCGCGAACTCGGCGACTTTGAGCCCGAGGCCGCCCAGTTCCTTCGGGAAGCACGGAGCCCAGAGCCCCATCTGCTTCACCTTCTTCTGCTTTTCGCGGATCTGCGGCATGAGGGCGTTCATGCCCCGGGCGAGCAGTTCCCCTTCGAGCGGAAGCAACTCCTTCTCGACAAACTCGGTCACCATGCCGACCGCGGCCTTCGTCCGTTCGGAATATTCGAAATCCATAAACCCACCTTCCGGAGACGGGCGTTCCCGTTCCGCAGCGCCATCCTTTCACGAGGAATACGGTACGGCCAGCCGGAATGTTCATTTGCCGGCCCAATCGACCAGATAATACGGACCTTACCAGACCAGATTCCGGGCCGGCCTGCGGTGATGCTGATACAGTATCGCCCCCAGAATGACGCCGGCGACTGAGACGAACAGGCTGACCTTCAGTGCCAGCGCGGGTATCTCCAGGTAGAACCCGGTGATACCGATCGCGAGCAGCAGAACCAGCCCGGCACTGACCACTGCCGTCCACAGTTTAAGCTGCGGCAGACGCTCAGGGGCGATCTCCTGCAACCGCTCCCACAGGACTTCCTCCTGCCGCCAGTAGGTGTAGATCACCGGGATGATTTCCAGCGTGAGGAACGCGGACGTCAGCAGACCGCCCACCATCGGAGCGGCGATACGTTTCATCACGTCGGCGCCCGAGCCCGTCGCCCACAGCAGCGGAATAAGCCCCATGAGCATGGTCGAGACGGTCATCAGCTTCGGGCGCACCCGGAGCACCGTGCCCTCCATATGGGCCCAGATGATGTCGTTGAGGTTGCGGATCTTCCCCGCCTTCTTGCGCCGCTCGTATGCATTATCGATATAGACGATCATCACGATACCGGTCTGGGTGGCGAGACCCACGAGCGCGATCACGCCGACCCAGACGGCCGTGGACAGCCGGTAGTCGAGCAGCCACATGAACCAGATGCTCCCCACCAGCGCGAACGGGATCGAGAGCAGGACGATCATCACCTCGATGAAGTTCTTGAAGTGCAGATAGAGCAGCAGGATGATGATGGCGAAGGTAAGCGGCACGACGATCTTCATCCGCGCGACCATCTGTTCCAGCAGCTCGTACTGGCCGGTCCACTTGAGGAAATAGCCCTGCGGAAATGCAAGGCCGCCTTGTGCCGTCGCCGCCGCCACGACCGCCTTGGCGTCGTTCACGTAGCCGCCGATGTCGCGCTGCGCCTGATCGATGTCCACATAGACGTAGCCCACGAGCAGGCCGTCTTCGTCGCGAACCATCGGCGGGCCCCCTGCCACATGCACGTCGGCCACCTGCCCCAGCGGGATATAGCCCCGTCCCGATGATTTACCCCTGGACGATGCCGCGCCGCCCGGCGCATACGAGTCGGACGAGATAACGGGCATCTGGGCCGACATGGACCCCATGCCGCTCCCGCCGCCCGTCGCGCCGGACGTCACCTGCACCGGCGGAGCCGCCTGCTGGTTCATGGCGTCACCGCCCATGCCGCCGCTGCCAGAGGATCCCGCGTCAGACGCCATCCCGGCACTCACGCCCATCGGCAGCGGCACCAGCACCGTGCGGATCCTGTCGAGGTCGCTGCGAAGGTCCTGCGGATACCGGACATTGATGGAGAACCGGTTGCGACCCTCGATGGTCGTCGCCACCGGATTTCCGCCGATCGACGCCTCGATGGTCCGCTCGACGTCTCCGATCCGCAGGCCGTAGCGGGCAAGTTTCTCCCGGTCGGGGATGATGTCCACATACAGCCCGCCGAGGTTGCGCTCGTAGAGCACGCTCCGGGTGCCGGGGATGGGCGAGATCAGGTGCTCCAGCTGCGTGCCGATCTTCTCGATCTCGTTGAGATCGGTGCCGAACACCTTGATCCCGATGGGCGTGCGGATGCCGGTCGTCAGCATGTCGACCCGGGTCTTGATCGGGAGCGTGAAGGCGTTGGTCCAGCCGGGGAACTGCATCTGGCGGTTCATCTCGGCCGTGAGCTCTTCCCACGAGAGCGGCCGCTCCTCCGGCCAGAAGGGGTGCAGGACCGGCTTCAGCACGTCCGGCAGCCAGCCCGAATACCAGCGTTTCAGCGTGGCTTTTCGCCACTGATCGTGCGGCTTCAGCCGGACCGTCGTCTCGACCATGGTGATCGGCGCCGGATCGGTGGGTGTTTCCGACCGTCCGATCTTGCCGAACACCGACTCCACCTCCGGGAACGATTTCAGCACCCGGTCCTGGATCTGGAGCTGCCGCTTGGCCTCTTCAATCGATATATTCGGGAAAGTGATCGGCATGTAGAGCAGGTCGCCTTCGTTGAGCGGCGGCATGAACTCGTGCCCCAGCTTCATGCCGATGGGTATGGCGGACGCGACAGCCAGCAGGCCTATCAGAATGGTGGAGATCGGCTTCCTGAGCGCCACGTACACAAATGGCTTGTAGAGCCGGATGATGAACTTCGAGACCGGATGGTCCTTTTCGGGATAGATCTTCCCGCGGATCAGCAGGTCCCGGAGCGCCGGGGCGAAGGTGATCGAGAGCACCGCCGAGGCGAGCATCACGAACGTCTTGGTATAGGCGAGCGGCTTGAACAGACGCCCCGCCTGCCCGGTCAGCGTAAAGACCGGCAGGAACGACACCGCGATAATCAGCAGCGAAAAGAAGATGGCCGGCGTCACCTCGCGGGCGGCCTCGGCGAGCAGCTTCTGCCGGTCGGCCCCCGGCGGGGCGTGTTCCAGCTTCTTGTGCGACGCCTCGATCATGACGATCTCGGCGTCCACCGTCGCGCCGATGGCGATGGCGATACCCCCAAGACTCATGATCGTGGACGGCAGGTCCAGGAAATACATCGGGATGAAGGCCAGCGAGACGGCGATCGGCATCGACAGGATTGGCAGCAGCGAACTGCGGATGTGCAGCAGGAACAGCACGATCACGAGACTGACGACAATCGCCTCTTCGATCAGCGCGTGCCGGAGCGTCTCGATGGAGCGATTGATCAGCCCCGACCGGTCGTAACCGATCTTCATCTCCACACCCTTGGGGAGCGTGGGTTTGAGTTCCTCGAACTTCGCTTTCACCCGCTCGATGGTCTGCAGGGCATTCTCGCCGTAGCGCATGACGACAATCCCGCCGACCGCCTCGCCCTCCCCGTTCCACTCAAGCAGGCCGCGCCGGATATCGGGACCGAACCGGACCTGTCCCACGTCCTTGATCGTGACCGGCACCCCGCCGGAATTTTTCAGCACGATCTTCTCGATGTCGCCGAGGTTCTGAATATACCCCCGGCCCCGGATGTAATATTCCCTTCCCGACATCTCGAGGACCCGGCCGCCGACGTCGTTGCTCGAATCCCGGATCGCGCCGGAGACCTCTTCCAGCGACAGACCGTAGGCCCGCAGGCGCGTCGGATCGACCGTGACCTGGTACTGCTTCTGGTAGCCGCCGACGCTCGCCACTTCGGCCACCCCCTGCACGCTGCCCAGCGCGTACCGGAGCGTGAAATCCTGAAAAGTCCGGAGTTCATCGAGACTATGGGAGCCGGTTTTGTCCTCCAGGACATACTGAAACACCCAACCGATACCGGTGGCGTCCGGCCCCAGCACCGGGCTCACCCCTTCCGGCAGTCTCGACTGGATGCCGCCCAGATATTCCTGCACGCGGCTGCGGGCCCAGTAGATGTCGGTGCCTTCCTCGAACACGACGTAGATGAACGACATGCCGAACATGGAGAAGCCGCGCACGTCGGTCACCTTCGGCGCCGCGATGAGCGATGAGACGATCGGATAGGTCACCTGGTCCTCGACCAGTGTGGGGCTGCGTCCCATCCATTCGGAAAAGACGATCACCTGCGGGTCGGAGAGGTCCGGGATGGCATCCAGCTTGATCCGGTGAATGGACCAGATCGCCATCACGGTAGCGAACGCGACCGCCAGGAAGACCAGAAACCGGTTCCGGGCGGATGATTCGATGATTTTCTCGATCATAACCGCCTCACTTTAGGGCCTTGGCCGAAGGCTTATTCGACAGGCCTTCAATGGCCGCGCGCAGACGGCTCTCGGAGTCGATCAGGAAGTTGGCGGTCGTGACCACCTCTTCGCCGGCCTCCAGACCTTCGAGAATCGCCACCTGATCACCTGAGCGGGAACCCGCCTTCACCCTGCGCGGCTCGAACCGGCCACCCTCCATGGCGATAAAGACGTACTGGTTCTCGCCCGTGTCCACGAGGGCGTCGGAAGGCACCAGCACGGCGTCCATCGCGCCGATAGTGAGCGTCACGGTCCCGTAGGATCCCGGCGTCAGTGTGCCGTCGTTGTTCATTACCTCAAGGCGGACCTTCTGGGTCCGGGTGGTGTTGTCGACACCGGGGTAAATGAAATCGACCTTGCCCGAGTAGAGGCGCCCGGGTCTCGACGACTGCTCGAACGACGACTTCTGGCCAATCTTCACGCGGGCAACCTGCGACTCGTACAGATCGGCGAGTACCCACACCTTCGTAAGGTCGGCGATCTCGAACAGTTCGGTACCCGGCTGGACATAGGAACCCAGCACCGCGTCCTTGCGGGTCACCGTGCCAGAGACCGGCGCCCGCAGCTTGAACGCCCGGACCGCTTTCCCGGTGCGGTCGATCTCCGCGATGTCGGAATCGCTGATACCAAGGAGCTGCAGGCGCTTCTTCGCGTCGTCGGCCATGCCGCTCGAGGTACTGCCCGGTTCCTTCAGCCATTTCCGGGCATTCAGATACTCCTGCTGCGAGGTGAACAGTTCCGGGCTGTAGATGCCGACCAGCGCCTGCCCTTTTTTTACCGTCTCGCCCGTCTGGGCGACGAACAGTTCCTCGATCCAGCCGGAGAACCGGGGCTGCACTTTCGCGAACCCCTGCTCCCGGGCAGAGACGGTCCCGATGGTGCGGAGTTCCGGTTCCATCTTTCCTTTTGCCGCCTGGATGGTTTTCACTCCGGCGAGCTGGATCCGTTCCGGAGTCAGCGTCACCGGCACGAGTCCCGGCACCGCTTTTGCGGGGTCCTGACCATGAGTCAGGGTGTCGGCGGCCTTCTCTATGCCGCCCGGTTTCTTCTCGATCTTCACCAGCGTCATGCCGCAGATCGGACACTCTCCCGGGTGATCCATGATCACCGCCGGGTGCATAGGGCACTGGTACTGGTCGGCCGCGGACTCGGAAACCTCCGCAGAACCGCCGGAACCGGACCTCGCCTTGTGATCGAACCAGTGGAAGTAGTGCCCCACCGACCAGATCGCCAGGGCTGCCGTGAGGCCGATAATCGTCCACCGGACGCCGGCCATGACCTCCACTCCCGGCGGAGCGGACTCTTCCCCTTCGGGCATATGGTCGTGCGAGTGATTGTGCGCGTGCTGGTCGTTGTGCTGTTCAGTCATGGCGGATCTCCTGAGCGGGAATAACAGTCGTTTGAGTGTCGGGGAGCGTGCCGGTCGCCCGGTCCAGATCGGCGCGGGCCATCTCGAGCCGCGCGGCCGCCCGGTCCCTCTCGATCTGGATTTCGAGCCAGGCCCGGAGCGCGTCCAGCAACCGGAGCGCGTCGCTGGTGCCGGAACTAAATGACGAACGGGTCGCCTCGAGCCGTTGCCGCGTTTCGGGCAGCAGGTTGGTGGTGACTACCTCCAGGGACTCCGTGGCGGCGTCCACTTCGGCCTTCGCGTTTTCGGCGTCCCGGCGGGCTTCCAGTTCGGCGGTCTCCAGATTGAGGCGCTCGGCCGCCAGTTCCGATTCGGAAGCGTGCTGCATCTCCCGGTTTTTCGAGTTCAGCCACGGCAGGCTCATCGAGATCATCGTGCCGTAGGTGTGGCGTTCCATCGCCATCGGCATGTACCAGTAGTCGGCGCCGACCATCACCATCGGATACAGGCTTTCGCTGCGGGCCTCTTCCTGCATCGCCTCAGCCATCACGACCGCACGGCGGGCGGCCTCGACGCTCGGCCGGTTTTCAGGCGACGCGGCAGACTGTTTGTCGGCCTGCGGCACGTTTGTCAGTTCTGGTGTGCCCAACTCCGTATCGGGCGGCAGGCCCCGAAGCGCGTTGATCCGCGCCTTCATGGACCTCAGTTCCTGCCGGATCATGATCAGCTCGCCATGCGTGCGCGACAGTTCCGACGAGAGCGCCAGCACGTCCTCCTGCCGGATCCGCCCCGCCGAGTAGTTCGCCCGGGCGACGGCGATCAGGCTCTGCATCAGCTCGATGTGCTGCTCGTGGACCTCCCGTTCGCGCCAGGCGCGGTAGTAGTCGGCAAAGGCGGAACGGACCTGCATGGCGATATCGAGGGTCATGTCGCGCACCATCTCGCCCGACATGGCGGCCGACGCCTCGGCGGTCTTGCGCCGGGCATCGCGCGCACCCCAGGCGGGGAACGCCTGCCTCAGGCCGAACATCAGCGTGTCGGCCTTGTCGAGCGACAGCGGTTTCTTGATCGGAACGGCCCACCACTCGTGCTTGAACTCGAGGTCCGCGATCCCGCCGGCGGCGCTGGCCCGGTGGCCGGACGCCTCCTGTTTCAGCCGGACTGACCGGAGCGACGGATTCTTTTCGAGTGCCTCCCGAAGGATGTCCGCCATGCGGACGGTGTTCGCCGGCGCAGGTGCCGGCGCCGCCGCCCCGGTTACCGGAGCGGATGGCTGAGTGTGATCGTGTTCATCCGCCGCCCGGACTTTTCCGGACAGGGCGAGACCGATCGCCAGACAGACGGCTGTGAATTTCTTGCGGCTGTTTTTCATGACGCTGGAACCTCTCGACGTTGAACGGATCAGGGCGTTGTCCGGCGGACGCGGATGTGCGGAGCCACGGGCACGGAAATGCGGAGCCGGACCGGTACGGAATCCATAACGGCGGCTTCAGGAGAGGCAGAGTCTCAGAGCGTCAGTGGTATGGTGGAAAGGCTGGGAGGTTGCGGCCCGGCCCGTTGAAGGGTCTCCGGCGTTCCCGCAACTAAAGAGAAAGCAGTAAGAGATATTTCCGGAACCACCGCCAGCGCCTGCCACTGGAACGACAGGACGGGTGGATCGATCTGGACAGAACCCGGCGCGACATTCGGTTTCAACTGGCAGAGTTCCTGCGCGACCGGGCTCTGGCTGTGCTGCGATTTCGCGCCTTCCTGACGGTGGCAGGCCGGCGTGCCGGAAGTTTCATCGCGGCTGCAGCAGTGTTTTTGGGCGGCCGCCCTGGGAGCCGACTGGGTCGGGCAGAGATTTGTGCACGCCGAAGCCCACACGCTCACGGGCGTGAAGAACAGGGCGAAAGCCAGTATGGCAGTGCGGCGCATCATCTGTGTATATTTTGGCCATCCCCTTTCCGGACGGCAAAGCAGCCACGGCTTACATAATTGTCAGACTTGCAAAGCTCGATCTGCCAATGGCCTGAAAACAGCCTATCCCGCCCCGGCCCGTCCGTCCCTGACAGTGGTCAGTATCCTGAATAATTACCGCCCGGTAGCAGCAATTGACGGCGTTCAGGCGACCCCGCCCAGCTCGATACGGCCTTTCCAGCGGTCCAGCAGATGCGCCCTGAGGCGACGATGCTGCGGGGCGCCGAGCGACGGATCGCGGCCCAGCAGCGCTTCGGCGGAGCGGCGGCAGCTCTGGAGCAGTTCGAAATCCTTCACCAGATTGAGCACCCGGAACTCCGGCAGCCCCGACTGGCGCGTGCCGAGGAACTCGCCGGGCCCGCGGATCTCGAGATCCGCCTCGGCGATCCGGAACCCGTCGTTGGACTCTTCCAGCACCCGGAGCCGCTTCAGCGCGTCGCCCGAGACTCGCGGCGACGCCGCCAGGTAGCAGTAGCTCTGGGTGCTTCCCCGCCCGACGCGGCCCCTGAGCTGATGAATCTGGGCGAGGCCGAACCGCTCCGCGTGCTCGATCACCATCACCGACGCGTTGGGAATATCGATACCGACCTCGATCACCGTAGTGGAGACGAGCACCTGTGTCTTCTGGGTGCGGAACTGTTCCAGCGCGCGGTCCTTGTCGGCCGGTTTCATCCGCCCGTGCAGCAGCCCTACCCGGCAGCCCGGCATGTGGTGCTCGGCGATCTCCCTGGCCGCCCGTTCGGCATCCTTGAGATCGATCAACTCGCTTTCCGTGACGAGCGGATAAACCACATACGCCTGCCGGCCGTCGGCGAGCTGCCTTGCAACGGCGTCCCACAGCTTTTTCTCCTCGCCCGCGCGGACGATCTTGGTCGCGATGGGCTTTCGGCCGGGCGGCATCTCGTCCA
Organism: uncultured bacterium; assembly: GCA_964565925.1. Lineage (GTDB taxonomy): Bacteria > JAGRBM01 > JAGRBM01 > JAGRBM01 > JAHCIT01 > CAZMGV01. The sequence continues at coordinate 356,345 of CAZMGV010000001.1, forward strand.
GCGCGGAAATCGACAGGTCGCCGTATACCGTGAGCGCCAGCGTGCGCGGGATCGGCGTCGCTGTCATCACCAGCACGTCCGGAGTGAGCCCCTTCTTGAGCAGCGTCTGGCGCTGCTCGACGCCGAACCGGTGCTGCTCGTCGATGATGACGAAACCGAGCTTGCCGAATCCCACCTTGTCCTGAATGAGCGCGTGCGTGCCGACGGCGATCATCGGCGTCCCGCGCTGCATCTCGTTGTAGACGCGCGCCGGGATGAGCGTCTCGGTGGACAGCTTCTGCGAGCCGGTCAGCAGCGCGATGGGAATGTCGAGCCCCTTCACCAGCTTCGTCATGGTGCGGAAATGCTGCTCGGCAAGGATTTCCGTGGGCGCCATGAGCGCCACCTGGTACCCGGCGCCGACGGCGATCAGTGCCGCCGCCAGCGCCACGACGGTCTTGCCCGCGCCGACGTCGCCCTGCATGAGCCGGTTCATCGCCGTGGGTTTGGCGAGGTCCTTGCGGATTTCGGTGAGCACACGCTTTTGCGCGTTTGTGAGCTCGAACGGCAGATTCTTCAGAAACGGCCCGAGCAGAAGTTCGTTGTCCGGGATGCTCTGCCCCGTCACCGCCTCGGCCTGCTTGCGCCGGATGGCGAGCCCGATCGACAGCATGAACGCCTCGTGGACGCGCAACCGTTCGTGGGCCGGCGACGAGCGGTTGATATAGCTGTCGATATCGGCATCTTCGGGCGGGTGATGCATGAGCCGCACCGCCTCGCCGAGCGGCATCGGCGGGACTTTCAGGTCTTCGACCCCGGACAGGCCATCATCGAGGCCGCCCACACCGGCTTCCAGCGCGTTCGAAATCACCGTCCGCAGCTGCTTGGGGTGGAGTCCTTCCGTCAGCGGATAGACCGGAATAATTCCCTTGGGCCCTTCCGCCGGTTCGTCGGAAAACTCGAAGTCCGGGTGATGGAACTCCCGCTGCGTCCGGTAGACGCGGCAGTCGCCGGTGACGCGAACCCGGTCGCCTTCCTTGGCGCGGGCAGCCCGGGTCCGGTCGAACCCCTGGAACCATTTGCAGGTGAGTTCCCCGGTGTCGTCGCGGATAACGATCTCGCGCCCCTGGCGGCTGAACTTGCGGGTACCCTTCACCTCCCCTTCGACCACCGCCTGCATCCCGGCCTCAAGGTCGCGGATCTTGGCGACGTGGCGCAGATCGTCGTACCGGACCGGCAGGTGAAACAGCAGGTCCTCGACGTTGTGGATTTCGAGCCGCTTGAGCACTTCGGCCAGACGCGGACCGACCCCCTTGATCCATTTCACTTCCGACTTGAGGCGGTCCAGCGGCGCGTGGGGCTTGAGCGGCATGGTCTTTTGGGGCGCAGCGGGTTTTGCCGGTTTATCTGTATCCGGTTTGTCCGCAACCGGAACCGGGGCGGCGGCCTTTGGCGCGGCCGGTTCTTTCGGCGGCGCCTCTTTCGGGGGCGGCGCGTCGCGGAACATCCCCGGATTCTGGAGTTCATCGTAGATCCGGCGGATCTCCTCCAGCCGTTCCTTCTTGACGGCAAGCGGCCGCGTGTCGATCCCGTGCGCAAGCTTGGCGATCTTCCTGAACAGTTCGGCCGGTTCACCGCGGACAGTTCCTGCACCGGTCTCTGCGGCGTTGCCGATGGCGGTCTCGAGCCCGTGCGCGCGCGCCAGCGACGCGTAGCCGCCCTTCGACACCGATCCGAGCACGGCGCCGAGGATTTCGAGCGGGGTGCGGGTTTTGCCGGCCATCAGGATTTCAGCCCGAGTTCGAGCATCTCGGCCGGAAAGTCGGTGATGATCGAGCGGACGCCGTGGGAGGCCGCCCGCCGGGCATCGGCAGCCTCGTTGACCGTCCAGGTCCACAGGGACAGGTCGCGGCGGCGGGCTTCCTCGACCAGTTTCTCGTCGATGTCTTCATAAAAGGGAGCGAACGCCTCCGGTTGCACGAGCGGCAAGGTCCAGCGTTCCCGGACCCAGCGCGGATTGCCGTGATAGAACAGCATGCCGAGCGGCAACGTCCAGCACAGCCTTCGCAGGCGGATCAGCCGGACCGGATTGAACGAACTGAAAAAGACCTGCTTCATCGCGTCCGCCCGCCGGAGGGCCTCGATCGTTTTCGCCTCCAGCCCGTCGGGCCGCCAGTCGCGGCCCTTCAGTTCCACGTCGATCAGCAGGTTGTGACCGAGCGTCTCGATCACTTCTTCAAGGGTGGGAATAATGGCGTTGGACAGCGGCGGCTTGGCGCCCTTCGGCAGGTCCTTCGACTTCGGCTGCCGCACTCTCAGTTCGCGCAGTTCCCGAAGGGTCTTGTCCTTCACCCAGCCAGTTCCGTCGGTCAGGTTATCAAGGTCGTAGTCGTGGAACACGACGACTTCGCCGCTCTTGCAGACCTGGACGTCCAGTTCGACGCCGTGGGCCTTCACCTCGCGAGCATAGGCGAACGCCTCGACCGTATTTTCCGGACGGACCCCCCGCGCGCCCCGGTGCCCGAGTATCAGCACAGGGTCGCCCGGACGGGGCGCAGGGAGAAGTTCCGAAATACTGATCATACGGATTGAACCTTAATTGCCGGATCACGGCCGGGGCAATTTAGGCCCTGAACGCACCTTTATATAAGGTCAGATTGACAGAGATTGACGTCCGGCGCGTCGCGTTATAGCGTCTGGCCAGTGGAATGACCGGTCGGTCATTGTAGTGACACAAGGGTCATTTTCGAGGTCCCCAGCCGAATGCCCCCAAAGACTCCCCCCACGCGAACTGCGGACCCCGCGCCACCCGAGACCCGGCCCACCAAGGCCGACGTCATCAAGGAGTTCCGCGAGAAGGAGATCATCGAAGCCGCCCGCCGGGTGTTCACCCGCGAAGGGTTCAAGAAGGCGTCGATGGAGAAGATCGCCGAAGAGGCCGGCCTCGCCAAAGGGACCGTCTATCTCTACTTCCCTAATAAGGATCAGCTCGTGGCGGCCACCCTCGAAGCGGGAGCCGACCAGTTTTTCGGCCGCGCCCGGGAAGAAAGTTCCACGGGCGGGGACCCCGCCGAGCGGATCCGGACGCTGATCCGCTCGATGATCGAGCACGCGGAAGAGGAGCGGGATTTCCAGCGCGCACTGTTTATCGAACTGAACGAATGGCTGTTCGACGCCTCCCGCCTGACCATGGTCCAGCGGCTGATCGCGCGGCACGAGGAGTTTATCTCCTATATCGCCGGGATCATCTCCGAAGGCATCGCCGCCGGAACGTTCGACACCCCCGATCCGCGCCGCGCTGCCGGACACCTGTACCACCTGCTCGGCGGCGCGTTCCGCGAACGGCTGATCGGCCTCAACGTCGTTCCCATTCCCGATGCCATCCGGGAAGTATCCGACTTTTATCTTCAGGCGCTGACCCCCAAAGGAAACCGCACATGAAAATGGAAATGAAAAAAACCGCTCTTCTGTTCGCCGCCCTGCTGCTGACGGCCCGGTCCGCCCATGCGCAGGACAGCGCCGCTACGCAACCCGCAGCGCCGGCCGAGGCGCCCCCCGCAGCAGCCGCAGCGGCACCGGGCGAAGCGCTCGTCTCGGCCGGAACGTCAAAGCCGCTCACGCTGAAGGAAGCGGTGCAGATGGCGCTCGACAACGCCGAGGAGATCCAGATCGTGCGGATCGACTACCGCAAGGCGATCCAGAATGCCCGGGACCAGATGGGTATCTTCGATCCGCTGCTGGGGATCAGTTACCTGTATACGAACACGAAGACGATTTCGCCCAGTGCGTTCAATCCGAATCCCATCATCGCGACGACCGATCACAACCTGACTGTCGATGTCAGCGGCCTCATTCCTACCGGCGCTACTTATGATATTTCGCTGGCGAACGACCGGCTCCGCAATCCGAGTCCGATGAACTCCTACAATCCCGTCTACAACACGAAGCTGACCGGCACCCTGAAGCAGCCGCTCCTCAAGAACCTGGGTCCGGGAGTGACGCTGACGCAGCTCAGGATCAGCCGGGCGCTCGAAAACGCCCGCAAGGCAGACCTGCTCCAGAAGACCCAGCAGATGGCGTTTAACGTGATCCAGGCCTACTGGGGCCTGTTTTTCCGCGAAAAGGATCTGGAGGCAAAGCGGGATTCGCTGAAAGCGGCCGAGGATCTCGTCCGGGTCGCCGACAACCGCGTGCGCGTGAAGGTGGACCCGCCGATCAACCTGACCCAGGCCAAAGCGGGCGCCGAAAGCCGCCGGGGCGATGTCATTATCGCCGAGGAACAGGTCGAGATCGCCCGTGACAACCTGCGCAAGCTGCTCACGCTGGTGGCCCCGGACAAGGACCTGACCGAGCCCGCCCGCTTCGAACCGGCCGACCAGCCGTCATTCGAGCCGTTCGATCCGCCCTACCGGGCCAGCGTGACGACCGCCATCGAAAAGAGGCCGGAGTTCGTTACCGCCCGGATCAACAAGGAAAACGCCGAACGGCTGGCCGACACCGCCAGCAACGGCCGGCTGCCGGAACTCAATGCCAATCTGACGGGCGGAATGGCCGGTATCGCGGGAAAAGTGAACCCCAGCCGGATCTGCCTGAGCGGCCCCTGCCCCCCCGGCACGCCCGCCAATCTGAAACCTTACGTCGGCGGCCTGGGTTCCGCCTACGGCACCATGCTCGGACTGGACGGCCCGTTCTTCGCTCTCGGCGCCGAGTTCAAGACGCCCATCCCGAACCAGAAGAACCGGGCGGCCTACGCCAGGGCACAACTCGACGCCGAAAACGCAGACATCATGATCCGGCAGCTTGAGGAGTCGGTCTTTATGGACGTCCGCAGGTCGATCCGCTCCCTCCAGACCGGCCTGCAGCGGATCAAGTCGACGGGGTCCAACGTGCAACTGGCCGAGGAAAACGTCGCCGCTGAACGCCGCCGGTACGAGGTGGGCCTCTCGACCAGTTGGGACCTGCTCGAACGGGAGAAGGAACTCACCTCCGCCAAGGCGAACTACTACCAGGCGCTGACCGACTACAACACCGCCCGCGCCTCCTACGAACTGGCGACGGGAAATATCCTGAATTTCGTCGGTATCGACGTCGTGGAGGAAGGCAACTGATGCCGCTCAACCTGACCGTCAACCAGAAGCGCTGGGCCATCGTCGGCGGAGTGTTTGCGGCGCTCGTCGTGGCGGGCGCCATCGGCGCCCGCAAGAAGCCGCTCGACGTCAAGACCGTCGGCGTGACGAAGGGGCTGGTGGAGCGCACCGTTTCGTCGACCTCCAGCGGAACGGTCATGGCCAAGCAGGCGGCGGACCTCAAGAGCGAGATCACCGCACGGATCGAGCGTCACGAAGCCAAGGAAGGCGACAGGGTGAAAGCCGGCCAGCCGGTCGTGACGCTGGATACGGCCAGCCTCAAGGCGGCGCTGTCGCTCAATCAGGCTTCCCACGCGGCCCAGAAGGCGCGCATCGAACAGGCGAAGGCGAAACTCACCAACGCCAAGCAGGATTACGAGCGGACCTCCAACCTGTTCAAGGAAAACATCGTCTCGGAGGACAAGCTGCAGGCGTCGCAGACCGCCTTCGAAGTCGCCCAGGGTGAACTTTCCGCTGCCAAAGCGGCGCTTGAGCAGACCGCCGCCCAGATCCAGATGGATCAGGTGAACCTGTCCAAGGCGACGGTGCGGGCCCCCTTCGACGGGGTGGTTACGAACCTGGACCTGGATCCCGGCGAAACCGCCGTCGTCGGGACGCGCCTCGCGCGCATCGTCAACAACGACGACATTTACGTGGAAGCCCCCGTGGACGAGGCGGATCTGGGCCTCCTCCATAACGATCAGGACGTCCGTGTCAGCTTCGACGCCTACCCGAAAGAGTCGTTCAACGGGAAGCTGACCTACATCTCGCCCATCGTCTCGAAGGACTCCAACGCCGTCCGGACGGTGAACGTCCGGGTCACGCTGCCCAACACCTCGGCCCGGTTCCGGGACGGCATGTCGGCCGACCTCGAAATCATCGTCGAAAAACTGGACGCGGTTCCGTATGTACCGACCCAGTCGGTGATCAACACCGCCGACGAATCGTACGTCTACGTGGTTCGTGAGGGGAAAATTTCCAAACAGGTCGTGAAGGCCGGTATCTCCAACTGGGACCGCACCGAGATCAAGACCGGGCTGTCGGACTCGGACCATGTGGTCCACACCGTCGACAAGCAGGAGATCTCCGAAGGACGGCGCGTGAAAGAGGAGTTCGCGGGTGATTCAGGCCACGCAGCTCGTTAAGCGCTACCAGATGGGCGAGGAGATCCTCGAAGCCCTCAAGGGTGTCGATCTCAGCATCCAGCGCGGCGAGTATGTCGCCATCATCGGCCCCTCGGGCTCGGGCAAATCCACCCTGATGAACATCATCGGGTGTCTCGACTCCCCGACGTCTGGGACCTACGTCCTCGAAGGGCACCAGGTGTCAGGCATGTCGGATGCGGCGCTGGCCCGGCTCCGGAACGAGAAAATCGGCTTCGTCTTCCAGTCGTTCAACCTCCTGCCCCGCTTCTCGGCACTGAAAAACGTAGAGCTGCCGCTCATCTATTCCGGTATTTCGCCTGAAGACCGCGTCCGTATGGCCAAAGAGGCGCTCACAAAGGTCGGCCTCAGCGACCGGATGCATCACAAGCCCAACGAGCTGTCGGGCGGGCAGCGGCAGCGCGTGGCAATCGCCCGCGCCATCGTGAACCGCCCGGCCATCCTGTTCGCCGACGAACCCACCGGTGCGCTGGACACCAAAACCGGCGACGAAATCATCAAGCTGTTCGAGGAGCTGAACACCCAGCTCGGCACGACCCTGATCGTCGTCACCCATGACCCCGATATCGCCAGTCAGGCGCGGCGTGTCGTGCGGATCGTGGACGGCAAGATTCTTTCCGACGAGCGGCTGCGCCCGGAACCGGCTCGCGCCTGATTTCCCTCACACCCGGCCATCGGTTACACATCGGTCCTGACATCATCACTACCGGCTGATCCCGCGGAACCCCGGGTCCCGGCGAAAGGTTTTCAATATGTATCTGGATGACATGACGCGCGAACAGTTCAAGGACCTGCTCCGCGAGGCTTTTCTGGAATCGAGCGAGACCCGTCCGATCCGCCTGGCCAAGAAGTGGGACGGCGGCAACATCATCATCAAGCCGGCCAATCCCGAGCAGCAGTCCAAGGAGATCCCGGTCGATGTCTTCTTTCACAAGATCGTGATGGTCCGCGACCGCCTGCGGGTGCTGGAACAGAGAATCAATGCGCACCCGAGCCTGTCGGACTCCGAGAAAGTCGAAATGCAGCAGTACGTGACCCGGATTTACGGGTCGCTCACGACGTTCAACGTGCTGTTCGCCGACGAGGTGGACCGCTTCAAGGGCGAAGGCGGCAAGGAATAGCCCTTACGCCATCCCTCAAACGAATCGGGGCGCCGCATGGCGCCCCGATTTGGTTATGAACGAGAAGAAATCAGGTTTACGACTTTGCTTCAATGGTAACAGTGCAGTCCTGTATGCTGCTGCCGTCACGCAGATCAGATGTAATTGAACTTTCGTATTTTTCTCCATCAGATTCCAGAACCAGATCCGTCGCCGCCTGTATCTGCAGCTCCAGGCGACCGGAATCGCCTGTAAAGAACACGGTCGGAAGCAGTTCGCCCGACGAAGCTCCTATCGGCACCAGCGCAAACAGGGGAACCGGATCGGTAACACCGTTGCTGTAACCTGTCGGCAATGTTGCGCTCAGATAAATCGCCGCCCCCGCCGCAGGTATGTTTTCGACGGGATCGCCGCTATCCAGAACCGTGTCATTACCGAAATCCGTGCGGTTAATTCCCGACGTCTTGGTAGCTGTCATTACAATACTGCCATACACAAATCCCGCCGGGACAATAGTTCCTGGCGTAAACGTCCAGGTCCTCGCCGAACAACTGGTTGTCAAGTCGATGCCCGACGTGCCAAAGCCCGTTTCACCGCAGGAGGCGACGACCCCGGCTGCCAGCAGCAGACTTCCAATCATCAGGCGATTTACAAATTTAGCGGTTTTCATAATCTTCATCTCCGTCAGTGTACTACTGCGTATGGCCTCTTGTCTGTGACTTAATCCGTCAGGATCGTCGGGGTGATAAAGAACAGCAGTTCCGTTCTCTGGTCCGACACCTTGTTCGTGCGGAAGAAGTATCCCAGGAACGGAATCTTGTTCATGTACGGAATGTTAATTTCGGTATAGCCGCCGGTGTAGCGGGCCACGCCGCCGATGACGGCCGTCTGCCCGTCCCGGACCAGCATGAACGACTTGGCTTCGTTCTTGTTGATCGCGGGGTTACCGAAGGCGGTCGGGATACCGGGGTTGATCTGGTTATCCGAGATCGCGAGCTTCAGGATCACGGACTTGTCGCTCGTGATCTGCGGCGTGACCTTGATACCCAGGGTCGCGTCCACGAAGGTCGTCGAGATCGTGCCGCCCTGGAACGTCGTGATCGGGACCGAGACGCCGGTCTTGATTTCGGCGTCGTGGTTGTCGACCACGCTGATGCGCGGGGTGGCGATGATGCGGCTCTGGCCGGTCTGCTCGAAGGCCGACAGCACCACATCCAGGTTGAACGCTTCCGACAGGGTGCCGAAGCTGAAGCCGATCGACTGGCCGGACCGCTGTCCGACCGCCGTGACCGGCAGGTCGACCATGAAGTTGTTCTGGAACACGGAGTTGCCGAACGCGTTGCCGGTGCTCGGGCTGGCCAGGAACCGCCCACCCCACTGCACGCCGAATTCACGCTGGAAATCGAGCGTCGTCGTGACGACGCGGGCTTCGAGCAGAATCTGGCCGGTCTGGGTATCGAGCGCACGGACCATCTGGATGACCGTGTCGATCGAACGCTGCGTGTCCTGGATCAGAAGGCTGTTGCTGCGTTCATCGACGGAAACCGTTCCACGCGATGTCAGCAGCTGCTTGACGCGCTCCGCGAGTTCCGTCGCGTTGGCGTAGTTGACCGGGATGATCTGGAACTGGAGAGGCTCCAGCTGTTCCTGCTGCTGGATCGCGGCGAGCCGCGCCTCTTCTTCAGCCTGCAGCTGGTCGCGCGGAGCGATCCGGATGACGTTGCCGATCCGGCGCTTGCCGAGGTTGTTCGTCTCCAGGATGATATCCAGCGCCTGGTCCCACGGCACGTTTTTCAGAACGATGCTGATGTTGCCCTTCACTTCCGGGCTCGCGATCAGGTTCAGCTGCGCCACTTCGGCAATCAGCGACAGCACGTCGCGGATATCGGCTTCGCGGAACTCGAGCGACATGCGCGTGCCCGAATAGCCTTCGGACGAAGCCGAGGCGAGCCGTCCGCCGCCGCCGGCCGAGGCCGCGCGGGCGATCTCGACGACATTCTGAGATTCGACCTTCACGCCGGTATCGGCGTTTTCAAGCTCGCTTCCGGCAGCGGCCGCAGGCTTGGCCGCCGCCACGGCGGCAGGAGCCTTCTCGGCAGCCGGGGCCTTTTCAGGCGCCTTGGGCGGGAGCTTGGCAGGCAGCTTGATCGTGACCGTATTGGTCTTGGGATCCGTGGCGACCGTATGTTCGGCCGGGCCACGGAGTGCAATCTGGATACGGGCCATCGGCTGCAGGTTCGTCGCGTCGGCAATCGACGTCACCTTCGAGATCGTCGAGGTCTCGTCGTCCACCATCTGGACGGACACCTGCTCCGGCGGCATCTCCACACCCATCAGCTTCACTTCGATGGAGTCGGGCGAAGGCGCCGTGACTTCCGGAACCACCAGTTTCTGCGCCTTGATGGCGACGGTGATATTCTTGCCCTTAATCTGAACCTTAACGCTCTCCACTTTCGGATAAGTGGCCGGAGCTGCGGCGACCACCGGAGGAGGCGGTAGCGGTTCAGCAGCCGGAGGCGGCGGAGGCGTTTCCGGAGCGATTTCAATCATCGGTTCTTCGGCGGCCGGCGCTGCGGCGGCCGGGGCGGCCGCTGCAGGCTCTGCGACCGGCGGCGGAGGAGGCGGTTCGGCGGCAGGAGCCGGCGGCGGAGGCGGCAAATCCGCGCCCGGGGGCGGCGGCGGCAGTTCAGCGGCGGCAACGGCAGCCGGAGCAGTAGCCGGCTCGGCAACGGCCGGGGCGGCGGCAGCCGGTTCGGCAGCGGCCGGCACAGGAACCGGCGCTGCGGCAACCGGGGCCGGAGCGTCGAAGTCGCTGGGCAGCTGAGGCACGACACCGCCCGCCGCCAGGCTGACAATAATCTTTCCACCACGCGCAATGGCGGCCGGTTCGAACTTGTCTTCGCTCAGTTCAACGATGATCCGGACGCGGTCGGGGCTGTCCGCCACGCGGATGCTGGAGATGAGTTTGCTGGGTCCCGGATCCACGCTGATCATGCCCGATTCGTTGCGGACATTGCGGACGTCGATCACGAGACGCGGCGGCCCGTCGAGCGGGTAGTTGTCGAACTCGATCTCTTTACCGTTGGTATTGATGATGAGGTCGGTGAAATCGCCGCGCTGTTCGACCTTGAAACCCGTGATCGCCGTGGCGACACCCGAGAGTTCGGCCTGTGCAATCCAGTTCAGCGGAACGGATTCGCGCGCGGCACGCCCGACGGCGGGCAGCAGCGCCAGGGCGCCCGCCACCGCGAGAATTCCGGCTTTCCGCATCATCCGGTTATTTGCTGACAACATCACTGACATCTCCTATTACGTTCCAAACTCTACCAGGCGGACAGAACCTTGTTGGCCGCCTATTTCGACGACATGGACATCGTGCTTGTGATCTTCTGGTAAGCCCTGAGATTGTCGTCCCAGAACCGCTCTTCGATTTCTATTTCACCCTCGCGGATGGCCTTGATCCTTCCGCGATTCTTCCCGATCTTCTGGCCCACCCGGACCGTCCAGTAGTTGCTCTCGGGATCCTTGATCTTCGCGCGCGAATCGCGGATGCCCCAGATGATCCCGAGCACCTGGAGCTGGTTCAGGTCGAACATTTCCAGAGGCTCCTTGATCTCGTCGCCGCATTCCTCCGGCGGGACATAACCCGCCGGGGGTGTTTCGCCCGCACCCAGACACTTCAGGATCGGCTCGCTGTAGGGTGCAAACGGGTCGGGCAGCGAGGCATCGTACCGGAATACGGTTTCCGCAGGCGCGGCCTCCGGAGTTGTCCCCGGCGCCTGTCCCGTGGCGGCAGCGGCAGGTGCAGCACCGGGTTCAGCCGGATTCTTGCTTCCGGGCATTCCGATCGTCTTGTCGGCTTCCGCCGCGGCGGCCGAAGGCGCATTGGCGGTTGCTGCCGCAGCATTGGCCGCGGCTGTCGAAGCGGGGGCGACTTTCGCAGCCAGGTCAGCTGCAATCGTCGGCGCCGTGGCCGGAGCGGGAGTCGCCTCCGCACGCACAGCCGCCGGTGCAAGCGCAAGCACGAGGATGAAAGCCGCGATTCTCATGAAGTTGGTTGGTTTCACAGCTGCTACTTCTTTTCCGGTGTCTGTTCCGTATCCTTGAGGAACCGGAACGTCGTTGCGATGGCGCTCACTTTGAGATCGCTGGACCCCGCCGTCGCCACAGGTGCCATGGACACATTCGAGATGTTGATAATGCGCTGCTGGTTGGCCAGTTCGTTGAAGAAAATGCCGATTCCGTGGAACTTGCCTTCCATCTCGAGCTGCACCGGGATCGCGGCGTAGAACTGGATGGGCGATTCCGACTGGGGAACGACGTTGGTAAACGTAATGCCGTTGTCCTTGCCGATCCGGGTGATCTGGTTGATGAACTCGTTGGTCTTTGCCTGGAGCGGAAGCCGGGTCTGGGCTTCGGCGATCGCCTCGCGCAACCGGTTGATTTCATCCAGGAACTTGTCGCGCTGCGCGCCGAGCGCCTCCGCTTCGACAAGCCGCTTGTCGAGCGTGGCGAACTGGCCCTTCAGGCCGATGATCTCGATACGGGTCGCATCATATAGACCGAAGTAGAATGCGGCGCTGATGAGCGCCACCAGGGCAAAGTGCAGCCCCACCTTCTGGCCAACAGGCCACTTCAGGTATACGTTCAGCCCCTTCTTGATATCTTCGACGGGGAGCTGGTCCAGAATTCCTGCCATGGCTTTCCTCGTGTTACCTTCCTGCTGCCTTAGGCCTTGGTCGACACGGTGGTCGCCAGCTTGAACTTGACGGTTTTCTTCAATCCGGACGCCTTTGCGTCCGCGCCACCACCGCTGCTCTCCTGGAGCGACTGGGTTTCGACCGATTCAAACGCCTCGCGTTCGCGCAGACGATTGACGAATTCGATGACCGTGGAACTCTCGTCCGCCACGCCTTCGAGCACCAGGCTGTTACCGGTCTGCTTGAAGCTGGTCAGCCACAGCTTGGTCGGCTTGGCACGGGCGATATCCTGCATGATGCGCGCCGGACCCGTCCGGGCGTTGACCAGCTTCTCGATGGTTTCCTGCCGGGACTTGAGCACTTCGCGCTGCTTCTTGAAGTCCTCGATCTCCTTTTCGACGGGCTTGAGCACGTCAAGGCGGAGGTTGTGCTTGACCAGCTTGTCCTTCCAGATGTCCTTCTCGCTGCTGATCTGCGCGACGAGATAGATCCAGGAAGTGAGCGTAAGGAAGAGCACGAACCCGAGGATCGCCAGTTCCGAACGGAGCTGGAGTTCACGCTTCGATATACGCGGCGGTATAAGATTGATCTTGATCATTTGTCACCCACCCGCCGCATCGCCAGTCCGACCGATACGGCCATCTGGGCCGCATCGCGCTCGAGCCGGGCCGGTTCGAACTCCTTCTCGGAGTAAACGACCGAGTTGAACGGGTTCACGAATTCGCAGGGGATGCTCAGCCGCTCCTGGAGCAGCCGGATCAGGCCCGGAGTCTGCGACGCCCCGCCCGAGAGGTAGATCTTGGATATCGTCTGGTCCGTCGCCTGGCCGATGAAGTAGTCGACCGACTTCTGGATTTCGGTGACGATCTGCTCGCCGACCGTGGCGATAATCGACTCCACTTCCTGCGGGATCACCTCATCCGAGGCCTCATCGGCGCGGCGGCCGATCTTGAAGGTCTCGGCCTCGCGGTAAGAGACGTTGAGCTGCTTCTGGATCTCTTCCGTCAGCAGGTTTCCGCCGATGGCCGCGTCGCGGGTGAACACACACCGGCCCGACTTCAGCACGTTCAGGTTCGTGACCGAGGCGCCGACGTCGACCAGCGCGATGATTTCGCCTTCGGCGAGCTCGTAGTTCGCGCAGAACATGTTCTCGACCGAGAAGGCGTCGTGCTCGACGACTTCGCAGACGTAGCCCGATTCCGAGATGACGGTGGCGTAATCGTTCACCATGTCCTTCTTGGCGGCCACGAGGAGCACGTCCATCTTGCCCTGGGCATCAGCTTCCGCGCTCAGGATCTCGAAGTCCAGGTTCACGTCGTTGATGTCGAACGGCACGTACTGTTCGGCCTCGAACTGGATCGATTCGCGCAGCGAATCGGCCGTCATAAAGGGGACCTGGATGATCTTGATGATGACCGAGTTTCCGGAAATGGAAGTCGCGCAGCCCTTCAGCTTGGGCTTCAGTTCCGCCAGAAGTTCGGAGATGACTTCACTGACCGCGGCACCGTTCATGATGGCGCCGTCGACAATACATTCGGACGGAAGCTCGCGTACGCCGTACTTGACGAGTTTCCAGCCCTTCTTGGAGGGTTTCAGCACGCAGGCCTTCACCGAGTGAGACCCGATGTCGAGACCGATGAGCCGCTTTTCGCCGCCGAACAAGCTGATCACGGTTTCGTTACCTCCTTTGAACCTGAACTTATGCCGGTCGTAACCGGATTTGCCAATATCACCAACACGTTAGGCCACTTCGCTCTGATCTGCGAACACCTTGTGGCGTTCGGAAAGTTTCAATCCAAGCGCAAGAATGACCTTGCGCTTGGTATCCATACGGCAATCGTGACCTGCCTCGATTCGGTCAATTGTAAGCGAACTTACCCCCGCTCGGCGAGCCAGTTCAGCTTTTGACATGAGGAGAGCCTCACGGAGTTTTCGAACATGGTTGCGGACGGGGATGGGCTTAGCCCGCTGAAACTCTCCGCCCACGGCGCCATTGGCGTATGACATAGCTGCGCTCTTAACTTTGCTCGTGTATACGAGAAAAGATGCGGGGGGGAAGGTGAGGTCATTATGGCTTATTCAAAGTTGCTGTCAAGAAAAGAAGTGCCTTTGATCGCGAAATTGTCACTTAAAGAAGCATAATTATATATAATTTACCCTCATGGACCTCCCGTATCGAGGGCGACGAATTTCCATATTATTCAATAATTTTAGCTAGTTATTATTGTTGCACCCGGACTGTCAGGGTAAATTGATGTTACATATAACCTTAAATAAGCATATCTGATTTTGATACGCTTCATACTCTCCCGTACTCAGTAAACTCTCTATTTATACACGTGCGGTTAATGAAAACCGGCCCGGCCGCGCATTAACGCCCGATTGCCCCGCCCCCAACGGTGAAATACAAACTGGCCCGTGAATACCAAATCCCTCTGGATCGGCCTTGTGGCCGTCATCTTTGTTGTGCTGCTGGGCTCCCTGGTCATGCTGATGACCGGCGGAGACGACGACGGCGCGCCGGGCTCCCGCCATGGCAAGAACCGGATGTCGGAATCGGAGGCCGGCAGCGCCGGTACGCGGGCCCGCGACGGGTCCGGCCCCGGCGGTTCGTCCGCTTCCGGCTTCAGCAAGATCCCCAATGCAGGCGGTTCCCCGGCCGCCAACGATCTCGAACCCGACGGACGGACCACGTTCCAGACGGCGATCGACAACTGCCGCAGCGCCATCAAGATGGAGCGCGACGCCTTCGTCCCCGACTGTAACTTCAAGAACGCCGTCCGCCCGCGGGGAGATCTGGAACTGGCCTCCGGCGCCGCACGGCGGGCCCTGCAGCTGGTGCCCGACAGCGCCGACGCGCAGCGCTGCATGGGCGACATCTACCGGCTCCAGGGCGACCACGAAAAGGCCACCGACACGCTCAAGAAGTCGCTCGAACTGAAGCCCAACGATCCCGATGCGCTGGCGAGCCTCGCCGAATCCTATTTCAAGCAGGGCCGCATGAAGGAGGCCGAGGACGCCTACAAGCAGGCCACCCGGATCGACCCGCACAATCTGGATGCGGCGCTCGGTTACGCGCGCATCCTTCAGCTCACACAGCAGAAGAAAGACGCCACCGACGCCTACGCCGACGTGATCAAGCTCGCCCCCGACTCCGCCGAGGCGCTCAACCATATGGGCGAACTGATGATGACGTCGGGCAAGCCGCAGCAGGCGCTGGACTACTTCTTCAAGGCGATCGATTCCAACCCCGACAATCCGGAGGCGTTCACGAACATCCGCAAGCACGGACTGTTCGGGCCCGCCAAGCGGCGGCTCGATGCGCTTGCCGCCACCTACAAGACGGCGCTGGCCGAGAAACCGGACGACCCCGACCTGCACCAGCGGCTGGGCCGCGTCTATTCGGCGCTGGACAAGCGGGATGAGGCGACGGCCGAACTGAAGAAGGCAGTCGAACTGGCGCCCGATTTCGCCTGCGCCTATGTCGGACTCGGACAGGCGCTGCTGGCGTCGGGCAAATCCGCCGATGCCATGGCTATCTTCAAGAAGGCGTCTGAACTGGACCCGTTCCTCACCGACCGGTACCCCGACGTGAAAAAGATGATGAACTACCAGGATTCGCGGGAGAGCAAGCTCGATGCCGCCAAGGCGGCGGTTGACGCGAATCCGCAGGACCCGGTCAAGCAGAACGACCTCGGAATGGCGCTCCGGGCGGCCGGGAAATACGAGGAAGCCGTCGCCGCGTTCCAGAAGGCGGTCGAACTCGACCCCCGCAACGTCGGCGCACGGAACAACCTGGGGAACATGCTCCTCAGCCGCGGCAAGTTCGCGGACGCCGAGGCCCAGTTCAAGGCGGCGGTGGACGTGGACCCTCGCAACTCCGAGGCCCTCACCAATCTCGGGAAAACCTACAACATCGAGGGCAAGCGGCAGGACGCGGAGGCCGCCTACAAGCAGGCGCTGGACGCCGATCCGAAGAATTTCCAGGCCATGGCAGGCCTCGCCGACGCCCAGCGCACGAACAACAATCTGGCGGGAGCGGTGGACTCCTACCGGGCCGCTATCGCGCTCAATCCCAACGACATCAGCTCCCAGTACAACCTGGGTAACACGCTCGACCAGATGGGCAATACGAACGAAGCCATCAAGACCTGGCAGGGGCTCACGCAGCAGTACCCGAACTTCGCGGAAGGGTTTTCATCGCTCGGCACGAGCCTCGAGAAGGCCGGCGACTGGCGCGGCGCGGCCGACGCCTTCCAGAGGGCGATCGAACTCCGCCCGTCGAACCCGTACAACTATCGCAGCTACGGCGAGGCGCTCCTGAAGGGCGGCAACAGCGGTGCCGCGCAGGACGCGTTCGACAAGTATATCGGCTTCGCGCCGGACGCGAAGTCACAGGAAGACCGGCGCCAGGAGATCCAGAAGCTGATCAACGGCGGAAAGTAACCGCCCGCTTGCTGGCAGCCGCCTGCGTCCCGCCGGCTGTTTCCCGCCAGCTATTTCCCGTCGAAGGCGAGCGGGAAGGTGACCTTCGCCTCGCCCTTCTCGACCGGCAGGAACTTCGCCTTCTGGACCTTTTCGAGAATCTCTTTTTCAAACTCGGGGAACTTCGCGAAATCCGAGGCGACGACTTTCGTCCTGTCCACCGAACCGTCCCGCTTGATCACGAACTCCACCACAAGACGGCCCGTCGCCTTGGGATTGTCCTTGAGCAGGCGCTTGTGCGCGGTTTCGAACAGCCGGGTATAGCGCCGCATGACCGCGTTCACGGTCGGATAGGTCCGGCTCTCCTGCGAGGCGGCCTCGCCGGTGACCGAGCCGTGGATACCCTTGCCGGCCCCTTCGATGGCCTTGGGCTTTTCGGGCGCATCGGCACCGTGCGCCGTGACGGCGGTGGTGGCAAGCGCGAACGACAGTGCGGCGGCAACAGATTTCAGTTTCATACGGACGTTTGTACTCCTGCGGACAAGATTATTTCGGATGACCGGGACTATTCGGGCATCCCCATACCGAGCGACACCTTGCGCCGGATGTCGGTCGCCAGACCGAGCTTTCCGGTGCGGGACGCGGCCAGAGACGCCTTGATAAACCGGCCGGTGTAGCTGCGCTCGACGGCGGCGACCTCTTCGGGCGTGCCCGCCGCGACGATCTCGCCGCCCCGGTTGCCGCCCTCGGGGCCCAGATCCACCACGTAGTCGGCCGTCTTGATGACATCGAGATTGTGCTCGATCACCAGCACCGTGTTGCCCTCGTTCACCAGCCGGTGAAGCACGTCGAGCAGCTTGTGCACGTCGGCGAAATGCAGCCCGGTCGTCGGCTCATCCAGGATATAGAGCGTTTTGCCGGTCGAGCGGCGCGCCAGCTCCCTGGACAGTTTCACACGCTGGGCCTCGCCGCCCGAGAGCGTCGTCGCCGCCTGTCCGAGCCGGATATAGCCCAGCCCCACGTCCACCAGCGTCTGCAGCACCGAGACGATCCGGGGATAGGCGCTTAAAAACTCCAGCGCCCGCTCCACCGGCATGTCCAGCACGTCGGCGATGCTCTGCCCCTTGTATTTCACTTCCAGCGTGTCGCGGTTGTACCGGCGGCCGGCGCACGCCTCGCACTTTACGTAGATGTCCGGAAGGAAGTGCATCTCGATCTTCACGTAGCCTTCGCCCCCGCAGGTCTCGCAGCGGCCGCCCTTCACGTTGAAGCTGAACCGGCCCGGCTTGTAGCCGCGCAGTTTCGACTCCGGGAGCTGGGTGAACATGTCGCGGATGAGCGAAAACACGCCGGTATAGGTCGCCGGGTTGGACCTCGGCGTGCGGCCGATCGGGCTCTGGTCGATGTCGATCACCTTGTCGAACTGGTCGAGTCCCTTGATCGCCTTGAACTCGCCGCGTGGCTTCTCGTCCCGCAGGATCGCGTCCGTCGCCGCCGGGAAGAGTGTGTCGATCACGAGCGTGCTCTTGCCCGACCCGGACACGCCGGTAACGACCGTGAAGGCCCCCACGGGGAACTTCACGTTCACTTCTTTCAGGTTGTTGCCCTTCGCCCCCTGGATGTCGATCCAGCTGCGGGCCTTGCGGCGCGCCTCGGGGACGGGGATGTTCATCTCGCCCCGCAGGTAGGCGCCGGTGAGGCTCGTGGGGTGGGCGAGGATCTTGTCCGGCGTACCGGCGACCACCACTTCGCCGCCGTGCTCGCCGGCGCCGGGCCCCATGTCGATGACGAAGTCGGCCTCGCGGATGGTCTCTTCGTCATGCTCGACGACGATCACCGAGTTGCCGAGATCGCGCAGCCGCTTGAGCGTCGTGAGCAGCCGCGTGTTGTCCCGCTGATGCAGGCCGATACTGGGTTCGTCCAGCACGTACAGGACGCCCACCAGCGACGAACCGATCTGGGTGGCCAGCCGGATGCGCTGCCCTTCTCCGCCCGAGAGCGACCCGGCATTGCGGTCGAGACTCAGGTATTCGAGCCCCACGGCGTCCAGGAACGCCAGGCGGTCGCGGATCTCTTTCAGGATCCGGTCGGCGATCTTGCGCTCCCGCTCGGTCAGCTCGATCTTCGAGAAGAAGGGCCCCAGTTCCGTGACCGTCTTGCGTTCGAGGTCCGGCAGCGCGATGTCCGCGACCTTCACCGAACGCGCCTCGATGCGCAGACGCGCGCCATGGCACGAAGGACAATCCTGGAAACTCATGTACTCTTCGAGTTCCTCGCGGACGCTCTCCGATTCGGTTTCCTTGTAGCGCTTGTCGAGCCACGGAATGACGCCCGTGAACGCCTCCGTGAATTCGTAGGAGCGCGACTCTTTGGTCTTCAGCTTGAACTTGACACTCTTGGTCCCCGAACCGTTGAACAGGAGCTTCTTGATCCGGTCGGGGAGCTTCTTGAACGGCGTTTCAAGGTCGAACTTGAAGTGGCTCGCCAGCGACTCGAGCATCTGGCCGTAGTAGCCCTGGATGTTCGACCACGGCTGGATGGCGCCGTCGGCCACCGAGAGCGACGGGTCCGTCACGATCCGGTCCGGGTCGAAGAACATCTTGTGCCCCAGCCCCGAGCACTCCTGGCAGGCGCCCTGCGGAGAGTTGAACGAAAACAGCCGGGGTTCGATCTCCGGGTAGCTGATCCCGCACCACGCACATGCCATGTGCTCGCTGTAGATCTGCGGCTCCTCGCCTTCCGGCTCGATGATTACGATGCCTTCGGCGAACTTGAGGGCGGTTTCGATGGAATCCGTCAGGCGGCGTTCCATGCGGCCCGCCTGCACCTTCACCTTGTCGACATACAGCTCAATGTCGTGCTTCTTCTGCTTGTCGATGGAAGGTAGCCGTTCCAACTCATGGACGACGCCGTCGATCCGTACCCGGGCGAACCCCTGCCGCTGAAGCTTCTGGAGATCCTTGGTGTATTCGCCCTTGCGCGCGCGGACGATGGGCGCGAACACCGAGACGACCGTGCCCTCTTTCATCTCCATCACCCGGTCCACGATCTGCTGCGGGGTCTGGGATTTCATCGGGCGGTTGCATGAGTAGCAGAACACGTTTCCGATGCGGGCGTAGAGGAGCCTCAGGTAGTCGTGTATCTCGGTGACGGTACCGACCGTCGAGCGCGGGTTGCGCGAGGTCGACTTCTGCTCGATGGAGATCGCCGGGGAAAGCCCTTCGATAGACTCCACGTCCGGCTTCGACATCTGGTCGAGGAACTGTCTGGCATAAGCCGACAGGCTTTCCACGTACCGGCGCTGGCCTTCGGCGTACAGAGTGTCGAAGGCGAGCGAACTCTTGCCCGACCCCGACACCCCGGTAATGACCACCAGCTGGTCGCGCGGCAGGTCCACAGAGACGTTCTTGAGGTTGTGCTCCTTGGCGCCGCGTATGGAGATGGTCGAACTCACGGGGGCTTCAGTTAGCGCATCCTTCCGAGGGGAAACAAACGGGGCGGCCCCTGGGAACCGCCCCGTTTTCAGGCTTGAGCCGGATAACGTCCGGCAGATTAAAGCTTGACGCTCTGGACGTTCAGCTCCTTGAGCGCCTTGATCCGTTCTTCGGTTGCCGGATGGGTCGAAAAGAGCCGCATCATCCCGCCACCGGTCAGCGGATTAATGATGAACATATGGGCAGTTGCCTCACCGGCATGCTGGAGCGGGACCCCCCGGGCGTAGGAGTCGATCTTCATGAGTGCACTCTGGAGCCCCTCGGTATCCTGGGCGACGGCGGCGCCGGTGGCGTCGGCCATGTATTCCCGGGTCCGGCTGATCATCATCTGGATCAGCATCGCGGCGATCGGAGCCAGGATCATGATCGCGATGGCGACCACCGGGTTCCCACCGTCGCGGTCGCGGCCCCTGCGGCCGCCTCCGGCAAACATGGCCATATGGGCCACGAACTGGAGCGCCGCAGCCATGACCGCCGAAATGGTCATCACCAGCGTGTCGCGGTTCTTGATGTGGCTCATCTCGTGGGCGATCACCCCGGCCAGTTCGCGCTCGTTCAGCATCTCGAGGATCCCCTCCGTCACCGCGACAACGCCGTGGGACGGATTGCGGCCCGTCGCGAAGGCGTTCGGCGTGCGGTCGGGGATAATAAAGATGCGCGGCATCGGGATTCTGGCGTTTTTGGCCAGCTGTTCGCACAGCGCAAAGAGGCGCGGCGCCTCCTGCTGGGTCACCGGCTTCGCCCGGTACATGGAGAGCACGATCTTGTCCGAGAACCAGTAGCTGGCGACGTTGAGCAGCAGCGCAAACGCAAAGGCCATGACCAGGCCGGCCTGGCCGCCAAGGGCTCCGCCCGCATAGATCAGGATGGCCGTCAGTCCGGCCAGCAGCAGGAAGGTCTTCAGTCGGTTCGCAATCATCGGTTCTTTCCGGTTCTCCTGTTACCTGGAGCGCCGTCAGGCGGCTCACGGCGTTAATATTCGCATGTGCAGGTGAACAGGCAAGATAGTGCGCCGTTAAAACCGGTTAACCGTTCCGATCAGGGAGCAACCCTGATTCGGCACCGGAAACCTCAGGAATTTGTTAACTTCAGAAGCTCTTGAAGAAGTCGGCCAGCTCCTGGGACATCTGCTTCATGGTCTTGCCGGACATGGTGCCGATCAGGCTCTGCACCGAGGCGATTTTTTCCCTGGACAGCAGGTGCGCCAGTTCCCGGACGATCCGGGGCGCGGCCTTGGGGTCCAGGTAGTTGATCGTGCCGAGCTGCACCGCCTGCGCCCCGGCCACGAGGAACTCGCAGACGTCTTCCGCGTTCGAGATGCCGCCCACGCCGACAATCGGGATCTTGAGGTCGGACCGTTTCAGCTCGTCCACCATCCTCAGCGCCACCGGCTTTATGGCCGGGCCGGAAAGCCCGCCCGTGCGGTTGGCGAGTACCGGCTTGTGCTTTCGCCAGTCGACCGCCATTCCCTGCAGGGTATTGATGGCCGTGACGGCGTCCGCGCCGGCGCGTTCCACCGCCTTGGCGATGGCGACAATATCGGTGACGTTGGGCGACAGCTTCGCCCAGACCGGTTTGGTGGTGGCGCGCCGGACCCGTTCGATCACGAGCGCCGCCTGATCGGGCTGCGTGCCGAACACGATCCCGCCCTTTTCCACGTTCGGGCACGAGAGGTTCACCTCGATGCCGTTGATCCGGTCCACGTGCTCCAGAATCTTCGCCAGTTCCACATAGCCGTCGACGGTCTCCTCGAAGATCGAGGCGATCACGACCGTCCGGGCGTTCTGCAGCGACGGGAGCTTGTTGTCGATGAAATCCTGGACGCCGTTACTCTGGATTCCGATGGCATTGAGCATTCCCGAGGCCGTTTCGATGGTGCGGGGCGTGTTGTTCCCGAGCCGCGATTTCAGCGACAGGCTCTTCACCACGATGCCGCCCAAAAGGCTTGGATCGTAAAACTCGGCCAGTTCGGGGCCGTAACCGCCGCAGCCCGAGGCGAGTAAAATCGGGTTCTTGAAAACGAGGGTGCCGACCCGCGTCGAGAGGTCGACGTTCGTTGGCATCGGCAGGTCGGACTTGCGGCTCATCTGGGAAACGGCCGGCGCCTTTACCGCGTTCGAAGCGGCTTTCTTCGGAGCAGCCTTTTTCGGAGCCGCCTTTTGGGCGGACGTCTTCTTTTTTGCCGGCTTTGCGGATTTCTTCTTCGGGCTCACCAGGAGACCTCCTCGGCGTCAAACACCGGACCCTCGATACAGGTACGGGCGTGCCGGTAGTTTCCATCAGGTGTCTTGATCCGGCACACACAGCTTATACAGATACCGGTGCCGCAAGCCATACGTTCCTCAAGGGAAACATCGCACCGGATATTATGGTCGTGGCAGATCGAGGCCACGGCCGCCATCAGCGGATTGGGGCCGCAGGTGATGACCCGGTCCGGCCGCGGCGCTTTGGCCAGCATCTGCCTGAGCAGGTCGGCCGCCGTCCCCTTGAACCCTTCAGTGCCGTCGTCGGTCGACAGGTACACCCCGCCCGTCCCGAACGAACCGGTCCAGTTGAGGTCGTAGTCGGACCGGGCGCCGATCACGGCCGTGTACCGGGCCGGATAGGTGTTTGCCAGATGCACGAGCGGCGGAACGCCCACGCCTCCGCCCACGAGCCAGATTTTTTCCTGTGAGGTAATAGGCGCGTCGAAACCGTTCCCGTAGGGGCCCTGCACCGACCAGGCTTCCCCGGCAATAGCCCGCGCCATGCGGAGCGTGCCCTCGCCGTGCACCCGGATGCCGAAGGTGATCTCCCGGGCGGTCGCCGATACGGGGGACAGCGGCCTGGGTAGCAGCGGCTGCGAGCCGAACGCCGGACGCACCATGTAGAACTGGCCCGGACGGGCGACCGGCTGGGCCGCCGTCATCCGGAACGTAATCTCGTACATGGCTCCGTGAAGGTCGCCATCTGAATAACCGGTGGGAGACAGCCGCTTCGCGGCGGCGAACTCGGCGTTCGCGGGTATTTCGACACTCATCGGTCTTTCATCACTCCCCGGGCCCGGCCTTGCCGGCGGACCTCGCTGGCCTCACTGGATCGAACGGCGCTTCCCGCACCATCACCAGCGCATCCTCGCCGGTATCGGAATAGTATTTCAGGCGAACCCCGACGCCCCGGAAACCGAACTCCTCGTACATCCGCCTCGCCGCCGCGTTTCCGTAACGCACGTCGAGAACGATAAGGGCGGTCCGGCTGCCTCTGGCGTGCTCGAACACCAGTTCCATGAGCTTCGCACCGATACCCTGCCGCCGCCAGTCCGGGTCCACGGCGATGTTCAGGATATGGAGCTCGTCCACTACGATCCAGAACATCACATAACCTACCAGCGGTTTGTCGGGAAGGCCCGCCAGCCGGGCCACGAAGGTCTTGGACTGGTGGCGGGAGAGCTCCTCCATGAACATGTTACGGGACCACGGCGTCTTGAACGACAGCCGCTCCACCCGCATGATCTCGTCCAGGTCGAACTCGGTCATCTCGCTGAATTCGATCCGGCGGTCCGGAGGGCTGGAGGCGGTCTTTGCCACAAAGGGAAGTATTCAAGGGCGGCGGGGCGGGATGCAATGAGAAGCTAAAGCGGTGTTACTGGGCGCAGCGGAAACCCGGATAGTAGTGATGGTACGTCGGATAGTCTTTGAAACGGTTGGCGGCTCGGAAGAACGCCGCATCAATGTTTTCGGGCCTTCAGTTTCCCGGATGCAGACGATTCGGGAGGCCGGAAGCCGATAGACCGTTTCGGCGGAACCGGCGGGGGCTCCATGAGACTCCGGATCGCCCTGAACACACCGGCGAACTGCTGGTCATATTTCTTTTCCAGCTCGGCCAGCTTCTGCGCGAGTTCGCGGTTGGAGGCGATAATTCCCCGCAAACGGACAAATGCGCGAACAACTTCGATGCTGGCCCGGACGGCCTGTTTGCTATTCAGGACATTGGCCGCCATGACGGCCCCGTGTTCGGTGAACACGAACGGGAGATAACGTCTGCCTCCACGGCCCGGGTTTGAGGTCGCAATTTGCGACCTCAAAGATTCTGCCTCATCCTCCGTGAGCTGAAACATGAAATCCATCGGGAAACGATCCTGGTTACGTTTGACCTGTTCGTTAAGCCGTTTAGTGGTGACGCCGTAAACGGCCGCCAGGTCCGCGTCCAGCATGACCCGGTGGCTCCGGATCGAAAGGATCGCATCCTCCACACGGCTGACAATCCCTGCTTCGATTACTCTGTTCGCTTTTGCACGCATAGCGATTCTACGGATGCAGCTCCCGTACCAGCCGGCCGGAGAGCGAAACGTCGGGATTTCAGGGAGTTACGTGCGAAGCACCCAGCGCAAATTGTCACCTGTTCGGAATTCGAACAAAAACGCCGGAGCGAACTCCGGCGTTTTCGACGTTTTCGGCCGGCTTGTCAGCTGACCGGTTAACGGTTCAGGCGTCGCGGCCCACGATCTTCGCCACGGCCCGGATCTTCTCCATGAGCGCGGTGAACTTCTTGGGCTTCAAGGCCTGATCGCCGTCGCACAGCGCCTTCTCGGGCTGGTGGTGGACCTCGATGATGAGGCCGTCGGCTCCGGCCGCCACGGCGGCGAGCGCCAGCGGTTCCACGAGATCCCACCGGCCGCCCGCGTGGGACGGATCGGCGATGACCGGCAGATGGGTCTTCTCTTTCAGCACCGGGATCGCGCTCACGTCGAACGTGTTGCGCGTGTCGGGCTCGAAGGTGCGGATGCCGCGCTCGCACAGGATGATGTTCATGTTGCCGCCGGCGGCGATGTATTCGGCCGCCATCAGCAGCTCCTTGATCGTGTTCGCCAGACCGCGTTTCAGAAGGATCGGGGTCTTCAACTGGCCCACTTCCTTCAAGAGCCGGAAGTTCTGCATGTTGCGGGCGCCGATCTGGATCACGTCGGCGCGGCCCTCGAACAGAGGGATGTCGCGCGGGTCCATCAGCTCGGTGACGATGCGCAGGCCGGTCTTCTTCTTGGCTTCCATGAGGATGTCGAGGCCTTCGCTCTCGAGTCCCTGGAACGCGTACGGCGAGGTGCGGGGCTTGTAGGCGCCGCCGCGCATGAAACCCAGGCCCTCGCCCTTCACCACGTCGGCCAGATGCATCATCTGCTCGACGCTTTCGACCGAGCACGGGCCGGCCATCACCTGCATCTTGTCCTTCGCGCCCACGCGTTCGCCGCGGACGTCGATGGAGGAGTCGTGCTTCTGGAAGTCGCGGCTCACCAGCTTGTACGGGGCGAGAATCGGAATGACCTGCTCGACGCCGGCCCAGCTCTGCCAGTTGGCGCTCTGGAGCTTGCGGTCATCGCCCACCGCGCCCATGATCTGGCGCTCGGTTCCCTTGTTAAAGTGCACCCGAAGGCCCATGCCGGTGACGAGTTCCGCCACCTGATTGACCTGTTCCTGGGTCGCGTCCGGCTTGAAAACGACGATCATCTGAAAGTTACCATCCTGCGCTAAAAGCGATCTGATTTCCGGCACCTGGTGCATGACGCACCGTGCCTCGGAGCCCTGGGTTCGTCTGGATTGTCTAGACCCGACCACTACCACCGGGGGCGCTCACATTAGACGATAAGGGCATGACGTCAAAATCCGGGTTTTGCTTGCCCTTTTGCCTCCCCCGGAGGCGGTTCGAGCGGCATCCTCAGCTCATAGACGCCGCTCGTGAGTTTCGTCTCCAGCGGGAGGCCGTTCTTCCTGAACAGGTCCATCATTTTGCGGTTTTCGGCGAGCACCCAGGCGGTGAGCCCCTTGAAGTGCTTCTCGCGGGCGATCCGGGTGAGCCTCTCCAACAGCACCGTGCCGATCCCCAGCCCGTGCCGGTCGTCGCGGACCAGAAACGCCACCTCGACGTAGTGGTCCTTCGGGTCGGCGGCGAAACTGCCCAGCCCGATCAGCGGTTCCTCGCTGCCTTCCTCGTACATGCCGAGACCGATCCGCGAATGGTAGTCGAGGTCGAAGAACAGCTTGAGCCGCTCCTTGGGCAGCGCGCGCACGGCGGTGTGGAACCGGCGGTAGATGGAGGTCTCGGACTCCGAGTAGAACAGGTCGCGCAGCCGGTCCTCGTCCGACTTTCGCAGCGGGCGGATATGCGCCGCCCGCCCGTCCCTCAGTTTCACCTTCTCGGCGTACTGGCCCGGGTAGCGCCGCTCCGCGCCGAACGGCAGCCGGTCCTCCACCTGCACGAGACGCCGCTCCCGAGCCCGGTCCAGCAGCTCGCCCCGGAAATCAGGATGGGCCAGTTCGGCGAGTATCAGCGCCCGGTCGCGGATGCTTTTCCCGTGCAGGTTCGCGGCACCCCACTCGGTCACCACCCAGTGGATGTCGGCGCGGCTCGCGGCGACCCCGGCTCCGGGGGACAGCGACGGGACGATCCGCGACTGGCGGCCGCTTTTTGCCGTCGACCGGACGGCAACGATCGGCACGCCGCCCTTGGAGAGCGCCGCCCCGCGCTGGAAGTCGGAGAACCCGCCGGGGCCTGAAAAAAAGTAGCCGCCTAATGAGTCAGCCGACACCTGCCCCGTGAGGTCGATCTCGAGCGCCGCGTTGATGCTGACCATTTTCTCGCGGGCGGCGATAATCGCCTGCGAACAGATCACGTCTGCCGGATAAAACTCCGGCGCCTCTGGCGTATCCAGAAATTCATAGAGCGACTGTTTGCCCATGGCGAAGCTGGCACGGGCGCCCTTTGCTTCAGCCGCCCCGGCAGCAATCAGTTCCATGAGGCCGTCGGAGAGTAGCTCCGAATGGATCTTGAAACCCTGACGGCCCGGCCCGCCCCGGCCTGACAGCACCCGTATCGCCCGGTTCACCCAGCTCCCGATGCCGCATTGGAGCGTCGCGCCATCCGGGACGATGTCGTCGAGGTAGCCGCCGATCCGGTCCGCCTGCGCCTGGATCTCCGGGTCGGTGCGCTGCGGGAACTCCGGGAGCGGCTCGTCGTACTCGACAAAGCCGTGAAAGCTGGCGAGCGGCAGCACCCCTGCCCCGCGCGTGCGCGGCATCCGGCGGTTCACCTGTGCGATCACGAGCCGGGCTGAGGCAATGGCGGCGAGGCCGACGTCCACGCTCGGGCCCAGCGACACGTTGCCGGCGTCGTCAGGCGGCGTCACCGACACCAGCGCCACGTCCACCTTCTGGATACCGGAGCGGATCAGCGCCGGGAGTTCCGACAGATGCACCGGGGCGTATTCGGTGACGAGGTCGTTCACCGCCGCGCGCGAGTTCACCGACACGAAAAAGACCGACGACCGCATTCCGGGCCGGGTCAGATACGGTGCGTCGCCAAGGGTCAGGAGCTGGACCGTCTCGAGGTCCGGGGCCACCTGCGCCCCCGTGGCGAGCACCCGCGTGAGCGCCTGCGGCACCGCCGCGCCCGTGGCGATATACACCCGCTCGCCGGGGCGGATTTTCGCCACGGCGGCTTCCGCGGAGAGGAGGCGCGACTGGTAGAGGCTGGAGGAGTCGGTCATGGCGCTTCAGGCCAATGGTGAGGGAAGAAGGAGGGAGGTGCAATGAGGGACTAAACCGACCCTCCCTACCCCTCGCCCAGTTCCCGCCTTAAGACCTTGTGGCGGTGTGTGAAGACGGTTTCGATCAGCCGCTTTACGAGACCGCTGAAAAGCCGGGGCTCGAACTCCAGCCGGTCGGTGAGCACGGAGCCGCCGCTCTGGGCCGGTTCGATCGTCCGCTCGTGCCGCCACAGCTTCATGCTCAGCATGGGCGACTGTTCCTGGAACCGGCGACCGGGCTCGATCTCGAGCAGCGTGAGGTCGGACCGGTCCACCGGAATGACCCCGAACAGATAGACCCGGCTCCGGAACAGCGGCTTCCCCGGTTCGACCTTCAGGTCGAGGATATTTGCCACGCCCTCCGGCGCGGTCATCCGCATGAGCGGCGAGAGCTCGGCGGTGATTCCGGCCAGCGACGTGGCCCAGGCCCAGCACTCCGGCGGCGGCGCTTTCAGCGCGGACCTGAATTCGAGACGGATGGTTCCCATAACGGCCTCCTCACCCTTAATATGATATTGAAAATCATTATTAATAACAAGGGAAATCGGCGCTTCGGACAGGTCACCTCGACCGGAGCGCATGGCGCGGAGCGGAGAGGTCTCCTGCCGGAAAGGGGAGACCCCTCGGCTACGCTCGGGGTGACACGGTTCTGCCAGAGTTGATCTTTTGCAAACTCTCGGGCATCCTGTTTCCTGATGACCGCGCCCGGCCAGCCGCTCAGACCCGCCGCCGCCAGGGCCCTGATCCGGACAATTCTGGAGAGCGGGGGCGTCCGGTGGGGCGATCATGCCCTCAAGGAACTGGCGAAGGACGATCTGGAGATCAGCGACGCGGTTCACGTCCTTCGCGCCGGGGCGGTCCGCGAAGCGGAGAGCGAAAACGCCGAGTGGCGTTACCGCGTGGAAACACCGGCCATCTGCGTCGTGGTGGCGTTCCGGTCGGAGACCGTCCTTCGGGTCGTGACCGCGTGGAGGAAGAAGCGATGAACAACCAGTGCGGCGTGTGCGGGACCCCGATGAAGGGGGCCCGGGAAACGGCGGCCTATGAGTGCGGTCTTCCGGGCGTGGTCCTCGAGAAGGTGATGGTCTACCGGTGCCCCAAGTGCGGCGAGCGCGAGGTCGAAGTGCCCGACACGCTGAAGCTCCACCGCGAGGTCGCGCTGACGGTGGCGCGGCGGCCCGAACGCCTCGGCCCCCGGGAGATCCGGTTCCTCCGGAACCAGCTCGGGCTCTCCGCCACGGAGTTCGCCCGTATGTCCGGCGTGGACAAATCCACCGTGTCCCGGTGGGAGCGTATCGACGAACCGACGCCGATGGGCGGACAGGCCGAGCGGCTTCTTCGGGTGCTCGTCATGAGCGACAAACCGGTGTCGAGTTACGAACTGGAGCAGGTGGCGACCCGGGCGCCCGGCACCCGGAAGATGCGGTTCGCCTCCGGCCGGTCCGGCTGGCGGCTTCACGCCGCGTGACCCCCTTCGGCGCAGCTCAGGACATACTTCGACAGGCTCAGGGCGAACGGAACCGCCGCACTTCTAGAAATTAAACCTCGGCCCGGTGAGGATCTGGTAGACGGAGAAGTTCTGCGGCTCCAGCACCGTGGACCCGGTGGAGGTTTTGATCGCCGTCTTGCCGAGGCCGTTCCCCTTCCACGAGAGGTCGAGCACCCACAGGTAGCGGGGAGTGAACTCCCACTCGAGGCCGATGGCGGTGCGGACGGCGAGGCTGTTTTTCACCGTCGCGCTCGCGACGGTTCCACTGCCCGGAACGGCGAGGCCCGGGGTGACGTCCGCCATATTGATGTTGCCGCCGAAGCCCATCCCGATATAGCCGCCAAACGGCGAACCCTTTTCCTTGAGGCGGTATTCGAGCTGCGCCATGACGGCGACCGTATCGAGGGAGATATAGTGGCTGCCCGCGCGGTCCACGTTGTGGCGGGTCCACTCGGTCCGCAGGCCGCCCCAGAGCGGGCCGGCGATGAAGAAGTTGGCCGAGACGGCCGCCGCGGGGCCGAGCTTCGCCTTCACGCCGCTGCTGTTCACCTTGCCGGCCGGGAAGGCGATGCCGCCGACGATATCGATCGAAGGCTGGCCCTGTCTCACGCCCGAGTCGCGGAAGAACGGGTCGTCCGTCCAGGCGCCGTTACCCTGAAAGACATCGGCACGCACAGGGACCGCCGCGAGCCCCGTTAACAGGACGGCAATCGCAACGGCCGTGCCAAGAATGGAGTGTCGGATCGCCGTGTTCCGGTTCAGCCCAGCTTCGCGCCGACGACGCTCATGAACGCCACGCACCGCCACGGGCTGCCGCCCAGGTTGTGGGTGACGCCGAGGTTTGGATTATTGAGCTGGCGCTTGCCCGCCTCGCCCCGGAACTGGAGCCACATTTCGTAGAGCATGCGCAGGCCCGACGCGCCGATGGGGTGGCCGAAACTCTTGAGGCCCCCGTCCGGGTTCACCGGCAGGCGGCCTTTCAGCTCGAACGCGCCGTCCAGCACGTCCTTCCAGGCCTTGCCGCGCTCCGCGAACCCGAGGTCCTCGTAGATCACCAGCTCGGTCGGCGTGAAGCAGTCGTGGACTTCCGCCATGGAGACCTGCTTCGCCGGGTCGGTGATGCCGGCCTGCTTGTAGGCCTCTTTCGCCGCGCGGACGTTCTCGTTGATCTGCGTGAAGTCGAACTCGGGGTTCATGGCGCCCTCGCCCGTGCCGGCGGCGATGGTGATCGCCTTCACGTACATGGGCTTCTTCTGCTGGTACTTGTGGACGTCCTCCACGCGGCAGATGATCGCCGCGGCGGCGCCGTCGGCCACACCGGAGCAGTCGTAGATGCCCAGGGGGCTCGCGACGATGGGGGATTTGAGGCACTCCTCCATCGACACTTCCTTCTGGAACTGCGCCTTGGGGTTGAGCGCCCCGTTGGCGTGGTTCTTCATGGCGATGCGCGAGAGCACCTCTTTCATCTTCTCGGTCGAGACGCCGTACTTGGCGGCGTAGGCGGGTGCCAGCAGAGCAAACGAGCTCGGCGCCGACATGTTCGCCTCGGTGCCGTCCGAATCCGGGTTGGCGGAGGTCAGGCCCGAGAACCCTGAGTCTTTCAGCTTCTCGACGCCGATGGCGAGCGCCAGATCATAGGCACCCGACGCCACGGCGTAGCAGGCGTTGCGGAACGCCTCGGAGCCGGTGGCGCACATGTTCTCGACACGCGTGATCGGGATGTAGTCCAGTTTCAGCGCGGTGGACAGCGGCAGCGCCGCGCGGCCCGAGTTCATCGTGCCGAACCAGGCCGCCTGGATATCCTTGGGCTCGATACCGGCCGAGGCGTAGGCCTCGTACGCGGCTTCGACCAGAAGGTCCTCCACGCTCGACTCCCAGCGCTCGCCGAACTTCGAACAGCCCATGCCGATGACTGCCACGCGATCCTTGATACCGGCCATTTTATCTCTCCTCGAATGTAGTCCCGTCTTCCGGGTCCTAGTCTGTCACTGTCTCTGCGGTTTCGCTACGGGTTGGCCCTTGCGCCGTTAATTGGCACTCTTGGCTTTCCACGCGTAGTTGAAGATGCCGCCCGCCTCGTAGAGACGGCGGAAGGTCATCTCCACCGGGTCGCCCACCTTCACGTTTTTCAGATCCACGTCCGCCATATTGCACATGAGCCGTCCGCCCGCCTCGAAGTCGATCACGAGCAGCATCTCGGGCGGCGCCGGCGTGTAGGCCAGGTGATCGGCCGAGAACGTGCGGATCTTCCCCTTCGCCGTGCGGAACGAGTAGTCCGCGACCTTGTCCTTCGCCTTGCACTTCCAGCAGACCCGCTGGCGCGGATACGACAGCGCGCCGCAGTCGGTGCAGCGCGAGCCGATCAGGCACAGGTTCTGGTGGTAGTTGCGGAACATCGCCGTCGACGCCGGGCGCTTCATCTCGGGGCGGCGCGGCGGCTCGAAGTCGAGCAGGTTGCGCCAGCGCAGATAATCCACGTACTTGATGTCGTTGCGCTTGCGCTCGATCAGGTCCGAGAGGTGCCGCTTGGGGCGGTAGGCGTCGATCCCCGCCGTCGCCTCGAACAAAATCGCGTCGGCCCCTTCGCCGTAGCTCACGAACAGGATTTTATCGCCCGCCTTGGCCTTTTCCAGAGCCCCCGCGAGCATCATCGGCCCGTGGGCCGCGCCCGCCTGGCCGACCGTCGCCTCCAGGGCGTCCTCGACCGCTTCGGGTTTGATGCCGCACATCTTTGCCACGCCTTCAGATGCTTTTGCCGACGGCGACGCGCAGACGAAACGGGATACCTGCTCGCCCTTGATACCGGCCTGCTCCAGCACCGACTTCACGGCCTTCGGAATGGCCTTGTTGACGCCCTGCACGACGCCGAACCGCTCTTCCCAGTTGCGGACCATCGTGTCCTCGTGTTTCCTGAAGTTGTCCACGATCTCGTTCGCCACGCTGGCGGTCGCGACCACGCGGGCCAGTATGTCAGACGCGCCGAACAGGAACGCCGCCGCGCCGTCGCCGAACGAACTCTCGTTGCCGCCGCCCGCGCCGCCGATCCGGCAGTCGCCCGCCACCGCCAGCGACGGCTTGCCGGTCGAGACGGCCGAGTCCAGTGCCGCGAGCAGCGCCGACGCGCCCGCCCGCAGCGAGTCACCGAAGTCGGCCGTGCGGACCGTGCCGGGGGTCTCCAGCGCCGTCGCGATCGTCGTGGCGGAGCCCTTTTCAGCGTAGGGGCTGGTGGTGCTGGCGAAAAACACCGTGCCGATCTTGGCCGTGTCGTATTTCCAGAGCGCGTTCCAGGCGGCCTCCACCGACATGGACACCGAATCCTCGTCGTAACCCGCGACGGATCTCTCGCCGCGCCCGCCGGGCTTGCCGTGGGCCTCGTTCAGGGCCTTGCGCTGCAACCGGTGAAAGGGGACATACGCCCCGTAAGCCGTGATACCGACCATCCTGAAATCACTCCTGACCAGATTTTGTGTCCGCGTTGTCCGCCCCAAAAGGCGAGGCGCCCAGTCGAGCCTGAATTGACCGGCGAGTCAAGAACTCGGGGAGTGAAGCCGCCTCACCCCCGCTGCCCCTCCCGCTGTTGACCGGCTGTCACACGTTGTCGCGGTTTCGTCACGGGCCCGCGCTACTGTCACCGCCGGAGAACCCTGGAGGGCACGCCATATGCCATCCGACGATTCCGGCAACCGCCCGCCGAACCTCTACTCGCCCGCCTTCTTCGCGGCCGACTACCGGCGCGCGCGGTCGCGGTTTCTGGCCGCCGCCGCCGTCCACGGCGCGCTGATCGAATCACACCCCGTCGCGGGCAGCGGTCCGGACGGCGAAATACTGTCGATGGACGTGGCCCGGTTCGGCCCGGCCGAACCCCGGACGCTCATCGCCGTAAGCAGCGGCGTCCACGGGGCTGAAGGGTTCGCCGGCAGCGCCGTCCAGCTCCAGCTCATCCACCACCAGCTCGACCCGATTCTCGCCCGCCCGGGCCTGGGGCTGCTGCTCGTCCACGCCGTCAACCCGCACGGCTTCGCCTGGCGGGAGCGCGTGACCGGAAACAACGTGGACCTGAACCGCAACTTCTGCGAGCACCCGCAAGGACACGCCGCCAACCCGGGCTACGACGAACTGAACGGATCGATCAACCCCGTGGAACTCACCCCCGAGTCCGACGCCCGGGCGCGCGACGCGCTCAAGGCCTACGCCGCCAGACACGGACAGCGCGCCCTCCAGTCGGCCGTCGCCGGCGGCCAGTACAACCACCCGAAAGGGCTCTACTACGGCGGCACGGCGGCGGAGCCCTCCAACCGGCGCATGCGCGAGATCGCCCGCCGTCACACCGCCACCTGCCGCCGCGCCGCCTGGATCGACGTCCACACGGGGCTGGGCCGGTTCGGCGAGGTATCGCTGATTACCGACTTCGCCCCGGCGAGCGACGTGGGCGGCCGCGTGCAGCGGTGGTACGGCAGCCGCGCGCAGAGCACCCAGCAGACCGACGGCAGCTCGACCGTCACCAACGGCTCCGTCGACACCGCCGTCCTATGGGAACTTCCGTCAGGCTGCGAGGGGACGCTCGTCACGGCCGAGTTCGGCACGTACGACAGCGCGAAAGTGTTCTGGGCGCTCAGGGCCCGCAACTGGCTGCGCCACTATGGGAACCTGGATTCGGACCAGGGGCGCCGGATCGCGGACGACGCCTGCGAGGCGTTCTGCCCCGGCCATGTTTCTGCACAGAACCCGGACGCGCTGCGGTGGCGCGAAACGGTGCTGCGCACCGGCGCCGACGTGATCGCACTGACGCTGAAGGGGCTGGAGGGGTGATACAGACTCATCCGGCCTGACGGCCACCTTCTCTACAGGCAGAGAAGGCGGAAACCGTTCGTGGTGAGCCGAGTTTACCCTGAGCCTGTCGAAGGGAACCACACGGTTCCGCCGTTCAGCCCCCGTTCAACCCGCCGTTCAACCCTTCGACAGGCTCAGGGCGAACGGCTGTGCCCCGGAGGGGCAGGTGAGTCCGCCGGGGGCAATCAGCGCCGCGACGGCTGCCAGACAAAGGTTCATCCACAGCTCTTCGATCTGAGCCGCCACCGTTGTGCCCGGGGCCGCAGGGGCCGCCTCTTTCGCCGCTTCCGGTTCGGGTGTCATGGGGGGATTGTAGCGGTTGGCGGGAGCCCTTAGGAGCGCCGTTCCGCAATTGCACCTCCCCCTCCCCTTTTCCCCCGAAATTCCCGCCAGTTACCAACTGTGACATACCGTGACACACAGGTTTGATAGGGTGCTTTGCAGGTTATGGAGCGGCCTCTAGGAAGGCCTGTGCCCTCGGTTCTGCCCTTCGAGATGTCCGTGTGGTTCGACAAGCTCACCACGAACGGACTCCTCAGGGCGAACGGGAACCGCATGGCACAAGGCCGGGCCGCTAAAGAGGAGAAACGACCATGCTGCGAAACCCCGATCTGCCGCACTACCAGCCGAGCGCGACCATCAACTGCCTGGTGCAGGCGATGCGAACGCCCGATCCGATCATCGCCCGCAATTTGTTTTTAGAGGCCCGGGCGCGGGTGCTGCAGGGGGCTGTCTATTTAGGCGCCTGGACGAAGAACGACCGGATCGCCTGCGAGAGCCACAAGCTCACCCTGCGCGAAACCAATCGTCTGTACCAGGACTACGACCGGATCGCGTTCGAGGCGCAGCGGCTGCGCGACTCGCAGGGCGTTGCAGAGGCTGCCAGGCACGCCGACCTGCACAAGGGCCGCCACCGCCCCGTCACGGCCAGCCAAGAGGACTATCTTCCGCCGCTGGAAGGTCCGGAGCAAGCCACACCTGAACAGCGGGACGAAGCGGCCGCCATTCTGGAGTTCCAGAACCTCGAAGCCGAGCGCGGAACGCTCGAGTGCATCAGCCGGTTCTTTAAGGACCTAAACACATTGGAAATTTCTCCGCAGCTCCGCAACCGCCCGGAAAAGCTGGAGAATCTGGCGAAGGAACTTGTGGACGGAATCCCCGCCGAGGTGCTGGACGGGGTGGCGGATTCAATGGCGGATATGCATCCGCTGAACCTGGGGATGGTACGAGGAGGGGACACAGACTCATCCGGCCTTCGGCCACCTTCTCTACAGGCAGAGAAGGCGGAAACCGTTCGTGGTGAGCCTGTCGAACCATACGGTTCCGCCGTTCAGCCCGCCGTTCCACCCTTCGACAGGCTCAGGGCGAACGGAACGGAGACGCTGTGCGCCGATGAGATCGCCCTCTCTACTTGTAGAGAGGGTGCCCCGGAGGGGCGGGTGAGTCCGCCTGAATCCCCGGGGGAACCCTTCCAGCCGCCTGAACCCTTCCACACGACCGCCGCGCGGCTCGACAGGTCCGACTCGGTCACCAGCATGGAATACTGGTCGCCGGAACTGGCGACGGAACCGGACCCCTTCGACGCCGACCACCGGGAGCGCGTGGCGCGGATGCGCGTGGAACAGGAAGGCGGGCAGGAGGCGGAACGGGAGACGGAGTGAGGGGGCCGTTTGCATGGGCCGCCTGACCGGTTAGGCTTTCCCGAACAGTTTTGAGCCGGTTCCGATTCGGTACTGAAACAGGGGTTTGGAAGCAGCAGATGTCGTTAGGCCAGTTCCTAGTAAAAGAGAAGTTCGTCACTGCGCAGCAGATCGACGACGCCTTGAACTCGCAGGTGATCTACGGCGGGCGGCTGGGGACGAACCTGCTCGAGATCGGGGCGCTGGACGAACGCAACCTCGCCAAGGCGCTCTCCAAGTTCCACCGGGTGAAGGCGCTGGACCCGATGGCGCCGCTCAACGTCCGCCCCGACGCCTTCGACCTGATCTCGCGCCACTTCGCCCGCAAATACAACTGCATCCCGCTCTGGATGGAGGGGCAGAAGCTCTACGTGGCGACCAGCGACCCCCGCAACCAGTTCAGCCTGGAGGCGGTGGCGCGGGTGACGGGCCGCCAGATCGTGCCGCTGGTGCTGCCGGAGATCCGGTTCTACGCGGCGCTGGAAAAATTTTACAACGTCCGCCGCGAGCTCAGATACGTCACGCTGTCGATGAAGCTGATCGAGCGCGAGCGGCGCAAGAAGGCCGCCAAGACCAAGCCCAAGGCCGAGGAGGCCGCCGCCAGGGCCGCCGTCCCCTCCGAAGACCTCATGTCCGAGGAAGTGTTCGGCGAGCAGATGAACGCGCTGCAGAAGAAGCAGGGCACGGTCGAGAGTCCGGCGGAAGGCGAGCCGCTGCCGGAGTCGCATCCGTTCGGGGCGCCGGAGACGCCGGTCCAGAAGGCGCCGCCCCCGCAGCAGCGGCCGTCGCAACTGCCGCCCCGCCCCTCGGCTCCGCCGCCTGTACAGAGGGCACCGGCAGCCCCGGCCGGCGGACGGACCGCGCCGCCTCCGGCGGGCGCGGCGGCTGGCGCGTCCATGCCGCCCGACCCCAACACCATGACCCAGGTGCCGTTCGCGTCGCAGGGCGTGCAGGTGATCGACCGCGCGGCGCTGGCCCGGGCCGAGGCCGAGAGCGCGGAAGAGATCCTCGACATCGACGAGGCGGACATCATCGAGCTGGAAGAGGTGGAGCCGATCGAGGAGGTGGTGGTCGCCGCTTCCGCCGTCCCGGGCGCGCCCGAAGAGGAAGAGATCCTCGAGGCCGACGAAGAACCCGCCTATACGAAGATCGACCTGCCCACCGCGCAGCAGATCATCGCCGAGGCGAAGTCGCGCGACGACATCGCGCGCGCGGCGGTGTCGCTGGCGCTCTCCACCATGAGCCGGACCATCATCTTCATGGTGAAGGGCAACCTGGTGCTGGGCTGGGACGGCGCCGGGGAGCACGTGGACCGCGACACGGTGAAGTCGCTCGTGGTACCGCTCACGGTGCCGAGCGCGTTCAAGTTCGTGCACGACACGCGGGCGCCGTTCGTGGGTCCGCTGCCCGCCACCGAGACCAACGACAAGTTCCTGCAGCTCCTTGGCGGCGCACGCCCCAAGTCCAGCGTGCTGTTCCCCATCCTGTTCCGGGGCCGCGTGGTGAACGTGATCTACGGGGACTCGGGGCCCGGCAAGTTCGCCTCGACGGATATCTCGGACCTGCAGATCCTCTCGCCCAGGATCCCGGCCACCTTCGAGAAGCTCATCACCGAGCGCAAGAAGAAGGTGCAGCCCAATGCGTAACCCCACGCGCAGAAGCGCCTAGAGACCTCCGCCATGACCCCTACCCTCATGCCCCTGCGCCGGCGGCTCGCCGTGTTCGCCTTCTCGCTGGTGGCGGCGGTGCCGCTGGTGGTGACGGTGTTCAACCTGCGCGAGGAGGCCCGGCTGGAGCGGCTCCTGGGGGACAGCCCCAAGCTGTTCCTGGACGGCACGGTGGTGCGCTCGGGCCAGCGGGAGTCCGACGGCAGCCGCGCCGTCTATGCCGAATACACCTGGACCTTCGGCGGGGCCTCCTACCGGGGCGCCTCCCGGCTCAACATCCCCGACGTGGTCCGCCCCGGTCCCGGCGACCGGATCATCCTGATGTCGGAGCCAGGCGACCCGTCGTTCGCCGTGCCGACCAAGCTGTTCCGGGAGCCCGGCCGTCTGGGGCGGCTCCGGCTGCTGGCGGCCGTGTTCACGGTGCCGCCCGTGCTGCTCTGGGCGCTGCTCGGCTGGGTGACGGTGAAGGCTGTCCGGGAAGGCAGGGCCGGCCGGCAAGCCGTGCCCGGGCGGGAGGCCGCCTAGGCGGCGGCGGTCAGGGAGTGGCTATGCCCGTACCGCTGACCATGCCGCTGAAGAGGCCCGACGACACCCAGCTCTCGAACCACCGGGCGACGGGCAAGCCGCTACCTCCGTCAGGTTCAGCGGTTGCTTCGGCAGCCGCTGCGTCAGTGGCCGCGGCTTCGGTAGCTGCTTCGAGCGCCTGCCAGACGGTCCCGCCGGCCATGAGCCTCGCCAGCGCGGCGTGCTCGGGTGCCTCCAGCCTGCGCACCACCACGTCGTACCCCGCCTCGTGGCCAGGCCGGCGGCTTGGCGGGTGGTCTGGCCGGTGGCCCGTCCGGTGGACCACCAGCCGCTCGGGGTTGTTCTCCACCCGTACGTTGAACTCCGCGTCCGGCGCCCCCCGCAGCTCGCGGATGGTGGCAATGGGCCAGGTGGAGTCCATCAGCACCGTCTCCGGCTGGAATGTGAACCGGCAGTCGCCCAGCCTCTCCGGCCCCACGGCGGCGAGTGTCTTCGGGTCCAGGGGCTCCTTCGCCCAGGCATGGAACGCCCGCATGGCGGCCCGGTCGAGTGCGGCCAGCTCCGGCAGGAACGGCAGCGGGCCGGTCAGGGGGTCCGTATGAAGGAACTCCGGGAGCTGATCCCCCACGGCCGACAGGTTGTAGCTGCGGGACGGGTGCCTCACGGCGTAACGGCCCGCGAGGCTCAGGAACGCCTGGTCCCCCAGCACCCGCTTTACCGAGGGATAGGTCTCCGTGAGCGCCTCGTATATCCGGGTCGGGTAGCCGCCCGCATAGACGTCGAGGCGTCGGGTGTCTGTCATGCCAGCCCGGGGAGCGAGCACATCCCGCCAGTCGCGGCCGCCCAGTCTCTCGCTGAGTTCGTCCGGGGCGCCTTCGATGATCGCCTCCGGTCCCCTCGGGTCGGTGACGATCCAGTACATAAAAGCCTGAAGTTCAGAGAGCGGCATCGGCGGCAGCTTTATCACACGGCCACCTTCTGCGGGTTCCGTGCCCCTGCCAGCGCCGCAGCTGCGGCGCGCCGGGCGCGCCCGTTCTCGGCGAGCAGGTCGGCCAGCGGCGGCAGCTCCGAGTCCCATTCGACAAGCGTCGGCACAAGCCGGCCGAGCCGGGCGATGGTGGTTTTATACAGTTCCCACACCGGCGGGCTCACCAGCGCGTTGTGGGTGTCGAACAGATACGTCCCCATATCTGTGTATCCGGCCAGGTGGATCTGGTGGACGGACTCCAGCGGCACGTTTCTGACGAATTCGGTTGGGTCAAAGTTGTGGTTTACCGAGTTCACGTAGATGTTGTTCACATCCAGCAGGATCCCGCAACCGGACTTCTTCACGATGGCCGAGAGGAA
Source organism: uncultured bacterium (assembly GCA_964565925.1). GTDB lineage: Bacteria > JAGRBM01 > JAGRBM01 > JAGRBM01 > JAHCIT01 > CAZMGV01. Next base: position 395,424 of record CAZMGV010000001.1, read on the forward strand.
CTCCCACTCGGGCATCTCCGACTGCTCGTACCAGATATACGAGGAGATATTCTCGAGCAGAATCTGCCGGCCGAGCACTTCCTGCACCTGGCTGACGCGCCGGACGACGTGGTCAATCGCCCCGGCGGTGTGCGGCATCGGAAGCAGGTCGTGGGTGTTGTGACCGCCCACGCCGGTCCAGCAGAGGTGGTCACTGACCAGCGGCGGCTGAATCCTCTCAATCAGCGCCTTGAGCCGTTCCAGATAGCGGCCGGAAACCGGGTCGGTGCTGCCTATCGAAAGCCCCACACCATGAAGAACGACGAGGCGGTCGCGGCGAACCGCTTCCAGCACCGCCAGCGGCCGCCCGCCGGTATCCATGTAGTTTTCGGAAATGACCTCGAACCAGTCAGCACCGTCAGGTTCCGACGCACGCCCGTCGAGCACCTCCTGATAGTGCTCGGTCCTGAGGCCGATCCCGAAGCCTTCGTTCACTGAACAGGCTACTTCTTCGCCGGTTCTGCAGCCGGAACAGGCGCATCCGAGCTTGCCTCGATGTCGAGGTTGATCGTCACTTCGTCGCCCACGAGCACACCGCCTGCTTCGACCGGCGCGTTCCAGGTGAGCCCGTAATCCTTGCGGTTCAGCTTCGTCGTGGCGGAGAAGCCGGCCTTGCGGTTGCCCCACGGGTCGGAACCTGCACCGTTGAAAGACGCTTCCAGCACGACATCTTTCGTCACGCCGTGCATCGACAGCTTGCCGGTGATCTTCGCCTTGTTCTTGCCCGTCATCTTCACCTTCGTGCTCTCGAAGGTCATCGACGGATAGTGTTCCACATCGAAGAAATCCTTGCTCCGGAGGTGTTCGTCGCGCTTCTCGGTCCCGGTATCGATACTCTTCACGTCGATCGTCGCCTTCACAGAACTCTTCTCCGGGCTCTTGGCGTCATAGTTGATGATTGCGTCGTAGGTCTTGAACTGGCCCTTGACGGTCGAGAACAGGTGGCGGATCGAGAAACCGACGGTCGAGTGCTCGGCATCGATCTTGAACGGTTCGGCGCGCGCGGCGGCCGGAATAACGAACGCGGCGGCCAGCACCAGTGCAGCGACATTGCGGTGGGTCTTCATAGAATATTGTCCCTATTACTGTTTGGGTTCGGATGAAACGGGGCGACCGTCGCGGAATCTATCCGCTACCGGCCGCCCCGCAGTAACCTGTTACTTCTTCGCGTCGACCGGGGTAAGCGAGCCGCCCTGGATCTTGAGGCACGTGTCCTTGTCGATCTTCAGCCAGCCCTGTCCCTTGCATTCGTTCTTGCCGGCGCAGGAGTGCCCTTTGCCGCCGCAGGCGCCAGTACCCTTGCACTTGTTGACGCCGTAGCACTCGTCGCCTCCGGCCTTAACAGCCGAGGGAGTCGCCACCGCGCCCGCCATAATGCCGGCCATCGCCGCTCCGAGTATGAGTTTCTTCGTGTCCATGTGTGAACTGCCTTCCTTCGTGTGAGGTTTTTATTGTTGTTATGACGGACCGGCGGCACCAGGCCATACGGCCCTTCCCCGCCCCTTTCCGGTTTCCCATAGGTCCCTGAACCCCCCGATTCTGTTACAGGGAAATATTCAAAGGAAAGGGACGGCCCCAGGAAACCGTGCAATGCCGCAAACTGAATGACAGTATTGTCACAAACCGTCCTTACGACCGGTAGTCCGCATTGATGCGGATATACCCCTCCGTGAAATCGCAGGTCCAGACCGTATCGGTGGCCTTGCCGGAGGCAAGATCGACAATCACATCGAACTCGCTGCCCTTCATCTTGAGGGAGGCCGCCTTGTCCGCCTCGGCATCGGGCAGAACGCCCTTGCGCACCAGCGGTACCCCGCCGATCGTCACGCTGAACCGCTCGCCGTCCAGAGCGACACCCGTCCGGCCCGCCGCCGCGATCAACCGCCCCCAGTTGGGGTCGGCGCCCGCGAACGCCGTCTTGCAGAGCGGCGAGTTGGCGATGGTAAGCGACGCCCGCCGCGCCTCGGCCGTGCTTTTCGCACCGGTCACGACGATCTTCACCAGCTTGGTCGCCCCTTCACCGTCCGCAACGATCATGCGCGAGAGATTCGTGCAGACATCAGCCAGCGCGGAGGTGAATTTTGCCAGATCTTTCGACCCGGCCACGAGCGGTTTGTTGCCCGCCGCCCCCGATGCCAGCACGATGGCCGTATCGTTGGTGGACGTGTCGCCGTCGATCGTGATCGCGTTGAACGACTGGTCCACGGCACCCTTGAACAGCTTCTTGAGCAGCGGTCCGGAGATAGCCGCATCGGTCACCATGAAACCAAGCATCGTCGCCATGTTCGGAGCGATCATGCCGGCGCCCTTGGAGATACCTTGGACCGTCACCGTCTGGCCGCCGATCTTCAGATGCGCCTCGGCGAACTTGGGTTTCGTGTCGGTGGTCATGATCGCTTTCGCGAGCGGCTCGAGCGATCCCGGCGCCAGCCGTGCGACGAGCGGCGGCAGGTTATCCACCAGCCTCTCGACCCCGATCCGCTGGCCGATGATCCCGGTCGAGGCGACAAGCACTTCCTGCGGCTTCACCTCCAGCAGTTCAGCAAGCCCCTTCACCGACAGCTTCGCGTCCGCCATGCCGGGCTTTCCGGTGCAGGCATTGGCACGGCCGGCGTTGACGAGCACCGCCCGGGATTTGGGTGATTTTTTCAGATGCTCCCGGCACAGGGTGACGGGGGCAGCCACAACCTTGCTCTGGGTGAATGCGGCCGCGCTGGCCGCCGGACCGTCGGCGACGATCAGCGCCAGATCCGGACGTCCCTTGTACCGCAGATTGGCCTCAAGGGTTGCGAACCGGAAACCTTTGACTATTGAAGACATGACTCAAGCCTTTCGGATGAACCGGCTGCGTACGGACAAACTGCCGCCGCGCAGCGAGTGGTGGTGACTTCATAGAAACGAATGGAGGGAAAAGAAAGGGGTGGTGCGCCTCAGCGGGCGCGCAGGACGCGTACGTTCAGACCCTTGAGGAGGGCTGCAGCGGGGAGAATCTTCTGGTGGACGTTTCCGCTCATCTTGGGGGAAGTATGCGGGATCGGCGGCTGGAGCGCAAGCACGTTGAGAAACCGGCGCCGAAACGGTACCTTTCGGAGGTTTAAACTTAACGGGATTGGATTCAGACGTGCGCCGAGCCCTTATTGCCCTGATCTCCGTATCTGCCCTGTCCGGCTGCGGGATAGTCATTCCTTCACATGCGCCCGTCGCACCGCTCAATGCCCCGGCGCCCGAACTGCCGCCGGGGCAGACGATTGTCATGGGGATCAAGGATAACCTGACGAGCAATGCGCCAGAATGGGTATGTTCCGGATACTGCGGGATCGGGAAAGAAAACGCCCAATGGTCCTCATTTTTTGTTCGTGAACTCATTCCCCAATATCCATTCCTCAAGAACCCTGTCCCGTTCGATCAACGGACGTTTTTCAGTCACGATTACGTGCTGACTCTCGATATCAATAACCGCCAACACCACTGGAATCTGAGCGGTTACCTGAGCCTGTTTACGCTCGGCCTTTTCCCGGAATTCGGCGAATCAGAATTTACCGTTACCGCCAGACTTACCTCTCCTGGCGGCAAAACCGTCATCTCCGAACACAGTGCCAGGCGAACGTCGAGATCCATCTCGCATCTGCTATTCATCTTCTACGCTCCCTTTGAGGACTACGTCGTGGACTGGCGAGGGTTCATTGAAGAGGTTTCAACTGACCCGCTCAACCAGGTTTCCAACGACCTCAAAGATTACCTTGCGAAACAGGCCGCTTCACCGGAACTCGCCACCGGCAAGGAGCACAACTGATGAGACGGGCGCCATCGGAACGTCAGGCTCGCCGCCGGAGTTTCCGGAGGCCCGTGCCCGCACTGGCACTTGCCGCCCTGTTCAGCTGCGCTCACGCCGAGAAAGCCGGACTCAAACCGGAAGATCCCGTCCAGTATGGCGAGATGGTGGAGGTCCCGGCCGGGGAGTTCTTGTACGGGCCCGACAAGAAGCCCGTCACCCTGCCCGCCTTCAACATCGACCGAACGGAAGTGACCGTGGCCGCCTTCGAGGCATGCGTGGCCGCCAGCGGCTGCTCGGCGGCCGGAAGCAGCTTTCCCTTCTGGGCCAACGAAATCCCGCCTCCCGAAGTAACTGAATGCAACTACGGGAAGGCCGAACGCTTCAACCATCCGATGAACTGCACAGACTGGTACCAGGCGGATGCCTTCTGTCGGTGGGCCGGCAAGCGGCTGCCCACCGAACAGGAGTGGGAGAAGGCCGCCAGAGGTACCGACGGCCGGATCTATCCATGGGGGAACGAGGAGCCGAACTGCGACCGGACGATCATGGCGGGCAATCTGTTTCTGGACCCGCGACTTTTGTCAGAGGCCTGGAGTCTCGATCGCCTGAAAGCGAACTTTCAAAGAACAGGCACAAACCGGCCGCCGTCAGATGACCTTTGGCGGACCGGCTGTATCAAGGAGTCGACCTGGCCTGTTTGCTCGAAGGTGTCAGGAAACTCTCCATATGGCGCCTGCGACATGTCGGGGAACGTCTGGGAGTGGGTATCGGACACTTTCGATCCGCCTAAAACGCGGGCGGCCCGCGGAGGCGGCTGGATGACATCGGAGCAGGAAAACTTCCGGTCAGATTTCCGTATGACTGCCTACCCCATCGTTCGCCCCTCCGGCGCCGGATTCCGCTGTGCCCGGTAACCCGCACCACCGCACCATTCCAGGCCGTCTCTTTTTGTAACCGTTGAACCGTTTCTAACGCACCCCGCCACATAGTTTCCGTTCCCACGGCCCGCCCGTTACGGTAGACTTATCTGTAATCAACTGATGCCCGCGACGATTTGGCGAGAGGTGACCGGAGGGGAGTATCTTGCCGACCCGTGACAGTTCCGCGGCCGGAGCGATCCGGCGATTCTTCGTGAAGCTCGGCCACCCGCTCCGCTGGAGCGTGGTGGACAAATGCCTGATCACCGTGGCGATCGCGACACCGCTGTTTTTTGTCAGCTACCTGCTGAACTCCTACATCCTGCTGCATCCGGACCGGGCGCCCTACTACAACTATTCCTTCATGCCGATGTACCTGCACTGGCACGAGTTCGTGGTAAGCGGCTGGCTGATCCTCGGCGCCGTAGGGCTGCTGATCCGCCAGTCGTCGCCCCACAACCAGATATACGCCTATGCAGCCAGTCAGTTCGGCTGCATCACGACCGCCGTCTTCATGTATTTTCCCGGCTACTTTACGACTCCGTATCTCATGGGGATTCTGGGCGGCGGCATCATGCTGCTGATGTTCTTCGAAATGAAGCAGGCGCTCTGGGGGCTTGTGGCGCTACTGGGCGTCTACCTGGCGATCAGTATCGCCATTATCGCGGGCGCCATCCCCGCCGCCCCCCTGCTCTCCTACCCTCCCTACGAGAACGGCCACCTGGCGCTGTGGTGGGTGGCGGTAAATACAGCTCTTTGCCTCGTGCTCATGGCGGTCATGTTCGGGATTATGGCGTTCGCCATCTTCCAGTGGCACGACCGGGAAGCAAAACTGGAAGAGCTGTCCAAGACCGACCCGCTCACTCGGCTCGCCAACCGCCGCCATTTCTTCGAGGTGCTCCAGAACGAGGTGGCCCGGGCGCTGCGCCTGGGGCGGCCGCTCTCGCTGGTCATCTGCGACGCCGACCGCTTTAAGGAGATCAACGACACCCACGGCCACCAGGCGGGTGACGAGGTGCTCCGGAAGATCGCCGAAGTGCTCCGGGGGAATCTGCGGCTGGGGATCGATGCCGTGGGCCGGATCGGCGGCGACGAGTTCGCGGTGGTGCTCACCGAAACGAATCTGGACGGGGCGCGCGTGCTGGCCGGCCGGATCTCCGAGGCGGTCCGCAGGGAGTCCTTCAACCGCAACGGCGCGAACTTCTCGACGACCCTGAGTATTGGGGTCGTCGGCCGTCACGTGGAGCCTGTTGATGTAGATCTTCTGATCGAGGCGGCCGACATGCTGCTCTACCGGGCCAAGCGTGATGGCCGGGACCGGGTCGCCTCGGCGGCGCTCTCGGACTTCATCTCCAAGACAGCTTCCTGACCAGGTAGCCGGGCTTGACCGCCCGTCGGGTCATCATTAGAAACATGCCGCCTGCTGCCCTCTGGGCCGGCCAGGCGGGAGCTGCCGAACCATGCCGATTTACGAATATATCTGCACCAAGTGCGGCCACGAGTGGGACACCATCCAGAAGTTCTCGGAGAAGCCGCTTACCAACTGCCCCAAATGCAGCAAGAAGGCGGCAAAGCGCAAAATCTCGGCCTCGGCATTCCACCTGAAAGGGTCTGGCTGGTATGTGACCGACTACAAGTCGGGCGGAACCAGCAAGGACGGCGGGGATTCGGCCGCTACGGAAACGGAATCGAAGGGCGATGCCAAGGAGGCGGCGCCAAAAGCAGACTCCAACGCTGAGGCCAAGCCTGACGCTAAATCCACGGCAAAGGCCGAGACCAGGTCGGTATCCAAAACGGCATCGAAGTCCGTACCCGGCAAAAAGAAGAAGTCGAAAACTGCCTCTGCCTGATCAAGGAACCGACCAAACGAACCCAGGCTTAATAAGTCCACCGTCAGCAAGCCGACACTTTGGTGAGCTGAATCACCGAAATAGCTGTACATCTTAACTAGCGGCCTTAGATAGGCCTATCGCCGTCAATTTAATGACAATTATCATATATTTTGACACTCCGCGCAGTATTTGTGTCAGATTTCCACAATTAGGGCATCTATAAAAAGTCTAATTTTTCCAGATAGTTACATGAGACTATCACGAAATTACCACTTTGGCCCCCTCCGTGCATATTACCTCCCGTCGAGTGGAGGTGAGATCAATCATGAGTCAGCAGGAGTTTCAGAGTCTGGGTTTCCGGCAACTGGGACCGTCAGCTTTCCGTCATGAGCGTCTCACCCTTCTGGACGTCGTCGACACCCTCGCCGTGACGCAGGTTCGTGCACCCAATGGCGATGTGGCCCGCTCAGTGGGCCGCCTCATCAACGAAGGCAAGATCCGGTTCCACGGCCAGCTTAAGGGCCTCAAGGTCCGGGTGACCGACAACTAAACAGCCCCCTTCCCCGATGGAAGACCCTCCGCTTCCATCGAGGTTTTCCCTAGACCCCGGGGCCGGCGCAAGCCGGCCCCTTTTAATTTGTACTGATTATGCTCCAAGGCCGCCGCAACGGGTGCGATGACCAGACATCCGGGCTTACGATACCGGGTTCAGGATCTCTTCCCTGAGCATCCGGTAGCAGGGGATCAGGTGATCGTTCACCAGGTTCACATCCGCCAGAACCGGCATGAAGTTCGTGTCCCCGTTCCAGCGCGGAACCACATGGAAATGCAGGTGTTCGTCGATACCGGCACCGGCCACCCGGCCGATATTCATGCCGATATTGAACCCCTGCGCCCGAATCGTGTTCTGCATGGCGGAGACCGCCCGCTGCATCAGTTTCATCAGGTCCAGTGCTTCTTCCGCCGACAGCGACGCGAAGTCGTCCGTATGCCGAAGCGGAACGACCATCACATGGCCGTTTGTATAGGGATAGCGGTTCATCACGACATAAGCGTGTTTTGTACGGGTGAGGATCAGATTCTCCTCGCCGTCAGCCTGTTCCGTCAGGCCGCAGAGGATGCAGGTGCTGGCGGATTTGGGCGCTTTCGAGTGCCCCTTGATGTATTCCATGCGCCAGGGCGCCCACATCCGGTCGCGGTTACGGGATTCCTCGGGCTCGAGCACAAACCCCTGCATCCGGGTGCGAGTGGTCGCGAGCTTCGCCGCACGCCGGGGGGATTTCGACAGCGGAGCACGTTTCGGACGGGGGCTTTGCCGTTTTTTCCGGGGGTATTTCTTCGGAGCACGTGCCATATTCGGTAATCCGGGCCGTCAGTGCGGCATCATGTAGAAAATCAGGCCGTGATACTGGAGGCTCTGGGTGAGCTCCTTGCCGAGCAGCTTGCCGGCGAGCGGCATCTCGTCCGGACCTGACCACTCTTCGTCGTCGTCCGGGAACAGATCCATCAGCGACGGCTTCTTCTTGTGCGGATAGATCACGTCGGGATCCTTGCCGAGACCGGCCAGTTCCCCCGCCTTGGAGATCGCCGCATCGAGGTCGCCGATCTGATCGACAAGGCCCACGGCCTTCGCCTGCTCGCCCGTGAGGATCCGGCCGTCGGCGAACTCGAGAACCTTTTCCTTCTCAAGCTTGCGGCCGTCCACGATCGCCTGGACGAACTGGTCGAAGGTCGAATCGAGCAGGCCCTTCAGCAGCACCTGCTCGTCGGCCGTCATGTCGCGAGCAGGATTCAGGATATCCTTGAACGTGCCACGCGAGTTCTTGATGATGATCCCCTCGACACCGATCTTTGCCATCAGATCTTTGAATTTGGCGGTCTCGATCAGCACGCCGATGGAGCCGGTAATGGTACCCGGGTTGGCCACAATCCAGTCGGCAGCCGCCGAGATGTAGTAACCGCCGGAGGCCGCTGTGGAACCGAACGACATGACGACGGGCTTGCCCTGAGCACGGACCCGGCGAATCTCCTCGTAAATCTCCTGGCTCGGCACGACTCCGCCGCCGGGACTGTCCACCCGGACGACCAGCGACTTTACGTGGCTGTCCTTCGCCCGGGCCTTCAGCACCTTGATGACCGGGCGCGCCTCGAAAATCGGGCCCTCGACCGGAACGACGGCAACCGAACCCGCGCCGCTCTTGAGCGACGTTCCGGACGACGAACCCGACGGCGAGAACAGGCTCCCGGTCATAATCAGAAGGACAATAATCAGCGTCGATCCGACGATGATCCAGACTGCGCGCGACGTTTTGCTGGCCATGAACCTTAACTCTCCGGTTCCCTAGTAGACCGCTTTTCCCGCAGAAACGCAAAAGGCCGGCCCCTTAAAGGCCGGCCTTCGTGCAGACGGCAATCAGTCTTTCTTGTCGCCGTCGTCGGGCTTGCCGGCCTTCTCGGCGAGCTTCTCCGCGAGGAGATCGCCCAGGCTCGAACGGCCCTTGCCCTGGTTTTCCACGAACTTCTTGATCTCGCCCTTGGTGACGTTCATCTCCATCTGGCGGACCGAGAGACCGATCTTGCGGTCGGCGTCGTCGATCGAGGTGATTTCGGCCTTGATCTTGTCGCCCACCTTGACCACTTCACCGGCGTTGCGGACCGGTTCGGTCGAGATCTCGTTGGTGCGGATCAGGCCTTCGATGCCCTCCACGATTTCCACAAAGGCTCCGAAGTCGGTAATCGACTTCACGGTTCCCTCGATGATCGTGCCGCGCTTGTACTTCGACTTGAAGTCGGACCACGGGTCGCTGTCCAGATGCTTGATCGAGAGGGAGACCTTTTCGTTCTCCACGTCGATCGACTGGATGACCGCCTTGATGACGTCGTCCTTCTTGAACAGTTCGGCCGGGTTCTTGACCTTCTTCGTCCACGAGAGATCCGACACATGGACAAGACCGTCCACTTCCTCGTTGATCTCGATGAAGATGCCGAAGTCGGTAATCGACTTGATCTTGCCCTCGACGACTGTGCCGACCGGATACTTGCTGGTCAGCTCTTCCCACGGATTCTTGAGCAGCTGTTTCATGCCCAGCGAGATGCGGCGGTTGCTCTTGTCGATCGAGAGGATGATCGCTTCGACTTCCGCGCCCACCTTGATGAACTTTGAGGGGTGCTGGTGCTTGGCCTTCTTGGACCAGGTCATTTCGGAGAAATGCACCAGGCCTTCGACGCCTTCGGTGATCTCGACGAATGCGCCGTAATCCACCACGGAGACGACCTTGCCCTTCACCTTCGAACTGATGGGGAAGCGGTAGTCCACATCCGACCACGGATCGGCTTCGAGCTGCTTGAGGCCGAGGGCGACCTTGTAGCGGTCCTTACCGTCCTTGTCCGTCTCGTGATCGATGCGCAGCACCTTCACGTTCACGTCCTCGCCCACCTTCACCTTGTCGCCGGGGGTATTGAGACGCCCGTAGGACATATCGGTGATATGGAGGAGGCCATCGATACCGCCCAGATCCACGAAGGCGCCGTAGTCGGTCAGGTTTTTGACCTTGCCGGTCACGGTAGCGCCCACTTCGAGAGTCTTCAGCGTTTCATTGCGTTCGAGTTCGCGCTCGACTTCCAGCACTTCGCGGCGCGATACGACGACGTTGTTGCGCGCCTTGTTGCACTTGATGATCTTGAAGCGCATCGGCTCTTTGGAAATCCCCATGTAGGGATCCAGATTGCGGACCTTGTGGAGATCGACCTGCGACTGGGGCAGGAATGCCTTCACGCCGATGTCGACCTGGAGTCCGCCCTTCACGCGGCCGGTGATCTTGCCTTCCACGACGAGGTTCTTCTCGAACGCTTCCTGGATTTCGTCCCAGATGCGCCGGCGATCGGCCTTTTCCTTGGACAGGCGGACATATCCGCCCTGATCTTCAAGGTCTTCCACCATCACCCGGACCTTGTGGCCCGGCTGAACGTAAACGTTGCCCTGTTCGTCGGTGAACTGGTAGCGCGGCACGCGGCCTTCGCTCTTGTAGCCGATATCGATGATGACCTCATCGCCGTCGACGGCCACGACAGTACCCGTGACCACCTCGCCGGAGCGGATCGCCTCCGCGGCTACACTCTGTTCGAAGAGCTCTGCGAAACTGTCTCCGCCGCCCTGTTTTGTCTCTGAACGCTTCTCGTCTGATGCCATAACGCCTTGCACTGACCACCTTACGGGAGAAGGCTTTTTCAGCCCACTCCATACTCGACCCGATCCGGAGCCAGAAAATCAAGTTCGGCCGGCCCTCCCATTGCGAGGCGTCCAAACTGGTTTGACTGGCCGGTATCAGGATTGCCCGCTCAAGCGGGCTACGCGACCGAACCGGAGGGGCTCCTGACCCGAAATTCCGGTTCTTGGCCGCAAGGTTCTACCCGACCTAGGACAACTCGTCCACCCTTCCCAAAATGATTTCCACAACCTCTTTAATGGTGAGGTTGGACGAGTCTATTTCGGTCGCCCCGGGGGCTACTTTGAGGGGGGCAAGTTCCCGGGCTGAGTCCTGATCATCGCGTTTTTTCATGTCCGCGATAGTGGCCTCCAGAGATACCTTTTCCCCCCGGGCTTTCAGTTCCTCGTACCGCCGGCGGGCACGCTCCTCCGGGGAGGCAGAAAGGAAGAATTTAGCCCTGGAATCGGGAAAAACGACCGTTCCCATGTCCCGGCCCTCGCAAACAACCCCGCCCTGTGCGCCCAGACGCCTCTGGAGCGCCGTCAGACGCTCCCGGACCGGGCGATGTTTGCTGATCGTAGACGCATTCATACTGATTTCGGGGGTCCGGATCTGGCCTGAAATATCTTCCTCGCCAAGATAAGTCTTCAGGTTTTCAGGACCCCCTTCCAGCCGGATGTCCAGTTTGGGACAGAGGGCAGCGACCTGGGTGGCGTCCGATACATCGACTCCGGCCCGTTTGGCCGCCAGTGCGGCCGCCCGGTACATCGCCCCGGTATCCATGTAGAGGTAGCCCAGACGGCGGGCGACTTCCTTGCTGACCGTGCTTTTACCCGCGCCCGACGGTCCATCGATAGCGATAACGGGCCGGACCCTGGCAGCCGACGCAGCTGTCATCCCTTGGTGACCTTGCCGAACAGCCGGAAAAAGTCCGGGAAGGACGTGTTCACACAATCGGTATCGTCGATCTCGATCGGTTCGTCTGCACGCAGCGACAACAGCGAGAGGCTCATGGCAATCCGGTGATCGCCGTAGCTCTTGAACTTGCAGGCCTGGATACGGCGCCCTGGCTCCCCGAATATCTTCATTCCCTCGTTGGTTTCCTGGACCTTGAATCCGGCGATCCGGAGGCCTTCGGCCATCGTCGCGATCCGGTCGGACTCCTTCACGCGGAGTTCCTCGGCGTTCTTGATCACAGTCTGCCCGTTGGCGAATGCCGCCGCCACGGCCAGCGCCGGGACCTCGTCAATGAGTCGCGGAATGAGTGCGCCGCCGATCTGGGCGTCCTTCAGCTTGCAGGGTTTCACGCGAAGGGTCGCCACCGGCTCGCCGCTCTCCTCGCGTTCATCCAGCCGCTGGATATCGGCACCCATGCGTTCCAGTGCGGCAAGGATGCCGTCGCGGGTCGGATTCACACCGACATTCTTCAGAACCAGCTCACCCTTCTCGGCGATCAGCGCGGCGACCAGGAAAAACGCAGCCGACGAAATATCGCCCGGCACGATCACTTTTGCACCCTTAAGCCGCTGGCCGCCCTGGATCGAGGCCTTCTTGCTGCTCCGCTCGATCTTTACGCCGAAATGGCCGCACATGCGTTCGGTATGATCACGGGACAATGCCGGCTCACTGACACTCGTGACGCCGTCGGCAAACAGGCCGGCCAGCAGGATCGCGGATTTCACCTGCGCACTCGCGACCGGCGAGACGTAGTCGATGCCTTTCAGTTTCGTTCCCGGCGGAAGCGGCCCCACGATGAGCGGCGCGTTCTGGCCGTCGTTCTCGCCCGTGATGATGGCGCCCATGGAGCGCAGAGGCTCTACAACCCGCTTCATCGGACGGCGCCGGATCGAGCTGTCGCCGTCCAGTCTTGAGCGGAAGTTCTGGGCCGACAGGATACCCGTCAGCAGGCGGATCGAGGTGCCCGAGTTACCTACATCGATGGTCGACGTCGGTTCCCTGAGACCGTCCACACCGACGCCGTGGACCACGACCCGGCCTTTGCCTGGCGCTTCGATTCTCACGCCCATCAGCTCGAACGCCTTGCGCGTGGCGACGCAGTCTTCGCTCTCCAGGAAGTTCTCGACCTCGGTCGTACCGTCGGCCAGCGAGCCGAACATCATCGAACGGTGCGAAACGGACTTGTCGCCCGGAAGCGCGATCTCCCCGCGGACGGTAGTGACGGGTTTCAGGGTGACGGAGCTCATGTGGTTCCCAGCTTGCGCCGCTCGACGGCGATATTCTCGAGATATTTTTCCAGAGCCGTGACATCACCCGAGCTCAGCATCTGGCGGATGTCGGCGACGCCCTTCTCGAACCGGCCGAGCGTTTTCAGCACTTCAGACTTGTTCTCCGTGAGGAGTCTCGCCCACAGGGCGCCCGGGCTCTGGGCCACCCGGGTCGTGTCACGCAACCCGCCAGCCGCCATGGCGAGCGCGCCCGCACGAACGTTCTCGGCTTCCATCGCCGCCTGGAACAGGCTGTAGGCGACCAGATGCGGCAGATGGCTGATGGACGATAGAATCGCGTCGTGCTCGGCCGGGGTCATCACTTCCACCCGCATGCCGAGCCGCTTCCAGAACTCGCAGACCTTCGCTCTGGCGGTGGCGTCGGTGAGGGCGGTCGGCGTCACGATGCAGACGCGATCGTCGAACAGGCTTGCCTTGGCATGCTCTACACCGGCGTCGGAACCACCGGCGATGGGATGGGAGCCAACCCACGGCGTGTGCGACGGCATCCGCTTGTCGAGATAGTCGCACAGCGTGCCCTTTACGGAACCCACATCGGTAAAAATGCACCCCGGAAACACGCGGTCACTTGCCACGTCGAAGGCAAGATCGCGTATCGTGTCGACCGGCGTGCACAGGATCACAAAGTCGCAGCCGTCGGCCACGTCCTCGATCTTCGTGCCGTATTCGTCAAGAGCGCCCATCGCCTGCGCCTGTTTGAGCTTGTCCGCCGAGCGGCCAAGCCCCACGACAGTTTTGGAGAGTCCGCGCCGCTTCATGGCAAGGCCCAGCGAGCCGCCCATGAGCCCCACGCCCACGATGAGTGTCCGTTCAAACACGTTTCAGGACCTCCTCGAACGCCTTGAGACAGCGGATATTCTCTTCCGTATCGCCCACCGTAATGCGCAGATGTTCATTGAGCGCATAGACGCCCACAGGCCTGACGATCACCCCTTCGCGGAGCATGCCGTCGTAGATCGCCTTGGGCGATTTCGGGACTTTCACCAGAACGAAGTTCGCCCACGACGGCGTCACGGTGAGGCCAAGCTTCTTGAACCCGTCGCGCAGCATTTGCAGCCCGCGCGCGTTGGTCTCCCGCGAACGGCGGACAAAGTCATGGTCGTCCAGCGCGGCTACAGCCGCAGCCATCGCCACCGAATTGACGTTAAAGGGCTGGCGCACACGCTCGAAGAAACTCACAAGCCGCTCACTGCCCACTCCGTAACCGGCACGGAATCCGGCAAGGCCGTAGATCTTGGAAAATGTACGGGTGATGAGAATGTTATCCCGGCCCGCGCGGACATCCGCCCAGGGGTCAGGATATTCAGGGTCGGTCACGTATTCGGCATAAGCTTCGTCAACCAGCAGGAGCACATGATCCGGCAGCTTCGCGGCAAACCGGTTGAAGTCGGCCTTCTTCACGAGCGACCCGGTCGGGTTGTTCGGGTTCGCCAGATAGACGATCCGTGTATCGGGCCGGATGGCCGCCAGTACCCGGTCGAGCGGTTGGTCGAACGTCACGGTATCGTCCACCGGAAGTTCAATAATCTGCGCGCCCGTCGCGGTGGTCACCAGCGGATATACGACGAACGCGTGCCGGAACATGACAGCTGAAGTACCCGGTCCGAGCAGGGTCCGGGCGGCGATCTCGATCACGTCGTTGGAACCGTTGCCAAGCACGATCTGCGACGGCTTCACCTTGTGCAGTTCGGCCAGTTTATTTTTGAGCTGAAAGCCCGATCCGTCGGGGTAGCGGTGGATGTCGGCGAGCGATAACCGGGCGGCGTCGATGGCCTTCGGGGAGGGTCCGAGCGGGTTTTCGTTGGAGGCGAGTTTCACAATATCCGTGATACCCAGCTCGCGCTCCAGCTCCTCGATCGGCTTGCCGCCGACATAGGGCATTAACTCACTGATATGTTTGGAGATATTGATCACGCCAGAACATTTCCCCGCCCCCGTTTTCCGGGTCGGGAAGTTTCGCGTAGCACGGGTGGGGGGGTGGGGCAAACCACCCCCGTTACCCGCCTGCTGGAGGGGATACCGGACCCCTTACCGGGCGGCCGGATAGCTACCCAGTATCCGGAACAGCTGGCAGTGGGAGCGCATCTTTTCCAGCACCCCGGCCACATGCGGGTCCTGGGCGTGACCCATCAGGTCGAAGAAGAACACCGACTCCCACTTGCGGACGCGGGAAGGTCGGCTCTCGATCTTGGAAAGGTTGATCTTCGCATCCGCCGCGTAGCCGAGCAGCCGGAACAGGATGCCCGGTTCGTCCTTCACCGAACAGACGATACTGGTCTTGTCCCTGCCGGTGGGCCGGGTCTCCTGCAGTCCGATGACGGCGAAGCGCGTTTCGTTGTGGCTCACGTCCTCGATGCCGCGGGCGGCGTATTTGAGCTTGTAATATTCCGCTGCCAGTTCGCTGGCGATCGCCGCCCCCTTGGGGTCGTTGGCGGCCAGTTCCGCCGAGTGGGCGGTGCTGGAAGCCGGCAGCACCTCGATGCCCGGCAGATTCTTTGCCAGCCACTGGCGCACCTGCGCATAAGGCTGTGAAAACGCATAGATGCGTCGGATCTTCTTGATGTCGCCCGAGATCGACAGGAGATGCTGATGCACTTCCACGTAGCTCTCGGCGCAGATATTCACCGTCGTATCGATGAACCGGTCGAAGGTGTAGGTGACGGTGCCTTCGATGGAGTTCTCAAGCGGAACAAGACCGTAGTCGGCCCGCTGCTGTTCGACGACCTTGAAGACATCCGAGATGGAGGCCACCGGCTGGTAACCCGCCGACGATCCGAAATACTGCAGTGCCGCCATGTGCGAGAACGTACCCTGCGGGCCCAGGTAGGCAACGCGGATCTCGCGCTCCAGCGCGATCGCGGCCGAAAATATCTCCCGGTAGATGAACTCAATGGCGCGGTTCGACAACGGGCCGGTGTTCTGCTTTGCCAGCCGGTCCAGCACCGAGCGTTCGCGCTCCGGCACATGGATGTGCGACATGGAATCGCGCTTGAGATCGCCCACTTTTTGAACGATACGGCCCCGTTCGTTGAGCAGTTTCAGGATCTGGTCGTCAACCCTGTCGATCTGCTGACGCAACTGGCCCAGTTGGGCGGCCACGGCAGGCGATGGGGGCTTGAGCGCTGCCGGTCTGGCTGAGGATTTGCCCGAAGTTTTGCCTGCAGGTTTAGGCGGTTTGCTCGAAGGTTTGGCTGGTCGTTTGGACAAGGGGCGCTCCACGGGACAGGTTTGACGTGAGCCTAGTGCGGCCCTTGAGGCGTGTCTATCCCCTCGAAATGACCTCAAGCGCCCGCCTGACCAGGTCAGCCTCGGAAACAGCAGCCGGGTCCACCCACTCGACGCCCGCTTCGGAGCGCCACCAGGTGAGCTGCTGCTTGGCATACTGACGCGTCCGGAGCGCAATTTCGGCTTCCAGCTCGGCCGCCCCGGTAAACGCCCTGCCCTTTACGTGCTCCAGCACCTGGCGGTAACCGATCGCCTCGAAGGGCGGCGCGTCCTCGGGTACACCCGATTCGAGTAGTCCCCTGACTTCAGCTGTCCAGCCGGCCTGAAGCATCTTTGGCGTTCGCTCGCTGATCCGGCGGTGCAGATCGTCCTTAGGAGGCGAGAGCACCCAGACG
The DNA here is from genome assembly GCA_964565925.1 of uncultured bacterium. Lineage (GTDB taxonomy): Bacteria > JAGRBM01 > JAGRBM01 > JAGRBM01 > JAHCIT01 > CAZMGV01. The sequence goes on from CAZMGV010000001.1 coordinate 412,061, forward strand.
GTCGCATCCACAGGCTTCTCCCTGAAACCGTGTTCCTCGTTCCATTTACCGAGCGGCTTGCCGGTCGAGCGAAGCACACCAAGCGCCCGTAAAATCCGTCTCCGGTCGCCGGGCTTCACGATGGCGGCGGTCACCGGGTCGTTCTGCTCCAGCTCTTTGCGCAAACGTTCAAGACCGCCGGACAAGTCCGCTTCGGCGTCGAGCGCCGCGAGAAATTCATCCGGCACTGGCGGCGCCCCCGAGAGGCCGTGCAGCAGTGCCCGCAGATACAGTCCCGTGCCGCCGACCACCACCGGATAGGCACCTCGCGCGTGTATCTGGCGAACGAGTTCGACGGCATCTTTCAGAAATTCCGCTGCCGTGTAGCGCGACGCCTTGCCGGACTTCGGGTCGCGAATGTCGATCAGATGATGGGGGACTTCGGTGCGTTCCTGCGTAGACGGCTTGTTCGACCCGATGTCGAACCCTTTGTACACCTGCACGGAGTCGGCGGAGACAATCTCGACCGGCTTCTGCTCGCGCCGTTTCGCCTCGCGGGCAACAGCCATCGCCAGTGCCGATTTCCCGCCCGCCGTGGGGCCGGAGAGAACGAGGGTTTTCACACCTTTTTCCCGAACCGTCTTTCAATCTCGACGAAGGGGAGTTCGAAAAAGACCGGGCGGCCGTGCGGGCAGTAGGCGCCGAAGTCGACCGAATCCATTTCAGCAAGAAACGCCCGTGCCTCTTCCGGCGAAAGCGACCTCGGCCCCCGGATCACCGCGTGGCAGGCCATCCGGGCGCAGAGCCGGTCGAGCGCCTCCTGATCAGCGCCGCGGATCCGTTCGTCGGCCAGGTCGGCGGCGACTTCGGCGAACAGTCTCGACGGCTGGCGCCGTCCGAAGATCGCCGGCACCGCCCTGAGCAGCACCGTTGTCGGACCGAATGGCTCGAACTCGAAACCGAGCCTTTCCAGAACGCTGTATCCGTCGGTCACGGCCGACACCTCGGCACGGGTCAGTTCCACCGTGTCCGGCACCAGCAGCGCCTGTTTCATCACGGGCCGCGCGTCCGGATTGAACCGCTCCCTGAGACGATCATAGGCGACGCGTTCCATGGCGGCATGCTGGTCGATGACTAGAATGCCGCTGGCGTCCTGACAGATCAGGAATTCGTTCTTCGCCTGCCCGATGATGTCGAGCGAACTGAACCGTCCGCCTGGCCGATGGGCAGGCATGGCCGCAGCAATAGCTGCCGGCGGCGGGATCGGCGCGGAACGAGCCACCTCGACCGAACGCGACTCCGGTTCGTAGTAGGCCGGCGCAGTTCCGCCCCGGCGGGCATACCCCACCGGCGCGAAACTCTCCGCAAGGTTCTGCTGCGGGGACGGCTCGCTGGTCTCGTAAGCCTGGCGCTCGCGGGCCGCCTTCCAGGGCGACATGGGGAGCGGCTTCTGGCCGTCGAGATTCCACGGCGTCGCCTGCACGAATGCCGTCACCGCCCGGTGCACCGCCGAGAACAGCGCGCCCGGGTCCTGGAACCGGACTTCCGTTTTGGCCGGGTGAACGTTCACATCCACGCGCTCAGGGTCGATCTCGATGTGGATCACGGCGTAGGGATAGCGGGCCTCCACCATCACCTCGCGGTAGGCCTGTGTGACGGCGGCGTTCAGCGCCCGGTCGCGGATCGGCCGCCCGTTCACGAGCAGGAAGATGCTTCGGGGCGACGCGCTCGTCTGAGTCGGATCGCTGAGCAGCCCGGCGATCTTCACCAGCACGGAACCCTGCACCGTCCCTTCCCATTCGAGCGGGAACAGATGGCTGCGGAGCTTCTTGCCCCAGACGATCTCGGCCCGGTCCACGAGTGTCGCCCGGGGGCTCACCTCACAGGAAATCTTTCCGTCGTGACTGACCCTTAAACCGACGTCCTCGCGGGAGAACACCACGGCATCGATCACCTCGAGGCAGCGTTTGAGTTCCGAAGTCTCGCTCTTCAGGAACTTGCGCCGTGCTGGCACCGGAGCGAACAGGTTGCGCACCTCGACGGTCGTACCGTGAGGACGCGATACCGGTTTCAGCTTGCCCGGCCTGCTGCCTTCCACCTCGATCCGCCCGCCCACATCGGTACCCTGGGCACGGCTCTCCAGAGCGAATTCCGAAACCGACGCGATAGACGGCAGTGCCTCGCCGCGGAAACCGTAGGTCCGGATCGTATGCAGGTCTTCCACCCGGCGGACCTTGCTCGTCGCGTGACGTTCCAGCGCCAGTGGCAGTTCGTCCACGGAGATGCCCGAGCCGTTATCGACGACCCGGATCAACTCCTTGCCGCCTGCGGCCAGTTCGATATCGATCTGCGTGGCGCCGGCATCCAGCGCATTCTCAACCAGCTCCTTGAGTGCGCTGGAAGGACGCTCCACCACCTCGCCGGCGGCGATCTGGCTGACCACGGTGTCCGGCAGACGGACGATGGTTCTGGCAGTGGAAGCAGCGGAAGGCATCGGGGCGAATCCTAATCCAACCGGGCAAGCCGATGCCATCGGACCCATTGAGACGCCCTGCCTTGCGGCCGGCCGGGACCCTTGGGTAAATTCCTCGGATGAGCGTCGCGGTCCGCCTCAAATCGCTGGGTTCCCGGGTGCTGACGAGCAGCGCTCTCCTTGAGGCTCGGCGGGCCTTCAGGTCTGCCGGACACCGGCTTGGCCGGACCGAGCCGGAGCTGCACCTTTTCATCGATTTTGCGAACCCTTACGTACCAATGGCCTGGCAGGCAGCCCGTTCCATTGTCTCCCGCCACAGTATTGCGTTCATCCCGGTCATCACCGCCCCGACGGCTAACGCGGCACAGGACCCTCAGCGGACACTGAAAGGGCCCTACTTTCTGAAAGACGCCGCCCGTGTGGCGAAATTCCACGCGGTTCCGTTTGCCGCCGAGACGCTGCCCTCGGAACCGTCCTCCCGGTATCTGCTGAGGGCTGCGGCGTATGCGTCGGACGAAGACCGGCTCTCGGCCTTCATTCAGGCGGCGCTGGATAAAATCTGGTCACGCGGCGAACCGGCGGACACCCAACGCGCGATCGAATCGCTGGCGTTGGACGCCGGGCTGGACCCGGCGCGGCTCTGGAGCGCGGCGAACGACCCCGCGAACGACAGCTTCGCGCTGGACGGCCGCAAGCTGCTTGAGGAACTGGGCCACTACGATACCGCCATGTTCGAGCTGGACGGCGAATGGTTCTGGGGTGTGGACCGGCTGGATTTTCTTTCGGAGCGCCTGCGGGCGCTGGGGCGCTGACCCATGGCAGCCTCGGCAACCGTACGGTTCTTTTTCTCGTTCCGGAGCCCCTATTCCTACCTCGTAATGGGAAAGGCGTTCTCGCTGCCAAAGACCCATGACGTGGCAATGGAGTGGCGCGGCGTCCTGCCGATGGTGATGCGCGGCGTTCCGCTCTCCCGCTCGAAAATGCTGTATATCCTTGCCGACACATCCCGTATCGCACGACGCGAGGGCATCCCGTTCGGCACTATTGCCGACCCCGTCGGCGACGGGGCAATCCGCTGCCTCAGGGTCGCCGAGTTCGCCAAAGATACCGGCCGGCTGGAACCATTTGTAAAAAGCGCCGCCAGAGGCATCTGGGCCGACGGAATCGAAGTGGCCGAGGACGCCGGGCTCCGCCGGGTGAGCGAACGCGGCGGCCTCCAGTGGAGTGACGTGAAACAGGCTGCTGCCGACGTTGCATACGACGCCCGCATCCAGGCGAATATCGCGCTGCTCAACCAGTGCGGGCAGTGGGGCGTGCCGACCTTTGAGAACGCCGGTGAACTGTTCTGGGGCCAGGACCGGTTCGACTATCTGGTCCGGCACCTGGACGCACAGGGTCTCAGGAAGAAATAGCGCCCCCGGGAATCCGGAACGGCATCGCTCTCACGGTACTGCGCTTCAGGGAATTTCTGGCGACGGCGGAATCTCTTCCGGGCTCGCGGGACCTGATGGCGGCGCGGGCGGCTCCGAATAGGGGCTCGTGTCCGGCGCGTTCGGGTCGCGCGGCAGATCTTCCGGAATCGGGTCGGGCTTCACGCGGTTCTTGTCCGCATCCTTGCTCAGCTTGCCCTTGGAGTCTTTCTTCGATTCAGGCTTGGCGGCGTCAGGCTTCGCATCGGCCTTCGTATCCGGTTTCACATCCGGCAGGTTGTCAGCCGGCGGGCTCACCGCGTCCGGCGACGACGCCTGCGCACTTTCACCCACAGGTCCGAGCAGTTGCGGCAGCGGTGCGTTTCCAGGCGGGAGCAGACGCAGCGTCGCATTCTCGTCTTCGACCGCCTTGTGGGCGGCCTCCTTGCGGTCGGTTTCCTGTTTCTCGGCAGCCAGCTGGGCTTCGGTCTTGGCTCTGGCCGGAAGCTGAGACGCAAACCGGAACGTGTACACGATACGGGTTCTGGGGCAGTCACATTCGGTGAACTGCATCTCTTTCACGAGATGCATAAACTCGTTCTCGAAATCCTTGTAGATGTAGTCCCGCTCGATCAGCACGGCCGAATCCACGTCGCCGTCGTCGTCGATCAGCAGGTCCACCTTGTAGGAGTTGATGAAGTGCGGATAGTCGGCCTGCACGCGGAAGTAGAGATCGCGGAACGGCTGGGACTGGGCCTGGATTTCCTTCTCGACCACCTCGAAACTCCGGGGACCGGTGATGTGCTTCGAGAAGGGTGTAACGATCTGTATCTCGCTGGAAGCACAGGCGGAAACGAGGATCATTGCCAGCAGACCGGCACCCTGACCGAGCCGCCGGCCGCGGCGCAGTCGACTAAAGTAAGTTACTTCATTCACAAGTGGCATGGTGTCTGTTCAACCCGAAACCGTCAAGAAGGTTTTCGCCGGATGAGAGGCTTTTAATACCAGCGCTATTTCTTGGCTTTCTCGGTCACCTTGATCTTGTTGATGATAATCGGCTCGTTCGGCCGGTCTCCGGGACCGGTGGGTTCGGTAACGATCTTGTCGGTGACCGCCTGGCTCTTGGGGTCCGTGCAGTCGCCGAAGATCGTGTGACGCCCGGTCAGCCACGGCGTGGCCTTCACGGTGATGAAAAACTGGGACCCGTTCGTTCCGGGGCCGGAGTTCGCCATGGCCAGAAGCCCAGGCCGGTCAAACGACAGGTCCTTGCCGAATTCGTCCTCGAACCGGTAGCCCGGTCCGCCCGTTCCGGTACCCAGCGGATCGCCGCCCTGGATCATGAAGTCACGGATCACGCGGTGAAAGATCGTGCCTTCGTAGAGCGATTTGCCCTTCACCTTCTGGCCGGTCTTGGGATCGGTCCACTCCTTCTTGCCCGTGGCAAGCCCGATGAAGTTCTCCACGGTCTTGGGGGCTTCCTTCGGGAACAGGTAGCAGGTGATCGTGCCGAGCCGGGTTTCGATCTCGACCTTGGGGCCACCGGTGGGCAGCTTGCCGCCTTCAGCGAAGGCGAGCGCGGGAGCGGCAACGAGCATCGCCAGTGCGGCGCGGGACAGGTTCGTGAACTTCATAAGAATGAATATCCTCCGGAGCGGAATTTCGGAACAGGCTTGAATGCACGCTTTATACGCCGTCCAGCCGCCGCCCGCAACGAGACCCGCCCGGAAATTCCGTTAAAAAGCGTTCAGGCCCCCCGCATGCGGGAGGCCTGAAACACCACTTGCGTTCAGAGCCGGTCAGGGCTTGAACGGCACACTGATACGGACTTTCGCCCGTCCGAGCCCGGCGCCGCCAGGTTCAAGGTCCAGGTGCGGTGTATCCTTGGTAATCTGGATGACGAGATTGAGCGGCTTCTGCTCGCCGCCAAAGTCCCCGCCGCCCACGTTGGTACCATCGGAGCCCGGCATTCCGCTACCGTTATTACCGCCGTAGTTGGCGAAAATCGTCGAATTGATCAGCCCCGCCTGTTCCTCAGGCGTCGGAGTGTGCGGCTCACCGGGAACGCCGCCCTGCATGAACGAAATCTGGCCGCTCTGGAGCGTCTTCTCGTTACCCGCAGGACCGTAGGTGCAGGGGCCTTCCACGCAGGCCATGAAATCCTGGCCTCCGCCCGTGCCCACCACTTCGATCGAACCGCGTACGCCGGCGACGGCGGTCGGAGTCTTCACCTTGAAGCTGTTGGTGTAGTTGCTCGAGTAACGCGCGACAGCCGCCCGGATCCGGCCCTGGAACAGGTCGAAGAACGACTCGCGCTTGGCCTCGGTGCGGCTGAAGGTCTGCTGGCGGATCTTGAGCTTGGTGCCCGGGGTCAGCGTGATCACGCTGTCGTCGGTGAGGAGCACCTTCACCCGGCCGTCCATGCCGGTTTCCAGCTGGTCGCCTTCGAACACCGGTTCATAGACTTTCAGGGTTTCCGGCTTGTTGGCGGAGCGGACGATCCGCACCTCACCGGTAATCTGGGTTACCTTGCCGGCCTGGTCGGCCTTTGCGGAGGTCGCCAGTCCGGCGACGAGCATCAGGCCCACCATTAATTTTGCACGGTTCGTCATCATGTTCGCACTCCCGGTCTGGCTGTCTGAATCAGGCTTCTATCATACCCCGTTCGGGCAGACAGTTCACCTATCCAAATAGTCCAGTCCTTTCAATAAGTTACAGGCCGAAACTGCCGTTTATTCCCAACGGGCCCGGATCCCTGCCGTCACCATCTGCCGGTCATACTGAAAAGCCGACAGTGATGAGTTCTTAATTTCTAGCGTATACCCAAGGAACACTTCAGTAACTTTGGTCACTTTATAGCCGATTTCCGGATTCCAGATGAAAAGAAAGTCCCTGCGCTCGGAATCGAGTGTCGCCGGAGGCGGCAAATTATTTATACACGGATCAGTATTTTCTATGCCTCCCGGCAACAAGGCGCAATTCCCTGCGGTCGACGACGAGTAGTCCAGATAGGAGATCGTCGTGCTGCTTCGCAGTGCCGTCGCCTTGGTGACCAGCCACTGGGCCTCGGTCGTCCATTCAAGTCCGAGGTAGGAATATTTCCGGTCCCGGGCACTGCGGTTCTTTGCACCCAGATCCGTGGCGAGGAGGATATCCTTGGTCGCGTAGTTGACGCCGATTCCGGCGGCCCAGTTCAGCGAGTCACGTCCGTTATTATTCAACCCCGGCGCAATCTCATGATTCGGGTACATGTCGATCGAGGTCGAGCCACGCAGAATCAGTGTAATCTCCTGCATTTTTTTGTACGCCGAGAGACCAAAGATGTGGCTGTGATTGAAGGTGCCGTAACCGATACCCCATTTGCCGTACTCGGCCGGCTGAAAGACGGTATCGTGATTGATATCTTTGTAAGCCAGAGGGAACGACGTATAACGTCCAAGCCGGTTCCATCCGTAACTGTATGATCCGGTTACGCCGATCTCTTCGCCTTTGGTCCCGGTTTCGAAGTTTCCGTACAGCTGGGCGCTCGTCGTGCCCGTGTTGTAGTCGGTATTGTTCAGATAAATCATTTCGCTGTCGCCCAGACCAAGGCCGAGCTTCAGCTCTTTGCTGCCCGTGATCTCCGCTTCCACGGCGCCACCCAGGTTGAACCCGGAGTCCCCCTTTTTCTTGAGGAAAGCCGGGAGCAGTTCGCCATCGGGGGTGAGCCCCACGTTCGAGTTCGCCATATAGCTGACCGTGGCGGACGGAATGATCTTGACCGGGGATTCACCCTCTTTCTTGGCCATGTCGGCTTCGCCGACGCCCATCCTGGCCAGATACTCCTTGGCTTCCTTGCCGTGCACGGAGTCGGGATCGCGGCCGACGAGGTGCTGGAAGGCTTCCTTCGCTCTCTCCTGCTGGCCAAGGTCGTACAGGGCTTTGCCACGGAAAAACTCGGACGCGCTCTTGTTGGCGCCCAGTGCGGCGGCTTCCTCGAACCGGTCGGCTGCCGCCTGAAGATCGCCGTCCTTCGTCGCGCAGACGCCCTGGCCGTACTTGGCCTGTCCGTCGGTGGCGTTGAACTCGAGACCGCGCTTGAACGCCGGCCCCGCGAGGTCGCAGCGGTCCTGCTGCAGGTAGGCTTCGCCAAGCGGCGTGTAGTGAGCCTTGTATTCCGGGTGGTCCGGGGAAATCGCGAGAAGCGCCGTCTGGGCTTCTTCCGGCCTTCTGAGTGCATTGAGGGCAACACCCTTCAGGCGAAGCAGATCGGGGTCGCCGGCCTTGACCTTGAGGGCGTCTTCCACGAGCTGGAGGGCTTCCGAAGGGTTATTCTCGTCGAGGGCCATGACCGCCTTTTCGACGACGATTTCAACCTTCGTGCCTTCGGCGCCGGAGTATCCTTCCGGAACAGCCTGTACCGGGGCCGGAGCGGCTTCCGCAGCCGGGGCGGCCTCTGCGGCCGGAGCCGCTTCACTGGCGGCGGGCGCAGTCCCTGCTGGCGCCGGAGCGTCTTGCGCCACTGCGGCCCCCGTCACAGTTAACGACGCCGCAATAATCCCCAAACGGTACCAATGAGATAGATTGTTCATGTTTTCCGCTACTGCGGCCCCTCCATGAAATCGACATTCCCCTACCGCTACCTGTTTGCAGAGAACGGTTCAAGAAACCCTGGAATACCTGCCGGAAACCCGGGGCTTACACCCCTGCTCCCGGAACCGGCCGGTTTTCACTGGGGAGTAGGTTATTCACTCCCTCTTTCGTAGGTCAATCCTGAAAAGCAGGAAGTGATCCACCGCACCAACTTATTAAAAAGCCTGGGTTTTCCGGGCTTTCAGTCCAGAACCACCTTGAGAAGCTTGTCTGGCTCGATGCCCCTGAGACTGATCTTTGCCCGGATTGCATAGAGCTCAACACCCTTTTTTGCCGCTTTCTTCAGGCCATTGGCGTAGTCAGGGTCGATCTCCCGCGCCGGACGGACAACGTTCCCGTCACCCCGGTTCACCCAGTAAAGCATCGCCGCCCGCCCGCCTCCCGTGACGATTTTCGACAGTTCTTCAAGGTGCTTGAGCCCCCGTTCGGTCACGGCATCCGGGAAAAGCACCGCACCACCCGGCCCCGGCATCGTGACGTTCTTGACCTCCACATAGACGGAGCCCTTTTCCGGGTCTTCCAGAAGAAGGTCCACACGTGAATTCTTGCCGTATTTCACTTCCCGGCGGATCGAGCCAAAGCCGGCCAGCTCCTTCACGAAACCGGATGCGATCGCTTCTTCAGCCAGCCGGTTCGGACGCATGGTGTTCACGCCGATCCAGTATTTGCCCGACTTCACCAGTTCGAGTGTGTATTTCAGCTTGCGGCCGGGACTGTCGTTAAAGGTCAGCGCCACCGGCCAGCCGGGATCCGCGCAACCCTTCATGGAGCCCGAGTTGGGAACATGGGCAAGGACCTTCTCGCCCGATCCCAGTTCGACGTCCGCGAGAAATCGCTTGTAACGCCTGATCAGCGTCCCTTCGATAAGCGGCTTTTCGAATTTCATCCGCGGGCCGCGACCATGTCGTACCAGACCTTCTTGGCGCGGTTGCCGACCAGGTCGATATGCAGGTGCTTCGTTTCCAGATACGCCTCGAGGCCTTCCACGCCGAACTCGCGCCCGATGCCCGACTGCTTGTAGCCGCCAAACGGCGCCTTCACGTTCAGCATGTGCCACTCGTTGATCCAGACCGTGCCTGTACGCAGCCGCTTGGCGACAGCCACTGCCTTGTCGTTGGACCTGGACCACACACCGCCGCCCAGTCCGTAGATGGAATCGTTGGCGAGCGAGACCGCTTCGTCCACATCCTTGTATTTGATGACCGAGAGCACCGGCCCGAAAATCTCTTCCTGCGCGATCTTCATCTCGTTCTTCACGGCGACGAAGATGGTCGGTTCCACGAACGAGCCCTTCTGGAGCGCCTCCGCCGCCGGCTTGCCGCCGCCGACAACAACTTCGGCCCCCTGTTCCCGGCCGCTCTGGATGTAGCCCAGAATGCGCTTCTGCTGCTTCTCGCTGACCACCGGCCCCATCTGGGTGGTGGACGCGACCGGATCGCCAAGGCGGATCTTCTTGGTCTTCTCGACCATCTTCTCGACGAACGAATCATGGAGTTTTTCCGGCAGGAACAGCCGGGTGCCCGATTCGCAGGCCTGCCCGGCATGAAAGAAGGTCGCCCACATGGAACCGTCGATCGCCTGTTCGAGATCGGCGTCTTCCAGAACAATGTTGGCGCTCTTGCCACCGCATTCGAGCGTGACCCGCTTGAGCGTCGCCGAGGCCACTTCCATCACGCGCCGTCCGATGGCGGTGGAACCGGTGAACGCCACCTTGTCGATATTGGGGTGCGAACTGATCCGCTCGCCCGCTTCCGCGCCGCCGGGAATGATATTGATTGCACCGGCCGGGACCCCGGCCTCGGCGAGCAGCGCCGCGAACTCCATCGCCGTACAGGGAGTTTCCATCGCCGGCTTGATGACAACGGTGCAGCCCGCCGCAATCGCAGGGCCTATTTTCCACGAGAACATGACGAGCGGGAAGTTCCACGGGATGATCTGTCCGACCACACCCACCGGCTCTTTCAGCACGTAGTTCGACGACATGACCGGCTTCTCGAACAGTTCGAGCGGCCGCATGGAGTCGAGACGTCTTGCACACTCGGCATAATACTTGAGCGTCGCCACGCACTGGCCGATATCACCCATGGCTTTCAGGATCGTCGAACCCGAGTCACGGGCTTCCAGATTCGCAAAAGCCTGCATGTTCTTCTGAAGAGCTGCCGCCAGGCGTTCCAGCATCGCGCCACGGTCGCCAGCGGATAGCTTCTGCCACTCTTTCGACTCGAAGGTCTTGCGGGCGGCGATAACGGCCCGGTCCACATCCTGCGGTCCGGCCAGAGCGCAGGTGGCCACCAGTTCCTGATTGAACGGGTTGCGTGTTTCGAACGTCGCGCTGTCGGCCGCATCCACGAACTCTCCGCCGATGAACAGCTTGTACGCTTTTGTCTCTGCCATGACCGTATCTCTCCTGCGGACGGTAAAACCTCTTCAGGAGAAGGTCCCATTCCGCCCGAAGAGGTGTCACGCTAAATCACCTCAAAGCCAAACGACAACAGGACAGCGCGTGAACAGTAGTGAAACAGCGGGTACCGCAACGGAGCAAACGAACAGGGCGTCCGACTGGCCTGCCCGTGCCCGGCTCGAACCTGCGCTGGCCGGGCTCCTCGCCTTTGCCCTTTATGCGCCCACCTGCGCCAGAGACATTCTCTGGGGCGATCCCGCGAAACTCACGCTCTATGTCCGGAGTCTGAATATCTCGCTCGATCAGGGCGCACACGCGGGTGCTGTGCTGTGGGCGTGGCCGTTTTCACTGCTGCCCCTTGAACCCTACGCCTTCCGGATCACCCTCGCCTCCGTCACCGCTGGCGCGATTACCGTCGGGTTCCTGCATGCAATCCTGCTTCGCTCGGTAAACGACCGGTGGGCCGCCCGTACCGCAACGGCGGCGTTCGCCGTGTCGCACACCTTCTGGCTCGTCTCTACGATGGCCGAGAGCTACGCGCCCGCACTGCTGGCAATTACCCTCGGCATCTGGTGCCTGACTTCCTTAAACCGCCCGGTACTTGCTGGCGTCATTCTGGGCGCGGGCACCTACGTCCATATTCTCTGCCTGTTCAGTGTTCCGGCGATTGCCGTCTATATTTTGGGGTCAAACGGCAAACGAAACCGGAAGGACGCGGGTCTGTTTCTGGCGATCCTGACACTGGCGCTTGCCACGATATTCCTTCTGATGGCACCGATCGTTCACCAGGACAGCGCCGGCGACAATGCATTCCGCTGGGGAAATGACTTCGCGCATTTCACCGGAACGCCGCTTGCGGTCAAAAACGCACCGCTGCTGGCGGGCTACTATCTCTATAATTTCGCCAGTCCGGCGCTGCTGCTGATCGCGGTAGGCCTGAAAACGCTCGACCGGCGCGGGATCCGGATTGCCGCTGCGGTCGCTGCGACGCACTTTGGCTTCGCCCTGTCCTACCTGCCGCAGCGGGCATACCTTATCCCCCTGCCCGCGTATCTGGCGTCGGGGTTTCTGGTGGCGAGAGGCGCCGAAACGGTTCTGAAAAGCCGGCAGCGACTCCAGCCTTTCCTGTTGGCGGGAGTCATCGCTTTTCCGGCCGTCACTTACCTGACAGCACCGATTGTGCTGAGAAGCACTGGCCTGCCGTCCATCGTGAGACATGCACCGATGCGCGACGAACTGAACTACTTCCTCCGGCCGTGGAAGTTCAGCGAGTCATCGGCCCGCCGGTATATTGAGGCTGTCGGGACGGCCACACCCGATGGCTCGACTGTCATTGGAGATTTCACGCTGCTGATGCCGCTGCTTTACGCGAACAGTGCGGAACGGTTTCAGCCCCGAACCCGCTGGATTACGGTCGGAGGCGAAAATCCGGAGACACTTATCAACTCTATCGAACAGAGCCTGAACGGGGGCCGCCGCGTATTTCTGCTGGATAGCCAGCCGTACTATTTCACAGGCGAACTGCTGAAACGCTGGGAACTCGTCCCGGCGGGCGTCGAAGCACTGACCGAAGTGGTTACTTCGAGAACCGTTCCTCAATCCACGGCACCAGCAGATCCATAAGTTTGTCGACGTCGGGCGCTTCCTTCTGGCCGAAAGGCGGCTCGAAGTAGTGAAGCGCCGAGGGGAAGTTCACGTACTTGCGGTCTTTCGAGGCGACCGCCTCGTAAATCGGCTTGGCGTCGGTTTCGGGGAAAATCTCGTTATCGCGTCCCGCGTTCACGACAATCACCGGTTCCGTGATCTGCTTCAGGTTCCTGCACAGGTCGGCATTCGACGACTCGCCCGACCAGGTCGATAGCCACGCTCTCGGCGTGCACATGCGCCCGAAGCCCAGATACTGCATATTCATGAGATCCGGGCGTTCACTGATGAGTGAGCCGTATGGCCGCTCCGAAGGCTCCAGGTCCTTCGAAACGTAGTGCGGGTTCGCCATTGTCCGATAAATGACCATCACCGGCTCGAACGCTTCCTGACGGAGTGTCTTCATCCGTTTTTCGTAGGGAAGCTTCTTGAACTCCGGGTCGGATTTCAGATCCAGTGCGCGGCGGAAGTCGTCGTTATAGCTGCGGGCGATGGCGTCGAGCCGGAGAATTCGCGCGTGCTGCGCCGCACGGTACCGCTTGTAGAACTCCGGCGCGTAGTGACTCCACTCCGGCGGCTCTTTAAAGCCGTTCTTCGGGTCGTACATATCGATGTCAGGGTCGGTCAGCAGCGGCTTCGACTCATCGACTACCGAAGGATCGATACACTCGTTCATGATCCTGCCCTCGCCCTTGTGGGCGGAGCAGAGCATGAGGCCGTCGGCAGGCACCATCTTGGCGGCCTTCAGCATCACCGATGCACCAGACGGGTCTTTCTCGATACGCTTGGCAGGTTCGAGTTTCGCCTGGGCCTGGAAGAAGGCAAACAGGCTGCCGCCGCCCGAATTGCCGAACAGCAGAACCTTCTCGCAGCCCTTCACGTCTTTCAGGTATTTCACGCACGCATTGGCGTCGAGAATGATCTCTTCATGAACGGTGTTGGTGTCGTTGTTGGGATTGCGGGTGTTGGCGCCCAGCACCGCGTATCCGGCCTTTGTAAAGCGAGGGATGATGTAGTGGTGCGTGAAGTCCGCGCGCGGGTGCATTACGACTACACCGATCTTCGGCTTCGGCTGGTTTTTGGCCACCCAGTAGAGGCCGCGCAGTTCGCGGAAGTCGTCCGCTTTCAGCGTGACCGGTTCGCAGGCCGCGTGCTCCGGCCAGATCCGGAAATTGAACGGCATCCCCAGCCAGTAGGTCTTCGACACCAGTATCGCCATGACGGTTTCATCCCTTCCCTGAACGACAGGTCATGGACGTTTGGCGAAAATTGATTAACGAGTCAATGAATCGGGCAGTGGCCGTTACAGGATCAGCCGCCCTCCTACCAGGAACGTGAACGAGTTGAGCCGAGCGTCGCCGCTGGTGATGGTGCTGGCTGCGTTGCTGATCGATGTGTCGTTGATCTTGTAGGCCAGTTCCGCCGTCAGTGCGAAAGTGTCGGCCAGCACGAAGTCGCAGCCCGCACCGAAGCGGTAGGCTTCCTTGTTCTTCACGTTGGTAGCGCCCAGGCCCGAATTGCTCTTGTTCAGGTAGTTGAAGTTGACGCCGATCCCGAGGTTGGCGAATGGCACCACCGGCATGCCGGGCAGATCGAGACGAGCCTCGGCGAACGGGAGCACCGAGAACGTGTAGGCGTCGCCAATGTGCACGGATGCGGCTGCGTCCTTGAGATCATGGCGCTCGCCGTCGAGCATCAGACCGATGAGCAGCGGCTTGGCGAGCCGGATTCCCCCGTGCAGGTTCAGGGCTCCGCCAGCACCTGCGTCCTTGCCGCCACCGACTTCCCCGAGGACCCAGGACGCGCCACCCCGAGCGCCGATCACAATATCGCCCTCGGCACGGGCGGCGAGTGGACAGCTGACGAACGCGATCAGTGTCAGAACGGGGATCAGATGTACATGAAAACGATTGCGGTTCATAAGGGGGATCTCCTTAATGACGAGGTAGGCACAACGTACGACTTAGCCATGCCGGAACGCAAACGCCGCGCAGTTCATTTCCCCATGCAAGCAAAAGGAACCGGCGGGGCCGCCCGCCGGTTCCTGTCAATTCATTTCATTCGTAATGTTCAGAAGGCGATCTTGCCGCCAAACAGGAAAGCGAGAGAGTTCAACCGGTTGGCAACTTTCGATCCGGAAACTTCCGCCGTTCCATTGTTCGACTTGTACGCGATTTCCATCCCCAGCGTGAAATCCTTCTGAACCTCGGCTTCGGCGCCAACCCCGAGTCGGACAGCAACCTTGTGTTCCGGCTTGACGGTGAAACCAGAAGCATTCTCGTCAAAGAAGTTCAGGTTCGCACCAATACCGAGACTACCAGTCAGAATGACCGGTGACTTTGGCAGACGTCCCCGGAATTCCGCGTACGGAATAATGGAATAGACCTCCTGCTTGCCGATATTCCCGACACTCGGGACCTTGTAACTGTGGCTTTCGTATTCCGTCATAAGTCCGAGGGCCACGATGTCGTCCACGACCCGGGCAAACGACAGATTGAAGTGCGGGCCCACTCCGCCCTTGGTACCGCCGCCTCCGTCGATATGCGCCGGTATGATCGAAATGCCTCCGCGGAATCCCGCGAGCCAATAACCGCTTTTGCGGGCCTCGCCATAGGTTATGCCATCGCCCGAAGCGCCCGATCCCGGGGGCGACTCCTGCGCCCTGGCCGGCAGCGCATTCGCCGCCAGAATTCCAATTGCAAAAAACAGCGCCTTAATCAGATCCGATTTAAACAAACGCAACATTTGTTATCCCTTCGTTAGAGGCACAAGTAGCCCTTTTCCCTTGTGCCATGGTTTTAGTTTCCTTACCGAAGGTATTTCAATGCTGCGAATAAGTTTGTGATCCCCGACACCGACAAAGTGATTCCTTGAAACCCGCCGCATCAACCCCCAGACTCAGGCCAACGCGGCGCCCCGTGCGTGTGCCCCGTCTCTCAGCGAAGGAATTAAAGCCGATGGAACTGGCTGAAAAGCTCGACCCTGCCCTGGACCTGTTCGAAGAGATCGCGCGTCTGAAGAAGCAGATGAACGCAGTGATCCTTGCTCACTACTACCAGGAGGCGGACATCCAGGATATCGCCGACTTCATCGGCGACTCGCTGCAGCTCGCGCAGGCGGCCAAAAAGACACAGGCCGATGTGATCGTCTTCTGCGGCGTCCACTTCATGGCGGAGACCGCCAAGATCCTGAACCCCAACCGGACGGTCATCATTCCCGACATGGACGCGGGCTGCAGCCTGGCTGACGGCTGCCCGGGCCCCGAGTTCGCGCGCTTCAAGGCGCAGCACCCGGACCATTTCGTCGTGAGCTACATCAACTGCTCGGCGGAAGTAAAAGCGCTGTCGGACGTCATCTGCACGTCGTCGAACGCCGTGAAGATTGTCAGCCGCATCCCCAAAGACCGGCCGATCATTTTCGCACCGGACAAGCATCTGGGCGCGTATGTAGAGAAACAGACCGGCCGCAAGATGCTGCTCTGGAATGGCACCTGCCAGGTCCACGAGACGTTCAGCGAGCGCAAGCTGATCGATCTCAAGACCCGCCACCCGAAGGCGAAGGTGATAGCCCACCCCGAGTGTACGGCGCCGGTGCTCAACCTCGCCGATCACATCGGTTCCACCAAGGCGCTACTCGAGTTCACGGCGAAGTCCGACGCTAAAGAGTTCATCGTCGTGACGGAACCCGGCATCATCCACCAGATGGAGAAAGCCGCCCCCGGCAAATCGTTCATCCCGGCACCGCCCGAAGACGAGAGCTGCTCCTGCAACGAGTGTCCCTATATGCGCCTCAACACGCTGGACAAGATCTATGTCGCCATGCGCGACCGGAAACCAACGATCGAGATGGGCGAGGCGCTGCGCGTCAAAGCGCTGAAGCCGCTGGAGCTGATGCTCGAGTGGAGCGCGTAAGCGACGCCAAGATGTTCGAACTGAACGATATACAGAAGATGATCGAGCTGGCGGTCCGCCAGTTCGCCGAAAAAGAGCTCAAGCCGAACATCGCCAAACTGGAATCGGGTGAACTGCTCCCGTACGACCTGCTCAGGAAGTTCAGCAGGACGATGGGCCTCGGCGATCAGCTCCGCCGGTCGTTCAAAAAGAAGGATCCAGCGACCGAAAGTACCACCGAGAAAAAGCCCGCAAAGGAAATGGCCGCAGGCGCACTCCCGGGCGGCCTCGATCCGCTGATCCCTTCTATCCTCTTTAAAGAAATTTCCCGCGTCTCGCCCGGTGTCTGCATGGCGTTCGTCGCTACGCTCGGTGCGGCGACGGCAATAGCCACCAAGGGCAGCGACGAACAGAAACAGAAATACGCGCTGCCGCTCTATTCGATGGACAAGGTCGGCGCGTGGGCGCTCACGGAGCCCTCAAGCGGCTCCGACGCCTTCGGCTCCATGAAGACGCGCGTGAACATGGACGGCGACACGTTCGTCCTGAACGGCACCAAGACGTTCATCTCAAACGCGCCGTTCGCCGACGTGATTGTCGTCTACGCGCGGCTCGCTGACGGCCCCGCCGCCGGGAAGGTGCGTGCGTTTATTCTGGAACGCGGCGACGCCGGCCTCTCCACCGGCACGCCGATGCCGAAGATGGGCATGTGGGATTCGCCGACGGGCGAAATCTTTCTGGACAGTGTGAAGGTCGGTGCGGACCGGCTGATCGGTCCGATACCGGGTGCGACAGAAGGGTCGGCGGGCGGCCGCGACGACGCGAAGGCGACGCTCCAGCACGAACGCGCCGTGATGCCCGCCATGTGTCTGGGCATTATCGAGCGGTGTGTGGAAGAGAGCGTCAAGTTCGCCGCCGACCGCACGGCGTTCGGAAACCGGATCGGCCACTACCAGCTCATCCAGGAAAAGCTCGCCCGCATGTACATCTCGCTCGAAAACTCCCGCAATCTCGTCTTCAAGCTCGCCTGGATGCAGCGCGAGGGAAAGCTCGACGACAAGGTGGCAAGCGCGGCCAAGCTGTATGTCTCGCAGGAGGCGGTCCGCGTGGCGCTGGACGCGGTCCAGATCATGGGCGGCACCGGCTATATGCGCGAGGCCCCGGTCGAGAAGCTGATGCGCGACGCCAAGATGTTCGAGATCGGCGGCGGCACCTCCGAGATCCAGCTCCTCACCATCGCCCGCCAGATGCTGCGCGAGGCGGGCATGGACGCGGGCGGAATGGGCGGAAAGAAGTAGGAGTGCATGGGTATGAGACTCTTTAAAGAACCTTGAAAACTTGCAGTCCTAATGGATGGATTACTTTATAGCGCTCTCCTGAAATCTCCCTATAAGCCACTTTCATATCGTCAAAACGTCCACTGCCATGAAGCAAGAACTTGAGATGCTCATATACCCTTTCGGGACTATCGGTCTGAATAAATAAATTCATTTCACCAGCGCCACAATCATGACCATCAACCTTCCCCATACCGCCAAGCAAACCTGCAATTTTTTCTTCCAGCGCCAGCATCGTTTCGAAGTCGTCTTCCGATTCGGCGCTTGTCTGGACGACTAACTGATACTTATAGGTCGAATTAGTTTCCAGACTTTTATAATCACGGTCGCTCAAATCACTCATGTTTTGGAGAAATTCAGTAAGCGTCCGGCCAAGAGGCTCAATTTCGTCCCGATTCATGCCGATAAATGGCAATGATATGTATTCAACTGGTCGTTTTTGTAAATCAAAACCATAGGCATCTATTCCCCCGTTAGAACCAAACAGCAAAACATCGGGAGCAAACTCCTCAACATTATAGCTCTTGTTAAACGGTTCGATTTCCTCCGCTTTCCAAAAGCGTATATACCCTGATTGTCCTATCGGACCTTCGCCGCCATTGGCCGTCATTAGGAAACCGATATAGTCGTTTGGGATTTTCCCACGCGCGAAAATTTGAACAGCGCGAAGTGCGGCATCGCTAGCCGGTGCATAACAGACGACCGTCAAAAGCAATGGGCTCAGGTCCTTCTCCATTCAGATTCAGACCACCATTTCCCTTAAACATACCTTAATTACGTTCACGAATGATTTGGGCATACCGGCCCCTCTCGGTTTAAATTACAGGCTATCACCCGCCCGAAATATCTACCAGCCCAAACCTGTATCTGCGAAGCATCGCCTGCCTCCCAAAGCTCGTTTGATTTCCTCACTTGGGAACAACCCCAAAACTGGCTAGAATAGCCCCATGAGTAACCGCACCACTCAGCTGAAGAATACAAGCACAAAGGGCACTCCCGTTGCCTACGTGCGTGACTCGAAGGGCAAACCGGTGGCGGCGATTGTCGATCTACGCATCTACCGCCAGTTCCAGAAATTCCAGAGACAGTTCGGCTCGCAACTGGATCAACTGGCCAAAACTTACCGAGACGTCCCCGCTGAGACAGCGATCCGCGAGATTGACGCTGCTGTCCGCCACGCACAAAAAACGACGCGCGCCCGGTAGCCTGATCCCTCTTGAAAGCCGTACTGGATACCAACGTGTTCATGTCGGGCCTCATGCTGCCCGATAGTATTCCCGGCAAAATTATCAGCGGGTGGCGTAGCCAGCTCTTTCATCTCGCCACGAGCGGACCGCAGCTCGCAGAAATAGAGCGAGTATTGTCCTACCCCCGAATCCGTAAACGGCTGCACTGGGGTCATGAACAGGTAAGCAGTTTCATCGAAGGTCTTCATGTTTTTGCCGAATTGGTCGAACCGGATACTGTAAACGTGACCCAACTCGATGATGCCGACCGCGCAATCCTCGGAACTTTCACAGCCTCCAAAGCCCGCTGGCTGGTCACCGGCGACAACGATCTGCTCGTGCTTTCAGGCCGGTATTCCGTCATCACCCCGGCCCGGTTCCTGCCGAAACTTTCGCGCCGCTAAAGCCCTCTTGACTCCCCCTCCTCCATCAGCCACAACTTGCGCCTTCCGGGGGTAGCCCGGCGGGGTTCGCTTAGGCGGTTTCCCCAAGGATTACGGAGAGTTATCATGCACGCGGTCATCGAGACAAACGGCAAGCAGTTCCGGGTCGCCCAGGGCGACAAGCTGGTGTTGGACCGGCTGGCGGCCAAAGTCGGCTCGGAAGTCGTCATCGACAAGGTCCTTTTCATCGAGAAGGACGGCGGCGAGACCGTCGTGGGCAAGCCCTACGTGAGCGGCGCGAAGGTCACCTTCAAGGTGGTCGAAGAGATGCGCGGCCCCAAGCTCCTCATCTGGAAGCACCGCCGGCGCAAGAACTCGCGCAAGCGCCAGGGCCACCGTGCGGACCAGTCCCGCGTGGAAATCACCGGGATCTCGGCCTGACCGCCGACGCCTGTAGTCGAAGCCTGTAAAGGAAGGATTCAAGAGTCATGGCAGACAGACCAAATGGACGCGATTCCCACGGCCAGCGGCGCGAGGTCAAGCGCGCGGACGGCCAGAAGGTGATCGCCGGAAACATCATCGTCCGCCAGGTGGGCACGCGCGTGCACCCCGGCAAGAACGTGGCGATGGGCCGCGACTACACGATCTTCGCGACCGCCGAAGGCACCGTGAAGTTTACCCGCTGGGGCAAGGACCGCAAGCGCGTCCATGTGATCCCGGCCGAGGAGAAGGCGGCCGCGAAGAACTGACGCAGTCAGATCAGCCTCTGTAAGATTCGCGCCCCCTTGACGGTCACCCCGGCAAGGGGGCGCAGTTCATAGGACCCATTTATGAAGTTCGTCGACGAGGTCGTAATCCACGTCTCTTCCGGCCACGGCGGGAAGGGTGCGGTCGCGTTTCTGCGCGAGAAGTTCCGGCCCCGCGGCGGCCCCGCCGGCGGCAACGGCGGCGACGGCGGCAGCGTCATCCTGCGGGCCACGACCCGCAAGCAGACGCTGCTCGACTTCCGGTACTCGCCCAACGCCTTCGCCAAGGACGGCCAGGGCGGACTCGGCAATGAAATGTACGGCAAAGCTTCGCCCGATCTCGTGCTCGAGGTCCCCGTCGGCACCCGCGCCTACAAGCTGCCCGACAACTCGATTCTGTGCGACCTCACGAAAGACGGCGAGGAAGTGGTGATCGCCAAGGGCGGGCGCGGCGGCATGGGCAACATGCACTTCGCCACCTCGCGCAACCAGGCGCCCCGCTACGCGCAACCCGGCCTGCCGGGCGAGGCGTTCGACATGCGGCTGGAACTGCAACTGCTGGCGGATGTGGGCCTTGTGGGCCTGCCCAACGCCGGCAAGTCGACGCTCATCAGCCGCATCTCGGCCGCCAAGCCCAAGATCGCCGACTATCCGTTCACGACGCTGGTGCCGAACCTGGGCGTCGTGCAGTGGGGCGACTTCAAGACCTACGTCGTCGCCGATCTGCCCGGCATCATCGAGGGCGCCCACGAGGGCGCGGGCCTGGGCATCCGGTTTTTGAAGCACGCCCGCCGCTCGCGCGTGCTGTTATTCGTAATCGACATGGCGGCGCCCGAAGATCCCGCGAAGACCTACGACCTGCTGCTCAGGGAGATCAAGGCATTCGACAAGTCGATGCTGGACAAGCCCCGTCTCGTGGCGCTGAACAAGATGGACACGCGGCCCGACGAGAAGCTCCTGAAGACGACGCTCCAGAAGCTCAAGCGCAAGAAGGTCGAAGTCATGACGATCTCCGGCGTGTCGGGCGAGAACATCCCCCAGCTCAAGATCCGGCTCGGCCAGATACTCCTCGAACTGGGCATGCGCCGCCCCGAAGAAACTCCGGCCGGAGACAGCGGCGCGGAGGCGGGCGAGGGAGACGACTGGTGAGCCGCGACCTCATCAAGAACGTGAAGCGGGCGGTGATCAAGCTCGGCTCGCGCGTGCTCGTGAGCGGCGACCGGATCGACGCCGAACGGCTCGCGCGCATCGTCGACGAGATCGCCGCGCTCAAAAAGCGCGGGGTGCAGGTGGCCATTGTGACCTCCGGCGCCGTCGCCTCGGGACGCTCGCGGCTCGGTCTCAAGGAAAAGCCCCGCACCATTCCGCTCAAGCAGGCGGTCGCTGCTGTGGGCCAGAGCCTGCTCATGCACACCTACGCCACCGAGTTCGACCGCCACAGCGTCGCCGTGGGCCAGGTGCTGCTCACGCAGCAGGTGGTCAACAACCGCCAGCTTTTCCTGAACGCCCGCAACACGCTCGAGACCCTGTTCGAGCTGGGCGTCATTCCGATCATCAACGAGAACGACACGGTGGCCGTGGAAGAGATCAAGCTGGGCGACAACGACCGGCTCTCCTCCATCGTGGCAGGGCTGTTGAAAGCCGACCTGCTCGTGATCCTCACCGATGTGGACGGGCTCTACGACAAGAACCCCAACGACCACAAGGACGCCCGGCGCATCGGGTTTGTCCCGCAGATTACGTCCGAACTCAGAGCCGCCGCCGGCGGCACCGGCTCGGACGTGGGCCTGGGCGGCATGCGGACCAAACTCGATGCCGCCGAGACGGCCACCCGCGCCGGCACGGCGACGGTGGTGGCGGCCGGAGTGAAACCAGGCTCGATCACCCGGATCCTCGAAGGAGCCGACGAGGGGACGTTTTTCGCGCCGGACCCCAAGGGGGTATCATCGCGCCAGCAGTGGATCGGCTATTCGCTGCAGGTAAAGGGCGAACTGGTCTTGGACGCAGGGGCGATGCAGGCCTTGAAGGGCGGCAAGAAGTCGCTGCTTCCGGCCGGAGTGAAAGAAGTGCGCGGCGAATTCGAGGCCGGGGACTGCGTCAAATGCTCGGGCCCCGACGGTACCGAATTCGCCCGCGGGCTCGTCACCTACAGTTCGCGGGACATCCAGAAACTGGCGGGGCATCGCACCGACGACATCGAAAAGCTGCTCGGATACCGCAGTGTGGACGAGATCATCCAACGGGATGACCTCGTGATCCTGAACGGTTAGATTCAGAAGGACCTGCTCTCCAAGGGAGTTCATCGTGCCGCAGTCGACAACAAACTCTTTGGCTGACGAGATGAAGGCCGTGGCCCGCCGGGGCAAGCTCGCGGCCCGCAAAGGCGCGCGCCTGTCCACGGCGGACAAGAACCGCGCACTGCTCGCGATTGCCGATGGCATTCAGAACAACCGAGAGAAACTGGAAGCGGCCAACAAGCTGGACGTCGAGGCGGCGGTGAAGGCTGGCATTTCGGCCGCCATGGTCGACCGCCTGAAACTGAGCCTGAAAGTCGTCGACCAGATGGTGAAGGGGCTGCACGAAGTGGCCGCCCTGCCCGACCCCGTCGGCACCGTCACCCGCCAGTGGGTGCGTCCCAACGGCATGCGCGTGGGCAAGATGAAGATCCCGCTCGGCGTCATCCTGATCATCTACGAATCCCGGCCGAATGTGACCGTGGATGCGGCGGCGCTGTGCCTCAAGGCGGGCAACGCCGTAATTCTCAGGGGCGGCAAAGAGGCGATCCATTCCAACCAGGCCCTGGGTGAAGTGATCCGCGCGGCGCTCCAGGCGGTGAACGTGCCGGGCGATCTCGTGCAGGTGCTCCAGACCACCGAACGCACGGCGATGGAAGAGCTGCTGAAGCTGGATGAAGAGATCGACCTCGTGATCCCCCGGGGCGGCGAGGCGCTGATCCGCTACGTGGCCGAGAAGAGCCGTATCCCGGTCATCAAACACTACAAGGGCGTCTGCCACGTCTACGTGGACGAGTTCGCCGATACGAAGATGGCCTCCGCCATCACGATCAACGGTAAGGTCCAGCGCCCGGGCGTCTGCAATGCGCTCGAAACGCTGCTGGTCCACGAGAAGATCGCGCCGAAGTTCATTCCTGAAGTGGCGAGGCGCCTCAAAGATTCTGGTGTCGAACTGCGCGCCTGCCCCGAGACGGCGAAATACCTGAACGGCATCCCCTTCAAGGCGGCCACCGAGGAAGACTGGTACGCCGAGTATCTGGACCTGATACTGGCTGTCCGCGTGGTGCCTTCCATGGAGGCCGCCATCGAGCACATCGACACGTACGGATCGAACCATACGGAAACGATCGTGACCGAGAGCTACCCCCGCTCGCAGAAGTTCCTGAAAGACGTGAACTCCTCGTGCGTGTTCCTGAACGCGTCTACGCGGTTCTCGGACGGCTTCGAACTGGGGCTGGGCGCCGAGATCGGCATCTCGACCACCAAGCTTCACGCCTACGGCCCCATGGGCGTGGAAGAGCTCACTACCGAAAAGTTCTTCATCTACGGCGACGGACAGATCCGCGCCTGATCCACAGACTGATTACCGAACCGATCGCACATAAAGGACAGCATGGCGAAGACGACGAAAAAGACGACGAAGAAAGCCCCGGCAAAATCCGCGAAAGCGGCCGCGAAGAAGCCCGCCCCAAAGCCGGTGAAGAAACCGGCCGCGCCCGCAAAGGGCTCGAAGAAACCCATCAGGACAGCCTCGAAAGCGGCGTCGAAGGCACCGGTGAAGCGTCCGGCCCCGAAGCCGGCGGCTAAACCGGTGGCAAAGGCGGCCCTCAAAACGGCGCCTGCGGCCACCGGAAAACCCGCCCCCAAAGCGCCGCCCAAGCCTGATCCCTCCCGCGAACAGCTCCACCGGCTCGTCAAAGCGCTGCTGGACAAGAAGGGCCAGGCGGTGACGAGTATCGAGGTGGGCGACATTGTCGGTTACACCGAATTCTATCTCATCGCGACCGGGACCTCGACCAAGCATAACCAGACCCTCTGCGACGCCATTGTCGAGTCGGAAACGAAGACCGGCCACCAGAAACCGCGCCGCGAGGGGTACAACTTCGGCAACTGGATCGTCGTCGACGCCGGGGACGTGATCGTCCACCTGTTCGACGACGCCTCCCGCCACCATTACGACCTGGAGCGCCTGTTCCTGGAATCCGAACGCAAGCTCTACGGCGAGGACGGCAAGATCGTCGACCTGCCACGGATGAACCGGGGGGCCTGAGGCCGCCACAGGCAATCTGTGAAACTGATCCTCGCCGCTGTCGGGAAGATGAAATCCGCCCCGCTCAAGGAACTGGCGCAGGATTATGCCGGACGGGTCGGGCGCTTCGCCTCCCTGGATATCCGGGAGGCCGCCGAGACGAAAATCGAGGCCCGCTCGCCATCGGATAACGACCGGAAACGGGCCGTCCAGGAAGAAGGTGCAAGACTTCTGGCAAAAAGCGACGGGGCCGTCTATGCACTGTCTCCCGACGGGAAGCCCCTGTCGACGGAAGAGTGGAAAAATCTGCTCGACCGGATCGAACAGGAGGCCCGGCCCGCCACTTTCGTGATCGGAGGGGCGTTCGGGCTCTCGGAGGAAGTCAAAAAAAAGGCTTCCAGGATCGTTTCCCTGTCCCCGGCCACCTTTACCCATGAACTTGCCCGCGTGCTCGTTCTCGAACAACTCTACAGGGCCTGGACGCTGAAAAAGGGCGTCCCGTACCACTACTAGGAAAGCCGACCAACATGCTCACGCCCGACCAGACCCGCCAGTGCAAGGCCAAACTGAACGAAATCCGTGAAGGCCTGCTCGCCGAAGTGGCCAGCATCCGCGAATCGGCCGAAGCCCTCGACGAAGGCCAGGGCGCGGCCGACCTCGCCGACGCCTCTACGTCGCAGTACGACCGGGCGTTCCTGGGCCGGATGTCAGAAGCCGACCAGAAGCTGCTGGAGCGGGTCGACAATGCGCTCCAGCGCATTAACGGCAAGGATTACGGGATCTGCGAGGACTGCAGCGAAGAGATTCCGTTCAAGCGTCTCCTGACGGTCCCCTACGGCGAACGCTGCATCGCGTGCCAGGAAATCCTGGAGCGCGACGAGAAGAACCGCAGCTCCGGCCGGGCGAGCGAGACCGGAACCGGATTCGAAGAGTAACGGCCATCCACGGGCGGATGTGACGAGGTATCTGCGATGGGGACGAAAAACCCTGTACTGCTTATCATCATGGACGGCTGGGGGCTGGGCAAAGACGAGCCCACCAATGCCGTGAAGGCCGCCAATACCCCGGTCGTGAACGCCCTTTTCGCCAACAATCCGTGGGTGCCGGTGAAAACCTCCGGCGAGGACGTGGGCCTTCCCAAGGGCCAGATGGGCAACTCCGAAGTCGGTCATCTGAACATCGGTGCCGGCCGGATCGTTTACCAGAGCCTCTCGCTCATCTACCGCGACATTGAAAACGGCAGCTTCTTCGAGAACAGGGAACTGGTTGCGGTCTGCGACAAGGTGAAGGCCGAAAAGGGAGCCCTGCATCTCATGGGGCTCGTCTCCGACGGCGGCGTACACAGCCACGTCGATCACCTGGTCGCCCTGATGAAGCTCGCCAGGCAGCAGCATATCGAGCGGGTGTATATCCATGCATTCCTGGACGGGCGCGATACGGCCCCCAAGAGCGCTCTGGAGTTCATCCAGACGGTTGAAACGGCCATCAAGGCGTTGGAAATCGGACGCATCGTCACCGTATCGGGCCGGTTCTACGCCATGGACCGTGACAAGCGCTGGGACCGCCTGAAGCTGGCCTATGACGCCATGGTGAGCGGCCGCTCCGACTTTGTTGCCGGCTCGGCGCAGGAGGCGGTCGTCGCCGCCTACGCTCGCGGCGAAACCGACGAGTTCGTCAAACCCACGATCATCTGCAACGAAAAAAAGAACTTCATCGGCCAGATCAACGACCGCGACGGCGTGATATTTTTCAACTTCCGTGCAGACCGTGCGCGCCAGATCTCCCGCGCGCTGACGGACCCGAAGTTCCAGGAGTTCGACCGGGGCCGGGTACCGAAGCTGAGCGGGTTCGTCTGCTTCACCGAATACGACGCGACGCTGAAGCTCCCCTATGCGTTCACCAACGAGGAGCCGAAGAATACTCTCGGTGAAATACTGTCGAGATCGAAGCTGCTGCAGTTGCGGGCCGCCGAAACGGAAAAGTACGCCCACGTGACCTACTTCTTCAACGGCGGACAGGAAAAGGTGTTCGAGGGCGAGGACCGGATCATGGTGCCCTCCCCCAAGGACGTGAAGACGTACGACCAGAAGCCGGAGATGAGCTGCGCCGAACTGACCGACAAGGTGATCGAGGCGATCCAGAAGAAGGATTATTCCTTCATCGCGCTCAACTACGCCAACTCCGACCAGGTGGGGCATACCGGCGTGCTGCCGGCGGCGATCCAGGCGAACGAGGCGATGGACAAGTGTCTCGCCCGCCTCGTCCCTGCCGCCAAGGCCAAGGGCTACAACGTCATCATCACCGCCGATCACGGCAACTCCGAGCAGATGCTCGACACCGCGACGGGCCGCCCCTACACGCAGCATACGACCAATCCGGTCGCTTTCATTCTGGACTCCGCGGGCGGCCAGAAGCTGGAGCTGCGCGAAGGCGGACGCCTGAGCGACATCGCACCGACGGTGCTGGATCTTCTCGGCATCAAGCCGCCGCCCGAGATGAGCGGCAAGACCCTGATCGTTCATGGCGGTTGACCGGGCTTCCGGCCGGGCCAGCCAGTCCGGTACGTCCGGCTGGAACCGGATTTTCCATCCGGCCATGTCCTACTTCCGGAGACGGCGCCTTGCCCGTTTTCTCGCCGCATACCCCGGCCTGCCCGAAATGCAGGTACTCGACATCGGCGGCACGCCGCAGATCTGGGAAATCCTGAAAGCCGAGTTCGGCACATTCCCGAAACGGGTAGTGCTTCTCAATCTGGAGCCGCTGGCCGACGTCCCGCCGGGCTACGAGTCGGTCACCGCGTCGGCGCTCGACATCCCGTTTCCCGACAGGGCGTTCGATCTCTCCTTCTCGAACTCGGTAATCGAGCACGTCGGCACTCCGGCCGATATGGCGAAGTTCGCCAGCGAATGCCGCCGGGTCGGCCGTTCGATTTACCTGCAGACGCCCAACCGGTGGTTCCCGGTCGAACCCCATATCCTGACCGTCTTTCTGCACTGGCTCCCGCAGAAGCTCTACCGGAACCTGTCGTTCCTGTCGCTGCGGCGGCTTTTCTACCTGGGGGACCCGGACGGGTTTTACCGGATTCTCGATACCACGCGGCTGCTCTCGGCGGCCGATGTCGCCCGGTTGTTTCCCGATCTGGCAGGAAACCTGGCACGGGAAAAACTGCTCGGACTCACCAAGTCTTTCGTGATCACCGACCGGAAGTAGTTACGCGGCGGCAGTCCGCGTGAGGCGGCCGAACCAGACCGCACTGATGACGAGCGGTATGCAAATCGTTGCCGCCAGCCAGATCTGCTGTTCCATTGCGCCGAACCAGAAGGCGGCGGCTCCGATCAGGACCCCGTGACGCACCCATTCGAGCGGCGCCGCCCAGGATTTCCCTTCAAACAGCCCTCCCCAGACCACGGTTGTCAGGATAATCATTACCCCGATCGCCGCCTGAACCCAGAGCGGCAGCCCGTCCTTGAACAGCTGGAGCGAGGTAATACCCGCGCCAATAACCACGAAATGCGAATCCACATATTTCTTGTAGGCCTTGGGAAACTCGGTGTCCCACTTGGTGAACTTGCCGGCGTCGACGGGCGGTGCCTTCTTCGGACCGCCCAGATCGGCCGGGTTCCACTCGGGATTAGCGAACCAGACCCATAATTTATCGGTGAACTTTTTCGTCTGCACCGACCGGTCCCACATCTCTTTCCAGTAGTCGAAGTTCGCCCACGCGGGGTTCCAGCTCGCGTACGGCTTCACTGTCCCGAAGACCGGTGCGGCGCCTTCAGGTTCAAACGTCCCGAACATCCGGTCCCAGATGATCAGGATACCCGCGTGATTGCGGTCGATGTATTCCGGGTTGATCCCGTGATGGACCCGGTGATGGGACGGCGTATTCATCACCGACTCGTACCAGCCGGGAAGCCTGTCCACCGTCTGTGTGTGAATCCAGAACTGGTAGAGAAGGCTGATGGCGATATTCCCCGCGAAGACGAGCGGCGGGACGCCCAGCAGCGCCAGCGGGAAATAGATCGGCGTCGCGGCGAACCCCTGGAACCATGACTGCCGCAGCGCCACCGCCAGATTGTAGTCCTGACTCTGGTGGTGGACGACATGAAGCGCCCACAGAACGTTGATCTCGTGGCTCAGACGGTGGAACCAGTAGTAGAGAAAATCGACGCCGAAAAACCCGAGTATCCAGGCCGCCGCCGGATATGGCTCCAGATCGATCAGCCGGTACTGGCTGTATACCCAGGCATACGCCATGAGCGACAGCAGGCCCAGGAACACCCGGATGACTTCGGACCCGATACCGCAGCTCAGGCAGGCGATGGAATCGGCGTAGCGGTAGAGGCGCTTGCCCTGCTTGCGCATGACGAGCACTTCCACGCCGATAAGTCCGAAAAAAGCGGGCACCGCCAGCGCAATGGGGTCGAGTTTCACGCGAATGACTCCGTCAGGTCTTGATACCGGATCATAGCCGCCAGCGGAACCAGAGAACCAGCACCACGACACCGATAATGTCCATGACGAGCCCCGTCCGGAACATCCGTTTCAGGGGGACTTCACCGGTCGCATAGACCATCGCATTCAGCGGGGTCGATACCGGCAGCAGGAACCCCAGTGTACAGGCGGCCGTGGCGGCGAGCATGAGAGTCCCCGTGGGAACCGAAAACGCACCCGCAGCCGCCGCGATAATCGGCGCGATGATGTTGGCGGATGCCGTGTTGGAGGCGAACTCGCTCATCACGACTGCGAGCACCACCGCCGCCGCCAGAATCAGAACGGTCGAATCCAGCGGGAGCCGGGAGAACGCCGCGCTGATCACGCCCGACAGGCCGCTCTTCTCGATCAGCACGCCGATACAGAGTCCGCCGCCGTATAGAAAAACCGTATTCCAGTCGAGCACGGCGAAATCGTCCGCGGTGAGTGCCGGTTCACCTTTCTTCTGGCCGCCGATCATGAACAACGGGAAGGCGAAAAATACCGGCACAAACGGTTCGGCAAACAGCCGGTCCAGCATCGACGAAGCGCCCTCTCCCACGAGCTCAAGCGCCTGGATCGCCGGAGGGACAATCCAGCCCAGAATCGTGAGGGCGAGCATGGCGAGTGTCCACTTTTCATTCCGCCCCATGGGACCCAGCGCGTCCAGCTGCTCACGGGCAAACGACGGATCGAGCTTCAGGGTCCGGCATTCCTTCGCAATCTGCCGGTCGAGCCAGGCGCAACCGAGCAGCCAGATAACGATCGCCGGCGGCGATACCGCCGCGAACCAGTCGAAAAAGGTCACCTTCGCGCCGGTGATCCGTTCGAGCTGTCCGATCCCGATGAGGTTCGGGGGCGTGCCGACCGGTGTCATCAGGCCGCCGATGCTCGCCGAAAAAGCACAGGTGAACGCCAGCGCAAACCCGAAGTCGCGGGTGGCGTCCTTCCCGGCGCCCGCACGCACCCGCGCGATGATGCTCATGGCGATGGGCAGCATCATGGCGCAGGTGGCCGTGTTAGACACCCACGCCGAGATGCCGAAGTTCACCGCCGACACGGCCCAGAAAACGAGCCGTGGCGAGTTCCCGATGGCCGGCAGCGACAGTACGCTGTAGGCGATCCGGCGCGAGAGGCCATGTTTCTCGATCGCGTGCGCGATCAGGAAACTGCCGATGAACAGGATAATGATCTTGTCGGCCAGCGGGTTGAAGGCTTCCTTCATCGGGACGATACCGGCGGTGACAGCGACTGCCGTCCCGACAATCCCGGGGATAGCCAGCGGGACGGCCTCGGTCAGCCAGAGCATGATGACGGCGGCAAGGATCCCCAGCATCCGGGCGGCGCGGGGTTCCAGCGCGGACTGCGCCACAAGCCAGACCGCTATCCCTGAAAAAATCGAAATGAGCACCCACAGGGGAGCCGCCGATCGGGGCGGATCCTCAGCATCAAGAATGAGTTTTACCTCGCTCAATCGTTCGTCCGTTCAGGACCCGGATAATCCGGCCGCAGGCCCGCCCAGCCGCGTGACCGGTGCCGACGGTGCTGTCGGAGGAACCGGCGCCGGAACCGGCTGCGGAGGCGGCGTCTTCCGCAGACTGTCCTGATCGTCCTGGATGATCTGGAGCATCCATTCCCAGAGATTATTGGGCTCCGACGAACCGGCGCCTGGCGGAATCGGCGGGGCTTCGCCCTGCTGCCACTTGCGCATCGTCTCCGTAATCAGCGGTTCCTTGTCGATGTCGTCGTACGAGAAGATCACGACTCCGTCGGGGTCAGCCTTCCCGGCCGTATCCAGTTCCCGGTGGAGCGCCGCCCGGTCGGCGCCGATGTCCCACGCACCGAGACCGACCCACACCCGGGGACTGCCGCGTGACCGCTCCGGACGGGCGGCTACGGCGCTCTTGACGAGATAGCGGTAGAACCGCTCGTCACGCGAATAGCTCATGGAAACAACGAAGTTCACGGTGCCGTCTTCGAGCCAGCGCCGCCAGTCCTGAAACGACGACAGGTACGCCCGGTCCGCCCAGGCGACCACGGCCGCCGACAGCTGCATCTTCTCCGGCAGCGTATCGCGGGTTTTCTTCACGAGCCCGTTCACCTGTTCCCGCCGCCAGACTGCGAAATCGCGGGCCACATCACCCGTGGTACCCTTGAACGGTACGTCCTTTTCTTTTTCCGCCTTGAACCGCTCGATGGCTGTCTCGCCGAATCCGAACTCAATTCCACGGGCGAGGTTAGGAGCCGGCTTCGTCGGAATCGCATACGGGTAGCGGACGAAATCCAGATGTACCCCGGCGAGCGACGGATATCTGGTGGCCAGTTCACGGACCGCCTTCAGAACAAAGTCATTCGCCTCCGGCGACGAGGGGTCGAGCCACACGCCCGGCGTATCGAGTTCGGCCTCCAGCGCGTCCTTACCCTCGCCCAGATATGTCACGATGTTGCGGCCTTCGTTATCGCGTGTGATTGCCGTATCGGGCAGCATCGCCATCGCCCTGGCGGACGGCTTCGTGCCGAGGTTGTAGACATTCACCCACGCATGAACCCGGATACCTGCCGCGCCGGCCCGGGCGAGCAGTTCGCCCAGCGGATCCCGGGCCCCCGGAATCGCATGCTCAAATATGTCCGACGCCCACCATGCCCGGCCGCCGCGGAACACCTGAACGAACAGGTCTTTGGCCCCGGCCGCCCTGGCGCGGTCGAGCAGTGTGTCCAGTTTTTCGTCCGACTGCAGCGGCCGGCTGTCGCCCTCCGCCGGGACCCAGATTCCCAGCTTCGGCCTGGCCGATCCCAGCGCGCAGCCTCCGGTGACGGACAATGCGACGGCCAGCGACACGGCGGCCGCGAGTTGGCGTGTTTTCAAAGTAATCTTCCCCGGCATGTTGGTTCTCAGCTTGTGGGCTCGGTTTTGGACGGAGCGTTCAGCCAGTTGAGCAGCCTTGAAAACCGTCCCGAAAACCGCGGACCGGCGAAATCCTGCAGGGCGCCCATCGCCCCCTGGATGGTCTCCAGCAGGTCGTTATCGCCCGCCCAGTGTTCCTTCAGGATCCCGTGGTCGATCCGGTTCACGATCCGGTCCACGACGAACAGGACGATCAGGATGTCGTCGATGTAGCCGATCGGCCCGAGCAGCATCTCGGCCGCCAGATCGATCGGCAGGGCGAAGTAGGCGATGGCGCCGCCGATCAGCACCTTTTCCCGGAGCGCCACCCGCGAATCCATCATCAGCTTCACCAGCAGGTGCACGAAATCGGGCAATAGCAGGATCAGATCGGCGAGTTTGGGCGTGACGTTCTTGGCCCGGACCCAGTCGCGCAGCTGGGTACGCCAGCGGACATAGTAGTCCGCATCGGCGGTCGGGAAACGGGGCTTCTTTTCGTGATGCGGACCGGGCGGGGCGCCGTCGGCGCCTGCGTCCGCGCCATTACCCGTCACTTCACGGGCGGTAGTCGGGACGACCTTGTGGGTTCGCTTACGGGTGGACCCCGGTGATTTCTTTTCCGTCACAATGAGCAGAGGCTATCCGGGCGGAGGGCTCCGGGTAAAGCGCCGCTTCACGTTCGAAACGGACGGCGGCGTCCTTCTGGCCCAGCTTCTTCAGGGTCCGGTAGTGGGACCTGACTGCGTCGGCAAACGTGGGGAATTCGGTGTAGGTCACGCCGAACTCTTCAGCGGTCTTTTTCACGATCGGCGCCAGGTTGCGGTAGTGGATGTGGCAGATGCGCGGAAACAGGTGATGCTCGATCTGGCAGTTCAGGCCGCCGGTGATCCACTGGGCCAGGAAACCGTCCACGGAGAAGTTCGCCGACGTGCGGCACTGGTGCGCGGCAAACGATTCGGCGATCCGGCCATCGGTAAGCGACGGATAGACGGTGCCCTCCACGAGGTGACCGAGCTGGAAGATGAACGCCAGCATGAACCCCGCCACGAGGTGCATCGCCACGAATCCGATGGCGACTTTCCAGAACGGGAGCCCGAGAAGGGCCATCGGCAGGCCGAAGATCATCAGGTAGTAACCGATCTTGCCGCCGAACAGGATGGCGATCTCGGAGGCCGCGGGTTTCGGCTTCTCGTAGATCACCAGCTTGTCCTGGAACATGTGACGGAAATCCTTCTTCGTGACCCAGACGAGCGACGTCAGCGTATACAGGAACCAGGCGTAGACGTGCTGGTGCTGGTGGACGTCCCGGTGGGGAGCGTTCGGCCGGAACCGCATCAGGTCGGCCGGGTAGAGATCGCCGTCGGCCTCGGGGATATTCGTATACGTGTGGTGGACGACGTTATGCGAGATGCCCCAGTTGTAGGCGTTGGCGCCGATCAGTGTGAATGAATGCGCAAACAGGCGGTTCACCCAGGGAGTGCCCGACAGGCCGCCGTGGCTCGCATCGTGGCTGACATTGAACCCGATTCCCGAGACGAAAAAACCCATGCAGATTGCCATGAGCAGCATGACCGGCTCACTGAACCATCCGGTGAGGATGAGCGCGAACAGGCCCAGATAGCCGCCCAGATAGAAAGCGACTTTCGCCATCATGAACGGGGTCCAGAACTTCGTCAGATGATTTTCCGCGAAATAGGCATCAACCCGCTGTTTTACAGCGGTCGCGAAATCACAGTCACTGGAACTGCCGAAACCAACCTTGACGGCCAAAAGAGGACTCGTTTCTGTTCCGCATCCAGGGGACTTGCTGGCGGGGGCAGCCTTCGTATTAACGAGGCGGGCCAATGCCGAACGGCCATGGTTTTAATGAGTTCAGAGGCCCGCCGCAAGCATTTAGAAGGCCTTCTACCGTCTTTTCACAATGTGACCTGGGTCATTTAAATAGCTGAAATCAGGCGCTATTTCCGGCGAAAACCCGCCTAGACACCCTTGCCCCGGCGGACCAGCTCTTCCTGGAGCATCCCCTCAAGCCGTTCTTTAATACTTGCCTGCACTTCCGCCAGCGCGTCCTCATCGTCCGCCTTCCAGGGCGGGAGGCGCACTTCGATAGGCTCGCCGATCACGAACCGGAGTTTTACCGGCAGCGGCAGGGGGCCCAGCCCCAGGTAGAGCGGCATCTTGTATTTATCGCTACCAATCAGTTTCTGCAGATAGACGTTGTTGTCGAGCAGACTCACGTAGGCGTTATCGCCTCCGATGCTCGCCACCGGAACGATCGGTACGCCGGCGGCGATCGCGCACCGGATAAACCCGTACGACTTGTCCCAGTAGAGGGCATACCGGTCGCGGGTGGGCTTGAGCGCCTCGCGGGCGCCGCCCGGATACGACAGCACGAGATTGCCCTGCTTCAGGAGTTCGATGGCGTTCTCCCGCTTGCCGTAGATCGCCCCGACCCGCTGCAGCCACTGGCGGTAGTACGGCATCCGGATCGCGTTCTTGTCCACGGTGGGCCGGATAAAACGGCCGGTGACGTGGTAGACGCGCTCGAACAGGAACAGCGAGTCGAGCGCGAGTATCGCGTGGTTGGAGACCAGCACCGCGCCCTGCCCCTCGCCCGGCAGGTTTTCGGCGCCGGAGAGTTCCGGACGGAACCAGATCTTTGCGAACGGTTCGATCCGGTCGTACTGCTCGCGCGCGAACTCAGGGTCGAAGAGATCGAGCCGGTCGTCGTCGGCCTCGTTGAGCGGAGCGCCGACCATTTCGCTGAACTCGCGGATCTTGTCGTCCACGGACACGTCGGGAGACAGCAGCCGCTCGCCCGCCTTTTTCAGCTCCCGCCAGATGTCCCGTATGGGGTTGTCGTCGCTCATGCTGCCTCAAGCTAGCACGCCTGCCGGGCCCGCCCTAGACGCCCCGTTCGGGCGGCGGTTCCGTTTCCACCGATTCGAAAAACACCTTGATGCCGAAGATGAGCGCGATCACGACGCAGGTACCGGCGCCAGCCAGCAGGAGGTCGCCGCCCGTCCAGCCGGCCGCGCGGACGATAAACCCGGTTACGAGCAGCGCCGCCCCGCCCGTGAGCGCGCGGATCGAGAGCACCGCCGCGGCCCCCGGAGACCCGGCTGCGCCGAACGCGTGGCCGAGCAGCAGCGGCAGCACGAAGCCCAGAATGATCCCGTGGTGAGCGGCGCGGCGGATGTCGTCGCCGCCTGTCTGCTGGTAGCGGTACAGGAGCACGGTCGAGGTCAGGAACAGGATGCCGATGGCCCAGGCGGTGAACTGCTCGGAGGACCTCCTGGGCAGAAGCGTGGCCAGATGCAGGAGGCTCAGGACGCCGAGCATCAGGGTCGGGACCGCGAGGTGGTCGGCCTGCCCGTAGAGGGAGAGCACGGCGCTCGAGACCGACGCCAGTACGGCCAGGATCAGTTCGAGAGCCGGCTGCCAGCCGAGTATGTGCCCCGGCTCGCCCGGCGACGGGAAGTGATCGACCGACAGGGCCGCCAGCAGCAGCCCGCCGAACACGCCGAGCATCGTGTGGGCGGATTTGTATTCGAACCGGAATCCGCCGTTCCACATGACGAGCGCCATCCAGGCAGCCCCCCCGAGGAGCAGCAGCGCAGCGGTGCCATGCATAAGCGCCCCGCTGTGGGGTCTCGGGCGGCCGGAGTCGGGCTTGAACCCGCCCGTGTGCATGAACGCCCGCCAGCAGAGCGCCCCGTAGAAGAGCAGCGCCAGCAGCAGGCACACAGGGCCGGCGGCGAGCAGTTCGTAGCGCCACAGAAGCCCCGCCGAGAACGCGGCCAGCGTGCCGTGCGTGAGGCCGAGCAGCGTAAACCCCGCCGCCCGCACCGGAAATACGCCGCCCATGCGTTCGGAAAACAGGCCCATCCAGAGATGCAGGATACCGCCGAGAATTGCCGCGTGGATGTGGAACTTTAGCGCGAAGTGAGGGACACCGTCCGCGCCCACGATGGCGATCGTGAAGCCGAGCATGGCCGCGGCGAGCAGCCAGAACAGTCCGACAGTGACAAACAGCCGTTCGGTCCGGGTCATGGATGCTCAGGCCTTCCTCATGCCCACGGTGACGGAGGCCAGTTCCTGTTTCCAGAGCAGGTCGACGTTGGAGAGCGAGACCGCCTCCAGGCATTTGCGGATGTGCTCGGCCGCCATCCGGGGATTTCTCCCCTTCTGCCGGTCGGGGACTGACGGAGCCGGACTCAAAGATACCGACTGGCGGTATTCGCCCAGGCGCCGCACGTAGTCGGCTTCCAGCTCCTTCGACGACGCCGCCAGTTCCGTTCCCCAGAACAGCATCCCCCCCTCGCGCAGTTTCGCGGAGAGGCGGCCGATCAGCAGCAGCGGCATGTCGGCCGTGGCGCTGTCGGCGACAAACGGCGCCCAGATCACGTGGAACCCGCCCGGAAGTTTCGTCTCCCAGGCGCCGGAGAACCACTCGGCCCGGATGAACCGCACGCGCCCGGCGATGGCGGCCGTGGCGGCGCGAGCCGCCTGCTCCGACGGTTCGTCGCGGCAGAACACAATGAACCGGGCGTTCGGGCGAAGCCGCGCGAACTCGGGCGCCCAGAGGGGCCCCAGACCGTTCTCGAACAGTTCCAGCACAAGCACCGGCTCATCCCCCGAATAGGGAAAGTGCGAGACGATCAGTTCGGGGGTGAGACCCGGATACGGGGATTTGAAGTCCAACAGGGAGCCGCCTGTGCGTTCGTTCAGCGCCGGTTAGTGATAAGTGAAGCCGGGGCGCATCTTCGGTTTCGAGTCGCCCAGCAGCGCGT
Source organism: uncultured bacterium (assembly GCA_964565925.1). GTDB lineage: Bacteria > JAGRBM01 > JAGRBM01 > JAGRBM01 > JAHCIT01 > CAZMGV01. Next base: position 448,591 of record CAZMGV010000001.1, read on the forward strand.
CCAGCAGAATGACCGCCGCCGCGCCGAAAATCGCCGCCGCGAGCAGCCCCAGGACCGCGATTCCCGCCGTCGCAAAGAGCAGCGGCGCGGCCACCGCGATCTGCGCCGGCTCCATCCGCCGGAGCCGTTCCCACAGGTCCGCCAGCGTCCGCCCCTCGGTCTCGCCGCCGGGGTTCTGGTCGGGGTCCGGCATCATGCCATTCAGGATCTCGTCGAAACGGGACATAGCGAATCGCCTCCGGTGACCGGACCATATGATTTATGGGGAGCCGGGGGCAAGGGCGGGCGTACCTGACGAAAATCGCAGGTTTAATACTCACCACACCCCCGGCCGCTTTCGCGGCCTTCCCCCTCTCCGTGACTACGGAGAGGGGGCTGGGGGAGTGGTGCGGTACCCTAAACCCCTGTTGCCGGCAGCGGGTTTAGGGCTATTCAGTTTTCAAACACCTATCGCGGCATGCGTGGTTTCAGGCCACCGAGCCGCCTTTTCGGTTCCACCACTCGCTTTCCACCGGTCTGCGGGCGCCTGGTCTGTGCGCACCCCGGCTCGTGGAGCGAGAAGGGGGGTGCGACAGCCGTAGCGGCGCTAAACCGGAAGATCCATCGAATGGCGGGAACCTGCCCTCTCCGGGGAGACCCGCCCCTGCTCACGTGGTGGACCCACGCGACAGCGGCGCGACCGGGAAGGACTTCACTGGATCCAGGGCCCGCTCATCACGGTCGCCCGGACCTGAGCTCACTTCCGGCTTCTGAAACGGAACCCTTTCGGGTTCCGTCGTTTACCTCCGGGCCCCTTATCAGGACCATCGGGTTCGTCCGCCGGACGGAGACTTACCTTCACCCACTATTAATAGCGGCTATAAAAACGCGATCCAGAGCGTGGACCTAAATGGCCCTAAATGAGCCTAAATGAACCCATTTGACCCAAGTTTTTCAGCGTATTTTGCGAATCTACTGACGCTAGTTAAGACGTTAAATCTGACAACGGAACTCGCGGATCGAACTGAAGAATCTCTGAATCGGGACCACCGGGACGGACCCGCAAAAACCGCCAAAATTATTTTCCCATTAACGCGACTTTTAATCTTCAGATTCCGGAATCCCGAGCGGCTCCAGCGGGTTAGCGTTTTCAGGGCCTTTCACAGCTTGGTCCATTTAGGGCCAAAACGGCGGTTTTATGCGGAAGGAGGGGTTAATATAAATGGCAAGTCGAACTCGCCCCTGCCCGGACGGAATCCGAAAACCGCTCGTCCTGAGGAGGCTTGCTGTGCAAGCCGTCTCGAAGGACGCGGTTCGAGCCGTTCGACCCTTCGAGACGCTTCGCTCCTCAGGGCGAACGGCTGTGCGCCCCGGAGCGGCGGGTGAGTCCTGAAACCCCTCCTCCACCTCTCCGTTTGACTTGTCCCGTCAAAAGGCCAATCCTTGCAGGTGTCCGGTTGCTTATTATCTAGGCTGCACAACCTTTAAGCAATCCGGTTAAATGCCGATGTAACCACGATATTGCCGCGATAAACAGGCAATGAGTCCGCCCGGAAATGACTACAGAAACGGCAAAAATAACGCAAAACACCCCCTTCCGGATCGGAAAGGTGGAGGTGGCGGGCAATCTCGTGCTCGCCCCCATGTGCGGCGTGACCGATCTGGCGACGCGGCGGGTGTCCCGCAAGGAGGGCGCGTCGGTCTGCTTTACCGAGATGGTGAGCAGCGTGGCGCTCATGCACGACTCGAAAAAGACGTTCGACATTCTCCGCACGGCGGCCGACGATTCGCCGCTCGCGGTGCAGGTGTTCGGCGGCGATCCGGAGACTCTCGCCAAAGCGTGCCGGATTCTGGAAGGCCTGGGCACGAAGTGGATCGACCTCAACATGGGGTGCCCGGTGCCCAAAGTCGCCAACCACGAGGCGGGCTCCGGCCTGCTGAAAGACCTGGCGCTCATCGGCCGGATTTTCGGCTCGATGCGGAAAGCGGTGAGCGGCACGTTTACGTGCAAGATCCGCGCGGGCTGGGACGCCAACTCGCTCGTCTTCACCGAAGTGGTCCGCATCGCCAATGAAGAAGGGCTCGACGCGCTGGCGTTCCACCCGCGCACCCGCGCCCAGCAGTATACGGGCAAGGCGAACTGGGACTATCTGAGGGACGCGCGCAGTATCTCGAAGATTCCGGTCTTCGGCAGCGGTGACCTGTTCTCCCCAACCGACGTGCTCGCCATGAAGAAGCACACGGACGTGAACGGCTGCTACCTCGCGCGCGGCGCGCAGGGCAATCCGTGGATCTTCCGCCGGGCGGCGGCGCTGCTCAGGGGCGAGCCGGACCCCGGCAGGCCCAAGGTCGGCGAGATCCGCCAGACAGTGATGGAACATCTGGACGGAAGCTGCTCGCTCTACGGCGAGGACCGGGGCGTGCGGATGTTCAGGAAGCATATCGGCTGGTACACGAAGGGGCTGCGCAACTCGGCGCAGCTCAGGGCGAAGGCGTTCAATTTCACCCGCCAGACGGACGTGCAGCAGACGCTGACCGAATATTTCGATTCGCTCGAAGCGTCGGTTGAGAATCCGTGGTCCGGAACGGCTCGCCAGACAGACGACACTCCGCCAGTAGAAACCCCCGAGGACTGCCTTGCCTATGTCCAGGAGAGCTAAGAACGAGACCGCCGGGCGGTTCACCGGCCCCCAGTCCGGGCTCGACTGGCGCGTCGTGCTGGACAGTTTCGAGGACGGCGTGCTGGTGCTCGACGAAAAAGGCGACGTCGAATACATGAACGACGCCGCCGAGAAGCTGCTGGCCACCTCCCGCCACGCGGCCATCGGGCGCAGCTTCCGGGACGCGACCGGCCAGCAGGCGATCAACGCGATGATCGCCACCTCCCGGGATCAGGGGATGAGTCTCGCCGACCAGAGCGCGATGCTGGAGTTCCCGCCCGACCGTCCCGGGGTCCGTAACCGGATCCCGGTCACCGTGAAGGTGACACCGCTCAACGACGACGAGGGCAGGCGCCGGGGCACCACCGTCACGGTGATCGACCGCACCCGCACCGTGGAACTGGAACGGGATCTGGTCCGCAGCGACCGCCTGGCGTCGATGGGCACCATCGCCGCGGGCCTCGCCCACGAGATCAAGAACCCGCTGGGCGGAATCGGCGGCGCCGGGCAGCTGCTGCTGCGCGAGCCGACGCTCTCCGAGACGGGCCGCGAAGCGGCGCAGATCATCCGCCGCGAGGTGGAACGGGTGAACGGCCTGATCGAGCGGCTGCTGCGCTTTGCCAAGCACCAGCCGCTCGAAACCGAAGAACTCAACATCCACCAGCTGATCGACGAGACCATCGCTCTGGTGAAGATGGCGAGACCGGGGCAGGAGTTCGTCCGCGAATACGACCCGAGCCTTCCCCCGGTCGCCGGAAACCCCGGCCAGCTCAAGCAGGTGTTTCTCAACCTGATACAGAACGCCGTGCAGGCCTCCCCCGACGGCCGGAATGTGATCGTCGGCACACGGCTGGTGAACAAGTTCCGGATGCGGGAGCCGCAGCAGCCGGCCCGCCACTACCGTCGGCTGATCGAGGTGTCCGTCACCGACCGGGGGGCCGGTATCCCGCCCGAGAACTTCGGCCGCCTGTTTACGCCGTTCTTCACGACCAAACCCGAAGGGACTGGTCTAGGACTTGCAACAGCCCATCAGATCGTCCGGGAGCACGACGGTTTCCTCACCGTAACCTCGCAACCCGGCGACGGGACGACGTTTTTCGTTCATTTGCCTGAAGCAGGCGCAGCCAGCGGAGCCGGCACAAACAATGGGCAGACCGGCCCGGTAAAGCAGAAAGGCCCCTGAATCTATGCCCCCAGCCCGTGTACTAGTGGCCGACGACGAACAGAGCCTGCGTTTTGTGCTCGGAAAAGCGCTCGAAGCGCGCAACTATGCCGTAGAGTACGCCAGTGACGGCGACGAGGCCTGGAAAAAGATCACGACCGGCAACTACGCGCTGGCCTTCCTCGACGTGAAAATGCCGGGCCCCTCGGGCCTGGACCTGCTGACCAGATGCAAGACGATGTCGCAGCCGCCGATGGTCATCATTATGACGGCCCAGAACACCATGCAGAACGCCGTGCAGGCGATGAAGCTGGGGGCCTACGACTACCTGACCAAGCCGTTCGATCTGGCCGAGGCCGAGAACCTGGCCGCCCGGGCGCTGGAGAGCCGCCGCAAGGAGAAAGAACTGGCCGCCGAACCGCCGCCGGTCTCCCGCGAACCCGCCGCTCCGCCGGGCGACGCGCCGATCCTGCTCGGCCGCTCCGGGGCGATGCAGCAGATCTACAAGCTGATCGGCCGTGTGGCCGATTCCACCGCCGCCGTGCTCATTCACGGCGAGTCGGGCACCGGCAAGGAGCTTATCGCCCGGGTCATTCATCTGAACAGCTCCCGGCACGACCAGCCGTTCGTCCCGGTCAACGCCGCGGCGATCCCGCGCGACCTGCTGGAGAGCGAACTGTTCGGCCACGAAAAGGGCGCCTTCACCGGCGCCACCGACCGGCGCAAGGGCAAGTTCGAGCTGGCCTCGGGCGGCACGCTGTTCCTGGACGAAATCGGCGAGATGTCGCTCGACCTGCAGTCGAAACTGCTGCGCGTGCTGCAGGACGGGACCATCGACCGCGTGGGCGGCGAGAAGTCGATCAAGGTGGACGTGCGGCTCGTCACCGCCACGAACCGCAACCTGAACGAGATGGTCCGCGACCGGACGTTCCGCGAAGATTTGTTCTACCGGCTCAACGTCATCCTGATCGAAGTCCCGCCGCTGCGGGCGCGCCGCGAGGACATCCCGCTGCTCGCCGATAATTTTCTCAAGCGCTACGCCGCACAGTTCAACCTGGGCAGCCGTTACCTGGCGCCCGAGGCGATCGAGGCGCTGCAGAACTACACCTTCCCCGGCAACGTGCGCGAGCTGGAAAACCTGGTGAAGCGCGCGCTGCTGCTTTCCAGCGGCAACGTAATCAGCCGCGACGACATCGTGCAGTTCTTCAGCACCGAACCGATCCCCGGCGTGGACGGCGCCGAGGCGTCGCTGGAGAGCACGGTCGAGCAGCACCTGAACCGCCTGCTCCTCAAGACCGACCTCAACAAGGCCGGCAACCTCTACCACCAGGTGCTCGAGATGGTGGAACGCCCGCTGCTCAGGCTCGTGCTGGAGCGGCTGCACTCCAACCAGCTCCGCGCCGCCGACACGCTGGGCATCAACCGGAACACGCTCAGAAAACGGTTACGGGAACTGGGACTCAAGGAATAGGTCAGACCAGCGGGCTGACCGGCTCGCCGCGGCGAATATTCATGATCAATTCGTGAACCTTGGCGGCGTCGGGGATCGCATAGAAGCCGATAAACCCGCTTGCTGCGCCGTTCGAGAAGAACTCCAAGCCGGAATCTGCGTACGCCCCCATTCCGATTGGTACTGACGAAAAATGGATGGTGCCGGAGCCATCGCGACCGGTTGAACAGTTCAGCGTGGGCAACGCGTTAATAAATGCCGCTTGTACATTATGGCCCCGGAAGTCGGAAATGCTCATGACTCTTTGGTCAGTTACGACGTATATGGTCTTTTCTCGACGTAGTTTCTTTACAATGAATCGCCCGAAGATGAAGTAAAGACCCATTCCGACGAACGGAATACCGAACAGCACCATAGGGAATGGGGCCTTGGAACTGAATACGGACGTTTCCCAAAAGATCGCAAACCCGCCCCACACCAGACTGAAGGGGACTAGAAATGCGTCGCCTGGCGAAAACAATCTGGTAGGGTCAGGGCGACCAATCCAGAGAATTTGTTCGCCCTTAACCAGTTCACTCTGAAGGTTCTGCTTAAGCTGATGCAGGTCGGTAAATGGGTGCATTTAGAAAATTATTCTAAACGTACACCAATCACTCCGCCACAATGATCTCCGGCACGTTCTCAATGGGGAAGTTCACGGAGTTGGCGATTATGCAGTGGTGATGGGCCTTCTCGTGAAGCGCCTTCGCCCGGTCCGGGTCCGTGCCGGGTGCGATTGTCACCTTCGGGTGCAGGACAATCCGGGTGAACCGGAAGATCCCGCCGGTGCTTTCGATCCAGCCCTCGGGCTCGTCTTCATAGGCGAGCACCTCCAGGCGGGATTTCGCGCAGACGGCGATGTAGGTCAGGAAGTGGCACGACGTGACCGCCGACATCAGGAAATCTTCCGGATTGTGGAGCTTCGGATCGCCGATAAACGACGGCGCCGAGCTGGCTGTCACCGGCACCTTGCCGTCGATGTCGATCCGGTGTTCCCGCGAGTAGGTCTCATAGGTGAACGGCTGGCCGCTCGTGGCGCCGGTCCAGACCAGCCTGCATCTAAATCCGTGCTTCAGGACAGGTGCGTCAGCCATTGTAATCTCCTTCAGGCCGCTTCGCCCTCGGCGTCCGCCTCTTTGAGCCGGCGGCGCATCTCGGTCGAAGGGCCCGCTCCGCGGGCTACTGCTACCTTACCCGTCCGGACGATTTCACGCACGCCGAAAGGGCGCAACAGATTAATGACCGCGTCGATCTTCTCTTCGACGCCGGTGAACTCGAACGTGTAGGACGTGGGCGACACGTCCACGACCTTGCCGCGGAAGATATCCCCGATCCGCAGCACTTCGGCCCGGCCTTCGCCCTCCGCATGGACCTTGATGAGCGCCATCTCGCGCTCCACATGGTCCAGTTCCGTAAGGTCCACCACCTTGATCACGCTGATCAGCTTGTTGAGCTGCTTGGTGATCTGCTCGATGATCTTTTCTTCGCCCCGCGTGACGATGGTCATGCGGGAGACCTTGGGGTCCAGCGTCTCGGCGACGGTGAGGCTCTCGATGTTGTAGCCGCGGGCCGAGAACAGCCCCGCCACGCGCGAGAGGACGCCGAATTCGTTCTGCACCAGCACGGCAAGCGTGTGTTTCATCTGGGTAGTCATGTCTGTCTTTCCTTCTACTGCTCAGGCCTGATTCAGGACAGCGACGCCGAGTTGGGGTCGTCGGTCACCTTGGTCTTCTTGTAGACCTCGTCGGCCACGATCGGGTTGGCGATGCTCCCGCCGGCGGGGATCATCGGGAAGACGCTTTCCTTGGGGTCCACGCGGATATCCACCAGCGCGGGCTTGGAGGACGACAGCGCCTCGTCGATCACGCCGGGCAGCTTCGACTTCTCCGACACGCGGAATCCGGCCGACGACATCGAATCGGCGAGCTTCACCCAGTCGGGCTGGAGCGGGATGTGCACGGCCGTATAGCGGTCGTCGTAGAACATCTCCTGCCACTGGCGGACCATGCCCAGGTACACGTTATTGATGATGAACACCTTGACCGGCAGCTTGTGCTCGGCGGCGACGATCAGTTCCTGGATGCACATCTGCACCGAGGCGTCGCCCACGATGGCGACCACGAGGTCCTTGGGATTTCCGAACTGCGCGCCGATGGCGGCCGGCAGGCCGAAGCCCATCGTGCCGAGGCCGCCCGAGGTGACCCACTTGAAGGGCTTGTCGAACGGGAAATACTGCGCGGCCCACATCTGGTGCTGGCCCACGTCGGTCGTGACGATCGGCGACCGGGCGCGGGTTTTCCGGTAAATCTCCTGGATCGCCCACTGCGGCTTGATCACTTCGCCCGGGCTGCCGGGTTCCCAGCCGTTGTAGTAGAGCGGGTGCTGGCGCTCCCAGTCGGCGATCTGCGCGTGCCAGGGCGCCATCGAGCGGCGGAACTTCGCCAGTTCCGCCTCGGGCGGGAGGCATTCCAGCATCTTGCGGGCGACTTTCCTGGCGTCACCCACGATCGGGATATCCACTTCGATGTTTTTCGAGATCGACGAGGGGTCGATGTCCACATGAATCTTCTTCGCCCCGCGGCAGAACTCGTCCAGCTTGCCGGTCACGCGGTCGTCGAACCGCGCGCCGATGGCGATCAGCACGTCCGAGTTGGTCATGGCGAGATTCGCCCGGTACGTGCCGTGCATGCCGAGCATGTCGAGCGACAGCGGGTCGCTCATGGGGAACGCACCCAGTCCCATCAGCGTCTGCGTCACCGGGATGCCGAGCCTGCGGGCCAGCTCCGTCACTTCGTCGTGCGCGTGCGACCAGATGCAGCCGCCGCCCAGGTACAGCACCGGACGCTTGGCGGTCATGATCAGGTCGACCGCCTTCTTGATCTGCTTCATGTGCCCTTCGGTGGACGGCCGGTACGACGGGATGTCGATCTTCTCGGGCCACACGAACTTGCACTTCTGCGCGGTCACGTCCTTGGGGATGTCCACCAGCACGGGGCCGGGCCGCCCGCTTGTGGCGATGTAGTGGGCCTCGGCCATCACGCGTGCCAGGTCCCGCACGTCCTTCACGAGGAAGTTGTGCTTGGTGCACGGGCGGGTGATTCCGACCACGTCGGCTTCCTGGAAAGCGTCGTTGCCGATCAGGTGCGTGGGCACCTGCCCGGTGATGACGACCATGGGGATCGAATCCATATACGCCGTCGCGATGCCGGTGACGCCGTTCGTGGCGCCCGGGCCGGAAGTGAGCAGCGCGAATCCGCACTTGCCGGTCGACCGGGCGAAACCGTCCGCCATGTGGACGGCACCCTGCTCGTGCCGCACGAGGATGTGCTTGATCGACCCGTCCTTCTCGGCGAAGTGGAGCGCGTCGTAGATATGAAGAACCGCACCGCCCGGATAACCGAACAGGGCCTCCACCTTCAGCTTTTTGAGGGATTCAACGAAGATCTGTGCGCCTGTGAGTTCCACAGCAGCACCTCCATGAGTGCACACGCGCCGGGGTCCGCCGGTCACGGGCTTCAAGGTGTAACGAACCGGGTTTAAATCCCGGCCGGCTGTTCCGTCCGCTCCCCTCATTGTTCCGGCCGCCTGTAGGTAGGCACCGGGACCTTCGGGTAGTTGTCGGCGGACGGCCGCCGAATCGCCTGCGTGACGGACGGGGATGTGGCCCGCACTTCACGCGACAAAGGCAATTATGGGGAGGGCTGTGGATAAGTCAAATTCGGACTTATTGAAGCGCGTTCTCGAGATCGAGGACGTAACGGAGGCCGTTGTCGACTTCGTTCATAATATCGGCATGCAGCGTTCCGACCAGATCCCTGAACTGGGAGTTATCCATCGCCAATATCTGCGTCACATTGGCGACCGAATCCTTCGGAAGACCGCTGTCTTTCTTGCGGACAAGCACGTTCCCGGGAATTTCCGCCAGACTGAGATTGGTGGTCAGAATGATCCCGATAGTGGTTCGCAATCCCATCCGGTTCAGCTCATCCGCCTGTACGACCAGAACCGGACGGGTGTACCCGGGCTCGGAGCCGATCGGCGGAGGCAGGTCGGCCCACCATACCTGGCCACGAACGATCACCACTCATTCCTCTTGAAAGTTTCGCGGGTCGCCGCAGCGACGAATGGATCGAGGCCCTTATCCGCCTCGTCCATCTTCGCGTAAACCTCTTTGAGCTTCCTCGCCATCTCCGCATGCTTGAGGTCGCGCAGATACTTCTCGACAGCTTTCGAGACGAACGCGCTGCGGTTCAGGCCCTCCTTGCGGGCCTGTTTCTCCATCTTGCCAAAGGTTTCGCCGGGTATAGAGACAGCTACTTTCATACCGGGAGTATGACCCGGGTATGACCATCGGTCAACCGGTAGTCATACCCGGGTACTACCGGAGTATGACCGAGGCGGGCTAACTGACGACCCGCAGAAACCGCGCCCGGAAAGGCTCCCCGTCGCGGGTCATGGCGAGCAGAAAGCCGATAACCGACTCGCACGCCAGCCGGTCGGCGGCGAGTCGGGCCCACTTGAGCTTCTGGGCCTTCTTCTGTTCGTCCATCGGGAACATGGGGGCAGTTTACCCCGGACCGATCGGGACCCAAAGCGGATTAACGTGACAGATCGGGGATAGCGGGTCAGACGAGTTTAACGGGCTGACCGAGCTTTTTAGACAGCAGGGCTTCCAGGTCGCTCACGAGGTCGCTCCCGCGCTTGTCGCAGAGCCAGCGGCCGTTCTTCTCGCTGTAGTGCCAGCCGCCGTTGGGTTCGGCGAGCCAGATCTGCGAGACCGCCCGCTGGCGGGAGAGAATGAACTTGGTGCCGTCTTCCATTTCGAGGGCGAGTTTGCCGTCGCCGGCGTTGAGGTCGATATCCTCGCGGCCAAGACGGTCGACCCGGTCTTCCATCTTGTGGAAGAAGTCGTCGCAGGCGATCAGGAATTCGGACTCGTTCATCAGGTGCTGCGGATTTCTTTCTCGGCGTTCGTGATCCGGCTGATGAGGTCCGGGTTGTGGGCGTTCTTGCGGGCCTGCTTGAGCGCCCTGAGCGCGCGGCGCTTGTGGCCGAGCGCCTTCTGGACCAGCGCGCGGTAGTAGAACAGCTCGGCGGTCACCGGTGCGAGCGGCGACATCTTGTTCACCGGCAGGAGGTTCCGCAGCCCTTCCTCGATATTGCGGTCCGCTTCGTCGATGCGGCCTTCCCTGAAGAAGACGGCGCCCAGATAGCCCCGCAGCAGGCCCATGCTGCGGCTGGAACCGGCGCGCCCGAGCGCTTCCTTGAGCAGTTCCTCGGCGCGGTCGAAATCGCGGCCGGCCTCCAGATACAGGAGCGCCAGTTCCGCACGGAGCATCGACGAGGTGGGGTCGATCTCCAGCGCCTTTTTGTAGTTCAGTTCGGCGTCGGCGTACTCTTTCAGCGCACGCAGCACGGTCGCCCGGCGGTACGACAGAAACGGCTCCGGAAGCCGCGTCGCCTCGGCGCGGCTGATCTCTTCCATAGCACGGGAGCGGTCGCCGTCCATCGCATAAAGAATCGCGAGTTCGCCGTGGTAGTAGCCCTCCGGCAGCACACGCTTGAGAAACACCGAGCGGGCCCGGGTTTTCTCCAGCATCTCGGCCGCCTTGCGGTACTGGGCCAGGTGGCGAAGCCGCTGCCACTCGGCGAGCGGGGCCAGGGGGCCCTTGCGGGCGGACCGTACCAGCGCGAACTGGACGATCATCAGCATGATGGCGATGGAAAAGAGCGTCATCTGGTCCGGCGGCTTGAGATCGATGAACTCAAGGCCGGCCGCCAGCAGCACGATGATAATTCCGAAGATCGCCGCACGGACCGCCAGGAACCAGAAGGCGTTGCGGCGCAGCCCCTCCATGACCGCGCGGATCTCGGTGCTTTCGGAGGCCGTGCCGTTGAACCCGCCTTCGAGGTCGAGCCCCGGCGCCGGATTGTCGGGCCCTTCGACCCGGTCGACTTCGCCGCGGGCGGGACGCGTGGGTTCGCCGCGGGCGAGTTCGCCGCGCGCGAGGTTCGCCGCCTCCACCGGAACCGGCACGAACTTCACCGGTTCCTTCTCGGGTTTCACTTCGGCGACCGTGATGGAGGTAAAACCGCGCGCTTCGAGCGTGCGGCGCACTTCCTCCGCGCTGTCGGCGACCATGCGGCCATCGTAGGGATGGTCACGGGTGTCTTTTGCTTTGAAATCGTATTGAGGCATCTTCAGGTTCAGTTTCCCGCGAAAACCTTCAGGTCAGGATGACCCAGGTCACGCGGACAGCACTGTAATGTCGCCACTTTTTAACGTTCTGACAAGGGGCAGCCAGATGATGCCCGCAGGCCATAAAGCAGACAGGAGAACAGGCCAGAGAACGCGATAATGCCGCGTTCAGGGCATGAAACGCTTGTAATTCTTAGCCAGCAGTTCGCTGGTGAGCACCGGGAACGCGCGCTTGAGATAGTCCGTAATGTAGGTCTCCCGGGCGACCAGCACCCGGGCCTCGTTCTTTTCGATCCCCCGGATGATCGCCTGGGCGACGGACGATGGCGGCAGCGTCTTCTTTTCGAAGAACTTCACCGCCTTGGCCTTCTGCTTGTCGCCGGTCGCGTGGGTGAACCGGGCGCTTTTCACGATATTGGTGTTGATCCCGCCTGGATGCACCGACGTCACGCCGATATTGAAGTCCGACAGCTCGGCGCGGATCGACTCGCTGAAGCCGCGCACGGCGAACTTGGTGGCGCAATAAGACGCCTGGGTCGGCAGGCCGATCAACCCGAACATGCTCGAGATGTTGACGATGTGGCCCTCGCCCGCCTGCTTTAAGTACGGCAGGAAGAACTTGCTCCCGTAGACGACGCCCCAGAAGTTAATGCCGACGATCCACTCGAAATCCTCGATGGAGTGCTCGTCCAGCGGCGCCGTCACCGACACGCCCGCGTTGTTCACGACGATGTTCACCTTGCCGTGGGACTTCGCCACTTCGTCGGCGAACGCCAGCATGAGGTCCTTCTTCGAGACGTCCACGACATGACGGGTCACCTTGACGCCGAACGCGGCCGCCTGCTTGCCGGTTTCGGCAAGGCCCGCCTCGTTCACGTCCGCGATGGCCAGATGCGCGCCGCGCTTGGCGAGCTCCAGCGAGGTCGCCCGCCCGATACCGCTGCCCGCGCCCGTCACTACCGCCACACGTCCCCGGAAATCCTTCATCGTCAGTCCCTTTCGCATTCCCGGTGGCGGCACTCCGCACCGGAAGGCGGAGTATTCCACGTCTTAAGGAAAGAGCAAAAACAGGGGGTTCACATAGGGTGACCATGCGAGCCTGGCGGTAGGGGCGCTGCTTGCTGCGCCTCTACCGCAAAGCGGGCCCCTGTCGGGTGAGGACATCGCTGAGCGAAGAAGCGTGCCACGGCGCGTCCGTGTGTTACCCTTTTCTCCATGCCGCAGACGTCCCCTACGCCAGCCGACCTCGACTCCATCTACCGGGAACACCGCCAGTTCCTGTGGGGGCTCACCTACCGGCTCACCGGCAGCACGGCGGACGCCGACGATATCGTGCAGGAGACGTTCGTGAAGGCCATCGAGAACCCGCCTCCCGACACGGCCAGACCGTGGCGGCCGTGGCTTGTGCGGGTGGCGACGAACCTCGGCATCGACCGGCTGCGCCGCCGCAAGGAGTCGCCCTACCCGGGTCCCTGGCTCCCGGCGGTGATCGAGACCGCGCCGGGCGACTTCGATCTGGCCGACACGGCCCCGACCCCCGACGGCCGGTACACCGAACTGGAAAGCGTCACGCTGGCGTTCCTGCTGGCGCTCGAAGCGTTGAACCCCAAGCAGCGGGCGGTGCTGATCCTGCGCGACGTGTTCGACTACTCCGTGGCCGAAACGGCGCAGGCGCTCGAGATATCCGAATCCGACGTCAAAACCACCCATCACCGCGCGCGCGGGCTGATGGAAACCTACGACCACGCCCGGGTGATCCCGACCAGGGCGCTCCAGCAGAAGGTGCAGGTGGCGCTCGGTAATTTCCTGTCGTGCCTGATGAACCGCGACGCGGCGGGTATCGAGAAGCTGCTCGCGGCGGACGTGCGGGTGCTCTCCGACGGCGGCGGCGAGTACAGCGCCGCGCGGGTGCCGATTGTCGGCGCCGCCAAGGTGGCGAAGTTCTACGTCAGCATCAGCGAGCAGAAGGCCGAGGGGATGAACCTGCAGCTGACGTATCTGAACGGCCTGCCCGCCATCGTCATCCGTACCGAGAACCCGGAGGACGGCACCGCGCCGGTACTGGTCTGGCAGTGCGTGATAGATCAGTCAGGGAAGATCAAAGAGTTTCACAGCGTCATGGCGACGGAGAAGGTGCTGAGTTTAAAGTAACTCAACCGCTGCTTCGCGGTATATTTCATGTGCCCGCCAACTGCCTCTCATCAAAAAGCTGTTCTGGCTTCCGCCATCCGTTTGGGTATTCAACTACAGGAGGGAATCCATTGGTTTCGTCCGAAACGCAATTGACGAATGTTTCCTTAGAGATACCTTGCACGTTGCTGAAACCTTGGTATCTAAATTGACACATATAAAATCTTGCATTTGTTAAGTTGGCACCGGCGATCGATGTTGAATCCATAGTCACGCCGCTCATTGTGCAATCAGTAAGGTTCGAGCCGTTGAAATCGACTCCGTACATTACCGCACCAATGAAACTAGCCCCAGTAAAATCGCAATTAGTTAATTTCGCTAACGCCATAATGCATTGTGAAAATTGCACATTACGGAAACATAAGCCGTCGAGACGGCCATTCACGATCAGGACTTCTTTTAATTCTGGGCGATATCCGATCGGGTCATTCGCAATATTTCGTCTACCAATCACAGTTAAGGCGAACTTGATCGCTTCCGGCATTTCGGTTTCAAAAATACTATCTGAATAAACGTCGACGTAATTCAATTCAGTGAGTACTGCACCAGAGGGTCGCTTGAAAACCTCATGATGGATGTCATCCCATATTCTCCGGTTCCACGACGACTTCCGTCGCACGAATGACGAGAGCACTTCCATGGATGGGACATGAAAATCCGTAGCCGATTTTGCGATATGTTCAATTACAAAAATTGCTCCGATTACTTCATCGATTTTATCGCTCGTCAGCATCCGAACGGCTGACTGAAATTGCTCCGATAATAGTCGACGCTCAGATAACCGATTGTTTTCGACGGCAACGGCAGCCTGGCTAAGTGCGGCAGCAGCCTGCTGCTCCGCAGCTTTTATCCGTCTCCAAGCAAACACGAAACCGATTAGTGCAGCTATTACTCCAAGGACTTTCAAGTAGAAATCCATGAAGTCTTTCAGCGTGATTTTTTCGGAATCGACCGGCCCGATTATGGACTGCAAAACGAACCAAAGAAGAAGAACGACGCAGATCAAGAAAAACCCGACCAACAAGGTCTGGGATAAATCGATTTTGACGTTATTTTGATCTCTTTGCTCTACCATTGCCCATCACTCACGTATCCAAGCTGCTTACGAGGCTGAAACGATATCGCGATCGGTGACTCCGTAATGAAACGCAAATAGGTGCGTAAGCAATGCCTAACTAATTCCCAGGTAAAATAGGCATTTCAGGAAGGGCTACGTTGCATAAAGCCGAAATCCATAATCCACCGATCTGGGTCGAAATGGCCTACGAGGTCTCGATTCGCAAGATTAAATACAAAGTCCTGAAGCAACCCTTCATAGCCCGCTTCAAACCCAATATCTTCGCGATTTTCTACAACCTCGGCCCAGTCGCGTAGATAATCCTCAGTAATGTCACGATCCGTCAATCGCATGAGAAGATTTCTCGCGTCCTTACGAGTGAATAGAACTAAATCAGCCCTCGAATCCCAACCAAACGATGCCAACTCCTCTTCAATTTCCGAAGGCGGCCTTCGTAAATTGATCAACTCCTCAAGAAGGAGCGTGCGCCTTGCTAAATCGATGCCATTCATGGGTACTTCTGCTTAACGTGAACGACATTCCCACTAGGGTCATACGTCGTTTTTATATATTTTAGCGTAATACCTGCTCCATCTACAGTTTTTTCGTAAATTGCCTTAGAGCCGGGGACGATTCCATTTACAGTCGCCTCAAAAACGACACTTCCGTTTGGCAGAGCGTAATTACGGACGGATGCGACTGCGTTCGGCAGTTTCGAAACGAAGCGCTTATAATTATTGGTTTGCTGGCTGTTCAATTGGCTGCCAATTCATTCCCGCAATTATTTCGCTTATATCATATCTGTATATTGTGCGCTAATAAATTCAAGAAGCGCTCAATCCCCTCTCTGTGCGATCCGGCGAGGATAATCCGGTTCCAGCTCGTTCCTTGGCCGGTTGAGTGCCTATCCCGCCGTCAGCAGATCCACGCTCTCTCCGTCGGCGGGAATCTGCACCCGGGAGGCAAGGCCTGCGCTCTCGATACGCGCACTGAGTTCCGCCCGCGTCACGGGGCAGTGGTTGAGCGCCTCCAGATGGGTCGCGACGACGGCTCCGGGTGAGAGCCGGATAAATTCAAGTATCTCATCAATCGTCATCAGGATCGGGCGGCCCACATCGAGCTGCGCGCCGCCCGCATGAACAACCGCCACGTCGGGGCGTTCCTGACGGAGCGTCTCTTTCACGCTGCCGGTCAGAACCGTGTCGCCGCTCAGGTAAAGACTGGGCTCGCCGGGCAGCCGGATCACGTAACCGACACCCGCGCCCATCACGCTGCCGATCCAGCCGTGGCCGTGGGTGGCCGGTACCGGCAGGATCGTTCCGCCCAGAAACGGGCTGGGGCGGCCAGGCGGCAGTCCAGTGACACGCAGGCCTTTGCCCTTCAGATAGTTCGCGTCATGGGCGCTGCAGAAGACGGGGATATGGTTGTTAACCAGAAACGATATTCCGTCACCGTCCAGATGATCCTTGTGCCCGCGCTGGCAGTGGGTGATGAGGCCGGTCGTCACCATGGGCAGCAGTTTTTCGGCCTGCGGAGGCAGCGGCACGGTCGGATTCCATTTGGGGCTGTGGCGCAGGAACGAGAACGGCGGAATCCCTCCGGCGTCCGAGAGCATCGGATCGACGAGGATCCGCACACCGGCGGCTTCGACGATGATCGTGGCGTTCCTGAGGTGATGGATTTTCATTCCGGCTCCGTATCTGGCTGAAGCTAGATCCCCTCGCCCTGCGATCCGGCGAGGATGATCCGGTTGCGGCCCGCTGCCTTCGCCTTGTAGAGCGCCTCGTCGGCGAGGCGGATCAGGTCGTCGACGCGTTCAACCGGCGCGGCATCACTGGAGGCACCGGCGACCGGAAAACGCACGAGGCCCAGGCTCACCGTCACATGGAACGACGTGTGGCCGCCCACGACGATCTGGGTGGTCTCGACACTCTGGCGGCACCGCTCGGCGACCGCCTCGGCCGCCTCCAGACCGGTTTCAGGGAGCAGCAGGACGAACTCCTCGCCGCCGTAGCGGGCGATCACATCCGTCGTGCGGACCGCGCTGTTCAGCACCGAGGCGATGGTCATCAGCACCCGGTCGCCGATCAGGTGGCCGTACTGGTCGTTGATCCGCTTGAAATAGTCCACGTCCAGCACGGCGAAACTGAGCGGCCGGCCGTAGCGCCGCGCGCGCTCGAACTCCGCCTCGAACAGCTCCAGGAAGTGCCTGCGGTTGAACAGGCCGGTCAGGCCGTCCTTCGTGGCGAGGTCACGGAACTCGCCCTCGCGCTCGTACCACCGGCGGTACATGACGGCCGAAAATATCCAGCAGGGGGCCATGAACCCGATGGCGATTCCCACGAACGCATACCGCCACGCGGGCGCGGCGTGGCCCGAGGCGTCCACCGGGAACGTATGGAACAGCGGGGCGTAGGGGATGAGCCCCGCTTCCATCGCAAAACCGGCGGCGATCAGCCCCGCGAACGACAGGAATATGGCGGAAGCGACAAGCCGCTGGTCGTGCAGCGCCAGCGCCGCCGTCCCGGCCGCCGCGAGAAACATCCAGTACGGGGACGAATAGAGCCCGGACCAGTAGAGCAGGAACGCATAGGTGAAGGCCCAGGCGTGGGTGAATACGATCTGGAGCGCCCAGGCGCTGCGGGTGCCCTCCGTCACGCGGCGGGCGGCCACGGCGAGCAGCGCCCACAGGGCGATGACCGCGACCGACAGGATATAGACGACGTTGAGACCCTGCTGCGAAAAGTGCGCGCCGCCGTCAAGCCTCGCCAGCCACAGGATCAGCAGCAGCGAACTCAGATGCCCGCCGACCGAGATGTCGCACATGATCGCGCAGCGGCGGGCCGGGGTTTCCTCCAGCAGCCCCTCGACGTACTTCCGTATCCGCGACCAGAGCCCGCTGGCTGGCTCCGGTCCGGATTCGATGGGCACTTCGTGAACCGGTGTCACGTCACTTCCCCTGCCGCTTCCACTCGCCGCTGCGGCCCCCGCTCTTTTCCATTAAATAGATGTCTTCGATGACAATACCACGTTCGACCGCTTTCAGCATGTCGTAGACCGTGAGAGCGGCCGCCGATACGGCGGTCAGCGCCTCCATCTCGACCCCTGTCTCGCCGGTGGTCCGGACGGTCGCCTCGATGGTGACGATCCCTTTTTTATCGATGCTCGCGTCCACCTCGACCCCGGTAATGGGGATCGGATGGCAGAGCGGGATCAGGTCGGAGGTTCTTTTCGTCGCCTGGATGCCGGCCAGTATCGCCACCTGCAGGACGTCGCCCTTTTTCGCCTTCCGGGTACGGACAAGATCAGCGGTGGTTTTGGACAGCCGCACATGGGCGACGGCCCGGGCGATCCGCCGGGTTTTCTGCTTCTCCGAGACGTCCACCATCCGGGGTTTGCCGCGCGAGTCCATATGGGTGAGCTTTTTTGCCATGCCGGTTCGTACCCCTGCCCCCAGCCTCGCGGCAAGCGGTGGAAATCAGGGCGCTTTGGCGTTATATGGCAGGGCCCCGGGTCGGAGCCCGGTCCGGAGTATCCGCCCTGAAGAACGTGGTTAAAAACTCGCCCTTCCTCGACGCCCTGAACTCCCGCGTGCTCGTGTTCGACGGCGCCATGGGCACGATGATCCAGACCTATCATCTCACGAAGGACGACTTCGGCGGCAAGCAGGGGGCGAACGACTACCTTGTCCTGACGAAACCCGCCGTCATCCAGGAGATCCACTCCAAATACCTGGAAGCCGGCGCCGACGTGGTCGAGACCTGCACGTTCCAGTCGACCCGCCCGCGACTCGAAGAGTGGGGCCTGGGCGACAAGGTGGCCGAGATCAACATCAAGGCGGCGCGGCTCGCCCGCGAAGCGGCCGACAAGTTCTCCACCCCGGACAAGCGCCGGTTCGTGGCGGGCTCCATGGGACCGACCGGGTTCCTGCCCAGTTCGTCCGACCCGACGCTGTCGAACATCACCTTCGACCAGCTCGAGGAGATTTTCCGCGAACAGGCGGCGGCACTGGCGGAGGGCGGCGTGCACGCGTTCCTGATCGAGACGTCGCAGGACATCCTCGAAGTGAAGGCGGCCGTCGCCGGCTGCGAGCGGTTCCGCAGGGAGTCGGGCCGCTACGACATTCCGGTCATGGCCCAGATCACGCTGGACCAGTCCGGGCGTATGCTGCTCGGCACGGACGTGGCGACGGCGCTCGCGATCCTCGAAGAGCTGCCGATCTCCGTCATCGGCATGAACTGCTCGACCGGCCCGCAGGAGATGCGGGAATCTGTGCGGTACCTGGGCGAGTTCTCCACCGTACCTATATCCGTCATTCCGAACGCCGGTATGCCGGAGAACGTGGACGGCGAGGCCCACTACAACCTGAAGCCGGACGCGCTGGCGTCCGAGCTGCACGATTTCGTTACGAAGCACGGCATTGCCATCGTGGGCGGCTGCTGCGGCACGACGCCGGAACATATCCGCAAGCTCAGCCAGTCGGTGGCGGGGCTCAAGCCCGGCAAGCGGCCCAGCTTCCAGCTCCATGTGGTGGCCTCCCCGATCAAGCCGCTGAAACTGGATATCGACAACCCGCCGGTGGTGGTGGGCGAGCGGCTGAACGCGCAGGGATCGCGCAAGGCCAAGGACGTCATGCTCACCCGGGACTACGACGCGCTCGTGGCGCTGGGCAAGGAACAGGTGGACGACGGCGCGCACATGCTCGACATCTGCACCGCCATGACCGAAGCGCCGCTTGAGAAAGAACTGATGCTCACGCTGGTCAGGCGGCTGTCGCAGGAAACCGACGCGCCGCTCATGGTGGACTCCACCGAAGTGGACGTGATCGAGGCGGCGCTGAAGGTGATCCCCGGCCGGGCGATCGTGAACTCGATCAACCTGGAGGGCGACGGCTCGCGCCTGCACAAGATCTCGCCGCTGATCGCCAAATACGGGGCGGTCACGGTCGCCATGACCATCGACGACTCGGACCCCGAGATCAAAGGCATGGCGAAGACGGCGGCGCACAAGCTGCGGGTCGCGCAGAAGATCACGAAACTGTGCTCCGAGCAGTACGGCCTCGAACGCGACCAGCTCGTCTTCGACGTGCTGACGTTCACGCTCGCCACGGGCGAGCCGGAGTTCCGCCGCTCCGCCATGGAGACCATCGAGGGCATCCGGGCGATCAAGAAGGAGCTGCCGGGCGTCTTTACGGTGCTCGGCGTCTCGAACGTATCGTTCGGACTCACGCCGCCGGCCCGCCGGGTGCTGAACTCGACCTTCCTCTACCACTGCGTGCAGGCGGGGTTAGACCTCGCCATCGTGAACGCCAAGGAGATCATCCCCTATACGGAGATCCCGAAAGAGGCGCGCGACATCGCCGAGGAGATGATTTTCGACAAGGCGGAAGACGCGCTCCCCCGCTACATCAAGCATTTCGAAGGCGCCGCCGGGGCACCGGCCACCGACCCCCGCAAGGCGAAGATCGACCCGTCGCTGCCCGTCGAGCAGCGGATTCACGAGCATATTCTGAAGCGCGTGAAAGAAGGGGTGATTGAGGCGCTCGAAGAAGCCCGCACGAAGAAGGGCCTCGCCCCGGTCGAGATCATCAATACGATCCTGCTGCCCGCCATGAAGGACGTGGGCGACCGCATGGCGACGGGCGAAATCATCCTGCCGTTCGTGCTCCAGTCGGCGGAGGTGATGAAGCGCGCGGTCACGCACCTGGAACAGTATCTGGACAAGGACCAGTCGGTGTCGAAGGGCAATGTGGTGATCGCCACCGTCTACGGCGACGTACACGACATCGGCAAGAATCTCGTAAAGACCATCTGGTCGAACAACGGCTACACGGTACATGACCTCGGCAAACAGGTGCCGCTCAACACGATCCTCGCCAAGGCGCAGGAGGTGGGCGCGGTCGCCATCGGCCTCTCGGCGCTGCTCGTCACCACCTCCAAGCAGATGCGGTTCTGCATCGAGGAACTGGACAAGCAGAAGCTCCCCTACGTGCTGATCGTGGGCGGGGCCGCCATCAACCGGGAATACGTCTCGCGGATCTCGATCACCGACGGAGAAAGCCCCTACCGGAACGGCGTCTTCTATTCGAAGGATGCCTTCGAAGGGCTCCATCACCTGAACGCGGTCGCCGACAAGAAGACCAAGGCCGCCTATGTCGCCGACAACCTCCGCGACAACCAGGAACGCTACTTCGCGTCGCTGAAGAAACAGGAGAAGCAGAAGGCGGCGCTGGCGAGCGCCCCCGCCGGAAAGAGCGCCGTCCGCCGCGACGCGCCGGTGCCGAAGCCGCCGTTCTGGGGGCCGAAGGTGCTGGCCGACGTGGACCTGAAAGAGGTGTTCCCGCTCATCGACAGGAAGGCGCTGTTCGGCCACTCGTGGGGGGTGCTCAAGCGCAAGCGGTCGCAGGAAGAGTACGAGAAGGATCTGAAAGAAACTTTCGAGCCGCTGCTCGCAGACCTTCAGGCGCAGGTGATCAGGGACAAAACCCTCCAGCCCCGCTCGGTGTACGGATATTTCCCCGCCTGGGCGGACGGCAATTCGGTCGTCGTGTTCGATCCGAAGAACCCCGACAGGGAGCTGGGCCGGTTCAGCTTCCCCCGGCAGCCGGACCGTGAATACCTCTGCCTGTCCGATTTCCTCTCACCGAAAGAGCGCGGCGTGAAAGACGTGCTGGCGCTGGACGTGGTCACCGTCGGCGACCGGGTGAGCGAAGTGTGCAAGGCGCTGGACGCCAGGGGCGACTACACGGGCAGCCTGTACCTCCACGGCCTCGGCGTGCAGACGGCCGAAGCGATGGCGGAATACATCCACCAGAAAATCCGGAAGGACCTCGGGATCGCGGGCGGCCAGCGCTACTCGTTCGGCTACCCCGCCTGTCCGGATCTCTCGCAGCAGAAATTCCTGTTCGACCTGCTCGGCGCCGAGAAGGCCATCGGTACCGTACTGACAGAGGGCTTCCAGATCATCCCCGAGGCCTCCACGGCGGCGTTCGTGTGCCATCACCCGGAAGCCCGCTATTTCAGCGTGACGAATACCGACTGAACGACGATGCCGAACCCCGACAAACATACGGACTGGCGCTCCGAGCTGGTGAAGATCGGGTTCCCCAAATCTCCGCTCAACGACCTGTATGCCTATCTGTTCCGCACACCGTTCCGGGTGCTGCTCACCGTGTTCGTCGCCGTTTATCTCGCGCTCAACCTGCTGTTCACCGGCGCGTATCTCGCCTGCGGCGACTGCATCCGCAATGCCGGCAGCGGCTCGTTCGCCGACGCCTTCTTCTTCAGCATCGAGACCTTCTCGACCATCGGCTTTGGCGACATGTATCCCGCCACCACCGCCGGACGGACGATTGTCGCCATTGAAACCATCACCGGACTCATCACGATCGCCGTGTTAACCGGCATCCTCTTTTCCAAGTTCTCCCGCCCCACGTCGCGGGTGCTGTTCAGCCGGTGCGTGGTCATCACGACGCACGACGGGGTGCCGAGCCTGATCTTCCGGATCATGAACATCCGCGGCAACGACATCGTCGAGGCCGGCGTGAGCGTCGTCATCTCGAAACTCGACACGCTCGCCGAGGGCGGAACCTTCCGCCATATGCACGACCTGAAACTCAGGCGCAGTTCGTCGCCGCTGTTCCAGCTCGGCTGGACGATCATTCACACCATCGACGAGACGAGCCCCCTCTGGGGCGAAACGGCCGAGACGCTGAAGGCGAAAGACGCCAGCATGAACGTGAGCCTGACGGGAATCGACGAAACCTTCTCCCAGACGATCCATGCCTTCCACGAGTATTCCGACGACGAATTCCTCTGGGGCCGGAGCTTTGCGGACATCATCACGACGCTGCCCGACGGCCGCACCCAGCTCGATATCACGAAGTTTCACGAGACGGTGGAAGGGTGATTTCGCATCGGGCCGAACTCTGATATACTGGGAACCGTGAAAACCCTGACCTTCAAGATCGTCATCGAGAAAGAGCCCGAAGACGAAGGCTACTACGCCTACGTGCCCGCACTGCCCGGCTGCTTCAGCAACGGGAAAACGGTGGAAGAGGCAAGGACACACATTGGCACAGCGATTAAGCTCCATTTGGAAGCGCTGACGGCTCGCGGGGAACAGATTCCAGCGACTCAGCCGAGCATCCAAATAGAAGATATTTCAGTAATATCACCTATTTGAGTATCTCCCCACGCCTATCACTCCATTTTAATGATTTCACAGAAATAACTTCTTCTGGACAGGTTATCCCCATCCTATCTGCAACCCGCAAAGCCCGCTTCCGTCAGAATGGTTATAGGGGCTGATTAGGAGACTCCACTGTGAGTCGAATGCCGCAGATAACCGCGAAAGAACTTCTACGGTTTCTAAAATCCCAGGGATTTCGCGAGGACCGTCAGGCGGGAAGCCATCTCGTGTTGATTCATCCAGATAGTGGAATTCAGCTGACAATTCCCATGCACTTCGGAACTGACCTCGGCCGGGGCCTCGCTGTCCGTATCCTCAAAGATGCTGGATTCAGCGTCGACGACTACCTGCGGCTCCGCTAGGGCACCCGTCCCGCCTCTTGCTCCGGCTCTATGCGGGAGCCATCTTTCCGGTCGATCAACTCAACTGGAGCCAGCCATGTCAGCCGATCTCGTCATCCGTAACGGAACCCTTTTCGACGGCACCGGAGCACCGGGCCGGGTGGCGGATATCGCCTTCAAGGCCGGCCGGGTGGCCGAGACCGGCCAAAAGCTCGCCATCAAGGGGACGACCGAGATCGACGCGTCGGGCTGCTGGGTGACGCCGGGTTTTATCGACGTCCACACGCACTATGACGCTGAAGTGGAAGCCCTGCCGGGACTCGAAGAGTCGGTGCGCCACGGCGTCACGACGATGATCTTCGGCAACTGCTCGCTGTCGGCGGCGCTGGGCTCGGAGGCGGAAATCCTGGACCTCTTCTGCCGCGTCGAGAGCCTGCCCCGTGACCTCATGTCGAAATGGATGACCGGCCGGGTCACCTGGAAATCGGTCGGCGAGTATTACGACCACCTGGACAAGCTGCCGCTCGGGCCCAACGTGGCGACGTTCCTTGGACATTCGAACGTCAGGATCGCCGCCATGGGGCTCGACCGGAGCCTGAAAGTGCCCAAGGCGAGCCGCGACGAAATCACCCGCATGAAGAAGATCGTCGCTGAAGCGATGGAGGCCGGATACCTGGGCCTCTCGGTGGACATGCTCCCGTGGCACCGCATGGACGGCGACGCCTACCGGGGGATTTCGGTTCCGTCGCAGCAGGCGGACGTGAGCGAATACCGCGCGCTGGCCGAAGTGGTCCGCAAGGCCGGGCGCATCCTCCAGGCGACTCCCAACGCGCTCATGAAGAAGACCGTCGTCGATATTATCCGGATGTCGATAGGGATCGGCCGCCGGCCGCTCAAGGCGACGATGATCGCCGCCATGGACGTCAAAACCAACCGCAACATCTGGAAGCTGGCCACCACGATGGCCCGCACCGCGAACACACTGCTGAACGCCGACTTCAAGTGGCAGGCGCTCGCGGACCCGTTCACCAACTACTGCGACGGCGTGAACACGCCGCTGTTCGAGGAGTTCCCGGCCGGGGTGGAACTGATCAGCGCGTCCCCTGAGGGCCGCCGGGCGCTGCTCCACAGCCACCAGTTCCGCCAGCAGTTCACCCATGAGTGGAACGACAGCAGACAGAAGGTGTTTCACCGCAACTTCGCCGAGATGTACGTGGTGTCGTCGCCCGATCCGAAACACAAAGGGAAGTCGGTCGCTGACATTGCAAAAGACCGCCGCCAGGGCGCGCTCGAATGTTTCCTCGACCTCATCGCCGAGCACGACAGCGCGTTCCGCTGGAAGACGGTGGTCTCGAACGACCGGGACGAGATCCGCGCGAAGCTGCTCGCCCACCCGGACACGATCCCGGGCTTCAACGATTCGGGCGCCCACAACCGGAACATGGCGTTCCAGGACGGCGCGCTCCGCACGCTTCAGCAGGCGCTGGAGCTGCCGGAAATCCTGCCGGTCGAGACCGCCGTCCGCAAACTCACCAAAGAGACCGCCGACTGGATGGGCATAGATACCGGTTCGCTCGTGACGGGCTCGGCCGCCGACGCGGTGGTGATCGATCCGGCAAAGCTGAAGTCATGGAAATCCGAGGCGGTCGAGTTCAACGACCCCAAACTGGGCGGCGCCATGCGGATGGTGAAACGGTCCGAAGGCGTTGTCAGGAATGTAGTGATCGGCGGCAAGATCGCGTTCGAACGCGGCCAGTTCGTCAAAACCTACGGCGAACAGAAGTTCGGCCGTCTGCTCAGGGCTTTGAAGTAGAATCACCCCGCTCCGGCGGAGCGACCCTCTCTACCATGTAGAGAGGGTGGGCCTTAAGTAATCTGCAATAGCTGCAAGTTCCCCTCTCTGCGTGACAGAGAGGGGTGGCGCGTCAGCGCCGGGGCGAGTGTCACTTCGGGGTTTTCTTGGCGTCTTCCAGGAACTGCTTGAGGCCCGCATCGGTGAGCGGGTGCTTGATGAGCTGCTTGATCACCTTCAGCGGGCAGGTGGCGACGTCCGCCCCGGCCATGGCCGACTGCACCACATGAATGGGGTGACGGATCGACGCGGCCAGGATCTGCGTCTCGAACCCGTAGTTGTCGTAGATCGCCCGGATCTGGCCGATCAGCTCCATGCCGTCCTGCGACACGTCGTCCAGACGGCCGATGAACGGGCTGATATAGGTCGCGCCGACTTTCGCGGCGAGCAGCGCCTGCGTCGGCGAGAAGCAGAGCGTGACGTTGGTCTTGATGCCCTCGGCGGTGAAGATTTTCGTCGTCTTGATGCCGTCCTCGATCAGCGGGACCTTCACGACGATGTTCTTGTGGATCTTCGCCAGTTCGCGGCCTTCCTTGAGAATCCCGTCCTTGTCCACCGCGGTGACTTCCGCCGAGATCGGGCCGTCCACGATCTTCACGATGTCGTGGATCACGTCCAGGAACTTGCGGCCCGTCTTGGCGATCAGCGACGGGTTCGTCGTCACTCCGTCCAGCACGCCGAAGTCGTTGGCGTCCTTGATCTCGGCGATGTCGGCGGTGTCCACGAAAAATTTCACGTCAGGCTCTCCCCTTCGAAAACGGAATCAGGTGCAGGGATGCTACGAAGCGGCCGGTAGCGCCGCAAGCGGTCAGGGCTATTTTTTTGGAGATTCGGGAGGCGGGTTATCCACAGACGCAGGGTCTGCGGCGGATGAACCGGCGACCGGTGCGCCGTCCACCGTGATCTGGGCCGGCCGGTACTGGAACGACGCGCTCAGGCCCATCAGCACCGACATCGCGAAGTCGTTGGCCCCGTCCTTCGCCAGCAGGCCGGTCCCCGGCTGGAACATGCGGGCCAGATCCGTGTCCAGCTGCTTCAGCACATCCTGCCGCTGGCATCTAGCGGCACCAACCAGCGCGTTGGCCACACGGAGATGCAGTTCCGAATCGGTGACGACGGAGATCACACACGGATGCAGGCTGCCTCCCGAACGCGCCAGCTTGCGAAGCTCTGAAAACAGCGGAGCCAGGGAATCCAGTGTTTCATAGCCTTCACTGCTGCGGCCCGCATACGACGTGGCCATCCGCCCCAGCCGGTGGAACAGCCTCGACCCGATCGGCGAACTCCAGGCGGAGCGTTCCAGAGGGGCCGGCGCCGGGCCGAGATCGTCGTCCCGGATCACCAGCACCCAGTCGAAGGGTTTTCCGGTCCTGAGCTGCGCGAGCACCCGCTCCAGAGACAGCCGCAGGTTGTATCCGGGCACTCCGGCATTATGGACCCGGTACGGTTCCTTGTAGCGGTTGCGGTAGACCCGCTCGAACTCCACCTCGAACGTCTCGTCCGCTTCAAGCCCCTCACCGGTCACGAACTCGTCGCCGAACACATACATCTCGTAGGGCGACGCCGTATCCACGTCGCTCGGGCTGACGCGGAAGCCGCGGGAATCGGTCAGGAGGCGCACCGGTCTGGCCGGTGCCGAGTAGCCCGAGAACACCGTGTCCAGTCCGGGCCTGAGCCGGTAGAGATATTTCTCGCCCGGTGCGGGTTCGAGGATCGGCTGTCCGGGCAGCGGAGCGATTCCGATTCCGGCGAGAAGTTCGAAGGCAGCCAGCGCGGCCACGGCGGCAGCGGCAATCAGCGCCGGGCGGCGGATTCGTTTCCGGCCGGACGCATCTGCGGACCCATCCGCCGGCGCGTTCAGCGGAGCGCCCCCTGCTGGTGCAGGTGAACCATGAGCACGCTGATCGCCGCCGGGGTGACGCCCGAGATGCGGCTTGCCTGGCCGAGCGAACGCGGGCGGATCTTTTCCAGTTTCTGGCGGACTTCCGTCGAAAGCCCGCGGACGGCGCCGTAGTCGACGGTCGCCGGGATCTCGGAATCCTCGTAGCGGCGGGACTTCTCGATCTGCTCTTCCTGCAGTTTCAGGTAGCCGCAGTAGGTGGCTTCCACTTCCAGCTCGATCTCCACCCAGCGGCGGTCCCTCTCCGACAGCGTGCCCAGCGCGTCCTCGAAATCCTCCACGAGCGAGGTCGCCCGCCGGTAGTTGAACTCGTCGCGCCGCAGGATGTCCCACAGGGACTGAGGCTTGCGGATTTCGGCCGCCCCCAGCTCAAGGAACTTCTGCCGGATCTTCTCGCTCGGCGTGACCGTCGTGGAACGCAGCCGCTCCGCTTCGCGCTCCATCGCGCCGCGCTTGCGCAGAAACCGGTTGTACTGCGAGTCATGCACCGTGCCCACGCTGCGGCCTGTTTCGGTGAGGCGCAGCTCGGCGTTGTCTTCGCGCAGCAGCAGCCGGTATTCGGCCCGCGACGTGAACATCCGGTAGGGCTCGTCGACGCCCTTGGTGACAAGGTCGTCCGCCATGACGCCCAGATACGCCTCGTCGCGGCGGAGCACCAGCGGCGGTTCGCCTTTGACGTACAGCCCGGCGTTGATACCGGCCATGATCCCCTGCCCGCCCGCTTCCTCATAACCCGACGTGCCGTTGATCTGCCCGGCGTGGAACAGGCCCGGGACCTTCTTCACCTCGTAGGTGGATTTCAGTTCCGTGGGCGGCACGTAGTCGTATTCGACCGCGTAGCCCCACCGGACGACCTCGACCTTTTCGAGGCCCGGGATCGTCCGCAGGAACTTCAGCTGCGTCTCGGCGGGCAGCGACGTGGAGAGGCCGTTGGGATAAATCTCGATCGTGTCCAGACCGTCCGGCTCCAGGAAGATCTGGTGGCGGTCCTTGTCCCTGAACCGCACCACCTTGTCCTCGATCGACGGGCAGTAGCGGGGCCCCACGCCCTTGATCACGCCGGTAAAGAGCGGCGATTCGTCGAGACCTGCGAGGATGGAGTCGTGCGTCTCCCTGTTCGTGTAGGTCACGTAACAGGGGAGCTGTTCGCGGTCGATCCGTTCCGTTTCGTACGAGAACGGCATCGGCGGCGTGTCGCCGTCCTGGCGTTCCAGAACCGAGTAGTCGATGGTGCGGGTATCGAGTCTGGGGCAGGTGCCGGTCTTGAGGCGCCCGACCGGGAGGCCCAGGTCGCGCAGCGAATCGGACAGCGTCCGGCAGGCCGTGTCGCCCACGCGGCCGCCGTCGGTCTGGTGGCGCCCGGTATGCATGAGACCGTTCAGAAAAGTCCCGGTCGTGATGATCACGGCCCGCGAACTGAACCGATCGCCCGCTTCAGTTTCGATTCCGCCCGCCCGCCCGCCGTCGGTAAGGATCCGCCGGACCATCCCTTCGTGAACCGTGACGCCCGGTTCGGTAGTGAGCCGCCTGGTCATCTCGGCGTTGTACAGCTTGCGGCAGCACTGGGTGCGGGAACCCCAGACCGCCGGGCCCTTCGAGAGGTTCAGGGTGCGGAACTGGATACCGGCAGCGTCGGTGGCCTTCGCCATTTCGCCGCCCAGCGCGTCGATCTCCTTGACAAGATTTCCCTTGCCGAGACCTCCGATCGCCGGGTTGCAGCTCATGAGACCGATCCGGTCGGCACGCGACGTCACGACGAGAACGCGCAACCCCATCCGGGCCGGAGCCAGAGCCGCTTCGATACCGGCATGCCCGGCTCCCACTACAATGACGTCGTAACTGCTCATTAAAATTCAGGTTTCCCGTTTCAGGGACGGTTCCTATGCGCTGCCGGGACCCGTTGCAAAGGGGCACCGGGGAACCTCCAGTAGTTCACCGGTCGGCCCTTCCGGGTCAAGTCCGAAACCGGCCTTGACAGGAGGGGGGCGGAACCCTTAAGGAACCCCCGCAAACCGGGGTATTTTCTAAAGAATCCCACCCCCGGCGGCCACCCCGGACCCGTTCCGGCAGGCCACGAGCGAGGCAGCCATTTCTACGGAACTGATAAAGAATCTTCTCAACCTGGCCCGCTTCGACGACGAGATCGTGGGCCTGGAGAAAACCCTCAAGGAAAGCCCCAGGAAACTCGATGAGTTCGAGACCCAGATCCGCACCCACGGCCAGGGCGCCGACACGCTGCGCCGCCGCAAGGATTCCCTCCAGAAGAACCGCGAGCAGAAGATACAGTTTCTCCATGCCGAACGCGACAACCTGAAGCGCATCGAGGCCAAGCAGCTTGCCATCAAGACCGAGCGCGAGCAGCAGGCCGTGATGAAGGAACTCGACAACTCCAAGCGGATGATCGACACCGTCAGCGACGAGATCAAGAAGCTCGAAGTCGATATCGGCATCCAGACTTCCGACCTCGAGAAGCTCGAAGCGGCCATGAACACGGCCCGCGAACAGCTGACCCCGCAGATCGAGGCGATCAACAAGGCCGCCGAAGAAGCGAAGAAACAGCTCGACTCCATGTTCGCGGCCCGCAACGAACTGATCAAGAAGGTCGACGACCGCTGGTACCGCATCTACGAACGCGTCCGCACTGTGAAGGGCCGCGGTATCGTTCCGGTCGAATACGCCCCGGGCGCCAAGAAGTCCGCCCGCTGCACCGGCTGCAACATGACCGTGCAGATGCAGCGCGTGAACCAGGTGCTGAAGAAGCAGGAACTGCAGACCTGCGACTACTGCGGCCGCATCCTCTACTGGGCCGCGCCGCCCGATGAAGTCGAGGAGACCGAGGCCGAGGCGAAGCCCAAATCGAAGGCCAAGGCCAAGGGCGCCTGATTCTCCGGTCCCGCCGGAAAGAACCCCACAAACGACGTGCCCGCAGACAAGCCCAGAGCCGGCCTGCTGATCAACCCCAACGCCCGCGGCAACCGCAAGCGTCCGGGGCTGGAACGCCGCGCGCGCAAGATTCTCGGCGACGACCTCTGCATCATCCGCACCACCCGCGACGTCAGCGAAATCGACAACGTCATCCGCGAATTCATCGACGAGGGCGTGACCGAACTGGCCGTCTCGGGCGGGGACGGAGCCATCCACTACCTGTTCGGCCGGTGGCTGGAACTGCACGGCCGTGACAAGCGGATTCCGCCGCTGCTTGTGCTGGGCGACGGCGGCATGAACATGCTCTACAACGACGTGGAGATGACCGGCTCGCCGGAAGATATACTCGCCCGGTGGGGAAAGGCGCTCCGGAAGAACCGGCCAATGAAACGCGCCACGCGCAGCCTCATCAAGGTCGAATTCGAGGCCCGTGCGCCGCTCTACTGCTTCACCTTCACCGACGGGTTCATCGCCAAATTCGTGAAGAAGTATCTTGAGACCGACGGCGGCCCGGTCGAAACCGTCTCGATGATCCTCAAGTTCGTCCAGGAAGCGGTCAGCAACCCCGACGAATCCTACCGGAACTGGTACTGGCCGCTCGATGCCGTCTATAAAATCGGCGGCGTCGAACAGCCCGTCACCGGCCAGACCTTCTGCGTCGCCTCGACCATCCAGCGGCTCATCCTGGGCTTCCAGCTGTTCGAGCACGCCCCGGTCACCGCCAGCCACATGGGATTCATGACCTACTGGACGAAGAACCTGAACAAGACGGCGGCCTCGCTGCCGCTCGTGTTCTGGGGCAAGGGGCGGCTGCGCGGCTGGAACGACGAGGTGAAGCTCCAGCAGTTCGGGCCGACCGAAGTCACCATCGAGAAGTGCGGATTCACCGTGATCGACGGTGAACCGTACGAACAGGCGGCACCGCTTAACTGCAGGTTGTCGCTGGGCCCCGTGGTGGAAGTCACGGTGGTGTGAGTTAATCTCCCGCGGTGCCCGCGAAATCCGACAAAGCCGTCCATGATACGCTCGCCCGCCGCAGGCTGCTGGCCGGGCGCACCGACGCGTTCCGCGTGTCGCACTACGAACTCCACCCGGAGATCACGCTCGACTGCTACGCGGGGCATCTGCTCGCGACGGTTTATCCCAAAACGGAGAAGAACCCCGAAGGCGCCGCCCGCTACTGGTGCGAACAGGCCGCCCAGGGGCTGAAGGCGGTCCTCGGGATCGAGGTCTCCAGCGCCGTCTGGAAGCTGCGCCCCGATAACCTGTCGCACCTCCCGCCTGACGAGGCAGACAAGGCGTCCGGCGCCAGGACATTATTCGGCGAGCCCCCGGCCGACCGGTTCCAGATTCACGAGAACGGCGTGCCGCTGCTGGTCTCGATGCATGCCGGGTTTTCGACCGGGCTGTTTCTGGATATGCGGGACGGCCGGAAAGTGCTCGGCGCCCTCGTCCGCCGCCGGGCCGAATCCGGGAAAGCCCCGAAGGTCCTGAACCTCTTTTCGTATACCGGGGCGTTCTCGTCCGTCGCCGCCGCGGCGGGTGCCGAGAGCGTCACGGAAGTGGACACGGGCGGCCGCTGGCTGGACTGGTCGAAGGACAACGCCGCGCTGTCCGGCGCCCAGGACCTGCTCATCCAGAAACAGCGTGACGCCATCGATTACCTGGAATACGCCGCGAGGCGGAACGAACTGTTCGACGTGATCGTCGCCGATCCGCCGTCTTACTCCACGAACAAGTCGGACCGGTTCACCGTGCGGGACGGTTATCTCAAGATGGTCCCGCTGTTCCAGAAGGTGCTTGCCAAAGACGGGCAGCTCATCGCCGCCTCCAATCACGGCGGCTGGACCTGGGCCGCGTTCAGACAGGCGCTCACTTCGTTCCGGCTGGTCGAAAGAATACCGGCGCCGGAGGATTTCCCCGGCGCCGATTATCTGAAAGTCGGGCTGTTTGAGAAGATGCGTTAGAACCCGACCGGGTCCCCCTAGAAACTGACCCAGTCCACCTTCGGCGGATTCTTGGCGAGCTTCTTGAAGTAGTTGCGCGCGATCACCATCCGGTGCACTTCCGACGGTCCGTCGTAGATCCTGAACGCACGGCCTTCGCGGAAAAACCGTTCCACCGGCGTGTCGCCCGAGTAGCCCAGCCCGCCCATCACCTGCACGGCACGGTCGAACACCCGGTTCACCGCTTCCGAGGCGTAGAGCTTCGCCATCGAGGTCTCCTCGCGGGCTTCGTCGCCCTGATCGAGCAGCCACGCGGCCTGAAGGGTCACGAGCTTGGCGGCGTGGAGGTCCAGCACCGAATCGGCCACCGACCACTGCGTGTGCTGGTGATCGGACAGTTTCACCTTGAACGCCTCGCGCTGCGTGGCCCGGAAGGCCATCAGCTCCAGCGCGCGTTCGGCGGCACCGATCCAGCGCATGCAGTGCGTGAGGCGCGCCGGCCCGAGGCGGATCTGCATCAGCTTGAACCCTTCGCCCTCTTTGCCGAGCATCGCCGACTGCGGCACCCGGACGTTCTGGATGACCATTTCGCAGTGGCCGCCCGGGCCGTGCGTGCCCAGCACCGGGACCATGCGCTTCACGGTGAAACCGGGCGTGTTCATCGGGACCAGAAAGAGCGAGACGCCTTCGTGCGCCTTCACGTTCGGATTGGTCACACCCGCGAATATACAGAACCCGGCGCCCATGGCGCCGGTCGTGAACCACTTGTGGCCGTTCAGCACCCAGTCGTCGCCGTTACGGACGGCGGTGGACTTCACCATGCTGGCGTCGGCGCCCACGCCCTGGGCCGGCTCCGTCATGCCGAAGCAGGAGCGGAACTTTCCGTCCACCAGCGGCTTCAGGTACTGCGCCGTCTGCTCGGCGTTGGCCGCCTTGTGCAGCAGGTGCATGTTCCCTTCGTCCGGGGCGGCGCAGTTCAAGGCCACCGGGCCGATCAGCGAGCGGCCCGCTGCCATGAACACGAACGCCGTCTCGACATGCGAGAGCCCGTGCCCTCCCAGCTCTTTGGGCAGATGCGGCGTGTAAATGCCCGCCGCCTTCGCCTTGCCGCGCATCTCGGCGATCACGTCGTCGGGCAGATGGTCGGAATCCTCCCGCATTTCGTAGGGGATCACGACGTCGTCGACGAACTTCTTGACCTTGTCGGCGAGCTCGCGGGCGCGCTGGGGAACACTGAACTCCATAAATCACTCCTGTAATAAAGATAGTCGGGGGAACCGGCCGTTATACGGCCGTCAGAATCGCCGGTGAACAGCGAAGCCCGATTTCAGTCGAGCTTCCAGTCCGTTTTCCGGTACCGTTCGAGAATAAAGAAGTTGCTCGGCACGCAGACCGGGCCGAACCGCAGATACGCCTTGCCAATGAACACGTCCGGGTTCGAGGCGTAGGGCTGGACCATGTAGTCGCGCAGCATCCACGGGTCGAACAGGCCGTTCCGGGCGTTGCTGCCGTAGTTCAGGATCGTGGCGTTCGGGTAGTAGTTGTCGCTCTCGGACGCCTTCACCGGATAGACGTCGTAGAAGCCGAACCGCTTGGGTTCCGCCCCCTTGTAGTCCCAGGGGCCCTTGAGGCCCACCTGCTTGACGGAGACGTTATACCCTTCGACCTCGCCCCTGGCGTTCCTGAACATTCCCTTGATGAACTGCTGGATGCCGAGGTATTTCGCGAAAAACGGCGTGTTGAACCCGCGGAACTCGTACCCGGCGAACAGTTCCGGCGCGGGCAGCTGCCCGGCCCGGAAGATCTTCTCCAGTTCCGCGTTCGACGAAGTCGCCAGCTCTTCGTATTTCAGGTCGCTCATTTGTCATCCCTCCGGGCTGAACATGGTTCACCGCCAGCCACAATCTCCATCCGAATCAGCCGGGTAGTGACGGCCGCAGTGACAGGCAGGTCAGTTCTTACCGGATAACAATGAAAAGCGGCAAGTGCGTGACCGAAGGTTGGCCGCCACCCCCAACGGTGTTAAAACACCGGCAATGGACGACTTCCGCCCCATCAAGCTCACGGCCAACGGACTCACCTTCTCGGCGCTGGAGGCGGGCAAGGGACCGCTGGTGCTGCTGCTCCACGGCTTTCCGGACCACAACCGGACCTGGCATCACCAGCTTCAGGCGCTTGCGGACGCCGGTTACCGGGCCGTAGCCCCGCTTATGCGGGGTTACGAGCCGTCGTCGCAGCCCGCCGACGGTGACTACCACGTCGTCCGGTTTGCCGAAGACGTGATCGGCTGGATGGATTGCCTGAAAGCCGACCGCTGCCACCTGGTCGGTCACGACTGGGGCGCGATCACCACCTATGCGGCCGGGACGCTGGCGCCAAGACGCTTCCATTCGCTCTCGACGCTGGCCGTTCCGCACCTGCGGCGGATGCCGCGCGGCATCCGCGAACTGCCCGGCCAGATGCGCAACTCCTGGTACATGATGTTCTTCCAGCTCCGGTTCGTCGCCGACGCCGTCGTCGAACGCGGCGACTGGGCGTTTATCGAGAAGCTGTGGCGCGACTGGTCGCCCGGCTGGAACTGGCCGCCCGAGGAGATGGC
Source organism: uncultured bacterium (assembly GCA_964565925.1). GTDB lineage: Bacteria > JAGRBM01 > JAGRBM01 > JAGRBM01 > JAHCIT01 > CAZMGV01. The sequence continues at coordinate 483,080 of CAZMGV010000001.1, forward strand.
CGCGCTGAAGAAAACCTTCGCGCAACCGGGCGTCAAGAAGGCGGCGCTGGGCTACTACCGGGCGTTCTTCGATCCGATTTCGCAGGCCTCCAAAGACACCCGCAAGCTCACGAACTCCAAAGTCACCGTGCCGACGCTCGCGCTGACGGGTGCGACCGACGGCTGCATGGATACGCGGCTCTACGACATCGTCATGCAGCCTGAAGATTTCCCCAACGGCCTGCGGGTCGTACGTGTGCAGGGCGCCGGGCATTTCCTCCAGCAGGAGAAACCGGAAGACGTCAACCGGTACCTTCTCGAATGGATCCGGGAACACCACCCGACTGCAGGCTGACCGCCGGCTGACGGGAAGCGGTCGAGCGCGGATATATAGAAGACTATGCCTTTCACCCCTGAACAACGCCGCCAGCTGCTCGCCCTCGGACAGGCGATTATTCCGGACGGACGGATCTTTCCGGGTGTGACGGAACGTTCCGCCGAACGGGTGGAGAACTATCTCTCCCACGGCGGGCTGGCGGCCGGTTTCGCGCGGCTGCTCCAGACGCTCGACCTCTTTACCCGCGCCCGCAAAGGCGTCGGGTTCGCCGACCTGTCCCGTGAAGAGCGCGAAGAGCTGCTCACCGGCTGGAGTTCCGCCGGTGTCGCCGGCCGGGCGTTGTTCATGGGCCTGACGTCCCCCTTCAAGGCGACCCACTTCGACGACCCCGAGGTCTACACCGCCATGGGGTGCGTCTATGAATTTCACGGCAAGCCCGAGCCGCCCGAGCGGTGGCGCCAGCAGGTGATGGCGGGCGATTCGATCTCCGAAGGTGAAGAGATCGAGTGCGACATCGTCGTCGTCGGCACGGGCGCCGGCGGGGCCGTGTTCGGCAAGGAGCTGGCCGAGAAGGGTTATGCCGTCGCCTTCATCGAAGAAGGCGAATGGCGGGACCGCGACGCCTTCACCGGCCGTTCGCTCGAGATGCACCGCAAGCACCACCGGGGCGCCGGAGTCACCGGGACCGTTGGCAACGCGTTTATCGCCGTGCCCATGGGCCGTCTCGTGGGCGGCTCCACCGCGATCAACACCGGCACCTGCTTCCGGACGCCGGACTGGATTCTCGACAAATGGGTCCACGAGTTCGGCCTCAAGGGGTTCGAGCCCGAGACGATGCGCCCCTATTTCGAACGGGTGGAGCGGGAACTCCAGGTGGAGGACCCCGACCCCAAATACCTGGGCGGCATTCCGAGGGTCATCGCGCGCGGCTGCGACAAGCTCGGCTGGTCGCACAGGGTCATCAGGCGCAACGCCCCCGGTTGCGACGGTTCCGGCGTGTGCGACTTCGGCTGCCCGACCGAGGCGCGCCGCTCCACCAATATTTCGTATATTCCTCCGGCGCTTAAATGCGGCGCGGTCCTCTATACCGGCCTTGCCGCCAAACGGGTGCGGATCGAGAACGGCAAGGCCGTGGGGATCGAGGCCGTCACCCGCGACGGCAGGGTGAAGAAGTTCCGCTCGCGCGTCACGGCGCTCGCCTGCGGGACGATGCTCACCCCGGTGCTGCTCGCCGATCAGGGGATCTGCAACAGTTCCGGCTGGCTCGGTCGCAATCTTTCGGTGCATCCGTCGGGCAACGCGTCGGCGCTCTTCGACGAGGAGATCCGCGCTTACTCGTCGATTCCGTCCGGCTACACCTGCGACCAGTGGCACAAGGACGGCATCCTGATGAACGGCGCCGGGGCGCCGCTCGACATGACCCCCATGATGTTCCCGTTCATCGGCCGCAAACTGATGGAAGTGATGGAGGCGGCCGACCGGGTCGCCGGGTTCGGCTATCTCATCACCGACAGCAGCAACGGGCGGCTCGTGAGACTGCCGGGCGGGCGGCGGATCTGGTACAAGAACCTTCTGGAAAAAGACCTGCGCGACCTCAAGACCGGCCTGATCCGGACGGTCGAGGTGTTCCAGGCGGCCGGCGCCAAAGAGATCTATCCGATGCTTCCCGGCCACGACATCATCAGGACCGACAAGGATTTCGACAAGCTGCGGAAAGCCGACATCAAGCCCTGGCAGTGGACCCCGGTGGGTTTCCACCCCCTGGGGACGACCCGCATGGGCCCGAGCCGCAAGGATTCGGTACTGGATCTGGACCACCAGAGCTGGGACGTGCCGAACCTCTATGTCGTGGACGGCGGCGCCGCGCCCTCCGCCATCAGCGTGAACTCCCAGGTCACGATCATGACCCTCGCCACACGGGCGGCATTGCGGCTGGCCGAGAAACTCGGCTGAAGTTGCCCAAAACCCGGTAAATCCGGTATCCTTTGCACTGTGACTGGTTCGCCGAACATCGAAATTCCTAAAGAACGGATCGCTGATTTCTGCCACCGGTGGAAAGTGGCGGAGCTGTCGCTTTTCGGTTCGGTACTCCGCGACGATTTCAGCCCCGCAAGCGACGTGGATGTACTCGTCCAGTTTATTCCGGGATCGACCGTAACCATCGGAACGATGGTTACCATGAAGGAAGAGCTGGAAAGCCTGTTCCGCCGGAAGGTGGACATACTCACCAAAAAGGCCGTTCAGGCGAGCAAAAATCCATTACGCAAGAAGGCGATTCTCGGTGGCGCTCAAATCGTCTATTCTTCGTGATCTCGGATATCTTGAGGATATTCTCGAATCCGCCCGCAGTATCCGGAAGAATGTGACCAGCATGACAAGGGAGCAGTTCCACCTGGATGAAAATATCCGTGATGCCGTGGTCAGACGCTTCGAAGTCATCGTCGAAGCCTCCAAGCGGGTAAGCGATACGACAAAAGCGGAGATTCCCGCCAACTGGAAAGAACTGGCGGGATTTCGCGACTTCCTCGCTCACAATTACGATACCATCGATTACGATATTGTCTGGGATTCTGCGGTTATCGATTTGCCGGATGCCGTAAAGGTCATCGAATCCTATGTAGCGGCAAAGCAAGGCGATTAAAGCAGAATGTCTGAAAACAACGATAACCCCGGCCTCCTGGTCCGCCCGAGACGCCTGCGCCGGTCGCCTGTGCTGCGCGATCTGGTGGCCGAAACATCGCTCACGATGAACGACCTGATCCAGGGCGTTTTCGCCGCCCCCGGCAAAGGGGTGAAGCAGGAAATTACGTCCATGCCCGGCGTCCACCGCATGAGCGTGGACGTGCTGGTGGACTACGCCCGCGAAATCGAAAAGGCGGGCGTCAGAGGGCTGATGGTGTTCGGCATCCCCGAATCGAAAGACGAACTGGGCACAGGCGCCCACGCCCACGACGGCATCGTCCAGCGTGCGCTGGAAGCGCTCAAAAAATCCGGCACCAAACTGCTGCTCGTCGCCGACACCTGCTTCTGCGAATACACGTCGTCGGGCCACTGCGGCGTGATCTCCAAGGACAAGCTGTCGGTAGTCGACAACGACAGGACGCTGACGGAGCTGGAGAAAGTCGCCGTCTCGCAGGCCAACGCCGGGGCGGACGTCATCGCCCCGAGCGGTATGATGGACGGCACGGTGGCGTCGCTACGGGCCGCTCTGGACGGCGCCGGCCACAGCCACATCCCGCTCATGATGTATTCGGTGAAATACGCGTCGGCCTACTACGGGCCGTTCCGCGAGGCCGCCGACGGCGCGCCGCAGTTCGGCGACCGCCGCAGCTACCAGATGGATTTGCGCAACGGCCGCGAGGCGCTGGTCGAGGCCTCGCTCGATCTCGACGAAGGCGCCGACATCATCATGGTGAAACCGGCGCTGGCCTATCTGGATATTATCCGGCGCGTGCGCGAGATCTCCGACCGGCCGGTAGCCGCTTACAATGTGTCGGGCGAATATTCGATGGTGAAAGCCGCCGCGAAAAATGGCTGGATCGACGAGAAGGCCGTCGTCATCGAGAACCTCACCGCCATGAAGCGCGCCGGGACCGACCTCATCATCACGTACCACGCACCGGACGTCGCCCGGTGGCTCCGGAATGGCTGAAGACCTCGTCGTCATCATTTACGGCTGGCAGGCCTCCAATCCGGGCCACTGGCAATGGTGGATCCACGAGGAGCTGAAGAAGTGCGGCGTGAACGTGCAGTTTCCGCAGCTCTCCGATCCGTTTCACCCGAAAAAAGACGTCTGGATACGCGAACTGCGCAACCTCGTCGAACCCCATCCGGGGCCGGTCCACGTTCTCACCCATTCGCTGGGGGTGTGGGCCTCCGACTGGCTGGTAAACGAGACAGACCGGAAGTTCGAATCCGTCCTGCTGGCGGCGCCGCCGTCGCCGGAAATGTTCTTCGAAGACGTCGAGACGTTCTTCCCGCCGCCGCAGAAGGTGGAGCGGTGGAGGTCGCAGGTGAAGCACCGCCAGATGGTCTGCGGCGACGACGACCTGTATATCGAACTGGGCGAACTGGAAAAGCTGGCTAAGAACGTCTTTGACTGCCCGATGAACGTGGTGCCCAACGGCGGCCACATCAATATCGATTCGGGGTTCGGACCGTTCCCCTATGCGCTGGAATTTTTGAAGAAGGCGGGCGTGAAGGGGCTTTAGCGGCTTCCGCGGTGGTCTTTAGCCCCGCCCGTCTACCTGTCCCCTGCTCCCACGGTCTTCAGCCAGATTCCGGCCGCGAGCCCCCAGACCAGGTTGAAGAAGATCACGAACACCGGCGTGAGCGTCCCCAGTTCGAACCCCAGGAACCCTTTTCCCTGCTGAAACGGGAAGAAGTAGAGCAGCGTGGCGATGGTCGGCCCGAAGCTCATCACCAGCCCTTTAACGATCACCGACCCTCCGCCCACCGGAAAGAGGAACAGCATTCCCCACATTCCGCCCCAGACGATCCGGGGGTAGAGCCAGCCGGCCGACAGCGGCGGGGCCATGTGGACGCCCATCGAGGCGGTGATCCCCTTCCAGCCGAAGAACCAGACGACGAGGCTGTTAATAAGTGCGCCAACGGCGCCGGCCGTGAAACAGTGGGACAGTTCGGTGATAAATTTCTTCATGGATTAAATAAGGAGTCCTGGTAAGCGCCTGGCAGCGAACGTGGTTCCGGTCAGCCGATCCCGAGCAGTTGCGCGGCGCGGGTTTTGAGGTCCGCGGGGCTGTAGGGTTTTGCCAGATAGCCGTCGGCGCCCGCTTTCGTCGCCTCTTTCTCGTCGCCGGTGGCGGTGAGAATCAGGACCGGAATGTGTTTCGTTTCGGGATCATTCTTGATGGCCCGCGTGGCGTCATAGCCGTTGACCTTGGGCATACCTACATCCATTATAATCAGATCGGGATTGGCCGAGCGGGCCATTGAGATAGCCTCGCTGCCATCGGTCGCTTCCAGGAAATCCACATCAAGCGACCTGAGCGAATTCCGGATCAGCTTCGAAAGGGTCTCGAAATCTTCTGCTATGAGAATCCGTTTTTTCACGGTTACCCCGTCAAGCCCGTTTGCCCAAGGCTACCACGTAGGTTCGTGGCGGCAACCCGTCCTCGCCCTGTTCGTGCTGATTTCACTCTCGTTCGGCGCCGCCTGCGTGCCGAAGACGCAGCTTCAGCCGGCACTCGCCGATCCTGACGCTCTGGTCGCCGACGGCCGCCTCTACGACGCCATCGTTCTGCTTCAGAACCATCCGGAGCTCCAGGATTCCGCCGCCAAGACTCAGAAGATCGAAGGCATGCTGTCCCGCGAAGTGAAAACCCGCGTCGCGACCGCCGACGGGCTCGCCCAGAAGGGCCGCCTGGCCGAAGCGATCCGGCTCTACCGCGAAGCGATGAAGTTCGACCCGCGCCGCCAGGATCTCGTGGAACCCGTCTCCAAGCTGAACGCCGAGCTCGATTCCCGCCGGACCAACCTCTTCTCGGTCCTCAACACCCAGATGGCGGCCAAAAGCTACCCCGACTCGCACACGACGCTCCTCAAGCTCGAACGGCTCGACCCCTTCAGCGACGACATCGGCAACAAGCTGAACGACGTGGAATCACGGCTGTCCGCGCAATACGCCAAGGATATGGAACAGGGCGTGGACCTGTACAAGAAGCGCGAATATTCAAAGGCGCTCGCTGTCTTCAACCGCGTGCTGAGCGTGTGGCCCGAGCACCCGCAGGCGATCAACTACCGCGACCGCATCAGGGAACTTTTCGCCGAATCGGCGAAAGTGAAGCCCTCGAAGGTGGCGAAAGCGGGCTCCGGAAAGACCGCCAAGGGCGGAGCCTCCACCTCGTCATCCGACGAACCGGTGCAGGTTTCCGTCGACCAGATCGCAACGGTCCGCATGACCGAAGCGGCGATGTTCTTGAACAAGGGCGACCCGGCCAAGGCGCTCGAACGCTATAACAAGGTGCTGGACCTGCAGCCCAACAACCCCGAAGCCATCAAGGGCCGCCAGACCGCCATCGCCAAGATCGGCCGCAGCACGGAAGACCTTTTCCGCGAAGGCGTCGGCTTTTACCGCAACGAGCAGCTCGACAAGGCCATCGACCGCTGGAACCTGGTGCTGCTCATCGATCCGACCCACGACCGCGCCCAGAAATACCTGGAGCGCGCCCAGCGGCTCCTCGAGAAGTTCAAGGAAGTCACGACACCGGGCGCCGGCTGACCGGGAATCCCAAAAACCGGGGCCGTTTGGTCCGGCGGCTCCGCTCAGGCTGAGCGGCAGAGGCAGCCCCGGTTCCTTTGCAGTCCATCCCCTTCCCCCCGGCCCCTACCCCGTCTACGCTGACGCCCGTGTCAGTATATGTGTCCGCCTGCGGCGGGCGTATGCGGACCTGCAGCGAATGACTTTCGATTGACCGAGGGGGAATTTTCCATGGCACTGATCGTACCCGAGAGCTACCAGCCTGACGATGACCGGACCCACGAACCGGGGCCCGAGTCCAACTACAACGAGTCGATGTATTTCAACTTCTACGACCGCAAGCAGCGGATCGGAGGCTGGTTCCGCCTGGGCAACCGGGTGAACGAAGGCTACGCGGAGATGACCTGCACGGTGTATCTTCCGAACGGTCACGTCCTGTTCAAGTACGACCGCCCGGCCATCACGACGAACCGCGAATACAACGCGGGCGGCATGAAGTTCGAAACGCCGGTCCCGTGGAAGCACCAGACGATCACCTATTCCGGCAAGCTCCACCGGCTCCTGAAACCGCTCGACATGGTCGACCCGAAGAAGGCCTTGAGCGAATCGGAGCGGATCCCGGTCGAGCTGAAGCTGGATGTGAAGGGGTGGAGCCATATCCACCGCTCCGACCCGGCCGAAACCGCGGCCAGGAAAATGGATTTCTACAAGGAACATTACGAGCAGCACTGCGCCGTGACGGGCACGATCACGTTCGACGGCAAGACGATCAGCCTCGACGGACTCGGGCTGCGCGACCACTCGTGGGGTCCCCGCTACTGGCAGGGCCCGCGCTGGTACCGCTGGTACACGATGGACTACGCCCCCGATTTCGGCGGCATGATCACCGTGCTCTGCTACCCGGACGGTTCGGTCCGCCGCTACGGCAAGATGTTCAAGGGCGACAAGGAATACACCGTCACGAACTTCACCGAAGAAGAGACCTGGGACAGAGACGGTCCCGAAAAGATCGTCACCGGATTCCGCCTGAAGGTGGAGAGCACCATGGGCCCCTTCACCGTGGACGGCAAGGTGATGCACATGCTTCCGCTCCGTAACCGCCGCGAAGGCAAGGTCACCCGGATCACCGAGGGCATGACCGAGTTCCGGATCGGCGATCAGGTGGGCTACGGGCTGGCGGAGTATCTGGACCAGATGGCCTGAGACGGTTCATCCTGTGGAATGACCGCCGAAGTCACCGTCCGTCTGGTTTCGTTCCTTGCGATTTTCGCAACGGTCGTCGCCGCGGAACGGCTCTCCCCCCGTCGCAGTGCGCCGGTGAAGGACCGCTGGTTCACGAACCTGGGACTCACGGCGCTTAACGCGGCGATCCTGCGGGCCCTTCCTTCGTATACCGCCTACGCGGCGGCGCTCTCGGCGGAAGGCCTGCACGCGGGGCTGTTCCGCTGGCTGGAACTGCCCCCGTCCGTACAAGTGGTTCTATCGCTCGTCATTCTCGACCTCGCGATCTACTTCCAGCACCGCCTGTTCCACGCCGTGCCTGCGCTCTGGAATCTCCACAAGGTCCACCACGCCGACACGGCCATCGACGCGACCACGGGCCTCCGGTTTCACCCGGCGGAAATTATCCTGTCGATGGCGATCAAGGCCGGGATCGTCTGGATCATCGGTGCGTCGCCGATTGCTGTGGTTATTTTCGAAGTGATCCTGAACGGCTGCTCCGTCTTCAATCACGGTAACTTCCGCTGGCCTGACTGGCTCGAACGGCCGGTCCGCGCCCTGCTCGTAACGCCGGACATGCACCGGATCCACCATTCAAAGGATCATCTGGAGATGAACTCCAATTTCGGGTTTTCCGTCCCGTGGTGGGACCGGCTGTGTGGCACCTACCGGAAAGAGCCAGGAAACGGTCAGATCGGCATGGAAATCGGCCTTTCCGGCTACCCCGCCCCGCTCTCGCTCCTGCAGGCGATCGAACTCCCCTTCCGGGCCGGATACCGCCGCTAATACCTTCGTCGCCGATACATTTGCCGGCGCCCTTGCCCGCCGCCGGATCGTCACCATTTTAAAGGCATGATCGAGGAACAGATCATATCCCGCGGCGTGAAAGACCCCCGCGTGCTGGCGGCACTCGAAAAGGTGCCCCGCCATGAATTTGTGCCCGAGAAGCACCGCTCGGCCGCCTACTCGGACCATCCGCTCCCGATCGGCATGGACCAGACCATCAGCCAGCCCTATATCGTCGCGCTCATGTCGGAACTGGCGGAGGCGGCGCCGGGCCGGAAGATTCTCGAGATCGGCACCGGCTCCGGATACCAGACCGCCGTGCTGGCCGAGATGGGTGCCGAGGTATATTCGATCGAGATCATCCCGGAACTCGCCCAGCGGGCCAGAATCATCCTCGACCGCATGGGCTATACAGCCGTTCACTCCCGGCAGGGCGACGGCTACGCGGGCTGGCCCGAGGCCGCTCCGTTCGATGCAATCATCATTACGGCCGCACCGCCGAAGATCCCCGTGCCGCTCCTCGGACAGCTCAAGACCGGCGGCAAGCTGGTCACTCCCGAAGGGGACGAATGGCAGGAACTGGTGGTGGTCACCCGTACGGGTGAAACCAGTTACGAGCGCAGGCCGGTCATCCCGGTCCGGTTTGTGCCCATGACGGGCGAGGCTCAGCGGGCGCGGTAGCGGTCCTTCACCAGCGCCGCCCAGTCGTCAAAAACGGTCCGGCCGACCTTCTCCATCTCAGGCAGATATTTCCCGGCGATCCCTGAAATCGAGTCGGCGCCAATTTTCTCCGCTTTCAGCTCGCTGGCGAACACCTCCGCCATCATGCCGACCTGCTTGCGGTTCACTTCCAGATGGAACTGGAGCGCATAGGCGCTTTTGCCGTAACGGAACGCCTGGTTCGGAGTCAGCGCCGAATGGGCCAGCCTCACGGCGCCCTTGGGCAGCTCGAACCGGTCGCCGTGCCAGTGAAAGGCCATGAACTTTTTGGGGACCTTGCTGAAAATCGGATCGGCCGTTCCGCCGGCATCGAGCTGTACCGGGTACCAGCCGATCTCCTTCTTCGGTCCGGGTTTCACGTCGCCTGCAAGCGCCCCCGCCATGAGCTGCGCCCCCAGGCACACGCCCAGCACCGGAATGTCCTGCGCCACGGCCGACTCGATCAGCTTCATCTCGTCTTTCAGATATTTGAACTTGTCCGATTCATAGACACCCATCGGCCCGCCCATGATCACGACACCGGCAATGCCGTCCGGCGGCGACTGCGGAACGGCGTCCTTCCAGGTCGCTACAAGTTTCGCCCCGATCCGGGCGCGCGAAAGCGCATCGCTGATCGTGCCTGGGTTTTCGCAGGAGATGTGCTGCAGGACGAGCACTTCGGGCTTGGGCTGCGCCGGCGCCTTCGCTGTCTTTGCGGGCCTGGCGGGCGGTTTTTGCTTCGAGGGCATCGGGCGGACCTCCGGAGCCGTGACTATAGCCGGTCCTGACCGGGTCTTCAGCGGACACAAACCGGGGAAATTCCAGGGTTGACTCGACCGTCAGAATTCATCTTATTCCATAATAATATCAGCATCTTATAAATTGATCATTGACTTATATTACTTTGTAATACAAATTAATACCCATCGAGGCGCCGGAGGCCATTCAAGTTACCCCGGCAGCCCAAAATCCAAAGGGACCACAGAAGGGAACCCACATGCAAACCGAAACCATTAACACCCAGATCAAGGACAACCCCGCACCGATTTCAGCCGGCGCGGTGGGCTTGGCCTCAAACCCCCAGCCGGCCGCTTCCGCTGCCGCCACCAACCCTGCCGATAGCACCACCGCACCGCGCTGGGCCTCTGATGAAGAGCGCCTGCGCAAGTTCGGCGAAGCCATCGACGCGATCCGCACGAAGATCGAGGCGAAGATCGGCGAAGAGGACGTCCACTACATCAAGCGGGTGGACGCTTTCTCCCGCACGATGGAAGTCGCCGGGCGGCTGTTGCTCCACTTCAGCTTCGAACCGATCACCTGGAGCATGGGCGTCATCGCCCTGTGGCTGCACAAGCAGCTCCAGGCAACCGAGGTCGGCCACACGGCGCTTCACGGCGCCTTCGACGGACTGCCCAATGCAGAACGCTACCAGTCGGCGACCTTCAAATGGGATGTACCGATCGACGAAGAGGCCTGGCGCTACGGGCACAACATCCGCCACCACCAGTTCACCAACATCACCGGCAAGGACCCGGACATCCATTTCGGTCCGATCCGCCTGAACGACCAGACGCCGCACAGCGCAGTCAACTACTTCCAGATCCCGATCATGGCGGTCGTGGCGACCAACTTCGGCTTCGGAATGAACATGCACTTCACCGGCATGACGGACTACTGGGGCGGCACAGGCCGCGAAGGAAAGTTCGACTTCATCAAGGACCGCTCGTGGGAGACCGCCAAGGACGTCCACAAGAAGGCGTTCCGCAAGTGGATCCCCTACTACGCCAAGAACTACGTCCTGTTCCCGCTGCTCGCGGGGCCGGGATTCCTGAAAGTGCTGGCCGGGAACGCGCTGGCCGAAGTGATGCGGGACCTCTACTCCGCCGCGACGATCTACTGCGGGCACATCGGCGAAGACGTGAAGGACTACCCGGAGGGCACCAAGGCCCGCAACCGCGGCGAGTGGTACGCCATGCAGGTGGACTCGGCCAACAACTTCGACGTGCCGCTTCCGGTCTCCATGCTCTGCGGGGCGCTGGACCTGCAGGTGGAACACCACATGTTCCCCAAGTTCCCCACCAACCGGCTGCGCGAAGCCGCGCCGCAGGTAAAAAAAGTCTGCGAGGAATACGGCGTGAACTACAAGACCGACACCTGGCCCGGCACGCTCAAGAAGGTCATGAGCCGGCTCTGGCAGCTCAGCTTCCCGGACAAGAAGTCCGCCGAAGCGGAGCAGCGCCTCGCCGCCTGAATCCCGTTTGACGCTCGCCTGGATCAAGTAACCAGCAGGCAAAAAAAATCCCCCGGGCGACCGGGGGATTTTTTATGCGTCCGTCTTCCGGAACGCTCAGATTTTATCGAGACACTCGATGTGGAGCCAGGTTCTGGGCGCGCCCGGCTCGTCGGACTGGCCACGCAGCCCTTCCGTTCCCTTGCCGATCCCCTTGCCGCAGTGAGCGCACGGGAACTCCTGCGCCATGATCAGTTTCTGCCAGCCGTAGATGTGGCCGAACGGGTTGCCGGCCACCTGCGCCGGGGCGGCCGGGGCCTGTGGCAGCGGCGCAGACGGGGCCGAGGGAATCTGGGGCGGCTTCGGCAGGTTCGGGCTCGGAAGTCCGGAAGCGGCCGCCGCCACGCGCTGGGCGTCGCTTGAGACCGTCCGTGCGAGTTGCACCGACTGGTTCACGATGCCGTCCACGTTGGCGACGACGTTGTCCACGAGCTCGAACGAATCGTGCAGGACGTTGCGGATGAGCTGCGACACGGTCACCCGGCGCTTGCGCGCCTCGTCCTTCAGAACGTTATCCAGCCCCTCGGGCACGCGGGTCTGGATCAGATAATCCTTGCGGTCGGTGGTGGGCAGTCTGCCCCGGCGGCGGTGCGGTTTTCTGGGTTTCACGGCGGGAACTCCGTATTTCTGAAGTCATGACAGCAAGATCACTGTCCGTGTTAAGTGTATGACATACGATGACATAAAACACGGCGCAAGGCGTCATACTGGTTTCCCGGACCGGTTCAGGCGATGATAAGCGGTCGATGGACCGGACCGTCACCATACGCCGCCGCTCGTTGCTGATGCCGCCGATAGCGGCGCTGATCCTCGTCGTGGCGCTCACCGGCTGCAACCGGACCGAGATATCGGCCTGGGTGGCCGAGGTTTCCGCCAGGTTCCGGGCCATGCTGCCGTGGACCGAGCCGGACATTACCGGCGAGTGGTCCGGCTTTGTGCGCCTGACCGGCTCTGCACGGAACGCAACCGTGCTCATCCGGCAGACCGGGACCGGTATCCGGGGTGAAATCCGGCCCCAGGAAACTGTTCAAGCGGAAGTTACCGGCGGGACCGGACAAGAGCCCGGCCAGAAAACCGGCGACCGCTATCCGTTCACCGGTTCATTCACGAACCGCTCCATTGTCGCCACCATCCGGATCGCGAACGACGTCTGCACCGGCACGTTCCAGATCCAGGGGGTGCTCGAACGGGACTATCTCCGCATGACCGGCAGCGGCGACCTGTGCGGCGAGAAAGCGCTGCCGCTCAAAAGCGACCTCAAGCGGATCAGGTTTACCCTGCCTCCTGATGCGCCCGGCGAAGAACCTCCGCAGCCGGACAAGCCTCCCGAGGCGCCGCTCTGGGTGGGTGACACCGTGCCGGAGTTTCCGGTGGCGTGGGACGCACGGCCCTATATTTCGGAGCTCACCGATCCGGCGACCGGACAGGTCGCCGGGTTTTCCTTCGAGATCCCCGCAACCCAGAAGTTCCCGACGCCGACCCAGTGCGAACGGCTGGGCGAGCCCGAAAACGTCTGCCAGATCGAGGGCGGGATGGTCCCGGATGAACGGGATCCGTGGCCGCTCGGATCGCCGTCATATCTCGATTGGGCCGTGCTGGATCTGGACGAGATCGCCGCCGGCGGGCACAACACGGAGCGGATCGTCTTTCCGTCGGACGGTATCTCCTCCGACGACCGGGGATTCGCCCTCCACCAGCTGATCACCCATCCGGGGACCAATGCGCTCGAAATACCCGCCGTCACGGCCCTGGACGGCTCGACGGCCGTTCCGCCGGTGCTGGCCGGTGCGGCCCTGAAGGGACGTTACCTGCGGGAGATCATGGGCGGGGACTTCCGGCCCCGGCTTTTTGCCCGGTCCGTCGCGTTCGACAGACCTGTTGTGCTCGCGTCCGGGAGCGAACCGCTGACCAACTGCGACTTCACCCGCCGGTGCCGGGGCGAGGTGTCCCTGCGCAAGACGATCCAGAAACTGGACCTTTCCAACTATCCGAATCTGGTCCTCTCGGCCCATATCCGCACTTCCACCGACAAGGCCTGGTTCCGCCGTCCGTATCTGGCGAAGACCGGCGGCATGTCCTACGAACTGAAAACCTCGTTCAACCCGCCTGGCCTGGCGGGCAAACCCTATGATGTCTATTCGAATGTCTCCTCGACGCCGCTCACGCGCGGCGAGCTCCGCGTGGACTACCCGCTGGTGACACTGCAGCGCAGCGACGAAAACAAGACCGCGCGCGTAGGGGTCCGGATCAGCGTCGCCCAGATCGTGAACGGCATGTTTGTCGCGGCGCCCCGCTATCCCTCGGTGGCGGAGGCAAGCCTCCAGATGCTCTCCGGTAAATGCGTGGAGACCCGCAAGCCGTCCGCCGAGCAGGCGCGGGAACAGTGCCCGGGCCTTCTGCAAAAACCCGTCCGGTTTCCGCTGCGCGTTCCGGAACGCCCCGACGTCCCGAGCAACCCGTCCCGCGACGGAGCGATCGGCCTGTCTTCGGAGACCTGGACGGCCGACGGAAAGGTCACCTGGTCCGATACGGACTGGCTGAGTCTCGACCTGCAGGTGGACGGGGCGCCGGGCTTCACGGCGACCGAACACCTGCTGATGCGGGCGAAAGAGGCCTATCCGGACGCCGGGAAAGTGCTCCGTCTGGTCGCGACACCGCGGCTGATCGACTTCTTTTCCGTGAAGCCCGAATCGTTCACCTACCGGCTGGAGGCGGTCCTCGTCTCGGGCGACCGCATGGACCTGACCCTCGATCCGGCCTCGCAGGTGAAAATCTCCCACGTCTCGATCCCGGCGGCCGATCTCGGCGTGAAGGACGGTTTCATCACGGTGTCGACGCCGGGGATGGCGATACTCCGGTTCTCGCACCCGAAGTTCCCCGCCATACCGGCGGAGATCGCCGTGTGGGCCCGTGAAAAAGGAAACGGCGGCTCCGCTACCGCGAGCGGAACCGCCGATCCCACGCCCTGAAAATCAGTGGCTCGTGACGGCCTGAAGCTGCGGCTTGCCGGCCGGCGCTTCCATCGGCTCCAGCAGGTCGGCTGAAAATCCGTAACGCCGCATCTTCCGGTACATCGTCACGCGTCCGATGCCGAGTTCACGGGCCGCCTTCGTGATGTTGCCCTTCGCCAGGCGGATCGCGTTCTTGAAGATCTCCTCTTCGTACGTGTCGTAGGGGAGAATCTTGTCGAAGTGGAACACGCCCGCAGCGCCGCCGTTACCGGCGGCGGCTGCCGCCCCGCCCGGCTTCGTGACGCCGGTACCGTCCTGGAACTGGCGCGGCAGATCATCGATCTCGATCAGGTGCGAATCCGACATGATGCAGGCCCGGGCCAGCACGTTCTCGAGTTCGCGGATATTGCCCGGCCACGTATAGCGGCGCAGCGCGTCCATCACCTCGGGGGTGACGCCGTCGCGGGCCGAATAGGGGTTGGCCTTGGAGTGTTTCTTCACGATCAGCTGGACGAGGTCCGGCAGGTCGGTCATCCGCTCCCGGAGCGCAGGCAGATGAATCGGGAACATGGCGAGCCGGTAGTAGAGATCTTCCCGGAACTTGCCATCCTTGCACTGCTTCTCGAGATCACGGTGCGTCGCGGAGATGATCCGGACGTCCACCTTGACCGGTTTCGAGGCGCCCACCGGGTGGACTTCCTTTTCCTGGATCGCGCGCAGGATCTTCACCTGCATATTGAGCGGCATCTCGCCGATCTCGTCCAGGAACAGGGTTCCGCCGCTGGCTTCCTGGAACCGGCCGCTGTAGCGGGCGACGGCACCGGTGAAGGCGCCCTTCTCGTGGCCGAAGAGTTCGCTCTCCAGCAGGTTTTCAGGGATCGCGCCGCAGTTGACGGCCACAAACGGGCCGGACGCCCGCGCACCGCCCAGATGAACCGCCCGGGCAATCACTTCCTTGCCGGTGCCCGATTCGCCCTGGATGAACACGTTGACGGAACTGGCGGCGACCCGCTGCACGAGACGCATCACTTCGGTCATCCCCGGGCTGCCGGCCACGAGCGACTTCACCTCGAAGCGTTCACGCACGGTATCCCGCAGCGTGTGAAGTTCAGACGACATCCGGCGGTGATCGACGGCATTTTTTACCGTGATCCGCAGTTTTTCGATTGAATACGGTTTCGGAAGGAAGTCGTAAGCGCCCAGCCGCAGCGCCTCGATAGCCATGGACATGGTCCCGTGGGCGGTCATGACGATCACCTGGGTTTCCGGGTCCGCCGACCGGATACGGGTAATCAGGTCCAGACCCGAACCGTCGGGCAGCCGAACGTCCACGAGGGCCGCATCGAACTTCTTCTCGAGGGCCGCGACCGCCTCGCCGACCGAACCGGTCGGGATGACATAATAACCCTGTTCCGCCAGCTGGCGTTCCAGGAGGCGCCGCTGCTGCTGGTCGTCTTCCACGATCAGCACGGTGCCGCTCACAGGCCCTTTCGGTGTTTCAGACTGCTTGCTCGTCTCTTTCATGACTTGCGCTCCTTCGTGTCACCCTGTGAGCACCCTCCGGCGCCGAATCGATTCATTTAGATACATTTTGCGCTTGTTGCGCTTAAAACGTTTCTTTTTGAATCTATTCTATCACTCCTAGGGACACAAGGGATAGATGGAGCAACTCGCGTACCGAACCGGCACACATCTGATTTATCAGTCCTAACATACTGATATTACTAGAATTTTAAATCTATTCTAAGGAGGTTTAGGTCAACCATTCCAGGCTATCAGACGGCTCGCACTGTATCTAAATGATACTCTTGAATCATTTCCCAACTGGATAAAGGCCCTTCGAACCGCATCCGCCTGCACGGCGGTGGCATATCCGGCCTGCACCAGAGAGTCCGCGCCCGACAGGAACAGGTCATTCAGGTAGACCAGCCACTTCTTGCGGTCCCCGGCATCCCGGCCGCTGTAGATAATCGGAAGGGGAGACGGTTCGATACGGCTGAAGCCCGCCTCCCGGCAGAGCCCTTCCAGACGCCTCCCGATAAACGGGTCGCCTCCGGCCGACTGCTGAAACCGGTTGAACCGGTCCCACCAGTCGAGGATTTCCGGCACCGGCGGCTCGAAGGCGAGCGTGCTGTTCTCGACCTCCGTCAGGATGATCCGCCCGCCCGGTTTCACGGCCCGCTTCATCTCCCGGATAATCGCCAGCGGATCCTTCACGTGCTCAAGCAGCCAGATAGTGATGGCGCAGTCGAACGAGCCGTCCGGAAACGGCAGCCGCGCGCCGTCGCCGTGAACAAGTTTCACCGCACCGGCTGCGATCCCGTCCGCCAGATACAGACGCGCCCGGTCCAGATGGAGTCCGGACAGATCGACGCCGGTCAGTTTCAGATGCGGCCAGCGGCCGTGCATGAGTTTCAGTTCAGCCCCGACGGCGCAGCCCACTTCAAGCAGCGTCCCGGTGGCGCGGTGATCGATCCCGCCGAATACAAACGGAGCGAGGAGTTCCGCCTGCTCGATGAGCCTGCGGAACTCCCCGTCCGAATAACCGTGAATATAGTCCGGCATGCCCCCGCTTAATGCGGAAGCGTGACCAGTGCAATCTGGTCCTGCGAACCGTAGTATCCGGCACCCGTACCCGAATCCACGAGTACCCAGATCCGGACCGGTGTCTTTTCACCGTCGTTCGCGTATATGTCGAACTTCTCTATCGGAGCCGAGCCGATCGCCACCACCGGCGGCATTTCGGAAGAGTCCCAGCCCTGCAGCAGGTTACCCAGGTTCCAGCGGCCCACGAGACGCCCGCTCATGCTCATTTCGATCACGTACGGGATGTTGTTCGAGTAGACCAGCACCAGCACCGTACCAGAGGCCGTGTTCTGGGCCATCGACTTCACCTCGTCGTCGGGTCCGATCACGCTCGCCGGGATCTGGACCTTGGACACATAGGCGCTGTTGAACGCTTCCTGGCCGATACGCATCAGCTCGTAGTTATAGCGGCCCTGCTCGATACCGATGACGACGTATTCCGGCGACCCGGTCAGGAGGTAGTAATCGCCGAGCGTCATCGCCATCGGCATTCCTGCGTCCAGATTAAACGGCGCGACAGTCAGGTTCACACCGCCCGGCGGGCCGATGAGGTCTCCGGCCGTCACGGTCGTCACGCTCTGGGGCCAGGCCGAAATCCAGGCGTCGCCTTCGCCGTCGTAACAGAGCGCGTGCATGACCTCCGAACCCACCCACCCGCTTGGATACGCCGTCGCGCTCTGGCTGCCCTCCAGCGACCGCATGGTGCTTCCGCCGCAGGCGCCGGAGATATCGGCCTCCCAGCCCGTCGCGTAGTTATAGTGGGGATCGTACTCGTACATCCGGCTGGCCGGTGCGTCGACGAGATAGATATATGGGAACTGATGGGAACTACCGATCGGGCCGAACTCCAGACTGGCCGGGAGGCCGGAGGTCCGTTTATTCTGGACCACAGCCGCCGCCGGAGGTTCCAGCACGAACCCGCCGTTGCCGTTGACCTGGAACGGCGCAGGCGACGTCAGGTACGCGTAATATGTGCTGTACATGTAGTCGATCGCCGCGGCGAAGAACCTGCCCGGCACGTCGCCGAAGAAGTACCGCCCGCGCAGATCATACTCATGATTGGAGTAATCGAAACTCGGGTTGACACTGACAAGATAGTCGTTCGGATAGACGTAGACCGACGGTTCCCCGCTGAGCGGCGACTGGAATAGCGACGGGTCGGTCGCATGTCCCGCGAACAGCGCGAACGAATTCCGGGGTCCGGAAGGTGTCACATCGACAATCGCCGGCACCAGCGCCGGAACGTGATGCGCCACGTTCGAGACGCTCACCTTGAAATCGGTATTCGAATAGCCCGCTTCCGGCCGCACCTTGAAGTCCACTTCCATCGTATGGGTGTAGGGGACCGGAGAGAGCGGGAAGGTGCCGCCGATATCGTCACAGGTGACGGTCAGCCGGTGCGGGAACGATCCTGCCTGGGTCTGGCACCCGCCCGTCACGTCGGAACCGTTGATACGGACGCCCTTGACGTCTGCCGCAGACGGGATGCCGATCAGCGTGTAGGCCGGCCACTCGAGTTCGACCCGGTCGAAGCCCGTATCCAGGTCGGTCAGGTTCGAGGCCATCGACAGGGTCACCCACTGTTCATAGGTACCGTTCACCATCCGGCGGTTGAACTGGCCCGTCACCTGCGACTGGGCGAATCCGGAACCGGATGTTGCCACTGTACCCGGCTGGTAGAAGCCGATAGCCGGTCCCTGGACCGGGGCCTGAAGCGTGAACGTGTCGCCGGGCGCCGGGAGGATGAATTCGGCGATAGTGAACGAGTCGCCCGGACGCGGGGCGACGTCATGTATCAGGTAAGTATCGCCCGGAGCCGGAGCAGCGTCGATCGAGACGGACCCGTACCGGTAGTTCCCGATGAGACTGCTGCTGTAGATCCAGGAACCGGGTCCGCCGTGCGATGCCTCGATCGTCGACGAGGTCCCGTAATAATCGAAATATATCGACAGCCCGACATAGGTATTCTCTCCGGCCGGGAGGTCGGAATTCAGGTACGCAAAGCCGGTATTGGTATCGACAGTGGTGACATAATTAAAACGCACGAACGGGCTGCCCCCCGTTATCGTCTGCGACACGCTGTCGTAGCTGCCGATATAGTAGCAGCAGTACCCGGACAGCAGGCCGCTGGTGAACTCGATACTGTTGCCATCGTAGAACCCGTCCTGGGCGAACAGGTCGACCGAGGAGAACTGATCGGTCGAAGGCACCGAACCGACCGTTCCCTGTTCCGACAGATAGTTGAAATCGGTCTGGAACGTAATCTGCCGGGTCGCCCCGTCGTACGCGGCGATCATCCCCGTTTCGTCCGCATAGACGCCGCTGTTCCAGGTCAGCGAGGCGCCGGCGTATATATCGTCTACCGTCGACAGATCGGTCGGGTTACCCGTGGCCCAGTTGCCGTACCCGCCGTCAGTCGTAATCGCATACGAAGTGAGCGCCTGGGTGGCGGAGAATCCCGTGTTATCGAACGAGAAGGTGTTCGTCGCACCGTCGTAGGTAGCGACCGGGAAACTGGATCCGTTGTAATACCCGCTCGTGAATATCAGGCCGTATCCCTGATAGGCGCCATCGACGGACGACAGGCCCGTCGGATCGGCCACGAAAGAACCGTAACCGGTCCCCAGCAGCGCCGATCCAGACGCCGTGCTGCTCTGGGCGAAGCTCACATCCGGGAATGCAGTCGCCAGGGCCGCCTGAATGACCGGATCGGTATCGGCAGCGTTCAGCGCCGACGACGACACGATAATTGCGAATGATTCGTCATAGATAGAGTCCGTCACCGACGAGAACGACGAATCCAGTATGATGTCGCACGTCGGATCACCGTCGTAGCTCACAATATCGAACTGCTGGCCCGTCAGCGGGCCCGTCGTGAACCGCAGTTTCGCGCCGCTGTATGTACCGGGAGCGTCACAGGGACCGTACTCGTTGATGACTGGCGGAATCGTCGTGTAGTTCGACACGGAGCTAGTCCGGGCGGCGAAATCCGGAAGGATCGAATAGTTATCCGACGCAATATCGGCGAACCGCGGATCGGCCTTGAGGGCGGCCGGGATAAAAGCGCCGAGCAGATTCCGGTCGTAGCAGTAATTAGTCGCAATATCCGTGCAGGTGATGCCGTTATTGTTGAACACGTTCTGCGAGAAGAACGTCGTCGAGGGCAGTACCGGGACCGTGTTCTCCGAAGAGATAGCGACAACGTTCGAATAGAAAATATTGCTCCGGACGTCGAGCCCGGACGACGCATCGTCTCCGCCGATCTCCAGCGCTTTGCCCAGCTTGGCGAAGGTGTTGTTCACGATCAGGACTGAATAATCCGGTTCGGGGAACGACGCCGCCGATCCGAGTTCGGGATTGACGAGCTTGACGCCGATCACGCTGGAACCGGACTGGCCCGCAAACAGGTTGTACGCAATCACGGTGCCGTCGTATCCGCCGCTACCCATCGACATATCGATCATCGGATAGTTGTTGTTGTTGGGATAGAACGTGTTTCCGGCGATCGTCGCTCCAGGGACATCCAGCTTGATGCCCTGGCCCGTCGGGAACGGACGTTCGTCGATCACGTTCTTCCGGACGACCGGATTCGAGCAGTTACCAGTCAGGTCCATCGCCAGATAGGACTGGCGGGTAAACCGGTTGCCGGTAATCTCCAGATCTCCCATATCGCAGCTGAGGCCGATTTCGAATCCGTCGACCGCGTTGCCCGGACCCAGCTTCCGGCCGGAGGCGGGCCCCGACTCTTCGATACTGAGTCCGATACTTCCGGGATTGGTTACGCCCATACTCTCGATAGAGTTGTTCGCGAACGTGAAGAACGGCTGGTCCGACGTGATGCGCACGCCACTTCCGCCCGTCGACGGGAGCCGGAATACGTTGTTCGCCACCCGGATATCCGGCGATCCATTGGCCTGCATCTGCAGGATCCATCCCGAAAGGTTCTGTACCTGGACATAGTTGTCCGTAAATTCCGCCTCGGAGCCGGACAGAACCACGCAATCGGCGCTCCCGCCGCACTCGATCTTGTTTTTCGTCGCGCGTACCGACGGGCCGATGAGCACGATCCCCGGTACGTCGCCGTAGCCGCCGGTCGACAGGTCATTGTCGTTCAGCCAGATCGGAGCGTTTGAATGTGACGAAATCAGCGGATCGCCTCCGCTGGGCGTGCCCGACCAGAACCTGACCCCCTGCATGACAAAGGGACCGTCGGCGACGATGCCCATGTTGGTTCCATAAATGGCCGCCTTCCCGTATCCGAAGATCCGCAGCAGGTCGTAGTCCGTGTAGTGGAAGCTGCCGGGTCCCGTATCCGCATTCGGAAAAACGGTGGTGGGCCAGGGGAACGCGACGTCCACGTACCCGTTGACCACAGACGGCAGATCCTCGATGCCGAACCGAAGCGTGCCCGCAGCCGCCGGCGACTGGTAATTGTCGCTTGGATCGATGACGTCGTATTCGTGGACGTCGATCTTGATCGTATAAGACGGGCGGGTAAACGGCGGTGTACCGAACGGACCGCCCAAAACAGCCGGAACGAACACCTCGATCCGCATGTCGAAAGCGTCCGAATAGATATCTTCCTGCCGCCAGTTGGTCTTCATGACGGCCGGTGCGCCCGGCGGCAGGTAACCGGGGATCTGCTCATCCACCATGCTCCCGTATCCGTCGTACAGGCGGAACCCGACCGGGGTGCCGGCCGCGTCGGACCAGTCATACTCGATATACAGCATCTGGCCCGTGCGAACGCCCTGGACATACCACGTATCGATGTCGAGCGGCGCGTCCATGTCGCCGCTATAGGTCGCCAGCGAATCTTCGGCGTCGGAATTGGGCGTGACGTTCTGGTTGTCGCCGCCTGGCTCCGGGAAACTCCACGGGTCTTTGGGATCCGTGTAGTACGTATTCAGTTCGTCGTAATCGGAGTTGCCGTCTCCGTCGGTGTCGGCCGACAGCGGATTCGTGCCGCCGGGCGATTCGCCGTCGCCGAAATATTCCTCATAGTCCGGAATACCGTCGTTGTCGGAATCGGTGGCCACCGGGCTGGACAGCTCGTGCAGCGTCCGTTTCGCCTTGAAGAGCATGATTTCGTTGTAGTTCGGCAGCGAAGCGAGAAGGTCCGGCGCGCCGTCCAGATCGAGATCGGCTGCATGCACGGCCGCGATGCCCGGACCGGTATACAGCGAATTCACCTGGACAAACCCGCCCGATCCGTAACCCTGCCGGCTCGACTGGGCGAAGTAGATTTCGATCTCGCCGTCGTATCCGGAATCGTTTCCGATGGCGACATCCTTGACGCCGTCGCCGTTCAGATCCGCCAGCTCGAAGCCGTCCGGAGCGCTTGAAGGCGTCTCCAGCACGGTCGTCGGAGAGAACCCGAAGTTCCCGCCGCCTTCATTGAGATTCAGGAAGTCGCCGCCAAAACCACCCGAGCCGAACACGAAATCGCCAGTGCCCATTCCGTCAACGGCGTTCTGGCTCGCCGCAAAGACCGCTCTTGTGTAGCTGAGATGGCGGATGAACAGGTCGGCGACCAGATCGCCGTTGAAGTCGGCGAAATCGACATCGGCATAATTATCGTTGTCATCCAGATACGGGAAGTAGATGTCGCCGATGCTGCCCGTCGGTGCGTCGAAGCCCGGAGCACACCCGGCCGGGACCTGATTCTGCGATCCGCAGACGTACATGATCTGCGCGTAATAACCATCCGACAGGAAGATGTCGTTGATACCGTCCCGGTTCAGGTCGGCCACCTTGACGAAGGCGCCGGCCTGACCGTCTTCAAACGTGACGTCCTGGCCGAACGAACCGTCGCCCTGGTTGACGTATATGTATTCCGCATTCGCATCGACACTGGTGACGACGATGTCCAGACCGTTCACACCGTCCCAGTCGATGAAGTCGAAGTCGTCGCCGGCGCCGTAGGTCCAGGCGACCGAATATTCCACAGGCGTCGAGAATGTTCCCTGCGGAGCCCCGACCGCACAGTCGCCGGAGGGCGCCGGTGTGCCGCAGCCCCAGTGAATATAGAGCTCCAGCTCGCCATCATCCGGCGAGAACAGACTGACGATATCGAGAACCCCGTCCCCGTTCAGGTCAGCCGTACGGAGCCGGACCATCGGATCCGAGTAGGCCGCCCCGATAACTCCGGTATCGTTAAACAGGAAATCGCCCTGGTTGGCGAACAGATGGAGTTCGGAGTAACCGGATAGATAAACGACCGCGTCCTGCAGCCCGTCGCCATTGAAATCGCCCATCACGAAATGGGTCGGAGCCGAGTCGTAACCGGTATCGATGTATACGTCGCCGCCGAAGTCGTCGTAATCGCCGGTGCCCGCACCCGGAACTTCCTGGCTGTCCGGAATGCCGTCGTCGTCACTGTCGTTGTCGAACGGCGCGAATATCCCGTCGCCATCCGGATTCTTCGGCTCGCCGAAGGCGATGATCTCGGCGCCGTCAGGCAGTCCGTCGCCGTCCCAGTCGGGGACGGTCGGATCGGTCCCGGCGTCGCGGAAGTTCGTATAAATGCCGGGGGTGGACACATCCGTCCAGGCGCCCGTTTCGGCGAACGACGGATAGTAGTCGTTGTCCGAATCCGGACCGGCGATGATGAAGCCGATACGGGAGTCGTTCGGATCGGCCGGATCGTTGCCCGTGTCGTACATCAGGTACGAGATCGCCGGACGGCCCGCGTTATCCACGGCCACGGATACGGTACTGTCCTGATTCTTGCCCCGCCGGACAATCAGCTCTTCCGGCCGCCACCAGCCGAGATCCCACGTCTGGGCGCGAGAGAGCTTGATGGTCGTGTCGAAGCTGATGCCAGGACGGCTGACAGAATCCTGGTTGATCCAGGACACAAAAACCTGACGGTTCGGTGCGGTCGCCGCGGACACCTGGGTGATATACCCGGGGTAATCCGAAACCACGTTCAGGTAGGTGTAGGAGTAACAGTCCTCGAAGACCTCCGTCATCATCACGTCGCCCGGGGTTTCGCCGTTGTTTTCGGCCCAGAAGACGCCCCAGTTGCCATTGTCCAGAGGAAGGATGACCGGAGCCGTGGCATAACTGCTGCCGTAAATGTTCAACGCGGTGTCTTCGTAGCCGTCACCATTCCAGGTGTTACCGTGGTCCTGGGAGCAGGTCACGTACACATTGCCGTCGGCACCGCCCACGAAGGCGACTGCCATTTCGCCGGCCGCGTTGATGGCGATATCCGGGCTGTAGTCGGGGTAGCTGGCGTAGTACGGATAGCCGATCGGCAGCTCGGTCGCGGCGTAGAACGTCTGCCCGCGGTCATCCGAAAGGCCGACGCTGGTCGCCCAGTAGTCCATGAAACCCGCATTGCTCGCTGAATACGCGGTGTGGATATAGGCCACCGCGACCATCGGGCCCGAGGCGGCGACTTTGGCGTCCGTTAACTGGTGATAGTCCGAGTCCGGCGGCAACGAGCGGACATCGATGGAATCCCAGGTCTGCCCAGCATCGTAGGAGCGGTACAGCGGGATGTGCGACGAATTCGCCGGGTCCATGGACGCCACGGCAAACACGTCCTGGCTGAAGCCGGACGCGGCCAGATCCAGCTGACCGTCGAGGATGTCCCCTGACACCCAGGTATTGCCGAACGTCACACCGCCATCGGACGACGAGACCAGCCGGGCCGTTTCAGTACCGGTGATCGCATCGTACTGGTTCATGCCGACCACGACGTGGTCGTTGTTGCCGTCTTCCCCCGGAATCCAGGCGGTCTGCGGCCGATAGAAACCGGTGTTGCTGTCGCAGGAACGAAGCGCCCACGAATCGGACGACGTCGTCGCCGCATAGGACGGCCAGGTCCAGTCGTTCGCGTCCGCAAATGCATTGTCCTCGCCGTCGGGCAACAGGTCCCCGTCGTAATCGGGATCGTAAGGATCGGTGTAATCGTATTCGTCGGCATCGCCCATGCCGTCGCCGTCGGTATCCGGATCATTGGGGTTGGCATCGTCCCAATCGGTCAGTCCGTCGAAGTCGGTATCGTCAATATTGGGATCGGAATAGTACGGATAGACGCCGCCCTGCAGATGCGGCTTGCCGATTGCCACCGTTGCCAGACCGTCCGTGAACGCCAGAAGATCGGGGAGCCCGTCGCTATTGATATTACCGGTCTGGGAGGTTTCCTCGACAACGATCCGGTAGGCCTCGCCGACACCGGTGAGCGTCACCGGAGCGCCGAAATACCCGTTCCCCCAGTCATAAGTGCCTTTGCCCGGGAGCAGCACCGGATCAGCGCCCTGGTACCCGATCAGGATGTCCGGACGCACATCGCCGGTCAGGTCTCCGGGATAATAGTCGTACCACTTCCGCCACACGGCGATGTCGAGAATCGGATTCGCACTGGGCGGCGCGACCGGGTAGGCGCGGACGAAATTGGGGGCCGGGGATCCGTCCATCACCCCGCGGATAAACACCCACGGCTGGTAGGCGCCGCCGCCGCTATCCGCAGAGACTATCAGGTCGCCTGCATCGTCGCCATTTATGTCTGTGGCAACGGGATGCCCGAGACTCTGAAGCCCTGTCGTACCGCCATCGATAATCGGCTCCGGATCGTTCAGCGCACCGCCATACACGTAGGTGAGCAGGTATACCGTATTGGCCGTATGGTTAATCGCGATCACATCAGACGGATTAAAGGGACCGTTCAGAGAAACGACGGACAGTTCGTCGACTGTTCCGGGCAGCGGAGTCGCCGTATCCATGGGGTCGCCGAACGCCGGGTTCTGGGAGGCGTCGTTACAGCCGGTGGGATAGACTTCCGAAATCCCGCAACCCGGCAGGAGTGTCACATAGCCGTCGAGGCGGCCCAGCACGATATCCGTGTAGCCGTCGTTATTCAGATCACTCGACGCCATCGCGGAGACACCAGGGGTCGGGCTCGAAACGATCGCCGTGATCATAACCGGAGTGCCCAGGCCGCCCGTTCCGTTATTCGGAACCAGATAGAGGCTGGAGCCGGTCGTATCGGCCACCAGGAGATCCTGCAGGCCGTCGCCGTCGAAATCGCCGGCTGCCAGCCGGCCCGTATCGCTGGCTCCGGCAACCGTGCCGAGGTCAAGCATGTACGTCTGCGTGAAGGTTCCGTCGCCATTGCCGAGCATCACGAAGAGATGGTTGGGCAGAGGTGAATACATGCCCGTCACGTAGGCGAAATCGGGGATGGTGTCGTTCGTGGAGGTGCCCAGTCCGTCGCCATCCCAGCTCACCAGCGTGCCGTCCCGGATTCCGGCACTGAATGAAGTGGACTGCAGCGCCGTCAGGTCGAATCCGCCCAGCTCAGGCTGGGATTCGTCCCAGTCGCTGGCTCCATCGAAATCCGAATCGGAAACATTGGGGTCCGTGCCGGTATTCGTCCGGTCGACGAAATTCCCGGTGCAGTTTTCCCAGCCGTCAGGCAGGTAGTCATCGTCTGAATCGGGATCGAACGGATCGGTGCCGAGACTGGTGACCGTGGCGGCACCGGCCGGATAGGCCGCACTGCAGGCGCCGCTCGTATCTTCCATGCCGTCCAGTGCGCCGTCGCCGTCCGTGTCGGGATTGTTCGGGTCGGTGCCGGTATCCGTCGCACTGGTATAGAAACCGGTGTTGGTTTCGTAGATGTCGGCGATTCCGTCGCCATCCGTATCGGGATTGGTCGCCGTGACCGAGAACGCCTGGGTAACCGTGCCCGCAAGGACCGACGCTGTTACCGTATAACCCGCCGGTGTGGTCGGGACCGTCACTGTCACCTGTGCGTCGCCTGAGCCGTTGGTGGTCGCCGGGCTGCCGGTGATGGAGCCGCTGGCGGCCGCGAACGCCGCATCGCCGGCAAAGGCCACGGGCGAATAGCCGGGCACCACGTTGCCGTACTGGTCCTTGACGTTGACGACCAGCGGATTCGTCAGCGCCGTGCCCATCTGGGCCGACTGGCCGTCGCCCGATGTGATGGAAAGCGCCGCCGGCACGTCCGCCGTGCCGGTCGCGCTGAAGTTGACCGGCGAACCGGTGAGACCCGAAGCCGAAGCGGCCGCCGCCTGCGCACCCGTCGTCGTGCCGATGGTCCAGGTCGTTCCCGCCTGACCGCTCGCGTTCGTCACGACCGGCGTGCTGCCGACGGAGCCGTTCGTAGCTCCGAACGTTACTGACGTCCCGCTGACGTTGTTGCCGTACTGGTCCGTCACGCGGACGACGATGTTCGACGCCAGTGTCGTGCCCACCGTGCCGGTCTGCGTATCGCCGGACACCAGCGCGAGATTCTTCGCGACGTCCGCCGTACCGGTGGCGCTAAAAGCCACTGGCGAGCCAGTGAGTCCCGTGACTGAAGCCGACGCTGCCTGCGCGCCCGCCGTCGTACCGATGGTCCAGGTTGTTCCGGCCTGACCGCTCGCGTTCGTCGCGACCGGCGTGCTGCCGACCGACCCGTTCGTAGCTCCGAAAGTTACTGACGTTCCGCTGACGTTGTTGCCGTACTGGTCCGTCACGCGGACGACGATGTTCGACGCCA
>CAZMGV010000001.1:510764-621984 GCA_964565925.1 uncultured bacterium
TCTGCGTATCGCCGGACACCAGCGCGAGATTCTTCGCGACGTCCGCCGTACCGGTCGCGCTGAAGTTGACCGGCGAACCGGTGAGACCCGTAACCGAAGCGGCCGCCGCCTGCGCGCCAGCCGTCGTGCCGATGGTCCAGGTCGTTCCCGCCTGACCGCTCGCGTTCGTCACGACCGGCGTGCTGCCGACGGAGCCGTTCGTAGCTCCGAACGTTACTGACGTCCCGCTGACGTTGTTGCCGTACTGGTCCGTCACGCGGACGACGATGTTCGACGCCAGTGTCGTGCCCACCGTGCCGGTCTGCGTATCGCCGGACACCAGCGCGAGATTCTTCGCGACGTCCGCCGTACCGGTGGCGCTAAAAGCCACTGGCGAGCCAGTGAGTCCCGTGACTGAAGCCGACGCTGCCTGCGCGCCCGCCGTCGTACCGATGGTCCAGGTCGTTCCGGCCTGACCGCTCGCGTTCGTCACGACCGGCGTGCTGCCGACGGAGCCGTTCGTGGCACCGAACGTTACTGACGTCCCGCTCACGTTGTTACCGTACTGGTCGGTCACGCGGACGACGATATTGGACGCAAGGGTGGTCCCGACCGTTGCCGTCTGGCTATTGCCGGAGACGAGCGCGAGATTCTTCGCGACGTCCGGATTCGCGGTTGCCGAGAACGGCACCGGCGAGCCGGAGAGTCCGGTGACCGTCGCCGAGGCCGACTGTCCACCGGCGACCGTACCGAGCGTCCAGGTAGTCGAAGCAACGCCGCTCGCGTTTGTCGCGACCGGCGTGCTGCCGACTGAACCGGAGCCGGCCGCGAACGTCACGTTCGTGCCGCTGACGCCGTTGCCGTACTGATCGGTGACCACGACTGCGATGGGCGATCCCAGCGCCGCGCCTGCCGTGCCAGTCTGATTGTTACCGGAAGAAACCGCGATCGCGGTGGCGACATCCGGGTTACCGGTGGCCGAGAAGGGCACCGGCGATCCGATGAGACCCGTGACCGTTGCGGAAGCCGACTGCGAGCCCGACACCGTGCCGAGCGTCCAGGTAGTGGATGCCTGTCCGCTCGCGTTTGTCGTGACCGTTGTGCTTCCGACCGACCCGCTGCCGGCGGCGAAAGTCACGTCCATTCCGCTGATCGCATTGCCGTACTGGTCGGTCACACTTGCGACAATTGGCGACGCAAGCTGGGTGTTGACCGTGGCGTTCTGCCCGCCGCCGGAGACGTAGTTCAGGTTGGCCGCGACGTCCGGGTTCGCGGTGGCGGAGAAGCTCACCGGCGAACCGGTCAGCCCGGTAACGGTTGCCGAGGCGAACTGGGCTCCTGCCGTCGTGCCGAGCGTCCAGGTGGTCGAGGCGTTGCCGCTCGCGTCCGTCGCTACCGGCGTGCCGCCGACCGAGCCGCTGCCCGCGGCGAAGGTCACGTTCGTGCCGCTAACGTTGTTGCCGTACTGGTCGGTCACGTTCACGACTATTGGCGACCCGAGCTGCGCGCCGGCCGTGCCGGTCTGCGGGGTCTGGGCATCGCCGCCCGAGACGTAGGTCAGGTTGGCGGCGGGGCCGACGGTCGCGGTCGCCGAGAAGCTGACCGGAGAGCCCGCCAGAACCGGCGCCGTCGCATCGACCGTGTAGGTGCCCGGAACCGTGCCGAGAACCAGCGTCGACTGGGCGACACCGCTTGCATTCGTGTCGACGACGGCCGTCGTCATGACGGCGCCGTTAGCGGTGGACGTGACGGTGAAGGTCACCGGAACGCCAGAGATCGGGGCCGACAGGTCGTCCACGATCTGCACGACAAACGGCGAACCCAGCGCCGTGCCGACGGCTCCGGACTGGGGACTGCCCGGATACTGGGGATCGTTGGAGTTGGACGGGTCGCCCGAGACCAGCGACATGGTTCCCGAGTTCACCCGGAACACCACCGGCGCCATGCCGAGTGCGCGGGCCTCCACAGCGGCATAGCCGCCCTGGGCGCCAAGCGTGAAGTTGGCGGCCACCGCACCGTCCACATCGGTCAGCATATGGCCGTTGGCCGGTGACAGGGTGCCCGTGCCGGTCAGCACGCTGAACCAGACATCGGTGACATCAACCGGTGTACCGGGAGTCTGGTCCAGCCCGTCGGGACCGGTCACCTGCAACTCGAGGCTCACCGTACCGCCCGGCTGTATGATCTGGTTGTTGGGGCCCGTGATCACGACCTTGGGCGGGGCGCCCATGTCGACCGTCGTCACGAGTACGTCGTTGTCGCCTTCGTGCAGGTCGACCGTCGTCGAGCCTTCGAAATAGAAAATACCCTGATCGATATCGATGAGCGGATAGACGTCCTGGACCACCGTGGCCGTGAAGGTGGCCGTTCCGATCGGAAGCCGGTCGAAATCGAAAATGACGACCAGGTCCTGGCCAGGGATGCAGACAATACCGGCCGCGACGTCCGCGTCCGTGCAGGTCTGGAAGCTGTTGGGCATCAGGGCGACCTGGCGCACTTCGCCTACGCTTTCGCCGCTTACCACGACACGCGCGTATACGATCTGGTTCGCGGTGCCGGAGTTCAGCGCTGACTTGCTGGCCACAAAATAGATGCGGCTGGAAGCGCCGGTATCGGGATGCTGGAAGCAGCTGCTCAGCAGCACCGGTACCAGGAAGGCGAAAACGGCGGCAATACGACGTACGAAGTTCATGAACATTCCCCTGAGCTGAAAGCGTCAAACGAGAGAAGGTGCGCCTGAACGGTACACCGCACTCTCGATCGGATAATTAACCGGTCACCGTCAGCCCTCGCCGGCAGCAAACAGGTCAATGGCGCTTTGCCTGCCCCAACACTTATCGAAAGCACCGCATAGACTCAAGGGTTTGGCTCACAACCGGGCGGCACAACCCACTGAAAAGACTGGATTTTCCTGTGACTAGCATCACGTGACAGCGGGATGGGACGGCCCGCCCATAACGCACCGGGTCCACTCATCTATATAGCCTGACATTGAATAGCCTTAATCGCAGGTTATTTAACCTGTAAGAATCACTACACTTTTGCCGGATCGCCCCGCCATTTAACGACTGCAAGGATTGTCCTCTGCAAGTCGTGACTCCGGTAACGCGCGAGCGTTCCACTTACCCCGATTTTAATCTCCGGAAACCCACTATTTACAAAATATACGCATCTCCCACCCCCCGGTCCGGTCTTTTCGGAGTTCGGCGGCCGTCGTGTAGACTGCGCGCCCCATGGCCGGACCTCTCCCCTACGATGCCGTTTTCTTCGACCTCTTCGATACGCTGATCCGCATCGACTACCACGGATTTCCCAAACTCACCGTGAGCGGACAGGACCGGCCGACGACAGCGGGCAAACTCCACGAATGGCTGATCGCCGAAGGTGTCCGGGTCGACCTGGAAAAGTTCACCGGCGAGCTGATCGCCGTCTGGATGGAGATCAGCCGCGAGAAGGCGAAAGCGCACACGGAAGTCTCCGCCCTCACCCGCTACGAACGCGTGCTGCCCCGGATCGGCGTGTCGGATCCCGCCGAGGTCGCCGACCGCGCCCGCCGCATGACCCGCATGCACATGAACTATCTCGTGGAACACGCCCGGCCCGTGGACCGGGCCACCGAACTGCTCGAAGCCTGCGCCCGCAGTCTTCCCGTCGCGCTGATCTCCAACTTCGACGACACCGAGGCCGGCGAGGCGATCATCGACAAGTTCGGCTGGCGCACCCATTTCAAAAGCATCGTCATCTCGGACGCGCTCGGGCTCTGCAAGCCCCGGCGCGAACTTTACGACCGGGCCGTGTCGGACACCGGCATCCCGCATCACCGGGCGGTGATGGTCGGCGACACGCACCTAGCGGACGTGAAGGGTGCCAAGGACGCGGGCCTCAGCTCCGTCTGGATCAACCCGAAAGGCACCGCGCTGGGCGACGCGCAGATCCGGCCCGACCACGAAATCAGGGCACTGGCCGAACTTTTCGATATCCTGCCGGTAAAGTGATCCGCGAGGCCGGCCCGTCCGGCAAGGAGTCTCCATGAGCGACAGCTATTACGATTCGAAAGATCTCAAGAAATTCGGCGACATGGGCAAGAACCGCCCGGAACTCTCGCAGAAGTTCTTCGACTGGTACGGCGCCGTGTTCGCCGACGGCGCACTCTCGGCCCGGGAAAAGTCGCTGATCGCGCTCGCCGTGGCGCACGCGGTCCAGTGCCCCTACTGCATCGACGCCTATTCGGGGGACGCCCTCGAAAAGGGCGCCGACCTCGACCAGATGACCGAGGCGGTACACGTTGCCGCCGCCATCAAGGGCGGCGCGGCGCTCGTTCACGGCGTCCAGATGCGCAACCACGCCACCAAGATCGGCATGTAAGGACCTTCAGTGGCCCGCACCCTGCCCTCGCTCCAGTCGAGAGAGTCGCCGCTGGCGTCTCCGGCCGAACAGCTGCGCACGCTGGGGCGCGTGGAACTGCCGCACGAATTCGACGACGCGCTGAAAACCGCCGGTCTCCACCCGCTCAGGGCCCAAACGGTCTCGACGCTCCAGGTGAACGTTGGCAAGCTCTGCAACCAGACCTGCCGCCACTGCCATGTGGATGCCGGCCCCGACCGCCGCGAGATGATGACCCGCGAGACGTTCGAGCAGTGCCTCGCTGCTCTCGAAAACAGCCCCATCCCGGTGGTCGACATCACCGGCGGCGCGCCGGAGCTGAATCCGCACTTCCGGTGGTTCGTCTCGGAGTGCCGCAAGCTGGGCCGCCACGTGATCGACCGGTGCAACCTCACGGTGCTGGAGCTGGAACCCCAGCAGAGGCTGGCGGAGTTTCTCGCCGCGCACGACGTCGAAATCGTCTGCTCGCTGCCCCACTACCGGCCGGCGAACACCGACGCGCAGCGTGGCGACGGGGTATACGAGAAATCCGTCGCCGCGCTGAAGCGGCTGAACCGGCTCGGCTACGGACACGGCGAGCCGAAACACCGGCTCGTGCTGGTGACAAACCCGGTGGGTGCGTTTCTGCCACCCGCGCAAGGGTCGATTGAGGGCGAATGGAAGCGCGAACTCGCCCGGCTTCACGGAATCACTTTCGATGCGCTCTACTGCCTCACGGACATGCCGATCAGCCGCTACCTCGAATGGCTGCTGGAGAGCGGGAACCTTGAGGGCTACCTCGTGAAGCTCGTGAGCAGCTTCAACCCAGCAGCCGCCGCCGGGGTCATGTGCCGGTCGCTTATATCGGTGCGCTGGGACGGCACGCTCTATGACTGCGACTTCAACCAGATGCTGGAACTGGGGCTGAAGACCCCGCGCCACATCCGGGACTTCGACCTGGCTGCGCTCGCCGCCCGCGAGATCGCCACCGGGCGCCACTGCTTCGGCTGCACGGCCGGAGCGGGCTCCAGTTGCGGCGGCGCAACCGTGAAATAGTTCCGCACGAACCGTTTCCCTGCCGGCCAGCTGCCGGTCAGCTTCCGGTCATAAACTGGGCCGAGAGATAGTCCGCGATCCGTTTTTTGAGCGTGGGGTTCGGGCAGACGGCGATGGCGCGTTCGTATGCGTCGGCGGCGAGCCTCGGGAATCCGAGATCCTTGTAGAGCGTGGCCAGCTTGCGCAGGCCGATGAAATATTTCGGCATCCGGGCGACGGCGGCCTCGTATTCGGCGAGCGCCAGATAGGTCTGCCCCGACGCCGACAGCGCCTCGGCCAGATAGTACCGGTTCATGCCGGCGTCGTCGTATTCGACCGCCTCGCGGAACAGGCGGATCGCCTCGGGGAACCGCCCCGCCTCGTGGTGCGCCAGCGCCGCCTTCACGGCGGCTTCGGCGGCCACCCGCGCGTTCGTCATTCCCGCCGGTTCGCCCATGATCAGCGACTGGATCAGCACCCGTTCCAGGTCGTGCGCCACCCGGTAGGATTCCGCCGGGTAGACGATGAAATCGTCCGCACCGGTCAGCTGGCGGAAATCCTGGCAGGTCCTCCAGTCGCTGAAGCGGGAGCCGCAGCAGACGAGCGTGACCTCGTCCAGCTCCCCGGCTTCCTGCAGCTCCTGCAGTTCGGTGATCAGCGATCCGCTCCAGACCGAGAAGTCGCAGATGAGCAGCCTGGGCCTTGCCCAGCCGATAAGCCGCCCGATACCGCCGCCGCCCGCATCCACCACCGCCCGCAGATGCCGCCTGCGAGCGGCCGTGAGCAGCAGTTCGCCCAGCTTCTGATCCTGCGTCACGATGGCGATGCCGGCGATACCCGCGATTCCGGCAGGAACCGCGCCACCGGTCTTGCCGGCGGGAGCGTCGATCCGCAGGTCGTCGTCATCATCGTCCCCAGCGTCGATCTCGGTGATCTCTTCGAGAACTGGCACCGGTGCGGCAGCTTTGACAACAGGAGCTCTGGCAATGGCGGCTTTGGCAACCGCTGGCTTCGGGGCAGCGGGAGCCGTCCGGGTCACGGGGACCGGCTCCTCGCGCTGGCCGGTCCGGTCTATTTCAAACGCGTCGTCGCCGACGATATAGCCGGCCACATCCAGTCCGCCGGACGATGCAGCCGGAAGTTCCACAGCCGCTGCATCGAACCGCTCCATGCTCGTGTCCGGTTCCAGCCAGTCGTGGCGTCCGCCGAGCGCCCGGTAGGCATCGACGATCCGGGTCATCAGCTGGCGTTCTTCGCAGACCAGCTTGCGGACTCTCGCGCCCAGGCGCCGCTGAACGTCGTCCATGAGCATGATCAGCTCGGGATCGCCGATCGCCGCCTCGATCACATGCCCCTGCTTGGCGATGGGCAGGATTTTTGCCTTGAGTGCCAGGTCCTTGGGGACCTTGGCGACGAGCCGGAGATCGATGCGGGATTTGCGGACGGCCACCGTACCCAGGCCGATCTGCTTGCCCACGGCGGCGGCGACCTTCTCGCCGTCGCAGAGCTCCAGGCGCACGACGACCTCGCCGATCCGGCGGTGGCCGAACTCGGTCTCCCACCGCTCCTGGGTTTCCAGTGCCGACTGGAGACCCTGTTCGGTAATCGCGCCCGATTGTACAAGCAGCTCGCCCAGTCGAGGGCGCTGCGGTGCCGTTCCCATGCGTGCCGTGGACCCCTATGCCGGAAAGATTAACACATCCAAGTTGGCGGGAAACGAGCGATCTCCGCGCCGTCCGCGAAACGCACCGTCCTGAAACGGTCCGTGACCGTAATGCCGCCTCTACCAGGCGAGCGGCTTGCCGTCGCGGAAGAATCCGCCCGTGGGACCGTCGCCCGGCAGAGTGGCCGCCCAGACGATCCCGCTGGCCCCTTCAGGCACGGCGCGGGTTGCGTTCGCGCCGCCCATCTCGGTGCGCACCCAGCCGGGGCAGACCGAATTGATCTTGATCTTATGCGGTGCGAGCTCCTCGGAGAGCAATTTTGTAAGGGCATTAAGGGCGGTCTTCGACAGCCGGTAGCCGGGATAACCGCCGTTCATCTCGGAGAGCTGTCCCATGCCGCTCGAAACATTGACGATGCGGCCCGAGCCGTCGGTCTTCATCAGCGGCGCCAGTGCCTTGATCACGTTGAACGAACCGAAGGCGTTGGCCTCCATCCCTTCGCGAAGCTGTTCCAGCGACGCCGAGAGCGACGGCGTGAGGCCGCCGGTCGGGTATTGCTGCACGGGCGGCGGGGAGTTCAGCCCCGGAAACACCCCGGCGTTGTTCACCAGCACCGTCAGCGACCCGTATTTGTGCTTGAGCCAACCGGCGAACTCATGGACGCTTTTCTCGTCCGTCACGTCGAGCTGCTGCCCTTCGGCGGACAGCTTCTCGGCGGCAAGTTTGGTCGCGGCCGCCTCCGCCTTCTTGCGGTACCGGGCCGTCACGACGACGTGATAGCCTTTCAGCGCAAGCTGGCGTGCGGTTTCCAGACCCAGGCCCCGGTACGCACCGGTGATCACTGCGACGTTCGCCATGACTATTCCTTACGCAGCCGCCTAGACGGCCGCCTTGATGTTCTCGCTCGCCCACGAGGCATGCCCGTAGATCGAGAGCTGCGGGTTCACGCCGAGCGAGGTCGGGAAAATCGAGCCGTCCACCACGAACAGGTTGTCGAACTCGTGGTGTTTCAGCTTCGTGTCGACGACGGCGATCTTGGGGTCCTTGCCCATGATGCAGCCGCCCATCTGGTGCGCGGTGAAGCATTTCACGCGCAGCGGCCCGAAGTCCGCCTTGTCGAGGAGCGCCAGATCGGCCTCCTTCTTCATGATGACCGGCCGCGTGTGGAGCGAGCGCACGCGCTCGGCACCGGCGGCCAGCTGAACTTCGGCCAGACGCTTGTTGCCCTCGCGCATCATCTCCATCATCCGGGGCGTCCACTTGTAGTCCACCTGCGGGCTGCCGTTGTCCTTGATCGTCACGACGGCGCCTTCATCCAGGTCCGACGGGTCGAACCCGTCGATCCCGATGGCCGCCAGGCCGTTGCTCCGGTAGAGCGCCTTCATCGCCGTGCCCAGCTCTTCCCCCATTTCGGAGCTGGCCGCGCCCGAGAACATCGGGAACAGCGGCGCCGCCTCCAGGAAGAAGCCCATCTTGCCTTCGCGGCGCTCGAAATGGTGACAGGCCACCGACTGCGGCGCGCCGTAAAACGGATCAATCGGATCGGTGAACTCGGCGATCGACGCCGCTACCGGGTGCAGGAACGTGCGCTTGCCCACGCGGCGGTTGCGGTTGCCGATCTGCGACCTGAGCAGCAGCGCCGGGTTGTTGATCGCGCCGCCCGAGAGCACCGTCACCTTCGCCTTCACGGTGATCTTCTTCCCGTTGGGCTTCTCGGTCACGGGGTCCAGCACAATGCCGTTCACTTTCGAGATTTTGCGGCCGTCCGCCTCGATCGTCTGTACGCGGGTGTTCGCATACACCGTCGCGCCGTATTTCACGGCCTCGGGAATCATCGTGATCAGCATCGACTGCTTGGCGTCGATGGCGCAGCCCATGCCGCAGTAGCCCAGCGAGGCGCAGCCCTTCACGTTGCGGCGCAGCAGCTGCGGGTCCCAGCCCAGCTTCGTCGCGCCGTCCCAGAGCACCTTGTTGTTGCGGTTCATGAAGTCGAGCGGGACCTGCTTCACGTTGAGCCGCTCCTCGACGCGCTCCCAGTGCGGGGTGAGCTGCTCGTGCGTGTGCTCGGTGCCGAAATGCTCGGCCCAGTACTGCATGACGTGTTCCGGCGTGCGGAAACTGGTGGTCCAGTTGACGACCGTCGTGCCGCCCACGGCCCGGCCCTGCAGGATGGCGATCGAGAGGTCCGCCGTCGCCCGGTTCGCGTGCTCCTGATAGAGCATGTAGAACATGTCCGGTTCGGAGAGGTTGAACTCGTCGCTCTGGTGGTGGCCGCCTTCTTCCAGAACAATGACCGACTTGCCGGCCTCGGAAAGCCTGGCCGCCACATGGGCGCCGCCCGCGCCGCTGCCGACGATACAGACGTCGCATTCGAGATTCAGGTCGCCCGTCACGTCGGAGCCCTTGAAGATACTCATTTGGCGGCTCCTTCCGCGGCGGGCGCAGGTGTGGCCGGCGCAGCTCCGGCGGCTGCGGCAGCGGCGGCCTCTTCGGCTTCGCGCTTCTGGCGGTTCGCCTCGCGGTAACCCGACACGTCCGGCGGGCCGCTGTAGCCCACGATCGGCCAGGTCGACTTGTCCACGTAATACATGGCGCCGGCGAGCTGCTTGAGCGCCTGGAACGCCGTCCGGCGGAACGCCACCGACGAATCGCCCCACGCCATGAACGCATCCGCCTGCTTCTCTTTCGGCAGCGCCGTGAACGGCCGGAGCCGCCCGTCGAACAGGAACCCGGCCAGCGCCGAGTCGAACACGGCGAGCAGCGCCTTCATATCCTTCTGGACAGCGGGGTCGAGCTTGGCGATCTGCCGGTCGGCGTTACGGGCCACGTCGAGATCGCTCGCACTGGGCACGCCTTCGGAACGCGGCGCGCAGACCACGTCCGCGATGGCCGCGATGATCGCATACTCCTTCGCGGTGAGCACCTTGAGGCCGTCCTTGGGCAGTTCCCGCAAGACCGTCTGGCGAAGCGCCAGCGCCGTGCCTCCGGCGGCCACGGCCACCGTGCCGATCAGCCCGATTTTCAGAAACCCGCGCCGGGGGATGGGAACCCCGCCGGGCATGCCGCCGCTCGTGTCCGTTGTGTCTGTCATGGTGACGATGTTTTATCGCGGCTTTCGGAAGGGGGTCAACCGGAAAAGAAACAGTGTGTCCGGATAGAGCCATCAGGGCCGGGGTGCTGCCTCCCGCGCCCGGACACACAAACCCCCGCTCAAGCGGCCACTGGTGTGGAGCATGCCTATTCGGGCGCGGGAGGCAGCACCCCGGCCCGATCGTCACTCTTTCACCTGATGACACTGGTGAAACCCCCTCCCGGTACCGCTACACTCTCCTGACTTATGAACAGATCCCAGGTCCTGAAGAAGCTCGCTTCGGGGAAACCCACCGTCGGTGTCGTCGGACTGGGCTACGTCGGCCTGCCGCTGGCGCTCGAATTCGTCCACGGCGGCTGCAACGTCATCGGCATCGACATCGACCCCGCCAAGGTGAAAAAAATCAACGCGGGCGGGTCGACCGTGGTGGACGTCCACGACACGGAGGTGAAAGCCGCGCGCGCCACGAAGCGCTTTGTGGCGTCGGCCGACTACCGGACGCTGGCGAAATGCGACGCCATATCGATCGCCGTGCCGACGCCGCTGCGCAAATCCCGCGACCCCGACGTGTCGTATATCCAGGCGGCGGTCTCCGAACTGAAACCGCACCTGCAACGCAACCAGGTGATCGTGCTCGAAAGCACCACCTACCCCGGCACCACGCGCGAGATTCTCGCGGCGAGCGTGGCCGACTCCGGCTTCACCATCGGCAAGGACATTTACGTCGCCTTCAGCCCGGAGCGCGTGGACCCGTCCAACAAGGTCTGGAAGATCCGCAACACGCCGAAAGTCATCGGCGGCATCACGCCGGCCTGTACCGAGGCGGGCACGGCGCTCTACAGCCGCGCCGTCGATACGGTCGTGCCGGTGGGCTCGTGCGAAGAGGCCGAGATGGTGAAGCTGCTCGAGAACACCTACCGGGCGGTGAACATCGGCCTTGTGAACGAGCTGATGCTTATGTGCGACCGCATGGACATCAACATCTGGAACGTGGTCGATGCCGCCAAGACCAAGCCGTTCGGTTTCATGCCGTTCTATCCGGGCCCCGGTATCGGCGGGCACTGCATCCCGCTCGACCCGATCTATCTCGCCTGGAAGGCGAAGATGTTCAACCACTACAACCGGTTCATCGAGCTGGCGACCGACATCAACGGCAATATGCCGCGCTTTGTCGTGAACCGCGTCGCCCGGATGCTGTCCCGCAAATCGAAGAAGGCGATCAACGGCTCGAAGATTCTGGTGCTCGGGATCGCCTACAAGCCGGACGTGGACGACGTGCGCGAGTCGCCGGGCCTCGAAGTCCTGAAACTGCTGGAGCACGAAGGCGCGAGGGTCGACTACTCCGACCCGCACATCCCGGAGTTCGACGAAGGGGGCCGCACCTTCACGTCAGTCCCGCTCACGCCTGCAAAACTGAAGGGCTACGACGCCGGGCTGCTCGTCACCGCCCACAAGCGGTTCAACTACCCGCTCATCGCCCGCAACATGAAACAGATCCTGGACTGCCGCGGCGCGTTCCGGGTGCTCAAGAACACGAGGAACGTGGAGGCGCTGTAAAATTCAGGGAATATCGACTGATAATTTCCTAGTTTCGCCGGTAGCCTCATTCACTTCAACGCCGACTTCCAGCTTCTTGGCCTTCGAATCGATCTTCCGAATAATAGTGCTTGAGCCACCTTTAGCCACGCCATCAGTGACGGGGCCGTCCGACCATAGAACCTTAAAATCCCGGTTTTTGAGATCAAGCTGAACAACGCCACCTTCGTTGTAGACGCCACCCCGTCCGACGAATAACTTGGTTCCGTCACTACTCCAGGCAAACGAAGTTGCATCCCGGCTCCAGCGATCCTCCTGCCAG
The DNA here is from genome assembly GCA_964565925.1 of uncultured bacterium. Lineage (GTDB taxonomy): Bacteria > JAGRBM01 > JAGRBM01 > JAGRBM01 > JAHCIT01 > CAZMGV01. The sequence goes on from CAZMGV010000001.1 coordinate 522,754, forward strand.
AAACGTCTCACCAGATCCCATTTGGAATCATCGCCTCCGAAACACGGTTCTTCATCGAGACAGGCGATTCCGATGGTGTCGCCCATCGCATCATCGCAAAACTGTAATACGACGTAGGGACTCTTCTCGCTGATGTATACACCGGGCTTACAGTTTCTGGGTCCTCCGGGGTCCACTACCTCACCCGGCTTAACCCTATATGTTTTCCAGTCGGATCGCGTATCGCCCGCACGCGAAAATCCGGCTGTCGCGATTAGCCAGACAACGGACAAGAACAGGGCCGAAATACGGACGTGCTTCATCAGCTCGCCTGAAGATGGAAATCGGCGTCGATCGGGAGGTTCAGGGTGTCGCCCTGCTTGGTGCGTTCCGAGAAGAACAGGATTTCAAGGTTTTCGACATCGCCCGATTTAGGATTGCGGCGGGCCACGACGCCGTAGTCGAGTTCTTCCGACTCCTGCTCCGGGTACGGATCGACCTTCCCTATATAGAGAATGTCTCCGACGCGGTCGTATTCGACTTTCAGGGTCGCTGCCATTCGAAAGGCCCTCGTGCCAGCCGCCGGGTGATATAAGCGGTCACGATCCAGTGCCGTTCATTCGGCGGCGGATCGGACACCACGGTAACCACCATGAATTTACCAGATTCGGCGTCTTCAAACCACCGCGAAAAGAGGCGCGTCGTCGGGTAGCGGGGATCGCGCCGGACCTGTCCGGGGCTGTCCAGAACCGACGATAGCCGCTCCATCCCCTCGCCAAAGACCTTGGGATGTTTCTGCCGGATATGATCGAGCCGTTCGTCCGACAGTTCGACCATCCCCTTGAGGTAATCGCACCTGAAAAGCTGCACAGCTAACCGATCTTCATCGCGTCGCGGACTTCTTTCAAAGTCTCCCGCGCCACGGCGGTCGCCTTGTCGGACCCCTCCGAAATAATCTTGTCCAGCGTCGCGTCGTCTTTCAGCAGTTCGGCGCGCCTCTCGCGGACCGGGTCGAGCCGCTTGTTCAGGTTCTCGGCGAGCAGCATCTTGCAGTCCATGCAGCCCCACTTGGCGCCCCGGCAGTTGACGGCGACCGTCTCGCACTCGGGCTTGGACGAATACAGCTCGTGCCACGAGTAGACGTTGCAGTCGCCCGGTTCGCCCGGGTCGGTGAGCCGCTGGCGCTTCTCGTCGGTCTTCATGGGCTTGAGCTTGGCGACAACCTCGTCGCGCGAGTCGGACAGCATCACGGCGTTGCCGTAGCTCTTGGACATCTTGCGGCCGTCGAGACCTAAAAGCTTCGGCACCGGCGTCAGCTTCGCCATCGGCTCCGGGAACACCGGCTTCTTGTTCTTGCCCGGATACAGCGTGTTGAACTTGCGCGTGATCTCGCGTGAAATCTCGACGTGCGGGAGCTGGTCCTGGCCCACCGGCACCGCGTTCGCCTTGTACAGAATGATGTCGGCGGTCTGCAGCACCGGATAGAGCAGGAATCCGGCGGTGTTCAGGCTCTTCGGGACCGACGCCTCGTAGATGCGCGTATGGGTCTCTTCCGACAGAAACGGTTTCGCCCGGTCCAGAATCCGGTGCGTCACATCCAGTTCGCGGACGTATTCGCCTTCGGCCAGCTTGCGCAGATCGGTCTCAAGCTCCGTCCGCTGCCTGTCGTCTATCTTGCGGCCCTTGAGTTCCTTCATCGCCTTGAGCAGCAGCGGCGGCGACACGCGGCTCTGGTTGAGTTGCGTGAGCTGCTCCTTGTACGTCGGGTTGTTTTCGAGACCCGAGACGCCCGTGATCATCGACAACAGCAGAAACAGCTCGGCGGTTTCTTTCACCCGCGACTGAACAAAAATGACTGACTTGTTCGGGTCCACGCCGCAGGCGATCCAGTCGGCGACGTTCTCGCGGACAATGGGGCGGACCTCGTGGATGTTCTCGTATTCGGTCGTGAGCATGTGCCAGTCGGCCGAAAAGAAGAAGCAGTCATCGCCCGCGTTCTGCAGATCGACCCAGTTGCGGATCACCCCTTCCCAGTGGCCGATGTGCAGCATCCCCGTGGGGCGCATTCCCGATAGAACTCTCAACGCTGTCTCCTTAAAGCCGCCGGCTTATCCGCCGGTCACCTGCTGGATCATGTAACCCAGCGCGTCGGCCCCGTACCCTGAAAACGCCGGGGCGATATAGATGATCGGCCAGAAGATGATCGACCCGAGGATGTTCGTAAAGAGGATCAGCCCGAGCAGCACATAGGGCAGGTAGTGCCGGATCTCGAGGTATTTCATCTGGATCTCGAGCGGCAGCAGGTTTTCCAGCACGTGGCTGCCGTCCAGCGGGAAGAGCGGGATCAGGTTAAAGAACGCCAGCGCCAGGTTCATGAACACCATCAGCGACAGCGCGCCCGCCGCGGCCGCCAGCAGTCCGACCTGTCCCTGCGCCGCGTACAGCAGGTTGCCCTGGCTGGAGGTCAGGCCGCGCAGCGCGAGCCCCGCCAGGAGCGCGATCACGATGTTCGCGCCCGGCCCCGCCATGGCGACCAGCATGTCGTCGCGGCGCGGATGCTTCATGCGGCTCGGATTCACCGGCACCGGTTTCGCCCAGCCGATCGGCGCGAACAGGATCATGATCGTGCCCATGATATCGAGGTGCGCGAGCGGGTTGAGCGTGAGCCGTCCGGCGCGCCGGGCGGTGTCGTCACCGCAGAGGTACGCCATGTAGCCGTGCGCGAATTCATGAAAGGTGAGCGAAAAGATCAGCACCGCGAACTTCACGACGATGGCCGCCGGTGCGAAGTTATCCCTGAACAGCAAAGGGCATCTCCTGCGTTTGCACCGAAACGGTACGGTGCGCTTTAACAACGCGCTGCTGTCTACCACATCAACAGGGTTCCGTCGAAAGAGATACCTCCCCTGTTCTTGACTCGAAATCGGCGTCCCATTATCGAAACGTCCTAGATACAGCCGGTGCGCGCTTATTGAACAGCCGCTTCCGGCACCCCTCCCCCATACACCTACTGAATGCCCAACCCCTACGATTTTACTCCTTATAGCGGCCGCCACGTCCTCGTGACCGGCGCGGCGGGTTTCGTGGGCCGCCACCTGGTGGCGCAGCTCAAGGCCACGGGCGCGGGGATCTGCGTGGCCGACCTGCCGGACGCCGCCGGATTTCCGCCCGAATTCGCGGGACTCCGTCAGGAGCTGGTGGATCTGGCCGATCCGGTGAAGGTACAGGCGCTGGTCGCCAGCGTGAAACCCGATTTCATCTTCCATCTGGCCGCCATGACCGACATCGCCCGCGACTGGCACAAGCTGCGCGCCGCTCTGACGGTCAACGTCGGCGTGTCGGTGAACCTGTGCGAGGCCGCCTGCCTGCAGGACCCGATGCCGAAGATGATCATCCTCGGCACGCACGAAGAGTACGGCGACCAGATCGCCCCGTTCGAGGAGAAGATGCAGGTCCGCCCCGTGAGCCCCTACTCGTGGAGCAAGGTGGCGGTGACGAATCTGGCCGGCATGGTGAACCGCACGTTCGGCCTGCCCACCATCGTGCTGCGGCCGTTCCTGGTCTACGGACCGGGCCAGCCGCCGTCGTCGCTCATTCCGTCGCTCATCACGTCGCTCCTGGAAGGCAAGGAGTTCGAGATGACCGCCGGCGAGCAGACCCGCGACTTCGTCTATATCGGCGATCTGGTCGACGCGATCCTGCTGGCGGGACTGAAAGACAAGGCTGTGGGCGAAGTGATCAACGTCTGCACCGGGCAGGACATACAGGTCCGCCAGGTGGTGAAAGACATCGCCGTGGCACTGGGCGCCGAGCCGCTGCTCAAGCTGGGCGCCGTGCCTTATTCAAAGACCGAAGCGATGCGCATCGTCGGCGATCCGTCCAAGGCGCGCAAGCTGCTGGGTTTCACGCCCGCCATGCGGCTCTCCGACGGCATCAGGACCACCGTCGACTGGTTCAGGGAACGCCACGGCAAGTAGGCGCGCCGGTCGTCCGGATTCAGGCGGCCAGTTTCAGGCCACCGCTCGATAAACCACCAGAGTACCAATCGAAAACAGCGCGAATGCAAAGATTCGCCTGAGTCGCACGGGGTCGGTTGTGGTCGCGTGGCGCGCACCGACCTGGGCCATGAAGATGGACGTGGCAGACAGCAGAACGATGACAAAGGGTATGACGATTCCAACACCGCCGGGAACCGGTTCGCTCGGCTCTGCCAGCGCGTAGCCCATGGTCCCGACGAGACCGGAAGTGATTCCGAGGATACTGGCGGAACCGACCGCCAGGTGGATAGGCCGATGCATAGCCAGAACGAACGCGGGCACGGCAAGAGAGCCCCCGCCGATCCCGAACATCGCACCGACGGATCCGATGACCAGTCCCAGCGAGGCGCTGATTACTCCGTTTTTCCCCGCGCCGGGATCTGACGTTACCTCGGCCGTATTCCGCGGATCGAAGTACCAGAGCCGCAGGGCCATGAGGGCCAGAAAGACGCCGAACGCAGTCTTCAGTGACGCTCCGGAAACCTTCAGCGCGAAGGTGGTGACGGCGAACGACCCGAGTGCGCTCGTGGGGGCCGCCGCCAGCGCTAGTTTCCAGTCGACATTGCCTTTCCGGTTATGGGCGTGCGCGGAAGATACCGAGGTGAAGCAGACACACCCGAGCGACGTCGCGACCGCGATCTGCGCGATCTGAGGATGAGGTCCGATGATATGCGGCAGAAGTTCGAAGAGAACCGGGACCATGATCACTCCGCCGCCCAGGCCAAGCAGCCCGCCCGTATAGCCGGCCGCGATCCCCGTGATCGCGAGAACGACCCCGTCGAGGAGTGTCAGATGAAATTGAAACATGTATCGTCCTTTTACGCGGCGGTAACCGCGGACTGACGGCATGCCGGCCGGCGGACGAAATTTTCCACCAGAGCGACCAGCCGGTCGGCGTCCCGCCCCGGCACGTTTCCGAAACTGTGCCCCATGAGGGACGGGAAGTGCGTCTCGATATGGCCGCCCTTCGAGCGGTAGAGCGCCGCGAACCGGCCGGTCATCTGCGGCGTCATGTTGGAATCACGCGCCCCCTGCACCACCAGCATCGGCGGAAAATCATCGGCGCCGCCGCTCTCCACGATGTGGAACGGGCTCGCCTGTTCCATCTCCGCCTCGCTGCGGAAGGCGCCTTCGTGGGCTTCCGTGAGTACCGGGTACATAACGGCTCGGCCGAGCGCGGACGCCCCCTGAAGATACAGGAACCACTGCACCGCGCGGCCGGCCAGATCGCCGAGCAGGCGGTTATCGCCCCGAAGCGCATCGATCTTAGTCAGCCAGGTAAAGAGGCCGCCCTGGATGTTGCTTTCACCAGCACCGCCGCCATCGGCACGCCGCTTCTCATGCAGCTTTGCGGCGACAGCGGTCGCCACCGGGCCGAACTCCGCAAACTTCGCCATGCGGTAGCGGGCCGGGACATCCAGTATCGGCCAGAGCGCCACCACCCAGTTCACCTGCGCGGAGGTTCCGGCCGGCGTGTCGAGCGCGGCGGTCGGTTCACCTTCGGCGCGGTCGGGCACCAGCCCGAGCAGCGTCGCCAGATGGCCGCCCGTGGAGCCGCCGATGGCCCCGATGTTCGCCGGGTCTATTCCCAGTTCGTCCGCGTGCGCACGCACCCACCGGGTGGCCGCGCGCAGATCGTTCAGAAAAATCGGCCACGGGTGCTGCGGCGCCTGGCGGAACTCCACCGAGCACATCACGAAGCCGCGCCTGGCCAGTTCGCGGCACCAGTAAAAGTTCACCGTGTGGTCAAAATGCGTCCACGCCCCGCCGTGAACGTCGATCATTGCCGGGAAAGCCCCCTTCCCCGATGGCCCGGCTACTGCCGGTGCCTGCGAAGGACGGTAGATCCGGATCTTCAGATCCTGCCCGTTCACGCGGGCGTAGACGCGGTCAGTGACGGTTATCTCGCAGCTCATGGTCACGCCTTGATGTCCAGTTCCTTCTCCAGATCCAGCTCGTAGTTCCTGAAGTCGTCGATCCGGAAGTCGGAGACGGGTTTTCCGGCGTCGCGTTCCTTCTTCATCTCCTGCACCTCTTCGCCGTCCACGAACAGCTCGCAGAAGTTGCCCGACGGATCGCGGAAGTAGAGCCCCTTCACCATGTCGTTGTGGTTCACGGCCCAGTCGATCTTCACCCCGGCGGACTTGAGCAGGTGATAGTAGGCCTTGAGCTCCTCCAGGTTCTGCGCGCGGTAACCCACATGCGAGAGGCCGGGTTTTAAATGCGCCCACGCCACCGCCGCCGGCGGCACGACGGTCTTGCGGCCGGACTTCGACGCCTCGCCTTTCCAGCGGGACTTCAGCATGTTGAACACGCGCGGGGCGTTCCTGACGATCCCCCGCACGGTGCTGAACGGCCCCGTGGGCCAGGCCTCCTGCAGAGCGATCGTATGGTGGTCGTCGCCGGAGGTCATAAAAGTCACGCCCAGCCGGTCGTCGCGGGCGGCGACCTCGTAGCCGTACACCCGGGCGTAGAAGTTCTCGGCGCGCTTGCGGTCCTGGACGTTGAGCGCCACATGCGAGAGCTTCGGCGTGGTCTTGGGCGTGAGGTCCGGCCGTGATACCGGCCGCTCGGCAATGCCCAGTTCCCGGCGGACGTCATGAATAGGTCGGCTCATCTGGTCTTCCCACCTCACGAGCAGCAGGTTCGCCGTGCGTCTTCCGAACCGGTACGCCTCGAGCAGCCGCTCGCGGCCCTCCCAGAGCTGGCGCGGGTTGTTGCGCAGCAGGAACGCCACGTATCCCATCGCAAAGAGGATGTGATTGACCGCGTGATTCTGGGCGTAGAGATAGAGTTCCACTTCCATCTCGCCAATCGGGTCGTAGGCCTCGTAGCCGAGGATGAAGTGGAACAGGTCGTGGAGGTGCGCGATCCGGTAGATGAGATAGGTGGCGGGGGAATCGACCACGAGATATTCGAGGAAAATGTTGTCGAGCTTGCGCTCCTTCACATAGCGGCCGTATTCGTACCCGAGAGTCCCCTTCGGAAGCGACTCGAACATCCGGATCGCCGCCTGCGTGGAAAGATCCGGCATGGAGCGCTGCTCGTAGAGGTCGAGCAGCCGCTGGTCTTTCAATATATCCAGCCGTGAGCCTGTGTAATCCAGCAGGTCGTATACCGGGAAGTTCTCGATCCCCTCGAAGGCGAACCGGGTCTGGCCCGTGTCCTTGCTGATCTCGATCGCCGCGTTCAGCGAAATCATCGCCTCGCGCAGGTAGTTCCGGTTGTTGGGGTCGGCCCGCCTGACCTTGTCCGTCCACTTTTCACCGCTCGCCATGGCCTCTTCTCCCTATTCAGTCTGCTTTCACGCGCACCCGGTCGAAAAACGAATCCAGAATCTCTTCAAGCACCTGTTCCTGGTACTGGCGAAACACCGGCTCCATCCGGGCGCTGCGCCGCTGGATGAAACCCTGCACGCTGGTCCACAGCGCCAGCGCGAAGACGGTCGGGTCGCCCTTGAACCGGAACACCCCCGCCTTCTGCCCTTCGAACAGGTGCCGGACGAACTTCTGCGCGCTCTTCACCTCGCGGAGCATCACCTGCTCGGTGAACTCCATCCCCGGGGTCAGCGCGATCAGTTCGTAGACGTGCGGTTCCCGGTGCGCGAAGCCGGCGACGGCATGTATGCCGGCTCGCACGGCGCCTTCATAATCATCCGGGTTTTTCTGGCGGCTGCCTTCCACCACCGGTTCCATGATCTGGTCCAGCCGGTCCCACGCCCGCAGGCGCAGCTCGTCGAGGATGCCCTCGCGCGTCTGGAAGTACGAGAACGGCAGGCCCACCGCCACACCGGCACGGAGTGCCAGCTTGCGCGTCGTAAACTCGCCGACCCCGCCCCGGGTCACCATGTCCCACGCGATGTCGATCAGCCGCTCCCGGGTTTCGTCGGCCTGGACTTTTCGCTGGCTCACGGCGGTCATGGCGGGTCTCGCTTTCGGCTCATCTTGAGCATTGCTCATTGAGCGATGCTCAAATATAAACATAGCCAAAGCCAAGGGGCAATACATTTTTTATAACTCACTGTTATTATTTGATTATTTTAGATTTCGCCGGGTTGTTCGCAAGGCTGCGCAATCCCCAAATACAGAACCGCCGGGGCCCGTTCGGGCACCTTCTACGTCGACTCCACGAACCGCATTACCGACACCGGGGTATACTGCGACCTCGGGCCGGGTACCGTCGGGTTCCTCCAGTAGCGAACGGTGTTCCCTACAGGTTGAACTGGTAGTTCGCCCTCAGGCACGCCTCCTCGAACCCGCAGCGGCGCATATTGGCGAGCGAGGGGTTCGGGGAGTCGGGGATCAGGCCGGTTTCCGTCTCGATGGCGGTGCAGCCTTTCTCGATCGCCAGGCGGATCCGGCTGGTCATCACCGCACCCTGCCCGCCCCGGCGGCGATAGTCCGGCAGCGTGCCGCCAAGGCCCAGCCAGGCATTCCTGCCGTCCACGAACAGGAGGCCGCCGCCGGCGATCTTCCCGCCGTCCGTGACGGCGACCGCGGTCCATCCGGGCCGCCGGATTATTGCGGCAATCCACGCGGCCATGGGCGGCGGCATCCCGTGGCACTCCGCGATCACCGGGGCCAGCAGATCGGCCCGGTCCGGACCGATGAGTTCGAGCCGGAGCGAGGTCTGGACGGGTTCCGGCAGCCGGGCGTCGCGGAGCATCTTCGCCCACACCTTCACCTTCGGCATCGCGGCGCCCCGGGCCTCAAGCCATTTCCCGATCTGCGGCGGCTTCGCGCCCGGGACCAGATGCAGCCAGAATTTTTTCACGCCGGCCGAGCGGTAAGTCCCGATGATCCGGCCAAGCGCGTCATCGGTGGCGTCTTCGCCGTTCCCGAAGCCGGTCACGCGGTTGAAAAGCGTCTGCGGGATGCCGGGAGCGATAAACAGCGTCGCGCCGCCGTGGCGCTCCGTGCGTGCGCCAGTCCCCTTCGCCATGGGCGGCGGCATCGCCGCGTACATGTCCGCCCACGCGGCCGTTTCGATCCCGTCGGCGAGGAGCGCCGGGTCTTGTCCGTTCCAGTTCATAGACCCGGCTGTATAACACCTGGAATGGACCCGTTCACGTCCACCGCCATCGCATGGCGCCCATGCGCAGGGACCGGTGCACTCCGGCGATAATATTGCTGGGATGGGCCCGGAATGATTGGTATAATTCCTGACAGGGTTACGGGAAATCATGGTCATTCCGAGTGTCAGCTGGCGTGAAGTCGCCCTGAGCCGCCTGAGCAAGACGGGTTCGTTCGTGTTCGGCCCCGTCGTGCTAGCCGCCAACTTCTTTACCCCGGGACTCAGGGACCATCCAGGGATCCTGGCCTTCTTTACCCTGCTTTATTTTGTCTGGATTTACGCGGCCTTCAGCCGGAACCTCTCATATGAAACCCGGGCCGTCGTCTTCCTGTCCGTCCTGTTCAGCTATGCGGTCAGCCTCCTGTGGAAGATCGGTTTCAGCGCCGACCCCACGCTGGTCATGGTGGCCGCGTGTCTGCTGGGCGGTGTCTGGCTGGGCCGGAATACGGGGCTGGGCCTCGTCCTGGCCTGCGGGACGCTGATCGCGGTCTATGGCTATCTGGATTCCCGCGGCCTCGTGCCGTCGACCGGGCTCCCGGGTCCGGGCCAGATCGGTTCCGGCAACTGGATACGCATTACCGCCGCCTTCGTGGCGGTCACCGGATTCCTGGGCGAATTTCTCGGCTATCTGATCGAGCGGTACGAGACGACGGTGAAGGAAAACACCGAAGCCCTGCGGCGGATACAGGAAGAACAGGCGCAGCGGGAACAGGCGGAAGTGAAAAGCCGCCGGGCTGCGGAGGCGCTGGCGGAGGCCCAGAAACTGGAGGCGGTCGGGCGGCTGGCGAGCGGCGTCGCCCACGACTTCAACAACGCGCTGGGCGCGATCATGGGGTGGCTGCACCTGATCCGCTCCCCCCGGACCAGCGAGGCCGACCGTCAGCTGGGGCTGGAGTCCATCACCCGGTCGGCGGAACGCGCGTCGCAGCTCACCCGCCAGCTCCTCACGCTGGGCCGCAAGGGCGTCCGCACGCCGCGGCCTACGGCCGTACGGCCGTTCCTCGAGGATCTGGTGCAGACGATCACGCGCCTGTTCCCGGCCAACATCCGGATCGGGCTGGACGCCGGCGACACGCCCGCGGTCGTAGTGGACGAATCCCAGTTCGAGCAGATCCTGCTCAACCTGACCCTGAACGCCCGGGACGCGATGCCAAACGGCGGACGGCTGGACATCTCGGCCAGACGGGCGGCACCAGCCGAGGTCCAGGGGCTAGCCTCCGGCACGGACTACGTGACGATCACCGTACGGGACAGCGGCTCAGGCATCGACGAAGCGGTCCGGTCACGCATTTTCGAACCGTTCTTCACTACGAAGTCCCTTGCCACCGGTACGGGGCTCGGCCTTGCGACCGTTCACGCCATCGTCGAGGAAACCGGCGGGCGCATCCGGGTCGAGAGCGCGCCGGGAGAAGGCACCACCTTTCACATCCTGCTGCCGGCCGCCGCCGGCGAGGCCGTGAAAGCCCCCGAAACGCCCAGGCCCGCCCTCGTAGACGGAAAGGGCTACACCGTGCTGGTGGTGGAAGACGAACCGGCGATACGGATCATGCAGGTCAAGGTGCTCGAGTATGCGGGGTTCACGGTTCTGGAGGCCGGTAACGGCGAAACCGCGCTGAAACTGGCGATGGAACATCCAGATCGCATCGATCTTCTGCTCACCGATGCCGTCATTCCGGGGCTCGGCGCGAAAGCCCTCATTGACGCTTTCCGCAACCGCTTTCCCGAGACGGCAGTGCTGGTCTGCTCCGGTTACGTCGAGGAAGACACGCTCCTCAGGCACATCACCTCGGGGCTCTACAGCTTCCTGCAGAAGCCGTTCACCGCCCAGCAGCTGCTGGAGGCGGTATATCAGGCGATCACCGCATCGAACATGACGCGCCGGACCGCTTGATCGGCCGCCTGACCGACCACCGCCTGACCAGCCACCTGAGTGGGAAGCCGCTCTTCACACGACCAAAGAAAACCGGCGGCGCCCCTTCGGGCGCCCGCCGGCTGCTCAAGACCGTTCAGAATTTAAAGGTCAGGCGGCCTGTTCCTGCCGGCGCTCGTACACCTTGTCCATCTGTTTCTTGATGGCGTTGTAGCGGCGTTCGCCGATTCCGCCGAACACGTCCTGACCGTAGATCTCGCGTTCGAGCTTCTCCATGTCGGGATCGATATCGCCCTCGTGACGGAGCGTGTAGTCGACGAAGCCCTTGTAGTTCTCCGGCTCCCACCGCATGAAGTAGGTGTTGATCGCGAGGTTGTAGGCCATCAACAGCTCGTCGCGTTTCTGCGGGAGCGGCATGCCCGAGCGTTCGGCCAGCCGGGTCACCTTGGCGACGAACTTGCCGAAGAAGCTGAACACGTCCATTCCCAGCGCCTCGAAATACGGGCGGTAGTCGAAGATAGCCCCGATGGCCGGCGCCAGCATCAGCGCCCGGCTGACCTGGTAGCGCTTGTTCTTCGTGACGTGCTCCGGAATGAGGCCTTCCTGGTTGTAGTTCTGCGGAAAGCCCACGTGGCGGGCCTCGTCGCGGTGGAACTGGTGCATGATGTCCTCGATCCCCGGGTAGTGCGCGAAGGTCGAGAAGATGCTGGTGGCAAAGCTCTCGAGCATCACGTTCATGCCGAACAGCCGGTTGTATGGCTCGGCGCGCGCGACGCTCTCGAAGAGGAACTTGGCCGAGTTGTGGACCGGCTTGAGGATTCCCAGCGTGCGCAGCATCTCGCGGAGCACGATGAAGTGCTTGGCCTCTTCCATCACCTGCAGCGACATGCCCATGCGGGCGCCGGTGCCGGTGACGTGCGGGATCAGCGTGGCGGAAGTATAGAGCGCATACGCCTCGCCGTGGCAGATGAGAGACAGTATCCAGCCCAGCGCTTCGCGCTGCTCCGGCGTCGTGGCGGCCTCGAACCGGCGGCGCACGTCTTCGGATGTGGCCTTCTTCATCATCTCTTTGGTTTCGTCGATCTCGCGGATCGATCCGCCGCGCTGCTTGTCGGGATTCTGCTTCTCGAGGTTCGTCGCGTCGGTAAAACCCAGATACGGGGCGGCGACTTCGGCCTTCCAGATGTTGGCGAGCGCTTTTTCGTAGTTGCGGCTCGTCAGCACTTCCATTTCGCCGCCCACGAAGTTGGCGGTCTTGTCGTCGTAGGTGTTCACGAGGTGGCCGTCGACGTAGCCACGGGCGCGGTCCTCGTATTTGCGGTAAAGTCCCGACACGCCGTAGAAGGCTGCGTCAGCCGCTTTGTCGAGAGTACGGTAGGCCAGTTTCCGAACAGGATTCATTCAGCGATACCTCCATCTGTCGGTTACCGCCGGGGGAGGCGATAACTCGTCCGTCCGCAATAAAGACATTACTGTCTTTTCGGAGTCAGGTCAAGGCGAATTGCGCAGTGCGGCAAAGTAGTGGGCGACGGGGCTTGCCATGCGGTCATTGTGAGCAAAGCCGCCGCTCTCCGCCATGGCCCTCGCCCCGGCCGCGTGCCATAGTCAACGGAACCCTTAACGATATGGCCGAGTTGCAACCCTCACATTCCGGGCCTCCGCCGCAGTCAGCGGCACAGCCGGCGCCGCGCCCCCTGCCTTGGCCGCTTGTGGCGCTGCTCGTGGCCGCGCTCCTGGGCGGGTTTGCCGAAACCGCCTGGGTGGTCCGCCGCGAGATCCATGAAGTCGATGTCGCCCGCAACGAGACGCCCAACGAACTGAACCTGGACTGGGCCTACCGGAGCGAGAACAAGGAAGCGCTCGACCGGTTCCGCCGGTTGCAGGAGACCGCCAAAACCGGCGGCGTGCGCGAGTTTTACTGGATCTATCCCGAAGACCGGGGCATGAGCCCGCTTTCCACGCAGCGGTACCTGGCCGCGTCGCTGCTCTACCCGCGCATGATGCACCGCCGCGTGGTGAAGGAGTGCCCGCGCACGCCGGGCGAACCGCTCTCGGAGGTCGTGGACGAATGCAAAGGCTGATGCGCATTCTCGCGGCGCTGGGCCTCGTGGCGACGGTAGTCATTACCGGCGTCCAGATGTGGTCCGCCTCAAGGCTGCCGCTGCCGTCCTATGACGGCCGGGTGATCTGGGAGTTCAAGTCGAAGATCCTGTTCGAACGCGGCACGCACGCGGTGGAGCTGAAAGACCCCGACCTGCTGATCCCCCACGCCGACTATCCGGCACTGGTGCCGCTCACGGCGGTGGAACTGGCCTCCCAGTTCGGCGGCTGGTCGCCGGCTTTTCTGGCGGGGCTCGGAATCAGCGCCTTCGCGATCTGCGGTTTCCTGCTGTGGCGCCAGACCGGGGATTCCGGCGCCGCGAAACTGGCCGTGCTGGCGTGGGCGTTCCTGCCATCCCACCATCTCATTTACGAAAGCTGCATCCGCAGCGGAACCGCCGACCTGGTCGTTGGCATGTTCATCCTGGCGAGCGCCAGCTGCGCCGTGGTTTCGGTAGAGTCGCGCAATCCGCTCACCATTGCCGTCGGAGCGGCATTCATCGGCCTCGCGACAGCGGCCAAGTTCGACGGCCTCATGTGGGCGATCGCGTTCATCCCGGTCGGTTTTGCGCTGGGCGCAGGCGACCGGGAGTGGCTCTCCCGGGGACTGCAGATCATGGCGGCGTGCGGGATCGTGGTCGTCGCGGTGGCCGCTCCGTGGCTGCGCATGACGCTCAACTGGAACTCCGGACAGACGGAGCCGTATTTCTACCGGTTCGTGACGGGCGCAGGCTTTTTCGACTTCGCCCGGTGGTTCTATCACGCGTGGCAGGTGCTGGTGGAACTGTTCTTCCGCCCCGACCGGTCGTCGCTCGTGGTCTGGATCGCCGCGCTGTCGGGCGGGTACGCCTGGCGCCGCGGCGTGCTGGATCCGCTGGCCCGCGCGTTCCTCGCGTCGGGGGCGGTGTTCGTCCTCTGCGTGCTGGGCGCCTACCAGGTGTCGCCGTGGCCCACCGGCGAACAGGTCACGACCAGCTTCTACCGCCTGCTGATCCAGGCCGCGCCGCTGCTCACGCTCGCATCGGTGCTCTGCATCCGCGCGCTGGAAGGCGCGCCGGAGACGGCGGTGGGAAATGGACCGAAGATCGAACCGTCCGGTAGCGGGCCCGTCTCCGCCTAGCGTTCGTCTAGTTCCCGTTCAGCCAGATGAACCGGATCTCCGGGTCATTCCGGGTCGGGGCTTCGGGGCCGATATCCCGGACCTGAATGGCGAGGCCGTCCAGAAGCAGGGCGGCGGTCTTCACGTCGAACTTCAGGAGATAACGGCCGCAGTAGACGCTGCTTTCGCCGCCTTCGGATGAGCCGTTGCCTTCGGCCAGCGTCTCCACGGTGCCCGGGTAGCCGGTCCCGTCGGAGGTGACGAGCGAGAACACCAGCTCCTTGACCGGCTTGCACGCGCGGCCGTCCACGAACTCCGCCGCCTGGAACGCCGCCACGCCGGGGCCGGTCCATTCGACATCGAACCAGACGTCACGCCTGAGCGGACACTCGATTGCCCCCACCGCGTCGCAGGCACGGGTGTCGGCGGCCGTGTCCCGGGCCGGGTAGCCGCCCGTGCGGGTGCTCGGCCTGCCCGGATAGATCGACTCGTCAAAACAGATGTGGCTGCTGCAGAGGGCGGCCGACCGGCTGTTGAGACAGGCGGGCAGGACGAAAAGAAGGAGAGTGATCAGCAGAACTACTGGCGGCCGTTTATGCATCAGTAACGAATATCAAAACCGGCGCGCTTCATGCAATCGTTTTCTGGTTTTCCGTCCGGTCCGGCGCAGGCATCCCGGGCCGACGCAAAGACGCAGAGCGCGTGGACAAAGCCCCGGTCCCCGCTCCGGGTGCGGACTTCCAGCCAGTCGGTGGCGCTCGGATGATTGCGGACCACCTGGAACGGGGTGCCCCGCTGAACCGCGACGCCGGGGTGTTCCGCGCCTGCCTCGGTTCGCAGGCCGCCGTACCGGCCCATTCGGCCGGCGGCGCCATCGGCCGCCGATCCCGCCGCGCACTCGGTCACCAGCCCGTCCCGGTCGCCCGCGTAATAGACGTCGCTGCCGGCGAGCGACGCCGCCACCCTGGGCAGGTAAACGTGCTGGTACCCGAAATACCCGAGGGTCAGCGACGCGAGCAGAATCGGGATGATGGTCAGCCTGGCCCAGATCGTGTCGGAACCCCCCGCCCCGGAGGCGGGCTGCTTCTTCAGCCACACCGTCATCGCGTACCGGGCCTTCTCGAGCCCCAGCCGCAGGTTCGGGTCCAGGTCGAGTGCGAACGCCTCGTCCCAGGCGAACCAGCGCACGCGGTCCGTCTCGCCGTCACCGGCGGCCGGTTTCTCGTCGAAATCGCCGAGCAGCAGGAATCTCAGGTCATGGTGCGCGTGGGCGGGCTCGGCGCCGCGCGCGGGAATGTCGTGCACGTCGACGTCGAACGGCTGCGCCAGCTCCCGGGCGACGACCAGCGCCTTGAGACCGGTCTCTTCGCGGGCCTCGCGAAGTGCGCCCGCCTCGGGCGAGTCGTCGCCCGGCTCCAGATGCCCGCCCGGCTGGACCCAGATCCCCAGCTTCGGATGATGCAGCAAAACAGTGCCCCGGTTACGGCGGTCCACGACGAACGCGCTGGAGGTGATGTGCCCCGGCTCGAACGTGTCGCGCGCAAAAGGCCGCTCCGCCGAACGGAGCAGTGTCCTGATCCGTTCAAGCGAGGCGGCCTCGGCGGGGTGCGCGGGCCGGAACCTTTCCAGCTGGTCGAGAAGCGGCGTCACACGCCGAACATCTCGCGGAACGCCTTCACGCGGTCGCCCAGCGACGAGGCGTACATGAGCTTCGTCGCCTTGGAGATCGCGTTATAGGTCGGCTTCGAATACGGGTACGAGATCGGCAGCCGGTCGGGCATCGGCATGCGGTCGTAGTTCACATGATATTTCTCGCACAGGTGGCGCAGGCCGTCGTCGCCGTGAACGCGCCCGATGCCGGACTCCTTGACGCCGCCCCAAGGGGTCTCGGGTGCCGCATGCGTCGGCAGCCAGTCGTTCACCTGCACGGTGCCGGCGTCCAGCCGCTCGGCGATCTTGCGGCCCTTTTCGCGGTCGCGGGTGAAGACGTAGGCGTCGAGGCCGAACTTCGAATTGTTCGACCGCTGGATCGCCTCTTCCACGTTCGCCACGCGCATGATCGGGATCAGCGGGCCGAACGACTCTTCGGCGATCACGTCCATCTCGTCGGTGCAGTCGGTGATGACCGTCGGCGGGTAGAAGAGCCCCGGTCCGTCCAGGCGCTTGCCGCCCGTGAGGATCTTGGCCCCCTGCTCGCGCGCCCGGTCCACCTGGCGCTCGATCACTTCCACCTGGCCCTCGTCGGTCATGGCGCCCATATCGACGTCGTCCAGCGGATTGCCCTGGCGCAGCTTCTTCACGCGCTCGACGACTTTCTCGACGAGCTGGTCGTAGGTGCGGCCCACGGCGTAGACGCGTTCAATGGACGCGCATACCTGGCCCGAGTTGGCGAGCGCCCCGAAGACGATCGAGTTGGCCGCCTGGTTCAGGTTGGCATCCTCGCAGACAATGGCCGGGTCCTTGCCGCCCAGCTCCATGGTCGTCTCGAGCAGGTATTTGCCCGCTTCGGCGGCGATCATCTTGCCCGTGTCGGTGGAGCCGGTGAACGACACGAAGTCGACGCCCATGCCGACCATCTCCATGGCCGTGCGGCCGGGCGCCGTGACGATCTGATAAATGTCCGGCGGAAGCCCCGCTTCGTCCATCAGCTTGCGCGTGTGCAGCGCGATGAGCGGCGTCAAGGACGCCGGCTTGTGGACGACGGCGTTGCCCGCCATGAGCGCCATGATCACTTCGCCCGTCGGAATCGTGAACGGGAAGTTCCACGGGCTGATGAGCAGGATAACGCCGCGCGGCTTGTAGTGAACATAGGACGCCCGGTGCACGAACAGGTGCAGCGGGATCTTCTTGGGCGAGAGTATTTTCTCGGAGTTCTTGGCGAAATAGGTCGCGAGATCGGCGATCGGCATGATCTCCATCATCACCGCTTCCTGAAGCGTCTTGCCGTTTTCCTGCGCGATCAGTTTCGCGGTCTCGTCCAGATGGTCCAGCAGCGCGTCGCGGAACCGCAGGATGATCTTCCCCCGGTCGGCGCACGATTTCGCCGCCCATGACTTCTGCGCGGCGCGCGCGGATCTTACCGCCTCGCGGCACTCCTCCGTCGTCCGTGCGGGCACTTCGCCCAGCTTGTTACCGGTCGCCTTCTCGAACACCTCGATCATCTTCGCCATGACAATTTTCCTTCCACCGTCTTCCGGCCCCGTCTTTTGCAGACAGCACCCCCGCAGGCGCAGGCGCAGGCCGGGCCGGGAAACTTCACCGGCCGCCCTGTGCGGCCGGAAGCCCGGCCCGTCTTTATTAGCGCGGCCTTCCCGCAGTGGGCAACAGGCCGGGGACCTGCGGCCCGCCCCGGTGTGAACGGGGCTCAGGGACCGCGGGCGCCAACCGGAACCGGGGTTTACAGGCAGGCGCCCCTGTTGCTGAAATCCGCCGCTCCGGTCATATAGTTCCGGTATGGAAGAACTCGACTCTGAGAGGACCCGCCGGCCGGTCCTTCTGGTTTTCGCGCTGACCGGGGCCTCGGGGCTTATCTATCAGGTGATCTGGGCCCGCCAGCTGGGGCTCGTGTTCGGCAACACCACCACTTCCATTTCCATCGTTCTCTCGACCTTCATGGCCGGGCTGGCGCTGGGCTCCTGGGCCGCCGGAAAATACCTCGTCCAGTCGGGAAATCCCCTGCGCCGTTACGCGCTCTTTGAAGGCTGCATCGGCCTGTATGCGATCCTGTTCAGCCCGCTGGTGAAAACGCTCGAATCCCTCTATCCCGCGCTGCTCCCCGATGACGCCAGCGTGCTGACACTGACTGTCTGCCGGGCGATCGCCGCGTTCGGCGTCCTGATCGTGCCCACGACGCTGATGGGGGCGACCTTGCCCCTCACGACGGAATATCTCCACCGGCTGAAGAACGAACACAAGGACTGGAACGCCGGCAAACTTTACGCCGCCAACACCTTCGGCGCCGCCGCCGGATCGTTTTTCAGCGGTTTCCTGCTGATCGAGATGGTCGGCATACAGGCGACCACGCTGCTGGCGGCATCTTTCAACCTGCTGGTCATGCTGATCGGACTCAGGTTATCGAAAGATGTTACCGCCGAGAGACCGGCCGAAGTCGCCGAGCCCGCCCCTGAGAAACCCGTCTTGCAATCCCCGCCGGCCCACTACCGGTACCTGTGGCTGTTCGCATTGACGGGCGCACTGGCGCTGGCCGGCGAAGTCGTCTGGAGCCGCGCGCTGGCCCTTCTGCTCGGAAACTCGACCTACGCTTTCAGCGCCATGCTGATCGCCTATCTGACCGGGATCGCCGCCGGGAGCTGGCTCATGTCGGGCTGGCTGAAACGGTTCACCGATATCCGGATTCTGCTGCCCGCCGCGCTGATCGCGATGACCGTCTGGTACGCCGCCGCTGTTGAACTGGTCGGGCCTATCCACTCCATGTCTCTGCCCATCCGGGCCCTCACGGCGCCGTCCCCGTCGCTCGGGATATCGATAATCCTGTATTTCATGAGCGTGCTGGCGCTCATGCTTCCCGGCGCGCTGCTGAGCGGTGCGCTGTTCCCCGTGATTACCTGCCTGATCGGCGGAGAAGCCGGTGACCAGGGAAAGCCGATCGCCCGCGCCTACACCTGGAACACCGCGGGCTGCATAGCCGGGGCGCTGATCGGCGGATTCGCCATCGCCCCCAATTTCTTCCAGTTCCATTCCATTCTGGTTCTGTCGCTCGCCGCGGCAGCCATGGCCATACTGGCGGCCGTCCTGGTCTCCGGAGATTCGCTTCGGCGGAGCCGGATCCTTGTGCCCACCATCGTGATCGCCGGAGCTGTCGCCTTCTGGACGAACCTGAAATTCGGGCAGGAGGATTTCTGGCTGCGCCGGTTCCACGAGAGCTACCCGGCATACACCGTTCCCGTTCACCGGACCGGGCTCCAGGGCGTCACCTCCATAATCTACATCGACGGCCAGAAGGACCAGACCGAACGCTCCCTGTTCAACGGCATGGGGATGACGGCGAAGGGAATCACCACCAAGGCGATGGCGCATCTGCCGATCATCATGCACGGCGGCGCCGACGATACGCTCGTCATCTGCTTCGGAATGGGCACGAGCTTCCGCTCCGCGCTTTCCTACGGCGGCCGGGTGGACGTGGTCGAGCTGGTGCCCGAGGTATTCGACGTTTTCCCCCAGTTCTACGACGACGCCGACCGGTTCAGCCGGAACCCCAAGGCACGCATGATCGTGAACGACGGCCGGAACTTCCTGCTCCTGACGAAAAAGAAATACGACGTCATCACCGTCGACCCGCCGCCGCCCATCGATGCGGCCGGCGTGAACAATCTCTACTCGAAAGAGTTCATCGAGCTGATACGCGAGCACCTGAAACCCGGCGGTGTCGCCGCCCACTGGATCCCGAACATATCCCAGCAGAGCGGCGTCTACGACGTGCAAACCTCGTTCGCCCTGATAGCCACATTCGCGAAGGTGTTCCCGCACGTCCGGATGTACAACGAGCCCTGGGGGCTCCATCTGCTCGGATCAAACGATCCGATTGCCTTTACTGACAATATGATCGATGCCGCACTTGCCAATCCCCAGGTGGCCGCGGATCTGAACGAGTTTCCGTGGGATCCGTTCAATCGCAGTATCTTTTTCAGGGAATTCAGTTTCCCCGAGAAAACCCGGAAAGAGGTTCTGGCGAGCGACCCGGTCACCGATGACCGGCCTTATCTCGAATTCAACCTGCTCCGGAACCTGATGGGCGGCCGGTGGAACATGATGTTCCGCGTAACGCCCTGAGCACCCGTCTCCTGTTGCTGAAATCCGCCGCTCCGGCCATATAACTCTGGTATGAGCGAACTTGTTCCGGCGAAAAGCCGCCGTCCGGTCCTGCTGGTTTTCGGACTGACCGGGGCCTCGGGGCTTATCTATCAGGTGATCTGGGCCCGCCAGCTCGGACTCGTGTTCGGCAACACCACCACTTCCATTTCCATCGTTCTCTCGACCTTCATGGCCGGGCTGGCGCTGGGCTCCTGGGCCGCCGGAAAATATCTCGTCCAGTCGGGAAATCCCCTGCGCCGTTATGCGCTTTTCGAAGGCTGCATCGGCCTCTATGCGATCCTGTTCAGCCCGCTGGTGAAAGCGCTCGAATCCCTCTATCCCGCGCTGCTCCCCGATGACGCCGGGGTTCTGACCCTGACCGTGTACCGTTCGGCCGGCGCGTTCGCGCTCCTGATCGTGCCCACGACGCTGATGGGGGCGACCCTGCCGCTCACGACGGAATATCTCCACCGGCTTTCGCAAACGCACAAGGACTGGAACGCGGGCAGACTCTACGCCGCCAACACCTTCGGCGCCGCCGCCGGATCGTTTTTCAGCGGATACGTACTGATCGAACTGATCGGTATCGAGGCGACGACCCTGCTCGCCGCCTCGTTCAATCTGCTGGTGATGCTGCTGGGCCTCAGGCTTTCCAAAGGCATCTCCGCGGAACGGCCTGCCGGGCCGCCGCCGGGAGCCCCGGCAGCGGATACGGCGGAGTCCGCACCCGGGCACTACCGGTATCTCCTGCTGTTCGCCCTGACCGGCGCGCTCGCTCTGGCCGGTGAAGTCGTCTGGACCCGGGCGCTCTCGCTGCTGATCGGCAACACCACCTACGCCTTCAGCGCCATGCTGATCGTCTATCTGACGGGCATCGCCGCCGGGAGCTGGCTCATGTCCGGCTGGCTGAACCGGTTCACGGACATCCGGCCGCTGCTGCCCGCCGCACTCATTGTGACCGCACTCTGGTATGGCCTTGCGGTCGATCTGGTCGGCCCTATCTATTCGCTTTCGAACCTCCTCCGGACGGCCAGAGATCCGTCCGCCGCCCGGCTGGTCGCGACGGTCGCAGCCTACGTCTTCAGCGTCCTGTTCCTGATGATCCCCGGCGCACTGCTGAGCGGCGGACTGTTCCCCGTCATCACCCGGCTGATCGGCGGAGAAGCGGGAGACCAGGGAAAGCCGATAGCCCGCGCCTATACCTGGAATACCGTCGGCTGCATCGCCGGTTCGCTGATCGGCGGATTTGTGATCGCCCCGAATTTCTTCCAGTTCCAGTCCGTCTATCTGCTCTCGTTCGCCGCTGCCGGGCTGGGCGTCGCGGCGGCCTTTTTCACGCTCGAGGGAACCTCGCGCAACCGGACCCTGGGCGTCATGGCCGTGGCAGCGGTGTTTGCGGCCGGCTGGTCGGGATGGAGCCTGACCAAGGAGGATCGCTGGGTCCGCCGCCTCAGGGAAAAACGCCCCGGGTACGAGATCCCCTTTCATCATCCGGATCTGCAGGGTGTCACGACGGTGGTGTACCACCCGCAGTTGCGGGACCAGACATCGCTGGTGATGGTGAACGGCCAAGGGATGACCATCAAAACCATCGCCACAAAAGCGATGGCCCACCTGCCGCTGATGCTGCACGGCAGCGCCGACGACACGCTCGTCATCTGCTTCGGCATGGGGACGACCTTCCGGTCGGCGCTCACCTACGGCGGCCGAGTGGACGTTGTCGAACTGATGCCGGACGTGTTCCGGGTTTTCGACCAGTTCTACGCGGATGCCGGCGAAGTGCGCGCCAGCCCGAAGGGCCGGATGATCGTGAACGACGGGCGCAACTTCCTGCTCCTGACCAAAAAGAAATACGACGTCATCACGATCGATCCGCCGCCCCCCATCGACGCGGCCGGGGTGAACAACCTCTACTCGAAAGAGTTCATCGAACTGATGCGCGACCACCTGAAACCGGGCGGTATCGCCGCGCACTGGATCCCGTCGGTACACTTCTCCAACGGCTTATACGACGACCTGACTCAGGATACGCTGATCGCCACCTTTACCGGCGTTTTCCCTTATGTGAAAATCTATATGGATAGAGGCGGTCTCCATCTCATGGGCTCTCTCGGGCCGATCGAGATGAAAGAGACGCTCGTCGACGCGGCGCTGGCCAACCCGAAAGTCGCCGCCGATCTGAACGAATACAGCTGGGAGCCGTTTGTCAGGGAGCAGTTTTTCCGCGAAATGCCCCTCACGGATCAGGTCCTTCAGCAGTTCGCGAGTCTTTCCCCCGACACCGACGATCAGCCATTCCTTGAGTTCAACCTGCTCCGGAACGCCGCGTCCCGCAATTGGCGGGCAATGATGCGGACGCCCTGACACGGCCGGTCCGGTTTGTCCCGGACGTCACTCCGGCCATATAGTCCCGGTATGGTCCAACCTGAATCCGCGGCAAACCGCCGCCCGGTCCTGCTGCTTTTCGCGCTGACCGGGGCCTCGGGGCTTATCTATCAGGTGATCTGGGCCCGCCAGCTGGGGCTCGTGTTCGGCAACACCACCACTTCCATTTCCATCGTTCTCTCGACCTTCATGGCCGGGCTGGCGCTGGGCTCCTGGGCCGCCGGAAAATACCTCGTCCAGTCGGGAAATCCCCTGCGCCGTTACGCGCTCTTTGAAGGCTGCATCGGGCTCTACGCAGTGCTCTTTGGACCGTTGGTGAAAGCGCTCGAATCCCTCTACCCCGCGCTGCTCTCCGAGGATGCAGGTATCCTGACGCTGACCGTCTGCCGCACAATCGGCGCGTTCGCTGTCCTCATCATTCCCACCACACTGATGGGTGCCACGCTGCCGCTCACGACGGAATATCTCCACCGGCTGAAGAACGAACACAAGGACTGGAACGCAGGGAAGCTCTACGCCGCCAACACCTTCGGCGCTGCAGCCGGATCGTTCGCCAGCGGATTCCTGCTGATCGAGATGGTCGGCATACAGGCGACCACGCTGCTGGCGGCATCCTTCAACCTGCTGGTCATGCTGATCGGACTCCGGCTGTCGAAAGAGATTACCGGCGAGAGATCGGCCGAAGCCGCCCCGGGCGGCCAGTCCCCGCAATCCGGACCGGTCCACTACCGTTACCTGCTGCTGTTCGCGCTGACCGGCGCGCTCGCACTGGCCGGTGAAGTCGTCTGGACCCGCCTGCTGACACTGCTGCTGGGCAATTCCACTTACGCGTTCAGCGGGATGCTGGTCGCCTACCTCGTCGGGATTGCCGCCGGCAGCTGGCTCCTGTCCGGCCGGCTGGACCGGTTCACCGATATCCGGGTTCTGGTTCCGGCCTCCCTGATTCTCACCGGAGTCTGGTATGCGGCGGCGGTAACCGCCGTGGACGCGGCGCACTCGATGGCCGTCTCGATCCGGGCCGAGGAGACGGGCTCCTGGTTCCAGGTCTGTATCTATCTGCTGGTCACGCTCCTGCTTCTGCTGCCGGGCGCGCTGCTGAGCGGCTCGCTCTTCCCGGTCATCACCCGGATCATCGGCGGAGAGTCAGGCGACCGGGGGCGACCCATCGCACGCGCCTACACCTGGAACACCGCCGGCTGCATTGCCGGTTCGCTCGCGGGCGGTTTCCTCATTGCTCCCGGATTTTTCCAGTATCAGGCCGTCTACCTGATGTCGCTGCTTGCACTGGGCTCGGGCCTTGCGGCCCTGGCCATGCTGGACAGCGAGTCCCGCCACCGCTTCAGGGTCGCCGGCGGCATCGCCGTGCTGGCCGCGGCCGTCTGGTCGGGCTGGAACCTCGGGAAGGAAGACATCTGGCTCAGGCAGTTCCGGCGGATCTATCCGGATTCCCGGATCCTGTTTCACTCGTCAGGGCTCCAGGGCGTCACCACCGCCTGGACAGACCGGTCCGACGGGTCGATGTTCATCGGAGTCAACGGCCGGCTCATGACGGTGAAGGCGCAGGTGACGAAATATATGGCCCACCTGCCGATCATGGCCCACGGCGGCGCCGACGACACGCTGGTCATCTGCTTCGGCATGGGGACGACGTTCCGCTCGGCTCTCGTTTATGGCGGCAACGTCGACGTCGCCGAACTGGTGCCGGACGTCTTGCGCGCCTTCGACCTGTTCTACACGGATGCGGACCTGATCCGCCGGAACCCGAGGGCCCGCCTGATCGTGAACGACGGGCGCAACTTCCTGCTCCTGACGAAAAGGAAATACGACGTCATCACCATAGATCCGCCGCCCCCCATCGACGCGGCCGGGGTGAACAACCTCTACTCGGAAGAGTTCATCGAGCTGATGCGCGACCACCTGAAACCGGGCGGTATCGCCGCGCACTGGATCCCGTCGGCAAGACCGGCGCTCGGGATCTATGACGCCCTGACGGTAGACAAGCTGATCGGAACGTTCAGGGCCGTGTTCCCCCACGTCAGGGTCTTCACCAACAGCTACGGGTATCACCTGATCGGGTCGGATCGCCCGTTTGAACTCACCGGCGCGGCCATCGATGCCGCGCTCGCCAATCCGGCGGTCGCCGCCGACCTGAACGAACTCCCCCGGGAACCTTTCGACCGGGCGGAGTTCAGCCATGAGGTCGTCATGCCGGAATCCGTACTTCAGCGGATCGGGCGGGCCGGGCTGGTCACCGACGACCGGCCGTGGCTCGAATTCACCCTGCTGCGGAATCTGGCGCACGGCATCTGGCGCTACATGTTCATCGCGACGCCCTGAACTGACCCGCGATGCCGAATCCCGTTCAGCGCCGGTTGCCATACGGCGAGGGAGCGCTACGCTCGCACCACCGACCAGACCCGGAGGCATTTCCTTGGATAACACCTTCTTCAACCGTTACTTCAGCGACGAACACCGCCAGTTCCGTGCCACCTGCGCGCGGTTCACCAAAGAGGAAATCGCCCCCCACGTCTGGGAGTGGGAGGAGGCCGAAACCTTCGACCGCGAGCTGTACCGCAAGGCGGCGAAGGCCGGGCTGCTCGGCGTCAACATGCCGGAAGAATACGGCGGCGGCGCCGGCGACGCCTTCCACACCATCTGCATGACCGAAGAGATCCTGCGTGCCGGGTCCACCGGCGTGCTGGTTGGCCTGGGGTCGCTCGGGATCGGGCTGCCGCCGATTCTCTTCCTCGGCACCGACGAGCAGAAGAAGAAGTGGATTCCGCCCGTGCTCGCCGGTGAGAAAATCTCCGCACTCGGCATCACCGAGCCCGGCACCGGCAGCGACGTGGCCGGGATCAAAACGTCCGCGAAAAAGGACGGCGACCACTACATTCTGAACGGCTCCAAGATCTTCATTACGTCAGGCGTGCGCGCCGACTACGTGTCGGTGCTGGCCCGCACGGGCTCGGATCCGCATAACGGACTCACCTTCTTCCACATCGAGAAGGGCATGCCCGGATTTACCGTCTCGCGGTCGCTCAAGAAGACCGGCTGGAGGGCGTCGGACACCGGAGAGCTATCGTTCGACAACGTGAAGGTACCCGCCTCCCACCGCCTCGGCGCCGAGGGCAGCGGGTTCGTCCAGCTCATGAAGAACTTCCAGACCGAACGGCTGGGGCTCGCGATCCAGGCGTCGGCGCTCTCCGAGGTGTGCTTCGACGAGGCGGTGAAATACGCGAAAGAACGCCACGCCTTCGGCAAGCCGCTCACCGGCTTCCAGGTCACGCGCCACAAGCTGGCCGACATGGCCATGAAGGTGTTCGCCGCGAAGGCGCTCACCTACCAGTGCGCCGAACGGATGACCAAGGGCGAATACATCGTGAAGGAGGTGTCGATGGTGAAGAATCTCGCCGCCGAAACCGCGATGGAAGTCTCCTACGAGGCGGTCCAGATCCACGGCGGCATGGGGTATATGCGCGAATCGATTGTCGAGCGGCTTTCCCGCGACGCCAGACTCATCCCCATCGGCGGCGGCACGCAGGAGATCATGAAAGAGATTATTGCCAAGAGTCTGGGCGTGTGACGCGGGCCTAGTTGAGCTGTTCCAGTTCCTTCTTCACGCGGACGAGTTCGCGCTGGACCTGCTCGGCGTCGGGAGCCTCGGGCGTCTGGGCCAGGTACTGGAGCAGGTCTTCGTAAGCGAGGCCGTATTTGCCGAGCCGTGAGCGGATGATCCCCCGGTCACGGATCTCGTGGCTCTGGCCGGGCATGACGGCGAGGATATATTCCACGGCCTTCAGCGCCGATTCCAGGTCGCCGCGCGAGAGATACACCGACTTCAGGTTGCGCAGCGAGCGGTCCAGCATCAGCCGGTTCGTCCACGGCGTGAAGCAGGCCTCGGTCACCTCGAAGTCCTCACCGAAGAGCCTTAAGATCATCTGCTCCGCCTCGTGGCGCGAGATCGTTCGCCACTGGTGGAACGGATCGAAGTAGTAGGTCTTGCCCGGAGCCGCGTAGGCGCAGATGAAATGGCCGGGCAGCCCGACGCCCTGGATCGGGAGGCCCAGCCGTCGCCCCAGCTCGATGGCGATGATCGAGAGGGAGATGGGAATCCCTTTTTTGTTTTCCAGCACGCGCGGCATGAACGAGTTGTCGGTCTCGTAGTAACGCTCGCGGTTGCCGGTGAACCCTTCCTCTTCGCCCAGATACCGGCTGAAGATCCGGAGCTGCATCAGCGGTTCCGCCGTCTGGCCGATCTTTTCACGCAGATTGGATTCCAGGCGGTCCATCTCGGCGCGCGCCTTGTCCGCGTCGAACGGGCAGCAGAGCCCCTCGGCAAACAGAAGCGCGCCTTCAAAAAGCGGCGGCTCGTCGCCTGAACACAGTTCGCGGAACCGGTCGAGTGTGGGATGAGAGAACATCGGGTTGCGGGTGCGATCCTCCCCGGAACGCACCGGATATATAGACGCAATGGTGACAGGGAAGTCAGAGGATGCCGCGTTTTTTAATATCCAAACGGACATCCGCGTCGAGCAGCGCAAAGAACTGCTCCAGTTCCAGCCAGTCGCGGGCCGGTTCGTGGCCTTTCAGCACGGCGTCAAAATGGGCAACCGCGAGCGACCGAACACAGGGCTCGACGGTCTCAATTTCCGCGAGTTCGTCCGGCGGACTCAATTTCGGCGCCCGCATGCCGCCGAACAGCATCCCCACCATTCGCGCGGCGAGCCGGTGCATGTTCAGGCCGTCGTCGCAGAAGTGCATGTGGTCGGTGTCGGCGATCACGGCGAGCGAGACGGTCACCGGCATCTCGGCGACGAGCCGGCGGATTCCGCTTAACAGGCACAGCGCGTCCCGCTCGGCGGCAATGAGCAGCGTCGGCACGTCGCGTCCGTAATCCAGCCGGTTCGCATACAGGTTGGGGGTTTCGAGCGGGTTGAAGTCGTCGGGCCCGAAAATCCCGACCGGCGCCAGCGGCACCGCCGCCCGGATCCGCCGGTCGCGGGCGCTGCTCACGATGGTCGTGTAGCCGCCGTAGCTGTGACCGCTGATGCCGATCTTTTCCGCATCGACGAGCGGAGCCACGAACGCACCCAGTTCCGTGCGCAGATCCAGCGCCTCGTCCAGCAGAAAGACGACGTCATCGGGGCGGAAATACGCCGCGTCGATCTGCACGCGGTGAATCTCCTTCGGCTTCATCCGCATGTGCGCCGCAAGCGTGTTGGAGGTGTGATCGGGGGCGACGACCACGTAGCCGTGGCTCGCCAGGTGGGTCGTATAGAAGGTCGACTGGCTGCGCATGGCGGAGTTGCCGTGGCTGAACACGAGGAGCGGGTGCTTCGCGGACGCGTCGGGCCCCGCGTCACGGACCGCCTGCTGCGGCCGCGTGATCCCCCTGAACCCGTCCAGGTGGTACTGGTCCTGCGAGTCGGGGTGCAGGTCGCGGCCCGTGTGTTCTCCCGACGCCGGGTACCACACCTCGACCATCAGCGGCCGTCCGCCCGTCTTCTGCTCGCGGTTTTTATCGACGATCGCGAACGTCCGCACGCCGACGGGGAACGGGCCCCGGTCAATGGGGTTGTAGGACACGGTCAGACGCCGACGCCTTCGTTCTTGTCCTTGGCGCCCACGAGACAGACCATCTTTCCCTGGTGCTTGTTCTCGTACATCAGCTGGTGGACGTGCGGGATCTGGTCGAAGGTGAACACGTCGTCCACGAGCGGGCTGATCTTCTTCTCAAGGATCAGGTTGTTGGCCCGGTTGCACTCGTAGGCGTTGGCGAAGTGCGAGCCCAGGATCTCCTTCTGCCGCATCCAGAGGTAGCGCACGTCGAAGTTCAGCTCGAACCCGGACGTGGCGCCGCAGATCACGATCTTGCCGAACTTCTTGGCGACGAACACCGACGTCGAGAAGGTCTCGGCGCCCACGTGCTCGAACACGACGTCGACGTCCTTGCCGCCGGTGATGGCGCGCAGGGCCTTGCCGAACTCGCGCATCAGCTTGATCTCGGCCGTCTTCTCTTCGGGCGTGTTCGCGATCCCCTTGGGGAACTTGAAGTTCTTGCGGTTGAGATATCCCACCGCACCGAGCTTTTTCACCAGCTCGCCCTTCTCGTCGTTCGACACCACGCCGATGGCGTTGGCGCCCATCAGCTTGCAGAGCTGGATCGCGAAAATGCCCAGCCCGCCGGCGGCGCCCCACACGAGCACCCAGTCGCCCGGCTGGATTTTGGCGCGGGTGAGGAGCATGCGGTAGGCGGTGCAATACGTGAGCGCGTAGCTCGCCGCGTCGACCCACGACAGGTGCTTGGGCTTGGGCAGGAGCTGCTGCGCCTGGACCTTCGTGAACTGGGCGAAACTGCCCCAGTTGGTCTCGTAGCCCCAGATCAGCTGCTGCTCGCAGGCCATCGGGTCCTGTCCGTTGCAGGCCGGGCACTGGCCGCAGGTCTGGTTGCAGTGGACGACGACGCTGTCGCCGACCTTCCAGTTCTTCACCTCGGAGCCGACCTTCCAGACGATGCCCGACGCGTCGGAGCCGCCGATGTGAAACGTGTCCTTACGTGACTTGATGACCGAAATCGGCTTGCCGAGTGCCGCCCACACGTTGTTGTAGTTAATACCCGCGGCCATCACGAGCACCAGCACCTCGTTGGCGCCGATCGCGGGCGGCGCGATCTTCTCGCGCAGGAACGCCGTCTTGGGTTCGCTCTCGCGCTCCGGGCGGATCACGTAGGCGTGCATCTCTTTGGGGATTTCGCCGGGCGTCTGGGGAACGGTGCCGATATCGAAGGTTTCCATGCGGGTACCACCTTGGGTGTTTTTGGTTTTGCCGAACAGCGGTTCGGACCGCCTGCATTACCTATTGGAGCGGACCCAAATCAAGACAACACCGCATGGGATGCCGCCAGAGCAGAGAAACAGCGCGTTTCGGCCACCCGCCGGTTGATCCGCGAGTCAGTGGAAGGCTCCCGATTAGACGCAGCCCGGTAAAATCCAATAGAATGTGTTTATGGAAAGCCGTGCCCGGATAACCGTCCCGAAAGCGAATCTCGCCGACTTCTGCCGCCGCAACGGCATCCGGAAGCTGTCGCTGTTCGGTTCGGTGCTCCGCGACGACTTTTCGCCGTCGAGCGACGTCGACGTGCTGGTCGAGTTCGTCCCCGGCACGGTCGTCGGCTACCGGATCGTCGGCATCGAGCGGGAGCTTTCCGAACTGCTCGGCGGCCGCAAGGTGGATCTCGTCACCGAGAAGTTCCTCAACCGGCGGATCAGGGACCGGGTTCTGTCCGAGGCCGAGGTGCAGTTTGCGGCACTTTGACAAAGATGAAGCGATTTCCGTTCATTTATCTCTGGCGCCAACGAGTATTGATGGAGAAAAATACACTTCGACCCTAACCGCTGCCCTAAAAGATGCGCGACGAATAACCGATCGAAACTTGGATACGGGTCGAGTGAACCACGCTCGAAATAGCGACAACCTGAATCCGGGCATGTGGCTAGGCGCGGTCGGCTATATAATTATTCTTGACCAAATCGGCTCTTGTTACCGGCCACAGCATACAAACCGAAACTCTCCCCCATCGAATTACAAAGATTATAGTTTAGCACTACATCATTTTGCGGAGCCGGGACTCACGCCACAGCAGATAGATTACCTGTATCGACTACGAAACAGCTTTGTCCACGACTATTCCTTGATGAATAGGAAGCCGAACCCGAGCAAGAAGAGCAAGAAGAACAAGAAAGAGAGCGGATATACGAACTGCGCCGTTTTCCAGCTTGAGCAATCACCGGCTGGGCAATTTATAATACTGCCAAACAAAGAATGGGATGGTGATCTGGGTAAGATCGCCCCAGAAAATGAGACCCGGGTAAACCTTCGCCGTCTAGGCGATGTGGTTGAAAACGTATACGCCCGGCTCCAACAGCTTCATGCGGAAAACGAATTGAAGCTCGTTCTTTCGGGGGGTCCTAAAGAATTGATACTTCGATACACGTTTCGCGAGAATCCCCGGCCTCTAGACGATGCCGATACGCGTGAGACCCCAGCAATTTCAGGTATATCTCGGCCCGACGTAATTGAACTCAACAAAACGACGCATTGATCGCGGGCGTCCCACGGAACAAACAAAAGGCTACAAATATGTCCCTCTTCGATCTCAAAGGCGCGTTCGACGAAATGACGACCAAACGGTACGCGCTGGTGGCGCGGACGGCGCTGGGGCCGCTGTTCGACGCCATGATGCGCGAACTG
This sequence comes from uncultured bacterium, assembly GCA_964565925.1. Taxonomy (GTDB): domain Bacteria; phylum JAGRBM01; class JAGRBM01; order JAGRBM01; family JAHCIT01; genus CAZMGV01. Next base: position 553,358 of record CAZMGV010000001.1, read on the forward strand.
GATGCGACCGGTGGAGCCGGGTTCAAGCCGCAGAATATCGTGGACCTGGGCTCCGGGCCCGGTGTCATGACCCGCCGTCTTGCCGAGCGGTTCCCCGATGCAAACGTCATCGGCGTGGAACCGTCCAGGCCGATGCTCCAGCTTGCGAACGGAACAACCGCCGCCAAGGTGAGATTCGTTGAAGGTTCCGCCGAAAAAATCCCGCTCGCCGACCGGTCGGCCGATCTCGTCGTCAGCCACAACTCCATCAAGCACTGGCACGACCAGCCGGGCGGTCTCGCCGAAGTGATGCGCATACTCAAGCCGGGCGGCCTTCTGTGGCTCTGCGAGATCGACAAAAAAGCGACCTGGCGCGAGGCGTGGAGTTTCCTCAAGCCCACCGGCATGCCGTTCATGGTCCTGCCGTTCAAGCTGCGCGTGGCGGCGGCGGGGCTCACGGAGAAAGACCTCGCCCGGCTCGTCAAGGACCTGCCGCTCTCGGACTGCCAGGTGTCGCGCATCGGCGGACTCCCGATGATCCGGGTCATGGGGCGCCGGTCGTGACGCAGAGTCTGCCGGCCCCGATGGCGACCATTGACGGATTCCCGGCCTATGCCCCCGACCTTGCCGCCGGCTCCGGCCAGTTCCCGACGGAGAAATACCCGTTTCTGTACGACGCCGAACCGCGGAACTTCTGGTTCACCTCACGGAACCGCCTCCTGCGGTACGTGGTCCGCCGGTTCATGGGGAAAAATCCGTCCGGAGATTTCCTGGAGACGGGATGCGGAACAGGATTCGTGCTCGCAGAGCTGGCCCGGTTTCCGGGGCTCAGGCTTTTCGCCTCGGAGATCCATACCGGAGGGCTCCGGTTCGCACGCCAGCGCGTGCCGCAGGCCGAACTCTTCCAGATGGACGCGACCCGGATACCTTTTACCGGCCGGTTCGACGCCGCCGGTGCGTTCGACGTCATCGAACATATCCCCGACGACCGGCTGGCGCTGCGCGAACTCCACCGGGCGCTCAAGGCGGGCGGGTGGCTGTTTCTCACCGTCCCGCAGCACCCGTTTCTCTGGAGCCACACCGACGAGACCTCGTGCCATCAGCGCCGTTACCGCCGGGATGAGCTCCGGGCCAAGGTGACGGAGGCCGGCTTCGAGGTCCGCTACACCACGTCTTTTGTTTTCCTGCTCCTTCCGCTGATGTTTCTCGCGCGCCGGTTCGGGAAACCGGGGGACGAACGCGGCGAACTCCAGGTGAACCCGGCGCTCAACGCACTGTTCACCGCGTGCATGCGGTTCGATGAACTGCTGATCCGTCTGGGAGTGCGGCTTCCGTGGGGCGGGAGCCTGCTTCTGGCCGCACGGAAACCGTATCCGTCTTCTCAGTCAAACACCCGGACGGATGCACCGGAGGCACACGCGAGTTCCCGGTAGGTTCGGGATTGCATGAACTCCGGAGGGGGCTGACTCTCCGGAGTGCGGTACCAAATGACCGGTGCGTCGGGTGCGAGGTCCCTCGCCGCAAACTGCTTTTCGAATTCGATCCCCGCGATCCGGTCGCGCCTGAGCCGGTAGATCAGCGCCCCGCGCAACTCCCCCGGCACCACGAGAAACGGTATTGCCGGGCCGTCCAGCACCGGCTTCAGGCAGGCATACGCGGCGCCGGCCGAACTCTCGATGCTCCGGTTTGCTCTGCCGTAATCCCGGAACTCCCGCAGCCCGCCCAGATAGCCGGGAGTCCAGACAGCCAGAACGAGAACCATGGCGGCGGCCGACCGCCGCCCCTCCATCCGGCCCCCGATCCAGCACACACCTGCGGCGGCAACCGTGACGGACAGCGCGATGTCCGGGGTAAAATACCGGTAACTGAGCAGCGACCCGGCGATACCGAGCGCGGCCAGCACCAGATGATGCGACGCCAGGACGTATAACAGCGGGCGGGACCTGGAACCGCCGTCAGCCCAGAGGGCGAGTGCGCCGACGATAAACAGCACCAGCGTTCCTTCGGACAGGATATCGAGCCACGCCGAGCGCAGCCATCTGGCCGCGCCGAACACGGAGAGCCGGGCCTGCGGCACGGCATGGGAATAGGCGGCCACGTTCGCCCCGACTCCGAAAAACCGCCCCGTCACCAGATGGTCGAGAGCGATCCAGACGAGTCCGCACGCTCCGACCGCCGCGCACTGGATCACCGTCTCGCGCAGGCGGCCGGACAGCCGGCCGGACAGCCGGCTTGGCGGTTTCCCGTTCAGCAGCGGCTCCAGCGCGAGCAGCCCGGCCAGCACCGCGCCGTCGGCCCGGGAGAGCGCCACCATCGCCACGGCGAAGCGTGTCCACCCGGAAGCACCCGACATTCTCGCGTGGACCCAGACCAGCACCGCCACGCCGAGTATCGCCACCGAATTGAACGACAGGACGTAGTGAAGGACGGAACCATTCATAACCGTCACAACGGCTGCCAGCGGCGGAGCCCACCGGTTTCCCGGCAGCAGCCGGGCGGCGAGCGCCCACACGAGCGCCGCCAGCAGGCCCAACTGGAGAGCCCCCAGGTACGGCCAGACCGCGTAGGCGTCCGGCGTCAGATGCACCGCCAGAAACGCCCACAGGTGCTCGAGCGGATTCAGCCCGGGATTCGTCAGCCACGAAGGGGCCGCGTCCTGCCAGGCCAGAGTCGGGGCGACGTCGTTGTGCACGGTGACGCCGAAGGCGGCGACGGCAAAGCCGCCGCCCGCCGCCGCGGCCAGCCCGGCAACGGCCGCCGGCTTCCATTGGACCCTTTCGCCAATGGTGGTGTCTGTTCGCTGCATGAGCCCGACTCTAGCAGATCGAACATCGTCATCCTCAGAGGTCCTTTCCCCCGCAAATAGCAGATGACCGGCGTCATGGCGGCCGCACCCGATAAGGCCGTTAATGGATACGGATAAGTTCGAGGTCGCGGTCGGCTCACATCGCCGTCCGAGGCCTACAGGCGCGGGCGGGGGCACTCCATGCGGAACGGTCCGGATAACGCAGACGGAACCACCATACGGGCGCAGACCCGGGTGTTTTCCGGAGCCGTATCCCTGTCCTTCCCGCAGGGGGCCAGTGCCGCCCGCGCCGTTTCAGCTTCTGCCCGCAGCCCGGGCGAGGTATCCGCGCCATGCTGGAACTGACCCGGCCCTGGGAGACGCGCGGCGGAAAGATCTCCGACGCCTATCTCCGGTCCATCATGACGGACCATGAGTTCACCTCGCAGCTCGTCGACCGGCTGCGGGTCGTGATCTCCGCCAGCGTCACCGTCCTGCCCGAAGACCAGAAGCGCCGCCTGATCGGCGAACTGCTGACGACGCTGATCGACCGCCTCTATCCGCACTTCGCGACCGAGGAGGAAGGCGGCTTTCTTGCCGATGTCGTCGAACGGCGGCCCGACTGGGCGCCGCGCGTGAAGCACCTCCTGGACGAGCACCAGACGATGATTGAGCAGTTCCGGGGGCTGCGGGCGCAGTGCAACCGGATGGACCTTTACGCCCTGGAACACGCCGTCGCGCAGGCGATCGACCAGTACGTGCATCACGAGACCGAAGAGAACCGGCTCATCCAGCGGATCTACTACGACATCGCCGAAGCGGCGGACTGAGCTTTTCCGGAAATTTACGTCAGCGCGCGCAGCATCAGGCGCACGAGCGCGGGTTTGGCTTCCATGATCTGCTTGCCGCGCCCGGTACGCAGGTAGTCGAGCGCCACGGCCTCGATCCCGCCCACCAGCGCGCGGATCGTCGCCGGGTCGGTGGGCCGTTCGGTGAGCCCCTGCTTGAAGGCGGCGTCGGCGGTCACGCTGAGCAGCTCGCAGAACTTCTGGGTGGCGGTCTCGCGGTAGGCGAGCACGGCGGGGGTGTGGGCGATCTCGCGCAGCGAGATCTCGGCGAGCGGCCCGGCCTGCTCCACGAGTTTCAAGAGCGCCGTGATCCCTGAATCCACCTTCGCCTCGGCCGTCTGCTCCCGGTTCATCGCCTCGCGGATGAACGGGATCATGAACCGCACGGAGCTTTCCTGCAGCGCCAGCAGCGCTGCCTCCTTGTTCTGGAAATGGTCGTAGTAGGTCTGGCGGCTCGTGCCCGCCTCGACGATGATGTCGGCCACGCTGGTCTCGGCGTAGCCCTTCTGGGTGAACACCTTGACCGCCGCCTGGAGCAGCCGCTTGCGGGTGGCGCTCTCGCGCTCCCTCGCCGAGACGCTGCGGTCGTAGCGCCCGCGCTTGGGCGCCCGGTCGATAATACCCAGGCCCACGCCCACCACGTCGGCGATCGTCGTCGCCGCGCCCGACGCGATGCCCGAGGCGCCCGAAGCCAGCCCCGACGCGAACTGGCCCGCGCGGCCGGCAACGGCGCCCGCTACCTTGTTCACCAGCGGCATCCGCTTTTCGGAGACCGGCTCCCGGTCCCCGTCTGTAGGCTTCTTGGCCATAGGGGGAGAATAGTTATCACCCGCCCCCCAAAGGTTCAATAAAATAATGAACAGCCGCCCCTAAAGGGGGAAAGGAGGGGTTTTATTCAATCCTATATAGCCACACCGTGCCCCACTTCTTTTCGAGCGTGAGGCCGGGGGGCGGTGGATCGAGGGCTGCCTGGATGCGTTCCCATTCGTCCGGCGGATAGCGGTCGCCGTGGACGAGCAGCCACTTTGCACCGCGCGATTTGATGGCGGTGAGACTAGCGGGGTCCGGGAAGCTTTCAACGGTCCGGAGCAGTTCGTTGTATGACGGAGGAAGCCAGCTCGCAAAGCCGTTGAGGCGGGGTATCCCGTCCAGCATCCAGTAAAACTGATAAGTCATATCATGGGATACTTCGCGCGGATCGCCTTTGATCAGGCCAGCGGGGAGTTCGAGAAGCGGGCCGGAACCGTTCGCAATTATCCATTGGTTTGGCAGCGGAACCGGACGCATATCGCCGGGACTGCACGCCGGACAGGCGGCAGGGTCCACGGTTATGTCGATGGATTTAATTCGCGGGTCCGGCCACAGCCGGTTAACCGGGGACAGGAGTGCGCCACCAATGAATACGCTCAAGGCGATTCGGGTCTTTTTACGGGACGAGATCAGATGGTCGAGCAGTCCGGCGATTGCCAATGTCAAAACGAATCCGGCAGGTAACAAAAATCGCGCGGCCGCGCGCACTCGGGTGATACCCGGCACGAGCACATCCAGAAATGCTAACGGACCGATGGAAAAGGGTTTACCAAACGCGAAGATAACCGGTCCCAACGACAGCAGGACCGATAACACCCAGATCATCGCAATCGACCGGTTTTTCTCGGAAATTTCATACTCCCTGGCAAGCCGGTAGGACGCAAAGGCCAGCACCAGCACGGCAATATCCCACACAAGCCAGTAAGCCGGGCGAATCTCAAAGCCCGGAATAATCAGTCGTGGCTGCACAATGACGTGGGTAATCAGCAGTATGGCTATTGCACCTATGCCATAGGTCAGTTCCCAGTTGCGCCGCTCCTGTTCTGCAAGGACGCGGGGGACTTTACGTACCGTTGTGAGTATGAAGATTCCAAAGGATGCCACCCCAAGCAGCAACGGGACGAAATACCGGGCGATGCTGATCTGGTATTTCGGGAAACTCGCGTCTTCGTATCCGTGGTTCCAGTTTGCGAGCGGAATAAAGTTGGTCAGGTCCAGCCGGTAGTAGCGAAGCTGGACTGCCATGAGTCCGGTTAACTGAGGCATTTCGCCCGCCGGGTAAATACGCTTGGTCCAGCCGGCGTATGCCAGGCCCAGCAGGCCGACGGGAACTACGGCCAGAACGAGCCGCTTCCATTGCACCCGAAGATTTCCGTCAGAGACCGATCTGGCGACCAGCACAACCAGCGTCGATAGCGCGTTCGTCATACCACCAAGGAACTGAACCACAACAGCCGCCGCCAGTAGAACCGGATATTTGACCGAACGATCCGATAGCATCCGCGTGAGCAGCAGCCAGACCAGCGGCGGGCCAAACCCCGTGCGATAAAAAATCCCGCAATCCAGCGAGACGAGCCAGGCGTTGTAACTCGCGTAAAATGCCGCCGCGACAAACGCTGCTTCGGGACAGGCTCGTTCTTCCCGAAATGCGAAATACGCGGCGAGAAACGTCGCAATGACACAGATTCCGAACACGAGGTTCCATGCCAAAAATGCGTTAGCCCCCGCCAGCCTGAGTGCAATGGCCAACCCGCCTTGAAGAAAGGGAGTCTCTGACGTGGTTATTGCGCCTTGAACGGGATAGAAAAACGTCGGCGAACCAAGGTTCCCCTGTTTCAGGATCAGGGACCGGTAAAACCAGTCCAGAATCCCGCCATTAGTTATCCAGTCGGTACTCGCCAATAACCCAAGAGAAGGGTGGCTTTTCAGGGCATACAGGATGGTGCCAATAACACCGGCGACAATCCACCAGAACTGCGGGCGCTTAAGCAGCGCGACGAATCTGCTGGATGCGATTGGCACGGCGTTTCGTTACCGCCCCACCCTGAACAGCCAGACCGTTCCCCACTTCTTTTCGAGCGTGAGGCCCGGAGGCGGCGGATCGAGGGCTTTCTGGAGGCGGGCCCAGTCGTCCGGCGGATAGCGGTTGCCGTGGACGAGGACCCAGTTAGCCTGACGGAGACGAATCGCGTTGAGAACAGGCAATTCGGGGAACTTGCTGAGCGAGTCGATGAATCCCAAATAGGACTTCGGTACAGTTGAAGATGCGGCGGTAGTTCGCGGAATACCGTCCAACACCTGGTAGTACTGGTAGACGCTATCGTGAACGACTCCATCGATTCCTAATTTGCGATTGCCTTCGTTCTGACCTGCGGGGAGTTCCAGCAGCGCGGATACGCCGTTTTGGCTCATCAAATACTGATACGGTAACGGTAACGTGCGGATATCCGTTTCCGAGCAAGTCGGACATGCCACCGGGTCCTCATGTATCGGAAAGCCTCTCGCTGACGGTAGCGGCCACGCCCAAACGGCACTGCCCGGTGTAAAGAGGAATATGAGCGCTACGACGCCCGCTATTAGACGATGTGAAGACTGGAGTTTCTCGAAGACACGGTCACAACCGAACGCCACAGCCCATGCAACTGGGAAGGCCAGCAGTAGGAGGTATCTCGCGGATATTTTCTGGTGAGCAAGTCCATGAACAAGCAGTTCCATCCCTGACAGGGGACCAGCCGCAACGGGGGTCCCCCAGGCATAAATCAAAGGTCCAAGGGCTAACAGGAAAGAAATAAATGTCAGAAAGATCAGGCGCCCAAAGACAAAGTCGAGGCGGCTGATCAGATGCAGCGCAATCCATATGATTGCCAACTCAACCAGCGTCCCGAATCCGACGGCAGCATGGTGATCCGGGAAATACCGAACCGTACCAGCGAACCCTGCGAGCGCGGAAACTGTCAGGAAAACAGCGGCTAGTATTAGGCCGGTCCGGCAGACCGGTTTACGATCTTCCCCGGAAAACCAAGCCAAAAGCGGGACCAATACCAAGGCAAGCGGAACCGCGAAGATCCAGTAGCTCGATAATGTCCCTGAAATTGAATCCAGTTGAGCTGCCTGACGTGCGCCATATCCGTTGAACGTGGCAGGCAGCAGGTTCGCAAGGTCCAGCCGATAGTCGATCTGTTGCTGTACCGATTCCGCAAATGTCGATATCTCGTCCGCCGGTAATCGAGCCCCGAGCCACCATTGGGTTGCAGCGGCGACGGCAATAGTCGGCAAGACGGCCAGCAGAACTGTCCGGCGGGAGTCCGGTGGCGGCCATTTGTGTACAAGGAGACCTAAGATGACCAGTAACGCGGCAACTGCGGCTGTCGCACAGGACAAATATTGAAGCACGAGGACAATGGACAGACAGATGGAGTTCCGGCGATTCGGGACGGCAGAAAAATCAATAATTTTCTTCCCGAAATACCACGTTAACGGCAAGCCAAACGTGGTGCGGTACCAAATCCCGTTGTGGATAAATACCAGCCAGAGGTTGGTGCTTGCGAAAACCAAACCGCCCAGAACAGAGGCTTCGGCCGAAAATCCCTCTTTCCTCAATACCCAGTAGCTAACGAACAGATTCCCGAAGGTGACGAGCGCATACAAGATATTCCACGACAACAAAGGGCCCATGCCAAGCTCGCGGAATATCGCGAACATGCCGCCTTGGAGCCATGGGACTTCCGATCCCGCCAGGAACCCGGGAGTCGGAAAGAAGAATGGGATATCGCGGATGTCGTTCCCGTGCTGGATCAAGGAACGGTGAAGCCACGACAATGTTGCTAGTTGATGAATCGAATCAGGATTGGTGGCGATCCCGATAGAAGGATCGCGCTTAAGCGCATAGCCGATCAGGCCAATAACGAGCGATGCCAGCCACAACCATTCGGGCCGACTAAGAAGGCGACTTAAATAGCTCTGGGGGGGGTACCGCTTACCGGCACGTCAGTGTCGTCAGTCATCCGTCTCGACGGCTTTCAGCTCCGGGGCGGGTGCCGGAAGTGATTTGACGACTTCCTGAACGGAATCCTCGATGGTCTTTAACTGTGGGAGTTCGTCCAGGTCACCAAGTCCCAAGTCCCTGAACTGCCGGGCCGTAACGATCAAACGGCTGTCCATGCTGCTGACAGCATCATTGTAGGCACCGACGGTCCGTTTGAGGTGCAACCCGGCTTTCGAGATATCCGTGGCGACCTTCCCCAGCCGTTCGTAGAGTTCCTTGCCAAGACCGCCGATCTTTTTGGCGCTTTCAGCGAGCCGCATCAGGTTCCGGTCGTATGCAACTGTCCTGAGAAGTGCCAACAAAATAGTTGGGGTAGCGATGACGATATTCTGCGACAGTGCATTTTGGATCAAGTCAGGGTTCCGCTCGACTGCCGAATAGAGGAACGCCTCATTAGGCAAAAACATCACAACAAACTGTGGGGAAGTCTCCAGCAGTTTCGAATAATCCTTCGCCGCAAGCTGCTTCACATGGGTGGAAACCTGTTTGGAATGCTGGTCGAGGAGATCCGCGCGATCTTCAGGCGTTTCCGAGGCAGCCGCGTCCTTAAATGAGGTAAACGGTACTTTGGAATCTATGACGACATGGCGGCCGCCGGGAATCCTGACCAGCATGTCGAGGAAGAATTGCTGCCCATCGGCACCTTTCACGGGATACTGGATCTGAAAATCAATATGCTCCGTTAATCCGGCCATTTCCGCGACATTTCGCAGAGCCATTTCTCCCCAAGCTCCGCGAACCTCCGGACGGCGCAGGGCGTTAACCAAGTTTGAAGTCTCGTTCTTCAGCTTATCCTGATTCAGTACAAGTGATTTAACCTGTTCAGTCAGACCGCCGTATGCTTCCTTGCGGGAGTTCTCCACCGCCGCCAGTTCGGTGCGGTATTTCTCGAGCATCTCGTTCACGGGCTTCACAAGATTCTCGATCGCCTTCTCGCGCTTCTCCAGTTCCCCTTTGGCGGCCGTCTGCGCCTGGCCGAGATTTTCTTTCGCCAGTGCCAGGAACTGCTCGTTGTTCTGCTTCGTGACCTTCTCGAGGGTGTCGCTCGCCAGCTTGCTGAAGGTGTCGGTGTACTGCTTTTCGAGCCCGGCGGTTTTCTCGCGCAGGTTCTTCAGTTCCGTTTCCAGTTCCGTGGCGCGGCTGGCCGCATGGTTGTGGTCGTGCTGGAGCTGCACAAAGCGCCGCTCCCAGTCGCCCAGCAGGCGGGTCCGCTCGTCGAGCAGCGCGCGCAGGCCGGCCTTCTCGCGTTCCGACTCCGCGTCCGGCGCGCCCTCAGCTTCCGGCGCAAAGACGTACCGGCCCAGGACGAAACCCAGAGCCAGCGCCAGAACGGCCGCAAAAATCGTCATCGGTGTCATCATCCCACTCTACCCCCAGCCTCCGGAACCTGCCAGCCGTGCTCCGCCACACTTTGGGCCGCACCTTGGGCCGCACTCTGGCCGCAACATCCCGTCATCAGAATAGTAACCGGAGGCTGTGACAAGGTATGTCACAGTTTTTAAACCCGCTATTTAAGCCGTTCCGCGGGCTTTTTCGGGTGCATTTTAATGCACCGGGTTAATGACCTTTCTCATACGTCCCGCCCCCCTTTAGGGGGTACTCATGAACTGAAAGAGGAACGAGAATATGAGCGAACGCCATCATGAACAGACCCTCAACCAGATCTACCAGCACCCGATCAGCCTGAACCTCGAATGGAAGAAGGTTCAGCACCTGATCGAGCATCTGGGCGGCACGGTCGAGGAGACCAAGCACGGCCGGATCAAGATCGAGCTGAAGGGCAAGATCACCTCGGTCGCCAAGCCGAAAACCAAGGACCTCTCCGACCGCGAAGAGGTGGTCACGATCCGCCACTTTCTGGACAGCTGCGGCGTGAAACCGGGTAGCCAGACAACGGACACGGCGTCCGCCGGCTGAACGTTCATGCCTGAGGGCGCGAGGGAGCCATGCTCAAAATCCTGAACCAGATCCCCGAGGGGTTCCTCGACGTGAAACCCGAGGGGCTGATGAAACTGCTGGGCGGCCCGACGCTCATCCATCTGGCCGGCAAGCGCGAGCCGCCGCTGTTTATCTCCGCCATGCTCCACGGCAACGAGGACGTGGGACTCAAAGCGGTCCAGCGGATGCTCCTGGGAGCCCGGTACGCCGGGCTCCCCCGGTCGGTGTCGATCTTTATCGGCAACGTGGCGGCGGCCAGCCAGGGGCTGCGGCGTCTCGACACCCAGCCCGACTACAACCGCGTCTGGAACGGCGGCGTCACGCCCGAACACCGGATGGCCGAAGACGTCGTAGAGCAGATGCGCTCGCGCACGATATTCGCCGCCATCGACCTGCACAACAACACCGGCAACAACCCGCACTACGGTTGCGTGACCAGCCTGGACCACCAGTCGCTGGACCTTGTGGCGATGTTCAGCCGGATCGCCGTTTTTTTCACGATGCCCGACCGGGTGATCTGCCGGGCGTTCGCGCAGCTGGGCCCCTCCGTCACGCTGGAATGCGGCAAGACCGGTCTTGAGGCCGGCGTCACCCACGCGGCGGAGTTCCTGACCGCCTGCCTGCACCTCTCCGAAATTCCGTCCCGCCCGATGCACACGGGCGACCTGCGCGTCTACCACACGCTGGGCGTCATGAAGATCCCGCTGGAAGTGGCCTGGGGGTTCGGCGACACCGGGTTCGACCTCTGCCTGCCGCCCACGCTGGACCAGCTCAACTTCGCCGACCTCGCCCCGGGCGCGCCGTTCGCCGGCGTCGGCAAAAACATCCGCAGCGGCACGCTGCCCATCGAGGTGTGGGACGACACCGGCAAAAACGCGGCCGCCGACTTTTTCGAGATAAAGGACGGCGCGCTGCGCACCCGCCGCGCGGTGGTCCCCGCCATGCTGTCGCTGGACGAGCGCGTGATCCGGCAGGACTGCCTGGGCTACCTCATGGAAGACCTGGGCGACGTCCGGAAACTGCAGGAGTAGGGGTTACTGGGCGAGGCGGCGGAGTTTTTCGAGCACGCTAAAGATCCGTGTCCGGGAATCAGGAGCCGGATCCATGTGGGCGCTGATCAGGTCAACGCCTTCTTTATTCAGCAGTCTCAGATGCCCGGCGATGAAACTTCGCACGTCTTCCTGTGCCGCCAGGACTTCAGTTACGACACCCATTCGTCCATCCAGAACGATGACCACGTCCTCTATATCGTGACTCGTATACGGATCGCCGGCACCCCGATCGGCGTACGCCTCCAGTTTCGTCGCCAGCAGATAGGGTGCCGTCACCGATCTGACCACCAAATCCCGTGCAATCACGATGCGCTGCGAAGCCTCAACTGCGGCGGCTCCCCATCGGTTGGCGAAACCGAGAACCTTCTCGTCAACCGGCACCACGTCCAGCATAAGTCCCTGATAACGGTAGCGGCAGATCGGTCCCTGCGGATCAGGACTGAAGCCACGCGACTTCAGCTTTGTGTCGAATGCATAGAACTGCTGACGGGTGACCGTTTCGATCAGGCAGTCCACGTCGTTCGTCAGCCGGTTTTGCGAGGCGCCCGGATCGTCCAGCAGCAGTCCTACCGCTGAACCTCCCACAAACACGACCTCTTCGGCCAGCGGGCCAAGACCGCGTACGACGGAGACGAACATTTCCCGGTTCGGATCAGGAGGCACGTTTTTCCAGCCTCTTCTTCAGTTCCGCGGCGGCAAAGTTCCGCTCGCGCGCACGCCCGCCGCGCACAGCGTCCACTAGTGCCAGAAGATCGTACAGCTCCGGGTCGGCGGCCGCCGCTTTAACCGCGTTCGGATAGAGCGGGGAAAAGGAGGCACCTCGCACCGTGCCGTACGGGTCGGGCCATACGGGAGGCAGATCGCTGAACACGATGTGCCCCTGAAACACCGGCGCCGCGTAGGACGTCAGCATGCCGCGCGTTTCAGCGCCGAACTCCGGCGGATACACATACCTGACGCCGTGAACGAGCAGTTCCAGCAGGGCGTGACGCCCCACCGACCGCTTCATTCCCCGGCTTCCGCGCTTCCCCTCGACAGCGAGCAGACGTCCGTCGGCCGCCCGCTGCATACCGGCGTGGACTTCTGCCGGACTCATCGCCATTTCGGTCGCCAGCTGATGAATAGGCATCTCGTCCCTGCCGGGGATCGACAGCTTGAGCAATACGGCTATGTCCTGGCCTTTCAGCATGAATATACTTTATTCGCGAATCGCGAATAAAGCAATATCCGGCTTCTTATCACCCTCTGCAAGGCCCCCCGCCCCCTCTTTCCCCTTCCCAAAGCGGGGCGCGGCCGGTATCCTTATGTGGTTCCCTTGAGGTGCGGGCTTATATAACAAGGCGGGCCGCCGGATTTTTGCCGGTGCGCCTAACGTGCCCTTATGCCCACCATCGCACCCGACGTCACCGAGGACGTCCTGCCGGAACTGCCGCCGCCTCCCGCCGAATCCGCCGCGCCGAAAAAGCGCGTGCGCCGCGCCGCCCGCCCCAGAGACACGGAAGCGGACGACGGCGAAGCGGGCGACACCCTTGATGTGGACCTCGACGACGAGGAACCGGCCCGCGTCCGGGCGATCAAGAACGAACTGATCGGCGTCGCGTGGGCGCTGGCCGGAGCGTTCCTGCTCGGCAGTCTCGTGAGCTACTCCCCCGGCGATACCCCCGGCGACAGCGCGGGCCAGGCGATGCACAATTGGTTCGGCCGCGCCGGCCACTGGGTCGCCGAGAACCTGCTGATCGACATGGTGGGCTGGGGCTCCTACCTGATGGGCCCGGCGGCGCTGTACCTGGCGTGGCGGTTCTTCACCGAGCGCGAAACCCCGTGGGGCCGCGCATTTGTGATCCGCACGGCGGCGTTCTTCGGAGTCGTCACCTGCGCGGCGGCGCTCTCAAGCGTCGTGTTCGCCCACGGCCCGGCCGGGCAGCTCTCCGGCGGCGGAACGGTCGGCATGCTGCTGGGCACCGGCGTGCTCACCCAGTATTTCTCCAAATCCGGCGCGGTCGTGTTCGGAGCGGCGGCGCTCACCGTCTCCACGCAGCTGCTCGTGCGGTTCTCGCTGCTCGACGCCGGGAAGTCGCTCTACCGCAAGCTCAAGGAGTCGCTCGAAGCGGCTCGCGAGGAGAAACTGGTCGCTGAGGCGCTTGAGCAGCGGGAATCGATCGTGCGCGACACCCGCGCCGAGCTGGAAGCGGCCCGCCCCACCCCGGCGCCGCCGGCCATCGTGACGCCGCCCGAAGAGGACGAAGAGGCGATCGCGGCGAAGAAGAAAAAGAAAGCCGCCAAGAAGAAGGGCGTGCAGGAGAAGTTCGAGTTCGCCCGCACCGGCGACGACGTGCCGCTGCCGCCCGTGGACCTCCTCCAGATCGACGCCAAGCGCGTGAAGCAGAACCCGGAAGTGCTGCAGGCCATCGCGCGCCTCATCGAGAAAAAACTTCTCGACTTCGGCGTGAAGGGCGCCGTGACCCAGATCGAGCCCGGCCCCGTGGCCACCACCTATGAATTCGAGCCCGGCCAGGGCGTGAGAGTGTCCGCCATCCAGAAACTGATCCCCGACCTCAAGCTCGGCCTCGCCGTGCCGAATATCCGGATTCTCGCGCCGATCCCCGGCAAGTCGGTGGTCGGCATCGAGGTGCCTAACCGCGACCGCGAGATGATCACGCTGAAAGAGCTGATCGAGGACGACGAGTTCCAGAAGGCGTCGTCCCCGTTCGTCATCCCGATGGGGAAGAACATCCACGGCAAGCCGATCTACTTCGAGCTGACCAAGGCCCCGCACCTCCTGGTCGCCGGCACGACGGGTTCCGGCAAGTCGGTGTGGATTAACTCGACGCTGATTTCGCTGCTCTACAAATGCCGCGCGGAAGACGCCAAGTTCATCATGATCGACCCGAAGATGGTCGAACTGAAACCGTACGAAGACATCCCGCACCTGCTGGCGCCGATCATTGTCGATGTGAAGAAAGCCGCCTCTGCCTTGAGGTGGGCCGTCGCCGAGATGGAGCACCGCCTCACGCAGCTCGCCGAGCGCGGCGTGCGCAATATCGACGGCTACAACGACGTCGTCCGCAAGGCCTTGAAAGACGGCTCCTGGAAAAACTGGCACAAGTCGGACCTGGCGATCGAGGCAGCACTCGAGGGCAAGGAGCCGGGCGATCAGGTCGGTATAGACGTGGCGAGCGGGCTGCCCACGCAGCTCTCCGACGACATGGCCATGGACCCGCCCCGCACCATGTTCCGCATTTTTGTGGTGGTCGACGAAATGGCCGACCTGATGATGCAGGTGGGCAAAGAGGTCGAGGTCCAGATCCAGCGCATCGCCCAGATGGCGCGCGCCGTCGGTATCCACCTCGTGATCGCCACGCAGCGCCCGTCGGTGAACATCGTGACCGGATCGCTGAAGGCCAACCTGCCGACACGCGTGAGTTTCAAGCTCCGCACGAACACCGACTCGCGCACGATTCTCGACGAACCGGGCGCCGAAGAGCTGCTGGGCAACGGCGACATGCTGTTCATCCACGCCAAGTCCCACGCGCCCGAGCGCATCCACGGCGCGTTTATCTCGGATGACGAGGTGAACGCCGTCTGCGACTTTGTCAGGAAGACCGGCAAACCCGACTACATCCAGGAGATCCTCACCATGCCGGGCGACGACGACGAGGCCGGCGCCGGGATGAGCGAGGACATGTTCGGCGATCCCAAATACATCGAGGCGATCCAGGTGGTGCTGAAGCACCGCAAGATATCCATCAGTTTTCTGCAGCGCTGCATGGGCGTCGGCTACAACAAGGCCGCCAAATACGTGGAACAGATGGAGCACGACGGCATCGTCGGCCCCCAGGCCGGCGCCACCGGCAAACGCGAACTCGCCATGTCCCCCGAAGCGGTCGAGGACCTCGTCAAGCGCCGCGTCCTGGAGGGGTGAGGGTTTTCCATCCCTGCTCACTCCGTTCGCAGTCCCTTCCAGAGGAAGGGACCTTCTGAGCCCTCTTCCCCCGGAAGAGGGTGGCGGCCTCCGGCCGTCGGGAGATGGAAGCGGTGGATGAGCACCGGAAGCAGATACTCAGGCGGGCTAAAGAGTTCCGCAAAAGCCCGACTCCCGAAGAGAATATTCTCTGGGAAAGGCTCCGCGCCAAACGTCTGAACAACTTCGTATTCCGCCGCCAGTTTCCGGTCGGTTCTTATATCCTCGATTTTTACTGCCGTAGTCTTAAGCTCGCCATAGAAGCAGATGGCGGGCAGCACGCCGACGAAGAGAAACGTCTATATGACGAAGAGCGGATGCGCTTCCTTGAGGCAAATGGCATTATGGTCCTTCGCTTCTGGAACAGCGATATACGGGGTAATCTGACTACCGTGCTCGATACGATACTGCTGGAATGTCAGAAGCTCAGCGCGCAGCCATCTCCCGGCCGCGTACGCGGCCACCCTCTTCCGGAGGAAGAGGGCTAGAAAAAGTCCCTTCCCACGGAAGGGACCGCGAGCGCCAGCGAGCAGGGATGGCTACCGCTTCCCCGCGTCCACTTCGACTTCCGGTCCCACTTCGCCCTTTTCGGTCTTGGGCCAGATCTTGGACGCGGTGATGCTCAGGAACAGCACGGCGGCGATAAACCCCAGCGCGACGGAGGTCGGCATGTCGTAGTAGTGGTGGATCAGCATCTTCACGCCGACGAAGGTGAGGATCACCGCCAGACCGATCTTGAGGTAATGGAAAAGGTCGGCGAGCGCCGAGAGCGCGAAGTAGAGGGCCCGCAGCCCCAGGATCGCGAACACGTTCGAGCTGTAAACCGTGAACGGGTGCTGCGTGATCGAGAGGATCGTGGGGATCGAGTCGACCGCGAAGACGACGTCGGTCGTCTCGATCACGAGCAGCACGATAAAGAGCGGCGTCGCGTGGAGCTTGCCGCCGATCCGCGTGAAGAATTTGCCGCCGTCGTACTGGTCGGAGACCGGGATCAGCCGCCGCGCGAGCTTCACGACCGGGCTGTGCCCGGGGTCCACCTCGTCGTCGTCGCCGCCGAACGCCAGCTTGAAACCGGTGTAGACGAGAAACACGCCGAAGACGTAGATGACCCATTCGAACTGGCGGATGATGGCGATGCCCGCGCCGATGAACACCGCCCGCATGAGCAGCGCGCCGACGATGCCCCAGAACAGCACCTTGTGCTGGTACTCGCGCGGGACCTTGAAATATCCGAACACCAGCAGGAAGACGAACAGGTTGTCGACCGAGAGCGACTTCTCGAGCAGCCAGCCGGTGAAGAACTCGGTCGCCGACTGCGGCCCCAGCTCGTACCAGACGCCGGCGTTGAACAGCATCGCCAGCCCGATCCAGAACGCGCTCCAGCCCAGCGCCTCCTTGATGTCGATGGCGTGGGATTTCCGCTGGAAGACGCCGAGGTCCAGGACGAGCAGCGCCACCACCACCGCACCGAACACGATCCACATCAGGGTTTCTTTGTCCATCGTCACTCTCTCAAAAACCGGAGCGTCGTGAGCTGGTGCTTCCACCAGGTCCGCCAGACGCCGTGTTTCTCATACTCCCTGGGCGACGCGAGCGCCACTTCGGGAAGGGTGATTACCCGACCCAAATGCAAAAGTCTGCGGCAAAGCTCCCAGTACGGAATTAGGCTTCTTTCATTAAAACCGGCCATCCGGCGCATGGCCTCGCCCCGGACGAACAGCCCCTGATCGCCGAGTACCAGCCGGCCGCGCGGGGACCGCAGGCGCGCCCCCCATTCGATCACCCGGTAGACAAAGCGGTCCGAGCGGAACCGGAGGCGGAACCCTCCGGCGACGACGGACGGATCGGCGAGGGCTTTTTCAATATGCTCGCGCGCCTTCCACGCCGGCGTAATATCCACCGGCAGGAACCAGTAGATGTCCGCCTCCGGGTTCAGGGCGATACCCCGGTTGAGCTGTGCCGCCAGCCCGCCGGTCTGAACCGCGAACCGCATGCCAACCTTGCCGAGAATCTCCTGGGTCCGGTCGGTGCTGCCACCGTCTATGAATGTGGCCGCCTCACGTTCCACGCCGTAGAAGTTCAGCCCGGTCACCAGCGCGGGGATCCGGTAGTCCTCGTTCAGTACCGGGATAATGACGGAGATCACACGAGCCCCCGGTCGTTCAGAAACTTCCGGGTCGCCTTGAGGTGAACGTCCGGTGCGGTTCCCGCCTTCACCATTTCGGCCAGCTCCCTGAAATCTTCCGGCGTGTCCACGTCGCCCCGCACGTCCAGCAGCACGCAGCCGGGGAGTTTCGCCTTTGTTTTCTCAAGCATGTCGGAGCCGCTGGCCGGGTGCAGAAACGCCTCACGCGGGCGTCTGGTCAGTCCGACCAGATGGAACCCGCCGTCGGGATCGGGCCCCAGCACCGACGGGCTGGTGTCCAGCGCCTCGAACGCCCGGCGGAGCTGCCCGGCTTCCACAAGCGGCGAATCGCTGCCGCGCATGACCACCTGGTCATAACCCAGGAGAAACAGCTGCTCGAACACGTCGGTCATCCGGTGCGAGAGGTCGCTGCCGCGCTGCGCGAGCCAGCCGAACCCGGTCGGTGCGTAGCGCATCAGCTCGCCCTGCCCGCCTTCCGGAAACACGGCGATATATTTGGCGCAGCCGGCCACTTTCGCGCTTTCTTCCAGAACGTCCGCCAGCATCGCGCGGTAGAACTCCGCGGCGCCGTGCTCTTTGAGCACCGGCACGAGGCGGGTTTTCACCAGCCCCGGCCGCGGGGCCTTGCACATGACGGCGAGCGCCTTACGCACGTTCTCTCGACTTCACATCCAGCCGGTCGCGCAGCGCCTCTCCGGCGAGGTTGAACCCGAGCACTGCAATGGCCAGCGCCGCGCCGGGCACGAGCCCCACGTGCGGCGCGACCAGCAGGTAATCGATCCCGCTATCCAGCATCGAACCCCACGACGGGCGGCCGGGGATGCCGAGGCCCAGGAACGAGAGCGAGCTTTCGGTCAGCACCGCCGCGCCGAGCGCAAACGCCCCCTGCACGGCGAGCAGCGCGTAGAGGTTCGGCAGGATATGTTTCACGACGATCCGCCACCCGGCGTCACCCGTCACGTGCGCCGCCTGCACGAACTCCCGCTCGCGCAGTTCGAGCACCTGCCCCCGGACGATACGGGCGTAACCGACCCACCCTAAAGCCGACATGGCGACGATGAGATTGAGTATCGAGGGGCCCAGCACGAACGCGAGCCCCAGCGCGAACAGGATGCCGGGGAACGCCTGGAGCAGATCCACGACCCGCATGAGCGTGAACTCCCACGCGCCGCGCTTGTAGCCGGCGACGAGCCCCACCAGCGTGCCCAGCACCATCGAGATCAGCACCGTCGGCACGCTCACGAGCAGCGACACGCGGGCTCCCGACACCACGCGGGCGAGCATATCCCGGCCCAGTTCGTCGCAGCCCAAGAGGTGCGCCGCTGACGGCGCGGCCAGCTCCTGCTCAAGGCGCGTCGTCGCCGGGTTCTGGAGCGCGAGCGGCCCCAGCACCGCGACCGTGATGACGCCGATAATGATCCAGATGCCGACAGGGAGACGACCGGGGGAGAGGCGCTTCATCACTCCCCCCTTCCGCGCACGCGCGGGTCGGCGGCGCCGTAGGCGATGTCGGTGAGCGTGTTCACCAGCACGTAGGTGGTCGAGATAACGATGATGACGCCCTGAACCACCGGGAAATCGCGCTGCAAAATGCCGTTGATGAGCAGCGAGCCGATCCCGGGCCAGGCGAATACCTTCTCGGTGATAATGGCCCCGCCCAGCAGAACGCCGAACTGCAAACCGGCCACGCTGATGACCGGGAGCAGCGCGGCCCTTAAGGCATGACCCCACAGAACTGCCGAGCCGGAGAGGCCTTTGGCTTCGGCGGTACGGATAAAATCAGACGACAGTGTGTCCAGCACGCTCACCCGCACGGTGCGCGAGAGCCCCGCCGCCAGGGCGAGGCCCAGCGTGACAGCCGGCAGCATCACCGACGACAGACCGTCGAACCCGCCCATCGGCACCAGGCCCAGCTTCACGGCGAACACCAGTATCAGTACCGGCCCCACCCAGAAGGTGGGCAGCGAGACGCCCACGAGCGATACGCCCAAAAGCGCGCGGTCGATCCAGGTGTCTTTGTGACGAGCGGCGATGACACCTAAAGGCAGCGCGAACAGAATAGAGAACCCGAGACTCGCAAACGCCAGCAGCAGCGTCGCGCCGTAGCGCTCGCGGATCATCTTTCCCACCGGCGTGCCGGTGGCGATCGACTGGCGCAGGTCGCCGCGGACGAGGTCCTTCAGGAACAGCCCGTACTGGACCGGCACCGGCCGGTCGAGGTGGTACTCCCGGCGGATCGCGTCGAGGTTCGCCGGCGACGCCCGCTCGCCGGCAATGACGGCCGCCGGGTCGCCGGGCAGGAGATGCAGCCCGAAGAACACCAGCGTCGAGACGCCGAGGATCACCGGCAGCGCGGACAAGAGGCGGCGGATCAGAAAAGTCACCGGTGACCTCCTGATAGTTCCTGCATACCTGAGCCGTTCGCCCTGAGGAGCTTTGCGGAGCAAAGCGTCTCGAAGGGTGGACGGCGCCGGGACAGACCGTGTCCTTCGAGACGGCTGCTGCGCAGCCTCCTCAGGACGAACGGTCTGTCATTCCCGCACCAGCCCGTCATCACGTTCCCTTCCTCACCTTCTCCACGAACCAGAAGTTGCCCGAGGGGTCCACATCCACGTCCGTCACCTGCGGCCGGTGAACGACGATATTGTCCCGCCAGTAGAGCGGCACATAGGGCAGGTCCTTCGCCAGTATCTCCTGCACCTCGCCGTAATATTCCTTGCGTTTCAAGGGGTCCAGCTCCGGGCGGGCGAGATCCAGCAGCTCGTCCACGCGCGGGTTCGAATAGAACCCCCGGTTCTTGCCGTTGTTCCTGGGGATCTCGTGCGAGTGGAAGATCGAATACATCATGTCCGGGTCGGTGATCCCCACCCAGCTCATGCCGAACACCTGGAACCGGCCCGTCTGGACCTGCTCGTACAGGGTCGCCCACTCGTAGCTCTTCACCGTCACCCGGATCCCGCAGGCGGCCAGATCCTCCTTCATCGCCTCGATGTTGCGGATCGCCTCCTTGTTCGTCGAGGTCTTCCACTCGAGGTCGAGCCCGTCCGGGTAGCCCGCCCCGGCCAGCAGGTTCTTCGCCGTCCCGGGGTCGTAGGTGTAGTCCACGGCGGGCTTCCTGTAGGCCCAGTGGAAGAACGGCAGGTAACCGGTCGCCACCGTCGCCATGCCGCGGAGCCGGTATTTCACCAGCCGGTCGCGCTGGATCCCGCGCGCGAACGCCTCGCGGACCTGCGGTTTCGAGAGCGCCGGATCGCGCAGGTTGAACCCGAGGTAGCTGAAGTTGGTACCGGCCTGGGTCTCGACCGGGTAGCCGAGCTTTTTAAGATAGTCCGCATAGAGCGGCGTGATGTTGTTCACCGCAAGATCGATGGATCCGTGGAGCAGCCCCAGCACGCGGCTGGTTTCGTTAGGCACGACGGCGAGCGTCACTTTTTTCACGCCCGGGGCGGGCCAGTTCCCGTTGTCTGAAGCAATGAGCCGCACCTTCTCGGACGGCTCGTAGTCCAGCAGCCGGTACGGCCCCGTGCCGACGGGCGCGGTCTTCAGCGCTTCGGGGCCGGACCCCGACGGCACGATCCCGACGGTGAGGTCGTTCAGGAAACTCGCCGACGGGCGCTTGAGATAGATTTTCACCTCGAGGCCGTTCACTTCCTCTATATGGTCGACGATCTCGAAGTTTCCCTTGAGCGGCGAGAGCGACTTCTCCCCGCGGATCGACTCGAGCGTCCAGACCACGTCCTGCGCGCGGAACGGCCGGCCGTCGTGGAACTTCTTGCCCGGCGCCAGCTTGATGTGGACCGTCGTGGGCGATTCCATGGCGTAGAGTTCCGCCAGCCGGGGGGTGAGTTTTCCGTCCCGGTCCAGGCGGAACAGTCCGTCGTAGATCAGCTTGTTGACGTTGTCGGAGTAGATGTCCCGGGCGAAGCGCGGGTCGAAGTTGTTCGGATTCGCCTCCAGCGCGATCACCAGCTCGTCGGGGGGCGGCCGCCGGAGGCCGCAGCCCGGCACGCCGGCTGCGAGGAAGCAGGCCAGCGCGCAGATGAACCAGAAATTATTAGGAGCTTTTCGCAATCGGCGCGAGTCTATTTGCTGGACCCCAAGGGGATCAATCGCCTATTACTGATGACGTGTGGTGAGGACGCGATTTATTCCACTACCGTTCGCCCTGAGGAGGCCCTGAAAGGGCCGTCTCGAAGGGCCGAACGGTTCAGCGCGTGTCCTTCGAGACGCCTTGCTGCGCAAGGCTCCTCAGGACGAACGGATACAGAACAGCCCCGATCCTATGAAAAAATACCTCCTCCTGACCACCCTCTTCCTTCTCTCAGGCAATGCCGTGCCCCCCGCCGAGGCCCGTAAGCCCAAGTCCGCGCCGCACTCGAAGCTGCCCGCGGATAAAGCGGGCAAGCCCCAGAAACCGGCCTACGACAAACAGGCCGCCGACTCGAAGCCCCTGCCCGCCCCCATGGACGTCAACGAACCCGACTGGTCGCAGATCGTGCTGGACGAGTTCGCCAAAAAACCGATGGGCAAGACCGAGTGGGCGTTCTACGCCGAGGAGCTGCCCACGGGCCGGGTGCTCGCCTGCGGCCACTGCGACGACCGGCGCATCCCGGCCTCCACGCAGAAACTCCTCACCTCCGCCGCCGCGCTGGACCGGCTGGGCATGGGCTACAAGTGGGATACCAAACTCTACGCCGACAACCCGCCGGTGAACGGGAAGATCAAGGGCAACCTGTATATCAAGGGATTCGGCGATCCGGCGCTCATCACCGAGCGGCTCTATCTCATCGCCGCCGACGTGAAGAACCGCCTGTTCCAGGAGGTCACCGGCGACATCGTCGTCGACACCACCTACTTCGACCAGGAGAAACTGAACCCCGCCTGGGACGGCTACGAGGACAGCGACCGCAGCTACGTGGCGGCCACTTCCGCCGTGAGCGTCAACTTCAACAGCATCACCGGCGCGGCCGTGCCCGGCGAGAAGCGCGGCGACCCGGTGACCGTCTACCTGGAGCCCGTCACCAAATTCGTGCGGATCGAGAACACCGCCGTGACCGGGAGTCCCACCTCGGCGCTCACGCTGGTGGCGAGCCGCACCGGCAGCGACTCGAAACCGGTGATGATCGTGAAGGGGTCCGTGCCCTCCAGCATGGAGATCAAGCGGTTCTACCGGCAGGTGCCCGACCCGGCGATCTACTCCGGCAACATCCTGAAAGAGTTCATGGAGCATGAGGGCGTGAAGTTCGGCGGCACGGTGAAAGTCGGCACCGTCCCCGGCGACGCCAGGATCGTCCAGACGTTCCAGAGCCCGCCGCTGTCGGAGATCATCCGGTATCTCAACAAGTATTCGAACAACTTCGTGGCCGAGATGCTGCTTAAGACCATCGGCGCCGAAGTGAAGGGCCCGCCCGGCACCGCCGAAAAGGGCGTCGAGGTGGTGAAGGAGTTTGCGAACGACATCGGCATCGATCTCAAGCAGTGGGACTTCTACGACGGCTCGGGTCTGTCGCGAAAGGACCGCACGACGGCGCGCCAGATGGGCCGCGTGCTGGACTGGGCGTTCCACAACGCGGAGATCTTCCCCGAGTACGCGGCGTCGCTGCCGGTGTCGCAGACGGACGGCACGATAAGACGGCGCCTCAAGAACCCCGCCGTCGCCGGGCGCATCCGGGGCAAGACGGGACTGCTCGACGGCGTCACCGCGCTCGCGGGTTATATGTTCCCGCTGGGCGGCAAGCCGATCGGTTATGTCATCTTTGTTAACGGCCCCGGCGGGCTCTACGAGATCGAGGCGCAGGAGGACAAGATCCTCATGCAGATGATGGAGTTCTACACCCGCGCCGAAGCGCCGTGAGGGCCGCTGGCGGGCCGGCAGGGGCCGGTTTTCACCCCAAATGAACCAAGCTGGCCCTAAATGAGCTAAGCCCGATTCTTAGGCAACCTCCGTCAACCCCGCGCCGGCGCTGGGGAATTCCGGAATTTTCCAAAGTCGTGTCACGTTAATCTAAAAATATTTTGGCGCTTGTTAAGGGGGTCCAAAAATGAGGGCCGATTCCGGAATTCCTGAGCAGCGCCAGCGAGTTGCGCCGTCAAGTTTTGGCGCTCCCCGGAGCCGGAATCGCTCGCGAAAAACCGGAAAAACTTAGCTCATTTAGGGCCATTTAGGGTCATTTAGGCTCATTTAGGTCCAGGGTATTGAACAGCCCCGAAAAGTCGGGCATTAATCGCAACAGATCAGAACTGCGCCCGGACGAAACCGTTCCGGGCGTTTCTGTTTCCGGACACCAGCCATACAGGCGCCGCAAACGTAAAGAACGCCGGTGAGTGCGAAAGCGCTCCCGGCGTTTTGCGTCGGGCCTGTCTGCAACCGCAACTTCGCGGCCCGGTCCCCCCGTCAAAGGTTCCAGCCCGTGCTCACGGCGGCGCGCCCCCATGCAGGCGCGCCATCACCTGCCGCCGTTCGCAGCCGGGCACACAGGGAACCTTCCGGGGCGGACCGGGCCGCTTCTTTTTCAAAGGAGCCGACCATGCAACTCGTCAGCCGCAGACCGCTGAAAAAAACCGAACGGGCTCGTGAACAGATGTACGGAGCCAAACGGCTCGCCGCCAAGCTGGTGGGCGACAGCGTCGAGATGATCCGGGACGCCTGCACGACGCTGATGTCAGACGACTGCCCGCCCAAGAGACGCCGCGAGGCGCTGCGCGAGATCGACGCCGAAGTCGGCTGGCTGGCCTCCACCGACAGAAAGCCGCTTGGCTTCGTGGCGATCTGCGAGGCGCTGCGGCTCAACGGCGCGCTGATCCGCCGCCAGGTGGCCGCCGAACTGAACGCGGTCCCCGGCGACGGCCTGCGCCTGTTCGTGGACAGGCTGAATGGATGAAGACAAGCAGAAGAACCCGACCCGCAAAGACACCCTGGACCGCCTGGCGGCACTGAAACCGGAAGACCGCTTCATCCCCCACGCCAGACAGCGGGCGTTTCTGAACGCCGGCGACGACCCGCGCAACCGGTTCGTTCTCTATGCGGGCGGCGTGGGCAGCGGCAAAACCATTATCGGCGCGTGCCGGTTCCTGGACCGCGTGTTCAGGCACCGCTCGAAGGGCTACATCCTCGCCAACAGCTACGAGCAGCTGGAGCGGGTCGCCGTGGCGCAGGTGGTGGACCTCGCCGCCCGGATCGATCTCGATCCGAAGGTGATCCGCACGCGCCACATGATCGAGATCAAGAGCGCCCCGAGCGAGATCTATTTCCACTCGACGGAGAATTTCGAGCTGATCCGGGGCACGGAGATGGGGTTCTTCTGGCTGGACGAGGCGCGCGGCACCCGCTTCGACGCGTGGCGCGTGCTTCAGGGGCGGCTCCGTCACCGGGGCGGTCCGCTGAAGGGCGACCTCACCTCCACCCCGTCGGGGCTCGGCCACTGGCTCTACCACGAGTTCGCCTCCGACCGCCGCCGGATGGACGCGGCGGTCGTCCACGGGACGTCCTACGACAACCCGTATCTGGACGACGGCTACCTCGACTCGCTGCGCATCGCCTACCAGGGCGAGTTCTTCGATCAGGAGGTGAACGCCAAGTTCACCAACCCCTGTGAGGGCCGGTGCTACTTCTCGTTCGACCGGGGCGTCCACGCGGCGCACGACCTGTACCTGCGCCCCGGCGAGCCGGTCCATGTGGGCGTGGACTTCAACGTCTCGCCCATGTCGGCCGTGTTCGCGCACTTCACGCACGGAACGATCCTGGTGTTTGCCGAATGGAGCGAACGCAACTCGCACACCGGAAAGCTGATCGCGAAGATCCGCGAGATCGCGGGCGACCGGACGCCGGTGACGGTTTACCCCGACGCCTCGGGCTCGGCCCGCAAGACGGCGGCGGAGGGGTCCGACCACTCCCTGCTCGTGCAGGCGGGGTTCCCCGTGGAGGCGCCGCCCGCCAACCCCGCCCAGCGGGACCGGGTGACCGCGGTCACGCAGGCGTTCCTGAACGGAAAGCTGGAGATCACGCGCGGCGCCACGGAGCTGATCCAGTCGCTGGAGGCCACCCGCTGGAAAGAGAACACGAGCGAGATCGACAAGTCGGCCGGTGCCGAGCACCTGTCGGACGCCCTTGGTTACCTGGTCCACCGGCTGCTGCCGGTCGAGAAGCCGAAACCGAGGACGAAGATGATTTCACGGCACATGTGACAACCCATTTCACCACACCCCCTCTGACTCCCCCTCTCCGCAGCCGCAGAGAGGGGGAGAAGGGAATCCGGTCCCCTCTCCGTGACTACGGAGAGGGGAAACAGGGGTGTGGTGGTTCCAAGAAAGCTATTTATGACCGACTTTTCCCCCACCGCGCTCAAGCGGCTGCTCGAAGACGCCAGACGTCTGCGCCCGGTTTCATACGAACGCCGGGTGGCCGAGCTGCGCGACTTCTGGAACGACCGCAGCGGCGCGCACCTTACGGCCGATATCGAGAGCACCTTCAGC
This sequence comes from uncultured bacterium, assembly GCA_964565925.1. Lineage (GTDB taxonomy): Bacteria > JAGRBM01 > JAGRBM01 > JAGRBM01 > JAHCIT01 > CAZMGV01. Next base: position 579,394 of record CAZMGV010000001.1, read on the forward strand.
GACCCGGATATCCGCGACTCGGTGGCGAAAAGCGGCCTCACGCTGCCGCTCACCCGGCGGATCGTCCGCAAGCTGGCGCGGCTCTACCGCACCGATCCGGCACGGCGCATCCGGCTGCGGGCCGACGACGGTTCCGGAAGCGCCGGCACCGAACCGCTCCGGACCGCCATTGAACGCCGCTACCACTCGCTGTGCGCCGACTCGGAGCTGACCGCCGCGCTGCGAACGGCGCAGGAGCTGTTCACACTGACCGGCCTGGCGTTTATCCGCGCCGGGTTCGACGGCGAGCTGTTTTTCGAATGTTTCGCCGGAGACGAGCTGCTGATTATCCCTGCTCCCGGCGCGCCGATGTCGGACCCGTCCCGCTACGCCGCCCTGATCGTCCCGCATGTGCTGCCAAATGGCGCGGCCGAATACGCCTGGTGGTCAGCCGATCATCACTTCGTGTTCGCGGCGGACGGCGAGATCGTCAACGACTTCGGCGATCCGGAACTGAAAAACCCCTACGGGCGGATTCCGTTCGTCCGGATCGACGGCCGGGGCGGCGATTTATATCCCGAACCGCCCGAGTCGCTGGTCCGCGCCAACCGGGTGCTCAACTTCGCGCTCACGGAACTTTTCTACACGATCAAGTTCCAGTGCTTCGGCCAGCCGGTGTGGGTCTCCGACGACGACACGCAGCCGGACTTCAAGGTCGGCGTGCAGCATCTGATCCATGTCGTGAAACGCGATCAGGCGGCGTCCGGCGACTTCCGGTTCGAAAGTCCCAACGCGCCGATCCAGCCGGTGAAGGAAACCATCTTCGAAGTGGCCCGGCTCGCGGCGCTCCTTGAAGGCGTCCCCGCCGACACGGTCGACACGCAGGGACGCGTGGAGTCGGGCGTCGCCCGCTGGCTCGCCCACTCGGACAACCTGGAGGCCCGGGCGTCGGAGGTGACCCGGTTCCGTAATGCCGAACGCGATCTCTTCAAAATAGTCTCGGCGATTATCAGTCATCACCGCCCGGCCGAGGCACTGCGAGCCGACCTGTTCACCGTCGAGGTGGATTTCAACGACTCGGCCCCGGACCTCACCCCGGCCGAGGAACGCACCAACGACGAGGCGGATCTCAGGCTCGGCGTTTTGTCGCCGCTCGATATTCTGCGCCGCCGCAACCCCGACCTCTCCCGCCTGCCCGACGACGACGTCCTCCGGATCTGGAGACGCAACCTCGAGCTGGCGGGGGAGGCATCGCAATCCCTCAGCCATCCGGGTTGAGCCCCCTTGCTCACTTCGTTCGCCGTCCCCCCGAAATGGGGGGACAGTTTCGCGCGGCTGATCCCCCCGCGCGGAAATCAGTGCTGCGAATTTTCTCCCCCAATTCGGGGGAGACCCTCCGGAGCTTCAGCGAAGGAGGGTGGGGGTCTGAAGAAAAGGAACTTCTATGCCCGACGACAACAATCCCGTCCCTGAAACCCCCTCCCCCTGGGAGGCCGCCGCCCGGTCGCTGCTGGACGCCCGCGTCTCTAAACTGCCGGAACCGTTCCGGGAGCTGGTCCGCTCGTATCCGCCCGGCACCGCGCCCGAGCAGCTGATCCGGTTCGTGGAACAGGCCGAGAAGGCCGCCTCGACCGGGCCGCCGCAACCGGCACCCGCGCCGGATGTTCCCTCGCCGGAACCCCGGGCCCCTGAGCCCAGGCAGACCGACACGCGGCGCGCACCGTCCGCCGACAGCGCCCGGGCGGACGAGCACCTCTGGACCGAACTGATGAAGGACGGCCGCCGCGCGCTGGAACTCAAGCGCCGCCGGCCCGATCTATACGACGCGCTCCGCCGCCGCTTCGGCGGCCGGCGCCCCAACCCTCACACCACCACCCGAAAGGACTCCTGACCCATGGCCTCCACCAGACTCTCCGACATCGTCGATCCGCAGATCCTCGCCGACCAGGTGTCGGCGCTTTTCCCCGACCGGCTGCAGCTGGAAAACTGCGGCGCCGTGCTGGTCGAAACCAACGGCGACATCGGCGCCGGCGGCACCCGCATCACGATCCCGCGCTGGAAACGGGGCGGCGACATGGTGCCGCTCTCCGATTCGAGCGGCCTCAGCATCGAGAAGGTCGACACCGTCTCCGAGCAGGGCGTCGTCGTGCGCCGCGGCAAGGCGTTTGGCGTCCACGACTTCGCCCGCCTCGTCTCGCTGGACGACCCGCAGACGGAGATCGCCCGCCAGGTGGCGGCGATTTTCGCCAGACACCTGGACTCGACGCTGGTGAGCGTGCTGGAGGGCGCGATCCCGTCGGCCAACACGAAGTCGGTCGCGGTCACCAGCGGCTCCCCCATCAGGATCGGGAAAAACGCGGTGCTGGACGCCATGTTCACCCTTGGCGACAACGAGAGCGAGCTCTCGGCCGTCGTGATCCATTCGAAGGTGTTCAAGGACGCCTACGACCAGGGGCTGGTCCTCTACACCGACGTCCCGGCGGATTCCGTGAGTCCCGGCTACCGGATGGGTGTCCGCCCCACGCTGTTCGGAAGGCCGGTGTACGTCTCCGACCGCGTGCCGGTCGACACCACGACCACCGACTACTTCAAATACACGACCTATTTCCTGGGCCAGCGGGCGCTCTACCTGGGTTACCAGCGGGAGCTCACCCTCGAGACCGACCGCGACGTGCTGACGAAGGAAGATATCATCTCCTTCGACGCCCACTTCGTCCCGCACCTCTTCGGCGTGGGCTGGGACAGCTCGACCAACAACCCGGCCAACTCGGACCTCGCGACCGGCGGCAACTGGGTGCTGAAGGTGGAAGACACGAAGTCGGTGAAAGCCGTCGCGCTGGTGACGAACTGACCACCACACCCCCTCGGTCCCCCTCTCCGCAGTCGCAGAGAGGGGGAAGCGGGCCGGATTCTCGCTCCCCTCTCCGTGACTACGGAGAGGGGATACAGGGGTGTGGTTGTCTACACCCTTACCGTCACCCGGGTTCCCCGGCCCGGCTCGCTGTCCAGCTGGACGGAGCCGCCGCCGCGGGTGACCAGTTCGTGGACGATGTAGAGGCCAAGACCCACGCCGTGGCCCTCGCCGCCCTTTTCGAGCGTATAGAACGGCTTGAACAGGTCCGCCTGCAGTTCCGGCGCGATACCGCGCCCTGAGTCGATCAGCTCGAACTCAAGCTGGTTGCCGCGGGCGGTGACCGCGAGGCTGGGCGGCTCGTCAGCCCCCGACTGGAGCGCGTTCTCCGCCAGGTTCGACAGCAGCAAGAACATCCGCTTGCCGCTCACCGTGCGGCGGGCGGCCTCCGGCGTGCAGTCGATCTGGAGCCGGGGGAACTTCTCCCGGAGCTGGTCGATCACCGACCCGGCGGTGGTGTTGGGCGCTTCCTGTTCCAGGTTCTCGGCGAACTCGTAGAGCCGGTTCACGATCAGGCTGGCGCGGCGGTGGCCCTTGAGCGCCAGTTCGAGCATGCCGGCGGCGGCGGTCTTGTCGTCGGGGGTGAGCGTCACCGACGAGTCGATCTCTTCGCCCAGGCTCTGCAGGATCGAACCGCTCGAGGCGAGCGGATTGCGCAGCTCATGGGCGGCGCCCGTGACGAGCGAACCCAGCGACGCCAGCGCTTCGGCGCGGACCAGGCGGTCTTTCGAGTCCTTCAGAAGGATGTAGGCTTCGGCGAGCGCCTCCTCGCGGTCCCGCCACCGCTTTACGATATACGCGCACAGCACGATGCACTGGATCATGATGAACAGGAACGCCCCGCCCATGGAGATGAACCACGGGGTGGCGAGCCGTCCGTGCTCGAACGGCGAGGTGTCCATGAGCGGCGCGTAGGGAATGTATTCCAGCCGCTCGGCGACGGTCGTGCCGGCGATGATGACCGAGCCGATCACGACGCCGATCATCGCGTCGCGGATTTCAAAGAGCAGCATGGCGACGAACGTGCCGCCCACGAACACCAGTCCCGCGTAGGGACTGGTCAGCGGACCGGTCACGTAGGCCCCCAGGCCGTAGGTGCAGGCGTAGAACGACAGCGTCGCGACGACGACCCCGCGGTTGTCCGGGTCGCTCCGGCGGATCGAGAAACCCCAGACCATGATGGCCGCCCAGACCACGTTCATGGCGAGCAGCGTCTTCATGAACAGCGCCGTGTTCGGCTTGTTCATGTAGGCGGCCTGCTCCGGGTCGTTCAGCAGCGGCTGCGAGATGATGACGATGAAGGTGACGAACACCGCCGTCATCACGGCGATGAGCAGCGACTTATCGACCGGGCTCCAGTCCAGCAGATTCGTCATCTGCCGGATGGCACGGTCGCGCAGACGCACTTTGGTCACCGATGAATCCAAGAACGCTCCAGGCACTTTCAGTGACGGGGAGTGTGCCACAGCGTGCAGCGTGTGACCAATCATAGATGCAAAGCCGTTCGTCCTGAGGAGCCCTGCTTACAGGGCGTCTCGAAGGACCGGACGGCCCCGCCACCCTTCGAGACGGCCCTTACGGGCCTCCTCAGGGCGAACGGGGCTTAACAACAGGAATACCACCATGTCAGTCACCACTTCGTCCCTTGAAAACCGCGATCCGGCCGTCACCGGCCGCTACCCGCCGGGGGCCGAGGATCATTCGGCCCAGATCGGCGCGGCTCTTGCCGAACTGCGCCGCGAGCTGGAAATCCGCTCCTTCGTCTGGACCCGGTTCGCCGGGGTGGATTCAGACGGTGTCTACGACGGCACCGCCGGGACAAACGGCGAACTCGATATGCTCCACGAACTGAAGGCGCTCGAACTCATTCACCGGTCGCTGTCGGAAACGGCCGGCGACCGGTGGGAGCGCGCCGCGCTCTACTACCAGAAGCTGTTCACCGACCGGCTCCAGGCGCTGACCTTTGCCACCTACGACCGGGACGCCGACGGGACACTGGACACAACCGACGCAACCCCCGGCTACCGCGCCGTGAAGGCGACGCTTTAACCCCGAAAGGATCAATCCTATGTCCTCCCAAACCACCAAGAACGGATTCGCGGCGCTGGGCGTCACGGTCACCTACAAGTCGCAGGATCTGGGGCCGACCGTGGGCGGCGCGACGCTGCATCTGGAACGCGACCTGGTCGAGATCCTCACCGACGACCGGGGGAAAACCCCCGCCGACTACCTCACGAACGGACTCAAGAAGGCCGATGTCACGGTGCAGCTCGCCCGCTGGTCGCTCGCGAACTTCGCCGCCGCGTTCCCGGAGTTCTCGCTCACGGGCTCGGGCTCCGACAAGAAGCTGGAGGTGAAGGCCGACACCGGCACGTCGCTCTACGGCGCCGCCGGAGTGCTGACCCTGCACCCGGTGTCGCTGGCGCCGGGCGACAAAACGTTCGACCTGACGTTCCCGAAGGCAGTCGTCATCTCGCCGCCCCAGCTCGCCTACAAGGGCGAGCAGGCGCCCGTCGAACTCACCTTCCGGGCGCTACCCGACACAAGCGGCCTGCTGCTCACCATCGGCGACCCGTCGGTGAGCTGAGCTTAACCACACCCCCTTATTCCCCCTCTCCGTAGTCACGGAGAGGGGGACAACCATACCCCTTCTCTCCCCCCTCTCCGCGACTGCGGAGAGGGGCTGGGGGAGTGGTGAAAGGACCCTCCTTATGCCCACCCACGACCTCTCCGCCCTGCGCCGCCGCCTGACGGTGAAACTGCCCGAAAACCTCTACACCTTCGACGAGCCGACGCTCGCGCAGATCGCCGCGCTCTCCGGCGCCGCCCATGACGGTGACAGCGCCGCCGAAACGGCGGACCATATCCGCCAGGCGCTGAAAGCGTTCGTGCCGGGACTGACCGACGGCGACGCCGACTACCTGCTGACGCCCCGGGTGTTCGAGGCGTTTGTCGGCATCCTCACCGGAACCGTGGACCCCAGGACCTGCCACCCCCGGGCTGCACAGCACCCTTTGGCGGAAGCTCCGAAGGCGGCGACGCCCTGACCGGTTCTCTGGCCGAACTCCTCGCGCTCTCCGCCGTGCGGCTGCATCTGCCACCGACCGAAACGATTCAGATCGCCCCGTCCCTGCTCGGCGCGATGCTCGGGCACGCCCGGAAACGGAAGGCCATTGACCGCATTGAGCTGCTGGACCTTCTGCAGACGGCGGCGCTCGAGCCCTACGACCGGGAGTCGCCCTGCCGGAAACTCCGCGCGCAGATCATCCGCGAGCACGGCCTGGAGAGTCCGCCGGACACCACGACCGCGGGCGACCTGCTGGCCCTCTACGCCGAACAACATTGCCCCGACCGTCTGGCGGAACTTTTCGACCACACCCCCTTATCTTCTCCCTCTCCGTAGTCGCGGAGAGGGGGACTGAGGGGGAGAGGTGAACCAAATGTCCCTTCTCTCCGATCTCAACACGCTCGTGGCCGGGCTGCTGGCCGGCCTGCCGGACGGCACCCGTGCGGACACCGGACGGACCGGGTTCGAGCGGGCCGGGCTCACGCAAGGCGGCGTCACTTTCGACGTGCGTCCGGTGGCGGCCGACCCGTTCTCCTGGGAACGGCGCACCGAAGGGCTCCGCGCGAACCTCAAACACCGGTTCGTCGTGGAGCTGCGCGAAACCGTCACCGGGAAAGGCGACGCGGCAAAAGAGCTGGCGATGAGCCGGATGCAGGCGCTCGTCTCCGGGCTCGCCGATACCGCGAACCTGCCCGGTGGCACCACCATCGGCCAGATCGTGCCCGGCTGTCCGGTCATCAAGACCCAGAGTGCTTCATCCGGTCCCACAACCGTCACCGCGCAGCTCGAACTGACGGTGCTGGAGAACTGACGCCATGACCGATACATTCGACCTCACCGGGCTCACCGGGCTTAACCAGCTGTCTTCAGACGCGCTCGGCGACTCGCTTGGCGAAGTGGAAGACCATCTCGTCCGGATCCGCCAGCGGACGCTGGACGCCTCCGGCGCGATGATCGAGTATCTCAATCACCGGGCGATCAGCCCGCTCAAGCCGCTCATCGAGGCGGCGGCCGGGGCCACCGAGGAGCTGTTCAGGGGACTCGTGGACGGTTCCGTGCGCAGCGGCCGGGCGTTCGCCGCCGTCATGCTGGACGCCGTCGGCAAGTTCGCCACCGCCATGGGCGAGTCGATGATCGCCACCGCCAGCGTGCTCCAGGCGCTCATGGCGCTCAACATCCCGGCCACCTTCACCGGCGGGTTCGCGCTAATCGCCATCGGCTCGTCGCTCTCCGCCTTCGCGGCGACCCTTGGCGGCTCGGGCAAGGGCGGCGGCGCTCCGCCCGCGCCGCCGGAACTGCCGCCCGAAAACGCCAAACGCAACCTCCCGGCGGAGCTGACCATCAATCTCGTCAACAACGGCGGCGTGCTCGGAATCGACAACGTGAAAAACTTTATCGCCGATGCCGTGAAAGACGCCATCGGCGACGACCGGCTGGTGGTCATGAACGGCGGGGTCCGTTGAATTCTGCCGTCCTCCTTCAACGTAAACTCCCCCGATCCGTTCGCCCTGAGGAGCGCTGAGAGCGCGTCTCGAAGGGCCCCGCCGATACTGCCCGGCCGTCATCCTTCGAGACGCTTTGCTTCGCAAAGCTCCTCAGGACGAACGGCCCTGGCTTTACGATAAGGTGCAAATTTCTATGCCCGTCTATCCCGCACGCGAATCGATGCTCGTCCCGGCCGTGGAACTCATGGGCTCCCTCCGGTTCCGGCTGGACGGCTCTGACTATACCGCGACCCTTGAGCGCGCCTTCTATACGCCGCGCTCGTTCGCGCTCGCGCTTCGCCGGGCGATGCGGGACGTGCTCCCCGAACCCGCCGCTGAAACCGGCTACGGATTCCGGCTCCACTACCATCTCACCCCGGCGCAGAGTTTCGGCACAATCACCGCCGACGGCGGCGCGCTCTGGTGGAGCAACGGTGCCGGAGCGCTGGATCTCGCGGTCCTGCACTCCGATCCGCTCACCGGCATATTCAGTGCGGATGGTTTTCCGCTGGTGCGGGGGCTCGCGGCGTTCACGGACCTCAGCGTTCCGGCCGGCAGCCGCGTTCGCTGGACCAATCCGTCCGGCAGCGCACCGGCGCAGAGGAACCCGGCGATAGCCTGCCAGTTCGTCTGGCCGGAACTCCGCCGCCCGGTGCGTGTGGACAGCCGCCGGGTGACGGCCGACTGGACGAACCGCAGTTCGCTCCAGACGGAGTCGGGCGCGGTCTGGCCGGTGGCGCGGGGCGAGCAGACGCGCCTTCAGGCCGCCTTCGAACACATCCCGCTCTCCCAGTGGGTATCCCAGGGGTGGGACCGGGCGGCCGCACCCGGCGGGCCGTTTGCCTCGGGATCGCTCGCCTGGCTGTTTCCGGATGTGCTGAAAGAGGAAGCGGTCCCGGTCCGCCCGCTTGGCCGGTCTCTCGACATCGACCGGACGGTGCCCGGCACCCGGAGCGTCAAAATCCAGCTCGCCGAACAGCCGCTGCCCGCCTCCGAAGAAGAGACGGAAGCAGAAACCGGCGACTCGCCTTTTACCTATGGCCGCTACCAGTTGGCGGAGGATTTCACCGACCCTTTGACCGGCGAGTTTTCCGGCGACACGGGGGCGTTCATCAATAACTCCGGGGTGATCGAGCAGACCGGCGCGACCACCAGCCCCGCGACGCAGTTCGCCCGGCTCTGGCCCACGGATTCGGACCGGTTCACCGCCAACGCGCTCATCCGCGTGAAACTGTGGCGGCCCTACCCCACGGCGGTCGGTTCGGGGTCCCTGTGGGAGGCCGGCGTGGCGCTGGCCCATTCGCCGTCCGGTACCGGCGCCGGGAGCGGCACCGCCGTCGTCGTGGCCGATACCGGCACGGCGCGGGAGCTGAGAATGTACAGCCTGTCCACCGGCGGAGCGAAGGGAACAAAAGTCACGCTGGGGACGCTCTCCGGTACAATCCCGCGCAGTGCGGAACTTCAGGAGCAACCCGAACACCGGCTCACCGTCTGGTTCCGGCTGTTCGTCCTGACGGGCGGCGCCGCGGTCACCAGGGTCCGCGCCTGGTACAACGGCGAAGGTCCGTTCACGGGCGATATGATCCCGCCCACGGGCGCCGACAGTGCGGCGCACCCCTGGATGCTGGTCTGCTCGAACGGATCGTCGCCGGCGTCGAACACGATGTTCGACACCGTCGAGGTGTGGGACGACGTCTCGGGGTGGCGGCTCCGGCGGGAGCCGGAAATTAGCCTGGCGAAAACGGCCTTGAGGGACTGGTAGACAACCACACCCCAAAAAGGTCAACGGGCCGGAACCTTTGACGGTTCCAGCCCATTGAGTCTGCTTCGAGAAGCTTCGATGAAGAAGCTGAGAAGACAGAAGGCGAAAAATAATCCTGACGCTTACGCGTCTGCGGGATTACTTCTTCGGCGCTTCAGCTTTCTTCTCTTCCTTCTTCTCTTCCTTCTTTTCTTCCTTCTTCGGGGCTTCGGCCTTCTTCTCTTCGGCCTTCACCGAGTGAACGAATGCCGGGGCACCGATGAGGATTGCAGCCAGAAATGCAGATTCAATTACGCGCTTCATACTAAAAGGACTCCTTTTTTCTCTCCCGGTCACCCTCAGTAAGCTCCTCGGACAGTTCCTGACTGTACACCTTTGGGGCGCACATTCCGGGGCTGGCCGTGGGATCCTCCGTGGGGCCGAGTGGTGTGTATTTAACGTTAAACCCGTCGAAAAGTAACGGATTAAGTGGGCATGAAAACAAAAAATTTAGCGACGCAATGCGCTATTATTAAGCGCTCGTAACGATCAGAATATCAGGTTAACCCACTGATATTATTATATATTACCCATTTTTGTCGATCCGGTTACGGCGCTGGATCGCGGTCCGTTCAGCCCTTTTCGGCCATTTTCATCCGCTTTCAGCGCAAACGGGAAGCGGCCCAGGAACCCACCCATGACTGTCTTTTCCCAGCTTCTCGCCCGGCCGGAGTTCGCCCCGGTCTGGACAGTCGAGTTCGCCTGCGCGCAGCAGACGATCGCCGCGCTGCCGGACTCGGCGGCGACTCCGGCCGGAATCATCGCGTTGCCCGGAACCGGCGGCGGAACCTTCGACGCCTTTCCGAGCACTGGTTACGCCGAAATCGTGGGTGCGGACGACACCGGCCGCCCGGACTGCCGGCGCGAGATTGTCCGCTACACCGGAAAGAACGAAGACGGCACGGCGCTCACGGGCGTGATCCGGGGACGGTTCGCAACGCCGTCCCCCGGCGCCAACGGCGACTGGGCCGAGGGCTCGGTCCTCCGGGAAATCGGACTGCCGCGGGTGTTTTCGACGCTGCCGTCCCCCGCCTGGCCGCAGGCACTGCCGCTGCTGCTGGAGCCCACGCTCGGTTCGCAGGCGCTGGACGACGAGCGGCTCACCGCCACGGTGAGTTCGTTCGCCTTCCGGCTGGCCGACGCGGACAACCTGATCGCGAAAACGCTGGCCGTCACCCCCATGCGGGAGCGGGCCGTGACGCTGAAACTGGGCTTTGCCGGCCTCGCCAGCCCGGACGAATTCCGGGTCCTGGCGCGGGGCCGGGTGAAAGAGGTGCTGTCGGACGACGGCGGTGCCAGCTGGAAGTTCCAGTGCCGGGGCGTGTTCGGCGAGGTCAAAGACCAGCGGATTTTTCTGGATCGCAGGTCGCGGCTCACCACCGGCATGACCCCGTTCCAGACGACAATCCCCGTGCGCGACACGGACCGGTTCCTGACGACCGCCGACGTCAGCCCGCGCTACGCGAAGCTCGGCGACGAGATCGTGAGCTACACGGGTCTTTCGGCGACATCCGGCCCCGGCGACCTGACCGGCTGCACGCGGGGGCTTTTCCTCTCGGTGCCCGCCGCACACGATGCGGACGACGAGATCCGCCAGCTCTACGAGTTCGGCGGTCACCCGCTCACGGTACTGCTGAATCTACTCACAACCACCGGGACCGGCGGCAACGGAGATTAGGACACGGCGGCACTGAGAGGCGGTGCGGCACTCGGTATCGACGCCGGGTGGATCGACACCGCCGGGATCGAGACCGTCCGTGACTCGCTGCTCACGGGTCTCAACGTCCGGTTCCTGGTGGCGGACGAGACCGACGATGCCAAACGCTGGATCGAGGACGAGCTGCTGCGAGCCGCCGGGGTGGCGCTGGTGGAGACCTCCGGCGGACGGCTCGGCGTCAAATACATGGGGCCACCGCTGCCCGCCTCGGCACCCGAAGGCAACCGGCTCGACGAACACCACCGCGCGGCCGCCGGCGAGCGGATGGACCTGGGGCTCGGCCGGGTGCGCAACGTGATCGAGATCCGCTATTCAAAGGATCCGGTCACCGGGGACTTCCTGGAACGGCTCCTGTATCTGGACGCCGACTCGGTGAGCCGCCACGGCGAAACGAAGAAACTCACCGTCGAACTGTCGGGCGCGCACGGAAACTATTCACCGCTGGGCGACGCGGGCGGTGGCGCGCTCGCCGCGAGTCTCGCCGTCCGGCTGGGCGGGCATTTATCGAAGCCCCGCCCCAGGCTTCGCGTCGACTGCCCGTTCGGGGAGATCACCCGCACCGTGGGCGACGTGGTGGAACTGCGGCACCCCAGGCTCCCGCCCGGCCAGCCGGACGAAACGCTGCCGTTCGGGGAGGCCGTGAAATGCGGCGCCCCCCGGCTGGTGGAAATCGTCTCGCAGGGGTTCTCCGCCGACACCGGCGCCGTGACACTGGAGTTGCGCGAGTCGCCCTTCGCGCTGCTTAGGTACGCCTTCATCAACAACGACGGCGCGCCGGACTACCCGGACGCGAGCGGCCCGGAGCGGGGCCTCGCCTATTTCGCCAATGACGACGGCACCCCCGCCGATCCCAATAGCACGCCGCTGCCGTTCGACGACGGCACCAGCCCTTACGCGATCTATCCGGCTTAACCTCTCCCCCTTTATCCCCCTCTCCGCAGTCGCAGAGAGGGGGACCAGACAATCGCCTCCCATTCCCCTCTCCGCGGCTGCGGAGAGGGGGCCGGGGGGTGTGGTGACAAACGATGCCCTACACCTCCATCACCGACGCAACGCTCTCCGCCGGAAAGGCGATCACCGAGACGCTGCTCCGCACGATCCGGGACAACCTGGATTTCGTGAAGAACGCCACCGACGGACTCACGAACTCCGTGGTTATGAACAACAGCCCCTCGGAGCCCGGCACCACCAGCACGTCGTTCACGACGGTCACGACCAACCGGCTGTGGCTCGCCGCCGGGACCTACACCGTCCGCGTCCACGCGGAAGTGGCCGAGACCGGCGGCAACGGCACCACCGACACGGCGTATATCCGGATCAAGGCGGACGGCACGACCGTGCTGGACACCTCCACCGTCGTCAGCGCGGGCTACGACGTGAAAACCTCCACGACCACCGGCGTCGCGGTCGGCTCCACCGGCTGGACCGACTTCGACGTGCAACTGAAAACCAGCAACGCCGCCCGGACGGCGAGCCACCGGCACATCGGCGTGTCGTGGACGAAGACGGCGTAAACCGTCCTGCCGAACACCAGAACCGTTCGCCCTGAGGAGGCGCTTCAGCGCCGTCTCGAAGGGCCGGACGGTTCGCCACCGGCCCGCGTCCTTCGAGACGCTTTGCTTTGCAAAGCTCCACAGGACGAACGGGCTTTCCACAAACAACCCATTTCAGACAAAGAGGTATTCAGAATGCCCGAAACCAATCTCGACCGGGACACCCGGATCGAAACCGCCGACTTCGCCGCCAACGGCGTCTACATCGTGCGCGACCTGGAAGGACGGCCGCTGTCGTGGACCTTCAACGGCACGCTGAGCGGAAAGACCTTCGGCGGCGGCACACTGGTGCTGGAAGGCACGCAACTGTCCGCCGAAGACTGCGGCCTCTCCGACTCCGCCTGGCGCGCAGACACGGCGAACGCCATCTGGTCCGCCGTCTCGATCGGCGGCGCGCCGTATTCGATCACCGCCAGCGGCAGCGGCTGGCTCGACGCCCCGCTGCGCCACCTCCGGTTCCGCCTCACCGGTGCCGCCAGCCCCCACATTCTCGGCCGCCTGATGGTGGCCTGAAGAAAGGAAACGACCATGCCCACCTCTATCGAAGGCCACCGTGCCCCTGACGCCGCAAGCGGCCTGCCCGCCGGCGGTCTCACCGGTCAGCTGCTCCAGAAAAACAGTTCCGCAAACTTCGACGCCGCCTGGACCGATCCGCCTGAGGGCGGAGGCACCGGCGGCGGCGGTGAAGGCGGCGGCCTCACGCAGGGCCAGACGCAGCAGTTCGCCGCGCTCTTCGAGACCGCCGTGTGGGGCGACGTGGCGAACCCCGACACCCTGGACACCGGGATCACGGTCTCTGTGACCGGCACCGGCACGCACACCTTCACCGCGACGGTGGCGGGCGGCGACGCCCGGGATATTTTCCGCAGGCGCGACGCGTTCAGGCTGGCCGGCGACGCCGACACGGCGGCGCTGCTGGTCACCTCCATCGACGACGCCTCGACGGTCCAGTGCTATTCGGCGGGGTCCCCCACCGAAGACACCCCCGCGAACGCGGTCAGGTGGCGGGGTGAAATCCTGTCCGTGGGCCAGCGCACCCCGTCGTTCCTCGGCGGCAACCTCAAGGTCTACGCCGTGAAGGATTCCGGCGGGAACCGGATGCTGGTGCTCTGGACCGGGAACAACCCCGGCTGGTTCGGCCCGGCCAACGGCACCGCAGGCGGCTTCGCCGGGCCCGCCTCTGCCCCGAACGCCTCCGGTTTCGCCCTGAAGCCGGGGGACCCGGCGGTCTACACCGTTACCGGGACCGACTCGAACGGGGACCTGATCCTCGCCGCGCTGCCGCCGTGGGTACCGGCTCCGGCAAACGCGAACGACCCGGGCCTCCCCGGACAGATCGCCTGCGACTCCGCCTGGTTTTATCTCTGCGTCGCCGCCGGCACCTGGGTCCGGGCGGCGCTCGCCACCTGGTAAGGGGCCGGTGACCGTCATGCACAACGAACCCGGCACCGGCGGCATGGAACACCGGGTGACCAGCCTCGAAACCTCCGTCGAGCGGATCGACCGCGCGGTGGAGCGGATCAGCGATTCGATCGAGAGAATCTCGAACGCCATCAGCGTGCAGCGGGTCAACTCCGATTCCATCGCCCGCAGCTGGCGCGCCGTGGAAGACCACGAACAGCGGCTGCGCGCGGTCGAGTCCGACATGCCGACTTTAAGGCTTATCCGCAACTGGGTCGTGGCCGGTGTGGTCGGCACGCTGGCGCTGGTCGGCGTCGCGGCGGCGAGGATCATCTTTGCCGGACGATGATCGCCATCTGAAAAATCCGCCCGCCCTTCGACAGGCTCAGGACGAACGGATTTTGTCTGATCGGGTTCCCGTTCGTGGTGAGCCTGTCGAACCACAACGGGAACCAAACCCGCTTCATCCATACAGGACATACCAATGCCCCAGTTTTCCAGAATATCCCAGGAGCGCCTCGCCACCTGCCACCCTGACCTCATCCGGCTGTTCCGCGAGGTGGTGAAAATCCACGACTGCATGGTGCTCTGCGGCCACCGGACGGAGGCCGAGCAACTGCTCGCCGTCCGCACCGGCAGGAGCCAGAAAACCTGGCCGAAGTCGAAGCACAACACCGTACCGTCGATGGCGGCGGACGTGGCCCCCTACCCCGTCGACTGGAACGACCGGCGCCGGTTCGACCATTTCGCCGGCGTGGTCCGGGGTGTGGCCGCCGGGCTCGGCATAAAAGTCCGGTGGGGCGGCGACTGGGACGGGGATTTCGATCTGAAAGACCAGCGGTTCAACGACCTGCCGCATTTCGAGATTGTGGAATGACTGGATCGAGAAAAAACCGACTCACACGAGTGATTCTCTGACACCCGTGTTCATCGGCTCCGCCTAGACCCCTTTAGCGAATGTGCATTGGGGTTTTGCGCCCCTTATACCAGCGTATTTGGACTTGCCCACCGCATTTGCAGCCATTGGCACTGCACGGATAGAACGGTCCCACCGGTAGATACATGTTTAACTGTTTAACCATGATCTGTTCTCCTTCTCCGCAATATCCCGATTGACTTTAAAACCTGACCACCGCATTATGCGTTTACCGTTGCAGTCCGTTTGAAAGCCCGAGAGGGAATCATCGGCGTATTTTGAGGAGTCAGGAGTAATCCTGGCTCCTCATTTTTTCTCGTAGAGAATTATTCCACTACCTTCCCTAGTCGTTTCAGGTGATTACGGGCGAAGTCGAAACTGACCCGAAATACCCGGGAAACGTTTTCAGGTGATTGATCGTCGAGCATCTCAAGTGTGCCGCGCGGGATCAGCAGCTCCCCCGCCCAACACCAACTTTGCCATTCAGGATCATGCCATGGCTTCAAGTCCTGCCTCCGAGCGAAAACCAGCGGGGCTTCGCCCTGTCTAGTTCGAGTGGCAAGATACCGGGCTACCGGAACGTGAATTGTTGAATGACCAAGCTCATGCGCAACCGTTGAACGTGCGAAGTGCGCGGATTTTCCGCTCTTATACAGATCTCCATGTATGTCGTCACGGATCAAAATTTCGACGCTTCCATGTGTCCCTTCGCACAGCGTTACACCGTATTCGGAACGGAGTTCTCGCGGCGATGCGGGCAGAACATGAACCCCATTATTTGGTAGAATAGTTTCGACCAATTTGACCAAATCAACTGGTCCCGGACGTTCTAGCGACTCTGGAATGAACTCGTGAAGGAACTGATCGGCCAAGGCCCATAACGAGCGTTTGGAAAGTCCGGGCATCACTGGAACTTTTTCGTTCTGAAAGAAGTTACTCATCGGCACCTCCAAGTATTTCCACTAACTTCTCAATTTCATGTCGGCTGAGATCCTTCTCTTGAATCCGACGAGCGAACATCAGTCCAAGATTTTGATAATTTATCGGTGCGTCTTGGAGGTTGAGTTGCTTCAACGCCTGGGTTCGATCTGCGTGCTCTTCCAGCTCTGCTTTCGACAGCCCAGGGAGAACTTCAATAAGCTTGTCCCAGTGCTTGGGGTGGAGTGGAGGCCGTAACCCTCTTTCAATCTCAGCTAAATAAACGGCCGATTTTAATCCAAGCGCCGTCGTTAGTTCTCGCAGGCTCACGCCCGCTTCTACACGTTTTCGCCTCAAAAATGCCCCAAATGTCTTATTTCCTAACATAATCCGCCTCCTTTGCCTGAATTCGAACTGGCTAACATACAATATAATATACCCCTTTTGTTCGGCATAAACAGTATTGGATGCCCTTACGTAATTATATGGATACTCATATGCTCATCCTCGACCAGATCCTCGACATCGGGAAAACGGTGCTCGACAAGTTTATCCCCGACGCCAACGTGCGCGAGGCGGCCAAGAGGGCGCTCGCCCAGGCGGCGCTGGACGGCGAGCTGAAGCCGCTCGAGATCCGCATGTCGGCAATTCTGGCCGAAGCGAAATCGGCCGACCCGTGGACCAGCCGCGCGCGGCCGACGTTCCTCTATGTCATTTATCTCATGATCCTGTTCGCGGTCCCGATGGGGATCGTGAGCGTGTTCGACCCCGCCGCCGCCGAGCAGGTGGGCCGGGGTGCGAGCGGCTGGCTCGGCGCCATACCCGGCGACCTGTGGGCTCTGTTCGGTGCCGGGTACCTCGGCTACGCCGCCAGCCGGACGGTGGACAAATGGGGGGACAAACAGGGGGACAGGAAAAGATAACGATGCCCGTTTGGCCATCTCCCGGCCGCTTTGCGGCCACCCTCTTCCGGAGGAAGAGGGCTGAAAAGTCCCTTCCTGCGGAAGGGACTGCGAGCGCAGCGAGCAGGGATGGAATCCCCCATTTGCCGCCCACGCGGAAAACGGACATCGTACAGCACATGAAGAAACGGTTCTGTACGTTCCTTGTGGCGGTCGCGGCCACGGGGCTCGCCGCCTGCGGGGGCGGAGGTGGCGGCGGTGCAACGGGCTGCACAGTCCCCTCCGGACTGCTGTCGAAGGCGGTCGGCAAGTTCGCCGACGAATACTGGATGTGTGAATCCGCGGAAGCGCCGATCGTCTCGATCTCCTTCTATTTCGTCAAGGACGGCACGGGCGATTCCGACGTGATGGGCAACCTGAAGTGGTCGGGCGAGGATGACGGCACGGGCGTTTGCGGGCCCGACTATTCGGTCAAGGCGAAGAACAGCACCTACGGAACCTTCACGATGGCGGATGTCGCGCTCTCGGGCGACACGCTGACGTTCACCATGCAGAGCGATTTCACGTTCGGCCCCGATACGTATCCCGTTCTTACGATGACCTGCGCGCGGACCAAGGGCTCGTAACCCTACCAGTTCACCCGGTAAGTACAGCTCTCGGCGTTGCGCTTGCGGCAGGGGCAGGCGTCGTCATGGATCACCTTCACCGTGATCGAGCCCTTGGGCTTGAACCGGTAGGACATCGCCTCGATGATCCCCCGGTCGAAATCGCAGGGATAGGGGTTCTCGCAGACGAGCGTCGCCTGGCGGTCCCCCGACTTCTGGTAATGATAGTGGCCGATCTCTCCGAACCGGTGGTTCATGTGATAGGCGATATCGATGCTGGAGAGCGCCTTCTCGATGTCGTCGATGTCGGGCGGGAAGTTGGCGTTCTCGGGAATCTTGAGGCCGATGTTGTTCAGCGTCTTGGGGCCGATCTCGTCGGAGATGCGCTGAAACGAATTCAGCCAGGCCTGCTGGGAATACCACTTGCCCGGCTCGGGCTTCACGATACCGTTGGAGGCAAGGATCTCGAAGGCGCGCTTCTGGAAGAAGCCCATGCCGTCCACGATGGCCAGCACGGTCTCGCCGTTCACCTCGACGCCAGGCGCAAATGCCCTGAACTGAGCCATCAACCCTCCGGTCCGGCGTTCAGACAACCCTGCGGCGGGAAGACCCCTCGACCCGGCCGCTGTAAAAGGATGTTGACGTCTTTATTACCCGGCCCCCCGCGCCGGAATCAAGCAAAAACCTGCGCCATGGGACGGCGCTGCCGCTGCGCGGGCCGCCCCGCAAAAAAGAAACCGCCCGGTGTGCCGTGAGGCATCCGGGCGGATCAACCAATCCGGGGGGCTATTTTCTCTCGGGGTTTCAGAAGTTCTTGGAACGCTCCTGAATACGCCCCCCGTGCGGGTCAATTACTTGGCTTCCGCGGCCTTTTCCTTCTTCATGTGCTTCTTGTGGCCCTTCTTGGCGGCCTTCTCGGCCTTCGGCGCAGCGGCTTCCGCCGGCTTCGCGGCTTCTTCAGCGAACGCCGGAACGGCGGTCACGGCAAAAGCGCCAGAGAGGAGTGCAGCGGCCAGGAACTTACGGGTCGAAAACATGTTTATCGTCCTTTTTCTTATTTGTTTGGTGCCAGGGGGCCGGAGAAACTTTCTCCGGTAGCTAATCCCCTTCAGGCCCTCTAGGTCTGCAAAACGGGCGGAATTGCCGCCGGTTACAGGACGGGACCCCGTTTTTGCATTAAGAATCGCTCATTTCGGCAAAAATCAGCGCTTTTCGTCGTTGTGCTTCTTTTCGTAGATGTCTTTGGAAACGGCGTTCTGGTCCTTCTGGATCTCTTTCGCCTCGGTCTTGTCGATCTTGCCGTCGGCCTTGGCCTCCCGTTTTTCCTTACGGATTTCACGCTCTTCGGTACGGAGCTCTTTCGTTTCGGGCTTGGTCAGTTCACCCGATTTCACGACCTCCTTGATCCGTTCGTGCTGGCGGACCTGGCGGGCGGTTTCGTGCCGGCGGACGGCGCGCTGACCGGGGCCTTTGGCCATGGCCGGAGAGGCGGCGATACCAGCAAGAATGATTGCTACAGAGAGATAACGTGTCTCAAACATGACGGGTTTTCCTTTCGGCTACTGATCATAAAGGTGGAATTAGGTCTATAACGGCCCACCCCCGGCGAAGTTACCGGTGCCGGCGGGGGTTCAGGAAGGGGGTTCCGTTCGGCGGCGCGGACGAATATCATCTGCGGCCCGGCCCGACCGGGTTTCCATACCGTGACCATCCGAACCTTAACGCAACGACTCAGACTGACCGGCCTGCTGGCCGCCGTAACGCTGACACTATCGGCCTGCGGCGCGCGCAACGCGACCTACGTGGAGGCGCCCAAACGGCCGCCGCAGATCGAGCACCCGGGTCCCGGCGAGACGCGGTTCTACATGGATTTCCAGGGCTGGGAACGGACCTACCTGCTCTACCTGCCGCCCAGTTACGTGCCCGGCACGCCGCTGCCGCTCGTGATCATGTTCCACGGCGCGGGCGGCAAGGCCAAAAATACGAACCGCCAGACGGGCTGGGAAAAGAAGGCGGAGCAGGAAGGGTTCGCCGTCGTGCTCCCCGACGGCACGCCCGAGTTCAAGTCGCTGCCGCCCAAATTTCTCGCCAACCCGCAGACCTGGAACGACGGCGGCGGCAAGGGGCCGGCGGCGAAAAACGGCGAGAACGACGTGGCCTTCACCGAGGCGATTATCGACGAGGTGGGCCGCAAGGCGACAATCGACCTCAACCGCATCTACGTCTCGGGGTTCTCCAACGGCGCCTCGATGGCGTTTCGCGTGGCGGCGGAACTCTCCGTCCGGATCGCGGCGGCCGCTCCCGTCGCCGGACACTACCGCCTCAAGGGTTACACGCCGTCGCGCAGCGTGCCGCTGCTCTACATCGTCGGCTCGGACGATCCGCTGACTCCGATGGACGGCGGCGAGGTGTCGCTGCCGTGGGGGTCGTCGATCACGCAGCCGGCGGTGGCCGAAACAGTCCGCAGCTGGACGCGGCTCATGGGGTGCGACCGGGAGCCCAACACCGTCGAAGAAAACGGCCCCGTGAAACTCTCCCGCTACAGGCCGTGCCGGGGCGGCGGCGAGATGGAATACTATCTCATCGCCGGCATGGGCCATGTGTGGCCGGGCGGCGACCCGATGCTGCCCGACTGGGTCGTGGGCCAGCCCTCCGACGCGCTGAACGCCACCGACGTCATCTGGGAGTTCTTCAAGCGCCACGAACTGGAACCGGGCGCGGCCCCCAGCTGGATGCCGCACGAGCCGCAGCCTCCGGCGCAGTAGCCGTTCGCCATGGTGCGTCACTGAATTATTTGGCGCTAGACCGCCCCCCCGGCGATGTTTTCCCCCGGATTTCCCGCTAGGCTCCCTCATTAAACGAATTTCACTCCGGTTCAGAGCCGGATACGGGGAGCCCGGCCCGAGTGGGACACACGATTGTTCACGTCGATGACGACCCGACCATCCTGCGGCTGGTGGCGCTGGCGTTCGAGAAAGCCGGCCACCAGATCGTCTCGATGACCGACGCCGAGCGGGCCGAGCGCAAGATCCGCGAACTCAAGCCGCATCTCCTGATCTGCGACATCTCCATGCCGTTCATGGACGGGTTCGAACTGGTGGCGAAACTGCGCACCGGCGACGGAGCCGTGAATGCGCCGGTGATTTTCTTCTCCGCCGTGGGCGGCGACGACGTCGTGCTGCGCGCCTTCGAGATGGGCGCCGTCGATTTCGTCCGGAAACCCGCCAGCATCGTCGAGCTGCAGGCCCGTGTGGACGCAAGGCTTGCCCGGGCGGGCGGCAACGGCTCGTCCGAGGTCAACTACAAGCCCGACCTGCGCGGCAACCTGTCGCTGATGAGCGTGGCCGACCTGCTCACCGCCGCCGAATCGGCCCAGAAGTCGGCCGAGCTGCGGGTGAAAAGCGGAGCCCAGACGGGCGAGATCCGGATCTGCAGGGGCAATATCGTGGACGGCCGGTTCGCCGAACATACCGGCGAGAAAGCGGTCTACCGGATGGCGGCGCTCTCGGACGGCCAGTTCGAGATGTCGCTGCTGCCCGACGACATGGTCACGGGCCCCCTGAACGTCCAGCCCCGGTTCGCCCTCATGGAAGCGGCGCGGCTTCTGGACGAGGGGACGATCTGACCGCCTGGTCGAGCGCCTTTTTCGCCAGCCTCGTCGCGTAAACCGTCACCGCCACTGTCGCGATAAATCCAATCCCCATCAGCGCCCACCAGGCGGCGCCCTTCTCAGGTAATGCGCCTCCGGCCGCACGGCCGCCGATACCGCCGATAGCACGGGCCGCCAGCCCGGCGACCGCACCGGTATAGACATACAGGATCGTGCCCGGGATCATCCCCAGGCAGGCGAGCGCGTAGTCCCGGAACGTGACCCGCGTGAGCCCCAGCGCGTAGTTCAGAAAGTTGAAAGGAAATACGGGGGACAGTCGAAGGAGAAACATGATCCTGAGGCCTTCGGAACTTAACGCCTCGTCCACGGCGGCGAAATCGGGCCGGGCTTTCAGCCGCCGCTCCACCCAGTCGCGGGCGAGATACCTCGCCACTCCGAAAGCGAGCATCGACCCCGCGCTCGCCCCGATGAACACGATCACGCTTCCCCAGACGACGCCGTAGACCGCCCCCGCGGCCAGCGTCAGCACGGAACCCGGAACTAACGCGACTGTGAGGGCCGCGTACAGAACCCCGAACAGCACCCCTCCCCAGGGACCCAGTGCAGCGGTCCACTCCACGATTTCGCCCAAAAACCGGCCCGCCTGGCGGCCGAAGATGATGCCCGTCACACATATGAGGGCCAGCACCCCGATTTTCCACGAAAAGCCGCCCCGGGAGCCGGTGGCTTCGGCCTGATTCATTCTGTTACTCACAATTTTCTTCCACTTTTTCCCTAAAGGGGCATTCATCTCCGGCAGGGAGTTGGGCTATCATGGCACAATCATGGGCGAACCGGCGAAAGTGAAAGCCATAGGGCGGGTTCTCATTGTCGAGGACAACAGCTTTATGAAGACCTTCTACCAGAAGGCTCTGAAGGACTTTCCGCTGGAGTTCATTTTCGCCGCTGACGGCGAAGAGGCCGTGCGGCAGGCGCTGTCGATGAAGCCGATGGTCGTCCTGATGGACATCAACCTGCCCAAGATGGACGGTGTCGTCGCCACCCAGAAGATCCGCGAGAGCCTGGGCGTTGAACAGATGGCGATCATCGCCGTCAGCGCCCGCAGTCAGGACGCCTACACCGCCTCCGCGAAATTCACCGAATTCGTCCCGAAACCGGTACACGTCGACGTCCTGCGCAATGCCGTCAAGCGGCATCTCAAAATCGCTTAATTCCCTAATAAAGTGATCCTGTGCACATTGACAGGATTTCGAATACGCTATGATCCGTGACCAGGGGGCCGACCGATTCAAAGCCGGTTAGATATGTCAGGGAATAACCACCAGCGCCGTGTCCTCATTGTCGAGGACAACAGCATGATGCAGACCTTTTATCGAAATGTCTTCAAGGACATGCCGATCGAGATCTACTTCGCCGGCAACGGCGAGGACGCCCTGCACTACCTGGCCCAGCAGATCCCCGACCTCATCCTCATGGACATCAACATGCCCAAACTGGACGGCGTCGCCACCACGAAACAGATCCGCGACAACCACAAGCTGGCCAATACGCCCATCCTCGCCGTCACCGCCCGCCAGATGGACGAATACACGATCAAGGCCGGTTTCACCGCGCACCTCAAGAAACCGCTGCGCGCCGACGACCTCAAAGAAGCCGTCTGCAAGCAGCTCGGCATGCCGGTGGAATGACGCCCTCATCCTTCCCGGCCCCAGCTCCGTAAGCGCCCGAAGCGGGGCACCTTCTTCCACTGATGACGTTCCATGCGCCTTAAGATGTCGTCCAGAAACGCGGCGGTCCGCACGATGTGCGGCCCCTTGTTCAGCATCACGCACTCGGCGCGCTCGCCCATGGCGGCGTCGGTCACTTCCGCGCGCGACGGCATTCCCGAGCGCGCCAGCATGTCGAGCACCTCGGTCGCCCAGATGACCGGCAGGTGCGCGGCTTCCGCCGCCCAGAGAATTTCCTCCTGCACCTCGGCGAGCCGTTCATAACCAAGCTCCACCGCGAGGTCGCCGCGCGCGATCATCACTCCGGCGGCGCGGCGCTGCATGGCCGTGAGCATCAGTTCGGGCAGCTTCTCGAACGCGCGGCGGGTTTCGACCTTGATGACGACGCCGAGGTCCGGCGCGCCCAGGCGGTCCAGGTGGCTGAACAGGCTTTTCAGGTCCGCAGGCGTCTCGATGAACGAAACGCCGACGAGATCGGCGTGCTGGACGACGAACTCGAGGTCGCGCCGGTCCTTGGGCGTGACGCCGGGGACTCCCAGCCGCGTGTCGGGGAAGTTGATCGACTTGTCGGCACGGAGTTTGAGCTTGCCGCTCCGGAGTTCCTGGATCTCCACCCAGATCTCCGAACGGTCGGCGCGGACGACGGCGCCGGCCGCCTTGCCGTCGTCCAGCAGCACGCGGTCGCCCTTCTTCACCGTGCCGAACACCTCCGGCAGCGTGCACGAGATCCGCGCGGCACGGACGACTTTCCCGTCCGAATTGCGGACGGCGTTCACGCCGGGGGCGGGCTCTTTCGTGAGCACCAGCACGTCGCCTTCGAGCACCAGCACCGGTTCCGGAAGCGGCGCCAGCGCGCGGATGTGCGTGTTGTAGCGCCGGCCGCTCGCCAGCCGGATGCCGAGCAGCGTGCCGTTGCCGGCGTAGGTCGTCTGCGTGCACTCGGCGATCCAGCCGCCGTTGACCGGCACGGTCACGGCGAGCCGCCGCCGCTTGTCCCGCAGGTCGGTGAGCCCGATCTCCGTCCCCGGCCTCAGATGCGAGATCCAGCCAGGATCGACGGGGATCTCCGCGTCGATGTCTTCGGGTGGCAGTTCGTGGACGCCTTCCGGACGCAGCCAGATTCTCGCGGGCTCCACGGCCCGGCCGCGCGAATCGCGCGCCGGCCGCCAGCGCAGAGCCGCCGGGCTCTCTCCCACCGGGCCGGTGCGGAGTTTCGGACCCGCAAGGTCCATGAGGATGCGGCACTCCTTGCCGGTCTTCGCCGTCGAGAGCCGGAGCTGGCGCACCATGGCGGCCCACTCCGCCGGGCCGTCGTGCGCGCAGTTAATCCGGATACAGTTCATTCCGGCGTTCAGAAGGTCTTCGATCAGCGCCGGGTCGTCGCCCGCGTCCGACGGCATGGTGACCATGATCCGCGTGTACCGCCTCGCGGGAGCCGTCCCCAGGAGCGCCGCCGCGTGGGCATCCAGCAGCGCGCGTCCGGCGGCGGCCCCGGCCAGCCTGAGCGGCACGCCCTCGCGGGCAGTACGTCTGGAGAGCGTCTCCAGTACCGACTCGACGGCGCCAAGGGTCCCGTCCACATGCAGTTCACACCGGCCGAGCGACGAAAGTCCCAAGTCCGCCAGCAGATCCTGCAGACGGCTGATATCGTGGCTGCGAAGCGCCACGTAGTGAACGAGATTTTTCGCGCTCTCGCGGTAGTCGGGGTTGGTGCGGGCCATCTGGAGGCGGTATTTCACCTCCGCCAGGCGGACCAGACGGCGGAGCTTGCGGACCTCCGCGAGTGCCTGACGGTAACGGGCGATGTCGGCGTCGGAACCCATACACCCGTTATGTAGCGCGCCCGGCAGAAGCGGGTATGACCAAAGTCGTACGGGATTGTGACGGGGCGGATCAGGCGGAACAGGTCAGGCGGGCTCGCCCACCGGAACCTCGACCGTAAAACAGGCGCCGCCCGTATCGGCGCTTTCGATCCAGACGCGGCCACCGTGAAGATCGGTAAGCCGCCTGACGATATTAAGACCGAGCCCGGTGCTGAGCGAGCCGCGCCCGCCGGCGCTCACGCGGCGCGTGAGCGAACCGGTGTCGAACAGTCCCGATGCCTCTTCCGGGTCGATACCGGGCCCGGTGTCGGTCACGGAGATACGGGCGGTGCCACCGCTCTGGGGCTCGAGCGTCACCCGCACGGTGCCGCCCTCGGGCGTATGCCGCACGGCATTCTGGACCAGGTTCGTGAGCACCTGGATCATCTTCGACTGGTCGCCGTCCATCCAGCATTCGTTGCCGCTCACCACGGCCTTCAGTTCCACGTTCTTCAGCCGGGCGTTGGCCTGCTGGGACATCGCCACGTTTCTCACCGTCACGGCGAGGTCGAACCGGCTCCGCGAAAGCGCGATCTGGCCCGCTTCGAGACGCGAGAGATCGAGCAGGTCGCGCACCAGCTCCATCATCCGGTCGCCGGAGCGCTGGATCTGCTGGAGGCTTTCTTTCACCTTCGCCGCATCGCCCAGATCCGAACGGACCTGGGCCAGTTCGGCATGGCCCATGATGGCCGCGAGCAGGTTTTTGAGATCGTGCGAGCAGATCGCCGCCAGTTCCGTGCGCGCCCTTAAAGCCGCCTGCGCCTCGCGGCGGCGCTTTTCGAGCGCGTAGGTGACCAGCCCCGCCATCAGCACGCTGGTGAAGTTGAACACGTTCGCCAGGATAACGATGACAACCGGATAGGTCGGGATTCCGTGCCACTCGAAACCCGGGTATTCATGCCCGAAATAGGGCGAGTAGGGGAGCCAGCCCGCGCTCTCGGCAATGATCAGTCCCGTGTAGGCCACCGATGCGAAGACGGCGAAGATCGTTCCGGTCAGGAGTCCCGCGAACAGGGTCCCCATGATCACATGCAGCGGATACAGGACGACCACGACGGACGTCATCGAACCGGTCAGATGCACCGCATAGGTGATGAGGCCGATGTCGATCACACCCATCACCACCAGCACCCAGCGCGACCTGAAACCGAGCAGCAATACGGCCACCGAGAGCAGCGACAGGGCCGAGTATCCGAACACGGCCGGCAGGACGTCGTAAAAAACCGGGAGCAGCGACGCGGCAAGAATGATCAGCCCGGAGATGGCAAGCCGTGTGTAAGTGGCCCGGCGCTGGAGCGCGTAAACCTCCGCCGGATCGGAGGTGAAATCGATGCCGCCGGTGAAGAGAAAAAGCAGCCTGCCCAGATACCGGTCGTACGCGGAGAGATCGCGCTCGGCCGGCTGCGGCTGGCGCGAAAACTGGACCGAATTGTCACCGGCCTGGCCGGACGGACGTGAACCGCCGGCCGGGCCGTCAGTGGCAGAACGGTGAGCCAAGGGAACCCTTCTTCCCCCCGCCGCGAGGCGGAGTCCGTGCTGTCAATGTGAGCCAGAATGGAGAACTGAGACGTCTGTCACTTTAGCCCCTTTGCGGGCCGTTCTAAAGGTTCCGGAATCTTTCACTTGCTCAAAATTGGCCTAAGACCTCGAAATAACAGGTCCGCTAACTGTGTCACTACCTGACATTCGGTTGGTATACGGTATCCGGGTAATGGGATTTAACGGGTTCCCGCCGGCGAGCGGAAACCGCAACCTGTGGAGGAGAGGCAGATGAAACGAAACCCTATACGCGCCCGGGCGGCGCTCGATTCGGCACCCGGATCGCACCCCCGCGAGGCCCCCAGACGCGGCCTGCGGGAGCAGGCCGCCCTGAAGGAAGAGACGATCCTGCTGGACGTCCGGATCCAGAGGGCGCTGGGTCCGCTCGACTACGCCCTCTGCCGGGCCAGGGAGACAGGGAGCAGCTGGAGCGAAATCGCGGACCTGCTCAAGCGGCACCTGGGCGGTGCCTGGTCGCCCCAGCGGGCGGCCTCCCGGACCCGCCGGGCGCAGGCGAATTTCGACCGCGTACTGGCCGAAATTCGGGACCTCGAAACACCGCAAGACCCCGTACGGACCCGGCCCGGGAAGGTGACGCCATGACTACGGATACCGCTGTCACGCAGGACCCGCTGAAGAACTACATCGTCGGGCAGAAGGAGATCGCGCGCTACCTGGGCTGCTCGGAGAGCACGCTCAAGCGGTGGCTGCGCGCCGGGCGGCTGCCGGTCTCGAAGCTCGGCGAAGGGCGCACCGGGAAGATTGCCATCTCTTCCCGCGTTCTCGACCGCTGGATCCGCCGGCGGAGCAAACTGCGGCGGGTGAATCTGCAGGCGCAGACCTACACCAATCCCCTATAAGGAATCCCCCCAATGCGGTAAACTGGGCTTTACGAATGAGACGCCTCTGCATCACCTGCCATACGGTCGCAGAACCCAGGGTTGAAACCGGCGGTTCGGGTGCATTCGAACTGCTGCTCTGGGTCATCGGCCTGGCGACGTTTCTCTTCGGCGGCGAATGGGTGCTGCTCGCCGCCATCATCTATTCGACCGTGATCCGCCGCATGAGCCGGACCTCCTGCCCCGAGTGCGGATCGACATCGCTGATTACCCCCACGACCCCGAGGGCGCGGGAGATACTGGGCGACGAGCGGGCCGCGGCCGAAGCCGAGGAAGCCGCCTTCGAAGCCGAGGACGTGCGCAACGGCAGGTATATCCTGATCGGTATTCTCGCCGTTTTTGCCGTGATCGCGATGATGGCGAGGCGGTGAGTGGCGCCAGTGAATATACCCGCTGAAGAACGTACTTCCGAGCGATACTGGATTCGCAGGGCGATTCTGGTTCACCTGGCAGTGCTGACACTTTTCTTCGCCATGTTCGCGGGCAGTTTCTTTAAAGACTGCGCGCAGTGCGGGATGGAAATCATCTTCATCCTGCCGGTTTATTTCCCCGCCTATTTTGTGACGCGATTACTGAATGATACCTCGGCCATGCTTCTGGACCTTTCCCGGATGACGGCCAAAATCCAGTTCGTGATTATCTTCTGGTTTATGGCGACTGCTCAGATTTACATCATGGCGAAGGTGTTCATTGGACTGGGGCGGAAACTGAGTTCGCTTGCACAACGACGGCGCAAGACGGATGACGGGATCACCTCAAAAGAATAGAACCCGGCAACTGCCGGTATTGACACCCATCCCGACCCGTTCGCCCTGAGGAGCGCTGAAAGCGCGTCTCGAAGGGCCGGGTTAAATCCACCGGACCGTCATCCTTCGAGACGCTTTGCTGTTCGCAAAGCTCCTCAGGACGAACGGCCCTTGTAAGGCCGATTGCTGCCTACTTCCCCGTCAGCCAGCCGAGAAACTTCCCGAGGTCCAGGCTGAAGCCCGCGAGCGGGGCGGCGCCGTAGCGGCCCGCCTCCAGATAGTCCCTGAACGGCTCGGGTTTGAGCCCCGCCGCCTTGATCTGTTTTTCCAGCACCTTGGGGTCCGGTTCGCGCTCGGCCCCGGCGCCGATCACGCCGAACCCCTCGGGCGCGACGATCCCGAAGGCCAGCGCGACCTTGGGGTCTTTCGGATCGCGGCGCGTGGACCAGGGGGCGCGCGCAGAATCCAGCCGGTGGATGAACAGCGGCCGGTCGTGGGCGCGTCTCGCGATAATGTCGTTCGCCTCCGCCGGCGTGTGGCGCGGGAACGGCTTCTTGACGAAATTAAGCGGCACCGGATTACGCGAGAGCGTGCGGAGTTCCGCCGCCTGCTCCGTCGAGAGCCGGTGGACGAGATACGACAGGAAATCCTCCGCCACGAGCATCACGTCGTCCAGATCGACGAAGGCGATTTCGGCATCGATCGACCAGCTTTCGTATTCGACCGCCTTGGAGCCCGGCACGCCGAACGCGCCGAACACCGGCCCCGACGCATACACCTTGCCGAGCGCCATGGCCGCGCTCCGGAGGAAATACTCCGGCGAACGGGCCAGTTCGAAGTCGGGCTTGTCCAGTTTCAGCGCCCCGCCCTTGCCCCACTGGCTTTTCCCGACGAGCACCGGGCTGTCCACCCGTGTGAATCCGCTCCAGTCGAAGTAGTCGCTGATCGCCTTCTGAGCGGCGTTGCGGATGCGGAGCGTCGCCTGCCCCTCCGGCGTGCGCATCCACAGGTGGCGGTTCTCTTTCGCATTTATCGTCTGCGGGAGCGGCGGCGCCATCCAGTGGATTTCAAGCGCCGAGACGCGGATCTCCATTCCCTTGCTGTCGTCAGCGCCCGTCTTGCCCGTCACCGTGACGCTGCTTTCCTGCGACAGTTTTTCCACGAGCGTCCAGTGTTCCGGCGTGAAGATATTGGGCGCGACCACGCACCTGACGGTGCCCGTGCCGTCGCGGACGTCGAGGTAGAACGCCCCGCCCACGGCGGTTTTTCCGGCGACCCACCCTTTGATCGTCACCTGACGGTCGGGATACTGCTTCAGATTCTGGATATGGACATGCGTGAACATGCGTGTTCGTTTACCCCCGCTTGGAAGCGCGGGCAAACCGGATCAATATCGGCGGGTGAGCGACGGCAGCCAACATCCGGAAAACCTGAAGGTCACCGTCACGCGGCAGTTCGCCGTGACGCCCGAGCGCGTGTTCGACGCGTGGGTCACACCGGAAACAATCGGCCAGTGGATGTTCGGCCCGGCAGTACGGGACGAAAAGATCGTCATACTCCGCACCGACGCCCGCGCAGGCGGAAAGTTCTCGTTCGTCGTGGACCGGCAGGGCGACGAGCTGGACCATAACGGCATCTACCTCGAGTTCGAGCGGCCGCGCCGCCTGGCCTTCACCTGGGCCATCGGCAAGCACACCGACGCCAACACGAGCCGCGTCTTGATCGAGATCAGACCGCAGGGCACAGGCGATTCGGGCAGCGCCGCAGCCGCCGGCGGCTGCGAACTCACCCTCACCCACGAAATCCTGCCCGCCTGGGCCGCCTACGCCGGCCGCACCGAAAACGGCTGGCGGATCATGCTGGCCGCCCTGTGGAATTTGCTGGACTGATTCCATAAATCATTTGTAATTCCAGTCACTTAAACCCCCACTCCCTTTTTCCTTGACAGATCATATTATATTCATAATATTATGACTGTCATACAAAGGAATCCTGAACCCATGCCTCCCATTTCGCCAGACAAGAAAGCCGCGACCCACGAGAAGATCCTCACCGAAGGGGCGAAGCTCCTGCGCGAAGCCGGGATCGACGGCACCAGCGTCGAGAAGGTGATGAAGGCGGCGGGGCTCACCGTGGGCGGCTTCTACGCGCACTTCGATTCCAAAGACCAGATGATCGCCGAGCTGCTGGCGAAGGCGTTCTCCGAATCGGCCACGCGCCCGGGTTCGGCTTTCAACGACTCCGCGTTCAGCGACTCCGATTCCGGCAGCGCCACTGGAAGCAGCGGCGCCAAGGCCGCGCCCGGCCCCGCGAAACTCCGCCAGTCGGTAAAGAGCTATCTGAGCCGCTCGCACCGCGATCACCCGCAGACGGGCTGCCCGATTCCGGCGTCGTTGTCGGGACTCGCCACCGCCGATGAGGGCGGTGCTCCGGCCCGTCAGGTGCTCGCCCGCGGCGTCGAGGGCATGGCCGCCCGCACGCAGATGAACCTGACCAACATCGAAGCCGCCGAGCGGCGCAAACGCGCGCTCGCCATCGTCGCGATGATGGTCGGCGGACTCACCTTGAGCCGCGCGCTGGGGCCCACGCCCCTTTCGGACGAGATCCTCAAGGCCTGCCGCGACCTCGCGGCGCCGGAAGACAGCTAGAACGCCCTTCGACAGGCTCAGGGCGAACGGAGCCCGGCCTGCCGGTGTTGATTGAAAATGACCGTTCGTGGTGAGCCTGTCGAACCACAACGGTCCTCAGATAGAAGGAACCCGCCTGTGAACCACGTCATCAACGGACCCGTGAACGTCCCCGAAAACGCCAGCGACCTCGCCACCGCCTGCGTACTCTGTTCGCACAACTGCGGCCTGCGCGTGGACGTGGCCGGCAACGAGATCGTCAAGATCCGGGCCGACGAGTCGAACCCGATCACCCACGGCTACAGCTGCAACAAGGGCTACTCGATCAACTTCTACGTGAAGCACGCCCAGCGCACCGAATATCCGATGAAGAAGAAACCCGACGGCACCTTCGAGCGCATCTCGTGGGAGCAGGCGGCGTCCGAAATCGGCGCAAAGCTGAATGCGATCCGCAAAAACCATCCGGGCCGCAGTATCGCGCTCTGCGGCGTGGGAGGCCAGGGCAACCACATGGACGGCCCCTACGCCATCCCCTTTTTGCTGGGGCTCGGCTCCAACATCATCTTCAACGCCCTGGCGCAGGAGAAAACCCAGCACGCGCTGGTGGACAAGTGGGTGTTCAAGTCGTCGCCGTCGGCCTTCCTGCACTCCGATGCCGAGCGCTCCGACTACGTGCTGATGATGGGGACCAACCCGGTCTTAAGTAACCGCGGCCACAACGCCACCGAGTTCATCAAGGAGATCAAAGATAGCGGGCACAGGAAGCTCGTCGTCGTGGACCCCAAAGAGACCGAAACCGCCAAGCGCGCCCACCGGCACGTCCGCGTCAAGCCGGGCGGCGACGTGTACCTGCTGATGGGGCTCGCGTCCTATATGATCCGCGAAGACCTCGTGAACCGGAAGTTCATCGCCGAAAAGACCAGCGGATTCGACAAGCTGTCCGAGGCGCTGAAAGCCGCCGATCCGGCCGAGATGGCCCGCCGCGCCGGGCTGGAACCGTCGGAACTGGCGACCATCGCCCGCGAATTTGCCACGGCGAAGAGCGCCAGCATCTTCAACGACCTCGGCATCGAGCAGACGCCCCACTCGACGCTCATCTCGTATCTGATCCGCGTCATCACGCTCATCACCGGCAACGTGGGCAACGACGGCGGCAATGTGTTCCATCCGCTCTACGGACCCAAGACCCCGCCCGCGACCCGCCAGCAGGCGAAGGCGCTGGAATCGGGCATCGAAGCTATTCCGATGATGTTCCCGTTCGGTATCTTCTCGCCGAACCTGCTGCCCGAAGAAATCCTGTCCAGCCACCCGGACCGGATCCGCGCGGTTATCGTTGAAGGGTCGAACCCGCTCGTCAGCTTCTCGGACAGCACCCGCTACCGCGAGGCGTTCGGCAAGCTCGACCTGCTGGTCGTGATCGACCCGGCATTCACGGAGACCGCCCAGATCGCCGACTACGTGCTCCCCACGCCGACCGGTTACGAGAAGTGGGAATACTCGGGCTTTCCGAAACTCTACCCCGAGGTCAGCGCGCAGCTCCGGCCGCCGGTGCTCAAAGGCCCCGCCGAGGCGCTGCCCGAGGCGGAAATCTACCACCGCATCGCCAAGTCGATGGGAATGGTCGAAGAGGCCCCGGCCCCGCTGAAGGTGATGGCGAAGTTCGCCCGCAATCCGCTCGTGGCGCCTGTCTACATGGCGGCGCTCACGGCCGCCGCCGCGATCAAGGCCCGCGACATCAAGAAGACCACCGCCCGGGTGATGTTCTGGCTCTATGAAACCCTGGGGCCGACGCTGCCGTCGCCGGTGCTCGCCGCGTTCTGGATGATCACGCAGAGCTACGCGCTCACGCGCCGCGACGAGATCGCCCGCGTCTGGCCCGAGACGAAGAAGATGCTCAATCCCTTCGCCGTGGGCGAGTTCCTGTTCCAGAAACTGTTGGACCACCCGGAAGGGGTGATCGTCGGGAAGATCGACAAGTCACGGAACTTCGCCGACAACTGCAACCACGAGGACGGCCGCGCACATCTGTTACCGGCCGAGCTGGTGCAGGAACTGCGCGACGTGGCGACCCGCCCCGAAGCCGACCATTCGGACTATCCGTTCGTGCTGGACGGCGGCATGCGCACCAACTGGAACGCCAACACGGTCCACCGGAACCCCGCCTGGCGCAAGGGCAAGGGCCCGCACTGCAACGTGATCATCCACCCCGACGACGCGAAAGCGGCCGGGATACAGACCGGCGGACAGGTGCGGATCGAGACCCGCCGGGGCTCGGCCACGGCGCCGGCGCTGCTGGACCCCTCGACCAGGCGCGGGCATATCCACGTGCCCAACGGCTTCGGGCTCGACTACCCCGATCCCGTGACCGGCGAACTGAAGCGCACCGGCGTGCGCGTGAACGAACTGACTGACGCCATGGACCGCGACCCGTTCACCGGCTGCCCGAACCACAAGATGATCCGGTGCCGCGTGAGTCCGGTCGAAGTCGCCGCGAGCTGACCCTTTTAGCGGCTGGCCCTTTTTGCGGAGGAATTTTCCATGACCACCGGCAATCTCACGTTCGAATTCACCCGGTCCCAGGGAATCCAGCTCCACTGGCGGCGGCACAGCAACCCCGGCCGCCCGAGGCTCGTCCTGTTCGGCGCGTGGCCGCAGACGATCCGGTGCTGGGACCAGGTGTGGGACGGTCTGGCAGGTGAATACGACCTGCTCGCCCTCGACATGCCGGGGTTCGGCCGGTCGGGAGATGCGCCGGAGCTGATGAGCCCGTCGAAGATGGCCGGATTTGTCGGCGCCTTTCTGGACGAACAGGGTTTCGGCAAGGCGCACCTTATCGCGCCGGACGTCGCAGTCCCGATGGCACTGTCGCTCGCAGCCCGCCGCCCGGAGCTGGTGGAAAGTCTCGTCATCGCCGACGGGCCGGGGTGTTACCCGGCGAAAATGTCGTGGGACCTCCAGTCGCTCGCGCTGATGGGCAAGGCGGCCCCCGCCCGGGACCTGATGGGGCTCGGCTCCGGCCTGTTGGTCCGGACGGCGATGAGGAACAGCTACCGGAAATACCGGCCGTCAAAAGAACTCAGGCAGGAATATATATCGGCCTACGGCGCGGCCGGCCGTCTCAGTACGACGTTCCGGTACCTGGGGAGCTACACGGACGAACTTCCGGTCATCGACCGGAACCTTTCCGGCATCGAGGCGCCGGTGCTGATCCTGTGGGGCGCGCAGGATGTCTACCTGCCGCCCGCCAACGCGCACGACATCGGCGGGAAACTCCGCCGCTCTAGTGTCCGGATTCTGGAAGGGGCCGGACACTTCTCGCACGAGGACGCCGCGCCCGAATTCATCCGGCACATCTCCGACTGGTGCAGCGGCGGTTGCCGGACCGTGGCTGACCGGAAAAGCGCCACTCAGGCCGCCTGAACAGAAACGGCGCCCCGTGGGGCGCCGTATTCGGATTTTCCAGCTGGTGTCAGCTCACCACCACTTCGCACCCGCCTGGTTGTCCCAGTTGAATGTGTACATAAGCGAAGCCGTTACCGTGGAATCCACACTCTTGGCCTCTTGTGCCTCAGTCGTTGCGATCTTGTCATGATCAATTTTGGGCGGATCCGTTACAAAGGCGATGCTGTAGCCAAGTTTCAGCGAAAGCGATCCGACAATCTGAGCAGCCAATGCAGAGTTGGCGGTTGTGCGAATCCCGCCGCCGGCCTTCGGGCCGAAGATACTGACTGCATCCTGCGTAAATTTGGCATTGTCGGTGATCTGCCAAAGGAAGTTCAGCGCGCCGCGGCCGATGAAATCGTTGTCACGCTCCTGCGGAGAGTCCGGAATCGGAGGTACTGCGAGCGGGTCACCCTTGACGAAAAGTGTCCGGGTATGACGACCACCAGGTCCGCCTTCAAGGCTGAGCTTAACCTTGGACTCTTCGATCACCTTGACACCGAGACCTCCGGTTTCCGTCACAACCCAGTCGAAACCGCTAAACTTGTCATCCAGATAATCGATCGTGCCAAACAGGTAGAACCGGGGATGCACATTATAGCCGGCCTTCGCACCCATTTCGTACTTGTCTGCGGTGGTTTCCATGGAGGACGTTGAACTGGATGGCGGCACGGCCGTGAATACACGGCTCTCGCCGTAGAGGACTTTGAAATAAGTGTCCAGCGTCGCCTCACCGGCCGTGAAATTGCCCGTGACTGCGCTGTTAATACTCTTGGTCTTCGTGTTGCCGCCCGTCAGCGTCAGTCCCAGTTCGGGGACAATCTTTGCCGTCACCGAAGGCTTCACTGGTGCAGCAGGTGCTGCCGGAGGCGTTTCAGCCGCAAGTTCCGGTTTCTGATCGACGAATGGTTTCTGCTCCGAGGGCTTCTCCTGCGCCAGCGCAGGCGTCCCAACAAACACAGACGCCATCAACAGGAGTCCGATCTTCCTCGACCAGCCTGAATTCATCATTTCCTCTAAGTCCTTCCGTAGGGGGATCAGAAACCTCTTAACACGTTCCGGGCCGGGCCGGAAGCACATGCGTCATTGTCCGGAATGAAAAGAGTGGACGGGACCTGTCCCAAATTGCGCCGGTCAGCGCCCTGCCGGGATCAGCGTTTCTGGCGTCGCGCTCCGCAGCGCTCCGCCTCGCTGCGGGCCTGCGCCCCGTAGTTCGGGTCGCTGAAGACCGGTTCAAGGATCTCTCTGGCCTTGCCGCAATCGGTCCGGGCCGTCCAGCGCCCGTAAAGCAGTCTGGCTTCGGGCAGATCCGGCGCGCGGCTGAACAGTTCTCCGCAGCGGGTGGTGGCGTTGACGGGCACTACTGCGTTTTTCGTCAGCGACAGTCCGCAGGCCATCTTGAGCGCCTCCACCGCCGGTTCCGGAACGTCGAGCGCTTTCTTCAGGTAGTAGTTGCGCCGGATCGGGGAGGTCTGCGCGTAGGCGGCCAGATTCGCCTGCCGGTCCGCGTAGCTTCCCTCGGTGAGCGTCTCCGGCGGGAGCCAGGCGTCGATACCGCCGAAATCCCGGTGCAGCCAGGCCCAGTTGTCGTAGATGGCCGACTGGTCCCGCATGGCGAGCGGCGCGGTGTATTCAAGCGTGTTGTGGTAGTCGCTGAAGGGTTCCGCGTCGCCGAGGCGCCGGACGAGCGACGGGAAATCTCCCACCAGCTGCGCATACAGCCAGTAGGCATCCGGATAGCCGTAGCGGACCAGATAGGCGGCGTGCTCCGGATCGGACCAGAGCGCCCGGAACCGCTCGTGCGGCGGGAACGGCCGCTTCTCCCGCATCGCCAGCACGATCGAGTCGCCCGAGAAGTTGAACACGTAACCCTCGGGCAGGGACGCCGACACGCTCCGGTAGACGCCCCGCAGGTCGCGGTTGAACAGGCTGTAGAGCTGGATCCACTGGAGGACGACTCCGCCCGGGTTTAGGCGGCCGCTCACCTCGCGGAAGAAATCCTCCGTGAACAGGTTGGCGGTACCGGCGAACCACGGGTTCGACGGCTCGCTGAAGATGATGTCGTATTTCGCCGGATCGGACCGCAGAAACGTCCGGCCGTCCTCGATCACGATCTTCAGGCGGTCCTTGTACTTGGGGTTGTGAATGACCTCGAAGTTCTCCGGACCGAACCAGGAGGCTGCGTCGATCACGCCCTCTTCGATCTCCACGAGCGTGATCTTCTCCAGATTCGAGAACTCCAGCAATACGCCGAGCGTCACGCACGATCCGCAGCCGATCACGAGCGCGGTCTTCGCTTCCGGATTGAAGACGACCGGCAGCAACCCGCCGAAAATCTGGGTCGCCATGTCGCGGGAGTTGGAGGCGTCGGTCTTCCCGTTCACCCGGAGCGAGGTCGAGGCTCGCCCGGAACCTTCGGGGCCAGGAGGAGTCTGAAGAATGCTCACGGTTGCGGTCAGTCCTTCGCGGAAGAAGGCGAGATGTTCGTCCTGCGCGCGGATCGCCCGGTCGAACTCTCCGGAATCGAACGTGCCGGTGCGGGTCAGGTACCTGGCCGGATAGATCGATACGCCGCTCTGCATGAGGCCGTGGCTCCAGGCCGGCGCCACCAGCAGGAATACCAGCCCGCCGCCGGCGGCCGCAGCCAGGTAGCGCGCCCGCTGTTCCCGGCACGACGGCGCCAGCCACCACATGACGGCCGCCACCGCGCATTGCAGGACGACGGCCAGCAGCATCGATGCCCGTATGCCCAGCACCGGCACCAGCAGAAACCCGCCCGCCACCGACCCCAGGATGCAGCCAAGGGTGTTGATTCCGTAGGCGTCGCCCACATTGCGGCCGAGACTGCGCAGCGACGGCACCGCGAGGCTGACCACCAGCGGGAACACCGCCCCCATCAGCAGCGTCGGAACGAGCATCACGAGGAAGACGAGCCCAAAGCTCATCGCCCAGATCAGCCGGATATTGTCCGGGAAATAGCTGTTAAGTGCCACATACCAGGCGAAGCATTCGGGATAGAGGACCACCGACAGCCACACGCCGCCCGCACTCAGCAGATAGACGGTCCCCAGCAGTTTCGCCTTGTCGGAAACCCGGTCCACATAGCGCGCGATCACCCAGCTGCCCGACGACAGGCCCACCAGAAAGGCCGCCAGCATGATCGTGAACGAATAGACCGACGGGCCGATCACCAGCGTGAGCGCCCGCACCCAGGAGACTTCGAGGATCATCGCCGCCGCTCCGCTGACGAAGAAACAGGCGAGAACAGCGGCCAGCGGAACAGAAGGAGCCTCCGAATCCGCGGGAGCCGCCACGGAGACGGGAATCTCGGCCGTCTCTGCGCGCATCTCTATGCGCATCTCTGCGGACGTCTCCACAAATGACTCCGGAGGTTTGAGCGACCGGGCCGTGAGGCAGACCACGATCCCCACCGTCATGTCGATAAGCGCAGCGCCGGAGTTCGACACCAGAATGCCGAACTCCGGCAGCAGGTAGAATCCCGCCGCCAGACACCCAGCCACCGCCCCGAAGGTATTGCTCGAGTAGAGGGCGCCGATCCGGTTCGCCAGTTCGCCCCGGGACCGTACGAAATGGACGGCCAGCACCGGCAGGCTCGCCCCCATGAGGGTCGCCGGTAGCGTGAGCACCAGCCCGGCCGCGAGAAACCTCAGCGCCGCGAACGCCCAGAACGACGGGTGGAACGCGGTCCAGATCCACTGGAACAGCGGCGCCGTCAGGTGGCGGATGAGCAGCGGGACCGCCAGCCCGAAAACACCCAGCCCGATTTCCACGATGCCGTAGACGAGCAGCGGGTTTTGGAACCGGCGGGACAGTTTCCCGGCGCCGTAACCGCCGATAGCGAGCCCGGCCATGAACGACGCCAGCACGGTGGCGGCGGCGAACGTCGTCGCGCCGAACACCTGCCCCATGAGCTTGAGCCACGCGACCTCGAAGACGAGGCCGGAAAAGCCCGTCAGGAAGAAGCAGACCGCGATCACGCGGCTTCGCCGGTCACTGAACAAGGGACACTCCGGTCAGGCGGTGATTCATCAGGCGAACCGTAGCAAGTCGGACGGCCTTGCGGATACAGGCCGGGAAAATATCCGCGGACCGCCTGCGGGCGGCTCCCGTTTGGCGCGTCCCTCTGCTACACCCCTGTCTGTGAATCTGATCGAAGCCGCCATCCTGGGCTTTATACAGGGACTCACCGAGTTTCTCCCCGTCTCCTCGAGCGGCCATCTGGTGCTCGCCCAGAAATATCTGGGCCTGACCGTGCCGGATGAAACCATGCTCGCCTTCGACGTGCTGCTCCACCAGGGGACGCTGGTCGCCGTGCTGTTCTTTTTCCGAAAGGATCTGGTACCGATGACGAGACAGGCGGTCGAGATGCTGCTCGCGGGTCCCAGGGCCTGGACGGCGACGTCGGACAAGTATCCGCTCGGCCACTTCGCCTGGATGGCGGTCGTGGCGACGATTCCGGCCGTCATCGCGGCGGTGCTGTTCAACAAGTTCTTCGACCGGGTGTTCGGAAGCGGCCAGTTCCTGTGGGCCGAGTTTCTGGTCACCTCCGCCTTTCTGGTCATGGGCCAGAAGACCGCCCCCGGCACCAAGGGCCCCGGCGAGTTCGGCCTGAAAGAGGCCGGAGTCGTGGGGACGCTCCAGGCGGTGGCGATCCTCCCGGCGGTTTCCAGGTCCGGGACGACCATCCCCGGCGGGCTGTTCATGGGCCTTGAACGGGAGACCGCCGCCCGGTTCTCCTTCATTATGTCGATCCCCGCGCTCCTTGGGGCGGGGGTGTTCAAGTCCCACGCCATGATCCGGGGCATCCAGGCGGGGCTCATTACCCCCTCCGCGGCCGTCGCGGGGCTGCTCCTGTCGGGGGTGATCGGGTTCCTGTCGCTGGGGTTCCTGGTGAAGATCATCCGGGGGCAGAAACTCTACTGGTTTGCCCTCTATACAGGGGCTCTGGGCGTGTTCCTGTTCGTCGAGAAGTTCCTGATTTAAGGGCTATTTTTCCCTTCCCCGGCCCTTGGCTATCGGTAAAATAGGGCTAATATCCCCGGCCTTGAGGACGGCCCTGCCCCCGCAAGGGGCCAGGTCGATACAGAAGACACAGGAGACTCCATGCTTCATTTCAATCCGTTCATTGCGGAATACAATCCGAAGCCCGGCAAGAAACGCCGGCGCCGGAAGGTTGGCAAGAAGAAGCGCGCGAACCGCCGCAAGCGCCGGAAGAAGTAAGGGGTATCCCGCCCGGGCTTTTCACAGCCGCCGGCGGGACCGTTACCCGGAAGCCTTCCTCAAAAAGCCTGAAAAACCGCCTTCCCCAACGGGGAGGCGGTTTTTTGTTTGGCGACGTGCAGGATAAGCCCGAAAAAGAACCGGCCGCCGCCTCTTGGAGAGGGGGCGACCGGTTCTGGCATTGTGGACTGACCGGTTAGATCAGCTCGTCTTAGATCAGTTCAATGGCAACCGCGACGCCTTCGCCGCCGCCGATGCAGAGCGAGGCCACGCCCTTCTTCTTCTTTTCGTCCTGCAGGGCGTGAATGAGCGTCACGATGATGCGGGCTCCGGAGCAGCCGATCGGGTGGCCCAGCGCCACGGCGCCGCCGCGGATGTTCACCTTAGACGGGTCGATGCCGAGCTTCTTGGTGTTGGCGAGTCCCACGATCGAGAACGCTTCGTTCAGCTCCCAGAGGTCGACGTCGTTCGCCTTCCAGCCGGTCTTCTTCATCAGGTTCTCGCAGGCGGCCGCCGGTCCCATGGTGAACCATTCGGGATCGAGCGACGCCTCGGCCTGTCCGACGACGCGGGCAAGGGGCTTCAATCCCAGCTTCTTCGCCTTCGATTCGCTCATCAGCACCAGTGCGGCGCCGCCGTCGTTGATCGTGCTGGCGTTGCCGGCCGTGATCGTGCCGGTCTTCTCGAACGCCGGGCGCAGCGTGCCCAGCTTGTCGATGTCGCCCTTGGACGGTTCCTCGTCCTCGTCGACGATCACCGGGTCGCCTTTGCGCTGCGGGACCGCCACGGAGACGATCTCGCGCTTGAACTTGCCGTTCTTCACCGAAGCCTGCGACTTGCGGTAGCTGTCGGCGGCGAACGCGTCCTGCGCGGCGCGGCCGAAGTCGTACTTCGTCGCGCACAGTTCGGCGCAGCTGCCCATGTGCTTGTTGTTATAGGCGTCCCACAGGCCGTCCAGGATCATCGAGTCCATCATCTGGGCGTGGCCCATGCGGTAGCCTTCGCGGCCCTTGGTGAGCAGCATCGGCGCCATGCTCATGTTTTCCATGCCGCCCGCGACCATCGCCGTGCGGTCGCCCACGCGGATCGCCTGGTCGGCCAGCATCACGGCCTTCATGCCCGAGCCGCACATCTTGTTGATCGTGTGCGCGTAGGTGCCCAGCGGCAGACCGGCGTGAATCATTGCCTGGCGCGCAGGCGCCTGGCCCTGGCCCGCCATGAGCACGTTGCCCATGACGACTTCCTCGATTTCGGAGGCTTCGACACCGGCGCGCTTGACGGCTTCCTTGATGGCGGCGGCGCCCAGCTGGTTCGCCGGCACGTCCTTCAGTTTGCCTAGAAACGAGCCCATCGGAGTGCGGGCCGCGGATACGATGACCGTGGATTCCATAGAAATTCTCTCTTTCCTGCGCTGACCAGAGCGGGGGTTTTCGCCGGTAACCTGACCGAACAGCGGTTCGGTTCCGGCAGCCGGAGTCTGGTTATCACGGCACAGCGGGCCTTTCAATCCGGTTCGCCCCGGAAATTCACCAGCTGTACTTATCGGAAACTTCAGTGAAAACAGCGTGTTTTCTTATGTCCACGATGACGCCCGCATCAGCGGAAACCTCTGCCAATTTCAGCCAGTTTCCGGCTGTATATAGACGAAGGCCCGGGCTCACCGCCCGGGCCTTCAGGTCCCCTTACGCCTCCGGTTACCCCGGTTTCGGCGCCCCGCCGTCAGGCGGCGACACCGTTAAATGCCCTTATCTCGGCAGCGTCACCTGGGCGACGCGGTCGCCACCGGCCGCATCCAGCAGGTACCAGAGCCGCAGCCGGTTGATCGATCCGTCACCGTCATAGCCTATCACATTCGAATCCGAGCTCCCGCTCACCATCAGGCCGAGAATCGTGTTCGTGCCGCTGCCGCCCGGTCCTTCCATGACTTCATCCTGCGACCAGCGGCCGATCAGCCGGCCGCCGCGGTCGATTTCGACCAGGTAACGGGTGACGGCCGCGTCGTTGAGCAGCATGAAGATCGTGCCGGTCGCCGGGTGATAGGCGATCTGCTTGACGGTCTCTCCCGCTCCGACCGCCCGGGCGTCCACCGGCACCGAGTAGTACACCGCATTGCTCTGCTGATCGTAGAACACCAGCTTCCAGAAGTTGCCCGGATTGTCCTTGCCGAAGAGCACCAGGTCTCCCGGATTGGCCATCTCGATACCCGAAACCAGCGGGGACGACGCAGCGCTGAAATTGAACGGCGCGCCGGTGAGGGACACCGGCGACCGCGACAGATCCCCCGGCCAGACGACGAGCGGGTCAGACGACGACCAGGTCACCAGATCTGCCGCCGAGGAAAGATCCGCGCAGACCATATGAAGCGCCGACCCCGCGACGTTATAGGCACCCGGCGTCGCAGCCAGCGACCGCGCATTGTTGGAAGAGTTGTTGCACGGTCCAGTCATGGTCGTGAACGTCGTCGTCTGGGGATTGGTCAGGAACGTCTTGTCGAACGACCGGACCTGGATCGAGGCGCCGTTTCTGAGCAGGTAGTAGTTGTCGCCCAGTCCGGCACCCGCCACCAGATCGGTTCCCATATAGGCAGTCCCCGGCGCGTAGTACAGCATCGCCTGCGACGGAGCGGCTTCCACCAGATTGATCGCCGAACTGAAGGTGGTGTTAAACCGCGGGTAAGTAAGCCACAGCGCATCAAGAATGCCATTGTCGTAATTGCCGGTAACGGTCGAGTAGATGCTTCCCGCTTTTTCCGTATAAAGGATCAGTCCGTCGGCCGCCACATCGACCGTCAGCTGTGGTGTCAGGTTCGATGCATGATCAGACCCGAAAGAGAAGTCCGCCGTGGCCGGCGGCGAACCGGCAAGCACACCCGGCGGGGTCGGCAGGTCGCCCTGTACCGACAGGCCCCAGCGGCGGTTGCCGTAGGCGACCTCTATCGGGGCCGCCAGCGTGCCGCCCCAGTTGTTGTTCACCCAGACCCGGAAGGGATTGTCGTCCGCGGTCTCGAAAGCGGAATTGCCCTGTGCCGCCAGCGATACCGTCAGGAATATATCCCCGTTCGCGAAAGGCTGGCCGGCTATGGATGCCTTGTTGAACAGGATACGATTGCCACCGGCAAGCGTGAACCCGCCACCGCAGCTTTCGACTCCGTCCGTCGACACGGAACCGTTTGTGACGCAATCCGCCGCCTGCGGAGCAGCCATGTTCGGCGGATATTCGATCGTCACATTGTTCCAGCTCAGGTCGCCGCCGACGATCGAATCCCGGATAGTAATGGAGTAGATATTGTCCGTCTGGCCGTAACCTACACGACGGTTCAGTTCCGCATACACACCCGGGCCTTCGGCCGGCGAGGCACCGCTGGATGTCACCTGCTTGTCCTGCCAGAAGCCGGGGTCCGGAGCGAGCACTATCTTCACCTTGTCGTTGGTGTTCGCCGCGGGAGCGAAGGGATTCGTCAGTGTCAGTGTCCGCGTCGTGTCGTTGTACGACGTGATCTTCTGCATCGAGCCGGTCGTGCAGCTTCCGCCCGCGCCCTGGACACATTCGGCCCAGAGACCCTGATACGCACCGGGGATCGGGAGCAGCACGGAGGTTTCGCCCGAAATCGTGTTCCCGGCGACACCCATCACATTCGTCATGGTG
>CAZMGV010000002.1:0-109981 GCA_964565925.1 uncultured bacterium
GGTGAAAAGATAGGGGGGGGGGGAGGCCTACCAGTTGTAGGCGATCTTGCCCAGAAACTCCCTCGACAGGGACGGCATCGGGGCGTGGTAGCTGTCATAGGGGGCCAGATACGGAAAGTCGGCGTTCAGCAGATTGTGGGCGCCGACGCCCAGGTCCAGCCCCTTCGCGACCGAATCCCGCCACAGGAGGAACAGATCGAGAAGGACTTTGCGGCCATACCGCTGGTAGACGAGATTGCCCAGCGCGTCGGTGCTGGCGTAACCGAATCGCCGGCCGGTGAAGGTGGCCGAGGGGGTGACGTTGAAAGTCCTCGTCACATTGAAACTGGCCAGCGCCGTCACCTTGTGGTTGGGCATGGCGAGCATCACCTCGTCGTGGCCGGGGACGTCGTAGATTCCCACCCGGTTGCGGCCCGCCATGTCGTTGAACGAGTAGCCCAGTGTCGCGTAGCCCCAGGAGTCCTGGTAGCGGGCCGCCGCCTCCACCCCCCGGGTGCCGGTTTTGCGGAAGTTCTGGTAGGCGTTCACCTTCTTCACCGGGTCGTAAGCGTAGGCGAAGGGTTTTCTCAGGTAGGTCTCGAAGAAGTTGGCGGAGACGAACAGCTTCTCGGCGAAGGCATACCCCCCCTCCACCTCGAAGACGTGGGCATATTCGGGCTCGAGCTTGACCGGGTTTTCCCAGATGTTGGCGATACTCGGCGTCCGGTAGGCCATGCTGTAGAGGGCTTTCACATGGGCGTCGCCGAACACGCGGGTCAGCGCGACCCGGGGGCCCCCGACCCAGCCGTAGTCGTTGTGGTGCTCGACGCGGGCGCCGACGGTGACGTTCACCACCTCGGGGAAGTAGCCCGAGATTTCCGTGAAGGCCGTGAACCGGTGGAACGAACCCGGCTGGCTGGTCACCACCGGAGGCGGCAGGAACGCGTAGTCGGACGAGCTGCCGTGGTCGAGCGTGTACTGGGCACCCGCCAGCACGCTGATCTCGGGCGTCAGTTCGCAGTTCACCTTCAGTTCCGGCTGGTACCGGGTGAGCGTGATGTGGTAGGCGGTCGCTCCGTACGCCGGATTCGTGTAGCTGTACCGCCAGGGACGCTCGGCCCGCCAGGTGAACGCGGGCATGATCCTCACCTTGTCCGACAGTTTTCCGTCGTAGGTGAACCGGGCCGCCAGCGAACCGAAGTCGAGATTGGCCGGATTCGTCAGGATCGAGTCGTAGTCGTCGCGCTGCGAAACCCGGTAGTGCTCGAGGAACAGGCTGGCCTTGAACCCGCCCGTGCGGACCATCGCCTGCGCCAGGACCGGGCGCAGGTTCGAGTTCAGTTCCAGGTTGTACGATTTTCCATAAACGTCGGTGTAGTTGCGGTCGCTCTGGATCGACGTCGAGCCCGACACCATGGCGCCCACGTAGACATCGTCCGAGGGTTTTCCGCCCGCCATCAGGCTGCCGCCCGCGCGCGAGACGGCCTTTTCGGTAAATCCGCCCTCGCCCGCCAACTTGCCGCCCGGCTGCTCGGCCCCAAGCCTGGTGACGATATTGATGACGGCCAGTTCGGAGTTGCCGCCGTAAACGGCGGAGCCGGGACCCCGGATGATTTCGATCCGGTGGATCTGGTCCACCGGGAACCGGTTGCCCAGCGGCACGGTGGCGAAAGCGAGGTCGTTCAGCTCGAAGCCGTCCCAGAAGATGCCGACCTTGCCCTCGTAGCCGTGGTTGCCGCGGAACGCCGCGCCCGTCACGCCCTGCACGTCCACGATGAAGCTGAACCCCGGGACCTGCTGGAGAATGTCGGCGAGGTCGCGGGCGCCCATGCGGGCGATCTCGTCGGCGGTGATGACGGTGACGATACCGGGGGATTCGCGCTGGTTGGATTTTCGGGACGACGCCACCGACACGTCGGTCTTCAGCAGGTCGTCCAGCGAGAGGTCCGCGAAGTCGTCCTTGCCAGCGGGCTTGCCGGCGGGCTTATCAGTGAGCGTATCAGCGGGCTTGCTGGCGGAATCGGAGGCAGGCGCATCGTCCGCGCGGACGGCCACCGGGGCCGCCGCCATCACGCAAACCCACAGGGCTGCATACATCCGGGCTTTCAATCGCATCACTACCTGACCCCTTATCGATGCCGATC
The DNA here is from genome assembly GCA_964565925.1 of uncultured bacterium. Classification (GTDB taxonomy): domain Bacteria; phylum JAGRBM01; class JAGRBM01; order JAGRBM01; family JAHCIT01; genus CAZMGV01. The sequence goes on from CAZMGV010000002.1 coordinate 2,124, forward strand.
CCCAGGAACACTCGATGACTTAGAAGTCATTATCTAACACTTAACGTTTTTTGCCGGAAGGGATTTCTTCAAACCGGAACCGGCGTTGCGCACTGTTTTGAAACGGCATGCGGAAACCGGACCGGTCCGGTCCACAAAAACCGCCCCGTGTCCGGAGTCGGGACACGGGGCGGCGGGATAGGGAAGAAGAGGACAATAAAACGGGGTTCGGGTCCCCCGCAGGGTTGGACAGATCAGGGAGCCGAGAGCGGTACCGGCGGCGGATCAAGCACCGGAGGCGGTTCCGGGTGGAACACCACCGGGAGCCCCATGTCGAGCACCCGCACGAGTGAATACTGAAGTCCCGTTTCGAGCGGCGGCACCGGATTGAACGCGATCACGAGCGCGGCCGGATCGACCGTCGTGAAGGCATGGATTCCCTCGATGCCGTGTTCGCCGTCAACCGGCGTCGTGATGAGCGCCAGCAGTTCGGTATCGAAATCGGCGTCGGGGGCTTCCGGCAGGAAGGAGAACTTCGTCTGAAGCGCCGCGTAATCGTCAGCCGAATGAATGACCAGGAACGGACGGGGCGGCGGAGCGCCGTCCCACGCGCCCGTATCGAGCACGTCCACCGGCACCTCGCTCTGGTCGATCTCCACCTTGCGGTGCAGACCGATCACGCCCAGCGGCACACCGGGGCACGGAGGCGCGTCGCTGGGCGGCGCGTCGGCGGTCACATCGAACTGCGTGCCGTCCACGACCATCACCGTCGGGTATTCGAAGGCTCCGCCCACGAAACCCGGGTTGTAGTGCGCGAACGGATACATGAGCCGGTAGGTGACCGGTTCGCTGTCGGCCGCATCAGGTCCGGGAGGAGCCGTGAGCGTCAGGCACCCTTCGGGGTGGCTGGTGATCTTGCCTTCGGCGTGGACGAAACCGACCGGATCGATACCCGGCATGGGCGGCATCGAGTTGGGTGGCATCGGCGCGGGCATAGTGGTCACTCCGCCGTCGGCCGAAGGATCGGGCGGCGCCGGCGGAAGCGCCGTGCTAACCACCTCGAACGGCTTGCCGGGGCACACCGACACCGTGTCCGGCACGGGATGGCCCGTGAGGATCACCGGCTTGTTCAGATGAGCGGCGTCGGCCCAGTAGGCCGCCGCCACGTCACCCACCGGGAGCACGAGACCCATCGGCGTGATCAGCGCGTCGCAGCCGCCTTCCAGGTCCAGGTGCACGGCGATACCCGGAAGATCCACATTGCCGTCAGGCGGAGGCGGAGGAGGCGGCAGCAGTTCGAACTGCGTCACGTAGAACGGGAGCGAGAACTTGCAGGCGCCCACGCGGCCGAACTCCGGGAACCCTTTCACGCGGTAGACCTTGCCCAGGTTCGCAGCCTGCCTGAGCGCAGTGGCGCCCGGTCCCACCGGTTCGATGATCGGCGCGAGCGGCGGCGGCTGCGGAGGCAGATCCAGTCCCGGCGAGCCCGGTTCGGACCCCGGCGCGCCCGACGGATCGCCCGACCCGTCACTCGACGTACCGGTGGACAGTTCAACAGTCACCGGACCGTCGCCCAGCGAGATCGGGACCGGCGGCAGCGCACCCGGATAAGGCGGCGGCGGCTGGATCAGGTTACTGCCGTCGGGCACGGCCGTCACATCGTCGATCCCCGGCGTCGGCACCCCGGAAGCGCCGCCGGCGAACGGGATCATGACGGGCGGCAGGATCTGCCAGCAGTCGGTGTTCTCTTCGCTCTGGCGCAGAAGCCCCCTGCCCTGGGCGGGAAGCGGAACCGGAGGCGTGCCTTCGAACGTCTTGAAGTCGAGAATCCTGACCATCATGCCGCAGCGGCCGGGCTCGAGCACCGGCACGACCGCGCCGATGACCGAGATCACGGCGCCGCCCTCCAGCGCGCCGATGTCCGCCGCGCGGTCGCCCACGGGCTGGATCAGCGCCTGGCTGTCCGCACCGTCCAGACCCGGAGCGGTGCCGAGCAGGCTCAGGCACTCTTCGGACTTCTGGACCGCGCCGATGAACTGTATCGGGATCGCGCCCTCGGGCGGCGGCGGCAGCAGCGGCGTAATCCCGTGCGTCACCTGGAACACCTCATCCGTTCCGCAGCGCGGGTCGAGATCCGGCCTGGGGGAACCGTCCAGCGTCACCGCATAGTCGGCCGGCAGTTCGACACTGCCGCTCTCCATCTCCGTCTGGTCGAAGGGGAGCTGGTCGGGAGGAAGATTGAAGACGATCTCGATCGTGCCGTCGGCCGGGGTATCGAGAACAAAGCACTGGGCGTCCGGGCGGATCTCGACCGAACCGTCCTGCGGCGGAGCGAAACCGTCGCTCCCGCCGCTGCCGTCACCGCCTGTAACCGGCGGGTCCACGGGAATCATCCCCGTGGAGACCGACTTAACCGACGCGGCGGCGGCGGTTGTATCGGCGCTCAGCGACAAGATTCCAGAAAGCTCCTGTACCGTGTTTGATGGCGCGCCGGGGTTCCCGGTTCCGGAGCTGCCGGAACCACACGCGGTCAGCATCGTCGCTGCCCCCGCCGCTGCGGCCCATTTCTTGACTGTCATTAGCGATTGGATTTTCATGGCTTTCGTTCCTTTGTTCTTCGGGCGGTTCCTGACTTTTGCCGGAAAGGAGCCGCTCGTCTTTTTCACCGAGGGTTTCGCCGGTTTTTTCGCCGGCCGTTTCGCCGATCATTTCGGCGGTTGCGTTTTCCGTATATGTGACTTTCATAACTCCGCTCTCTTGTCTGAGCCATCAGACGTTCGCTCTTCCCCTCGCCCCCTCCCGCTTCAGGGGCCGGACCGGTTACTGAAATTCATATCTCACCTCCGACTGTTCGCCGTGCGGCCCGCGCACGATGAGTTCGATTTCCGCGCTCGTGGGCGGCGGTCCCGGCGGCGGCCCCGGACAGACCGGCGGGACTGCGATCGCCGCCCGGTCAGGCGTCGGCGAACCGATCAGTTCCAGACGGGGCGATTCGCAGACACTGGCGCCGCTCTTCGAACGGGCGACCAGCTGGACCGAGACGATCGGGTAGCTCCTGGGCAGCGTCCACTGGACGTTGATCGGCTGCCCGGGCGGAGCCGGCGGCGGCGGAATCGCGTCCGCCATCGTGTGGCCCGCCGGCACGATAATCATCGCCGGTTCCGTGGTCGCCGCATGGACCGGACGGTTCTGGACCATCGGGTCTTCCGACGCCGCCGTCGCCGAAGTTACGGTGATGACGAAGTCGCTGCCCACTCCCGGAGGAGTCGGCCCCAGGGTCTGGAGTATCGAATAAACGTCGTAATACTGGGTGAAGTTGTCGATCACGTTGCCCGTGGGGCTCAGGGGCTCCGACCGCTGCAGCGGCAGATGGAACAGGTTCGTAACTGCCGGGAACAGGCCCGTGCCGTCGGGCAGGCTCTTGATCTGTCCGGCGGTGATGACGCCGGCCGGACTCACCGCGTTGGCGACCAGGATATTCTCGTTGACGTTGCCGCCCGGGTTCATCGTCGTACGGTTAATGCTGAGAATTTCGCGCCGCGCGAGGCTCTGGTCGCCGTAGAGCAGCCACGCCGAACCCACCTTCTTGAAGACGAAGTCGCCCGGCGGCCGCCGCAGGATGAGGTACGGCGGCGGACTGTTCGGCGGCGGCGGAGCCGACGGATCGGGCGGCGGCGCATCGAGCGGCGCGCCGCTGCCCACGAACAGCGGCTTGTCGATGAACAGCGGAACCGGCCCGAGCCCCATCCGCAGGATGCCCTGGAGCCGGTCATAGAACAGCGGCCTCAGTGCTTCCGTGGAAACGGTTCGGCCCCGCAGCAGCCCCGCCATGCGGGCGGCGGCGATCAGCCGGCCTTCGCCGCCGTCGCGGTAGTCGAGCGCGTATTGCGGGATCAGGTCCGACGCCGCGAGAGCGGAACCCTTGAGGTTCACCTGGTCGACGATATTCTTGAAGGTCGCCTGAGCGCCCGCGATCGCGTCGCGGAACTGCTGGTCGCTGGGAAGGAGAATCATCTCCCGGTCGCCACTGGTACCGTCCGGTCCGGAGGTCGTTGTTTCGAAAATCAGCACCGGGACGCTGCTCATCGTACCCGTCGTGATGGTCGTAACCACTTCCACGTCACCGTTCGAGATCGTGAACGACGACCGGTCGGGTGCCACCAGCATGGCGTCCAGCAGACCGTCGAACCCGGTGCCGTCGGGCGTAAAACTGCTTTCCAGCGCCAGCCCGTCGCTGCCGTAGGCGCCCGCGTCGGACAGGTAGCCGATGCTGCCGCCCGGGAACGCCCGGACAAACACATCCATGACCGCCGCCACGATGGCTTCGATCTCGTCCCGGGAGGGGAACAGGCTGCCCGGACCGAAACCGTTGAACACCGTACCGATATCGAGACCCTGCGCGCGGTAGTAGGTGGTGATCAGAAGGTCCGAGAAGGGGTGCACGTTCATGACGACGACCCGGCCCGCAGTGCCCGTATCCGGGCCGGTCCCGCCGCCGGAGCCGCCATCCGTTCCGCCGACGGGCACCGCGTCAATGGCCGCATCGCTGCTCTTGCGGGCGAAGGCATACATGTATTTCCCGCCGCCCAGGTCGGCGCGGACGAAATACGGTGGCGTGAGCGTCGAGAGGTCGACCGTGTAGTTGCCGTCGGCGTCGGTGGTCGCCGTGGTTACGTTGCCGTTAAGGCCCCGGACCGTCACATCGGTGAACGCCACCGCTGCTCCCTGCGCCACGACGCCCGACGCGGAGATCTGGTCCTGTGCGAGGGCGTTGCCCGTGTCGATGCCGCCCGACGTGCAGCCAACCAGGAACGTGCCAAGGCACGCACCGAGGCAGAGCAGCATGAGGTGGCGGAACCGGATCATTCTTTGTCCCTCCGGGTCATCGGCACCACATGAACACCGACCGAATACACGTCCTGCGGGGCGGGCGCTTTCTGGTCCACGCCGTACCGGTCGAGCAGTTCCGCCCGCAGCCGGGTCATCTCGGCGCACAGCTCGTCGTACTGCTGGCGCGTCAGGTTGACCGTGAGCGACGTGACGTTGCGTTCCTCGACCGGCAGCGAGTCCAGGCTCGCCGCCGCGTTCTGGAGGACCGACCGGTGAAAGTTGCGCACAGCCAGCGAACGGACCGTGGGCGGGGTCGCCAGCTTGGGAGCGATCGGACGGAGCTTGCCGTCCGGGCCGCGCTCCACGAGGCCAGCCGACTGAAGGGCGTCGAGCGCGCGCTTCACATCCGACGGCGGCACCGTCGGGAACAGCCGCTTCGAGATCCAGGCTGGATCGTCGCGGAAATCGTCCTGCAGCATCATCTGGTGGATCGCGAGCGCCCACCACATCGTATAGACGTCGTACTGGGCCTGCTCGATCACCACCGGTTCGCTGCCGGAACGGCGCACGCTGCGCAGCCGTGTGTAGTAGCGGTTGCGTTCGGCGTCAGATTCAGCCTGGCAGTAGTGAACGAGTGCGTCGAACTGGTCGTGCTCGCGGTCGTTGAGACCCAGGCCCCGGGAAAACTTCTCGATACCGCTCGAGTTGAGGCCGCGCTTTCCTTCCATCACGAGGCTGAGGAAGTTGGTCGTCGAATATCCGGCCTTGCGCGCGAACTGCCGCTGCGAGAATCCGCCCGGACGGGTCTTGAGGAAGGCGACCATCTCCTTGAGGTAGTCGCGGTAGTCCTCGAAGTCCGCGGGGGAAGGCCGGTATGGTGCGTTCTCAAGCATTGGTTTAACTGGATTAAGTATCTAAAAAATAGCCAGTATTGTCAATTAGTTATGATTATAAAATGCGTTCTATATGAACGCATTCAATGCCAAAGTGCTGATTCCATTGGCGATTCCGAAGGGGGTTTTGAACCCCTGTAAACGTCACTATATAAGGTTGTCGCAGTGCGTACGGGACGGTTTCAGCCCTGGTTGGGTTCAGTTGACCAAATCCCCACCCCGTTCATACTTGGCCCTTTCCGGTAAGGGTCGACTCGAACCAGTAACGGCCAGCAGCAGGGGAATGGGTCCGGTTATGGCGAAAGCATCACCAAAAGCCCGCAAAGCATCCAGGAAACAACCGCTTGTCGGAATCATCATGGGCTCGAAGAGCGATCTCGAGCACCTGGAACCGGCCCGCGAACTGCTCAAAACGTTCGGCGTGCCGTTCGAGACGAAAGTCGTCTCCGCCCACCGTACGCCGGACTGGCTCTTTGAATACGCCGGCTCGGCCGAATCCCGCGGCCTCGAAGTGATTATCGCGGGTGCCGGCGGCGCCGCCCACCTGCCCGGCATGACGGCGTCGAAGACCCTCGTCCCGGTGCTCGGAGTCCCGATCCCGGCGACGCATTTAAACGGTCAGGACGCGCTCATGTCGATTGTGCAGATGCCCAAGGGCGTCCCGGTCGGCACGCTCGCCATCGGCAAACCGGGTGCGGCCAACGCGGCAATTCTCGCGACCGAAATCCTCGGCAACAAATATCCGGAGCTGCGCGAGAAGCTCCGCACCTGGCGCAAGGCACGGACCAGAGAAGTGCTCGACGCCCGCGACCTCGACTCTTGAAAGAACTGGTCTTGAAAGAACGGGCATGAAAGACGCCGTACTCCCCGGCTCGACGATCGGTATTCTCGGCGGCGGCCAGCTGGGCCGCATGTCGGCCATGGCGGCCCGCTCGCTGGGCTATCACATCCATGTGCTGGACCCGGACCTGCACTGCGCGGCGAGCCAGGTTTCCGACCTCTGCGTGCCAGCGCCGTTCGATGACGCCGCCGCTGCGGCTTATCTCGCCAGCCGCTGCCAGGCGGTGACGCTGGAAATCGAGAAAATCTCCGTCGACGCCCTCGAAGCGGCAGCGAAACACGCACCGCTGCGGCCGGGTGTGCAGGTGCTCCACACCATCCAGGACCGCTCACGCCAGAAGAACTGGATCGCCGGCAAGGGTTTCCCCGTGGGCCCTTACCGCTGCGCCGAGTCGGAGTTCGATCTCGAAAAAGCCGTCCGCGAACTCGCGGGCCCGTGCTTCGTGAAATCCAATACCGGCGGCTACGACGGCCGCAGCCAGATGTTCGTAAAATCGCCCGCCGAAGCGAAAGACGCCTGGGCGGCGCTGGGCAGCGCGCCGTGCATTGTCGAGAAAGCGCTCGACCTCGAAGCGGAACTCTCGGTGCAGGTGGCCCGCCGCCCGTCGGGCGAAGTCGCCGTCTATCCGCCTGCGCTCAATCACCATGAGGACCGCATCCTCGCCTGGTCGGTACTACCCGGTCCTCTGCCTCCCGATATTCTGAAGAAGGCGACGACTATCGCCTCCGAACTCACAATTGCGCTCGGCGTCGAAGGGCTGCTGGTCGTTGAGATGTTCCTGCTGAAAGACGGGCAACTGCTCGTGAACGAACTCGCGCCGCGTCCGCACAACTCGTTCCACCAGACCGAGCGCGCCTGCGTCACCAGCCAGTTCGAGCAGCACATCCGTGCGGTCTGCAACCTGCCGCTCGGAAGCGTCGAGGTGATCCGCCCGGCGGCGATCATCAACCTGCTCGGCGAAGTGTGGCTGCACGGGCACCCGCCGCGCTTCGACGCCGCACTGCAGCTGCCCGGCGTAAAACTGCACCTCTACGGAAAGAATAACCCGCGCAAAGGCCGCAAGATGGGCCACCTCTCCGCGATCGGCCACACCCCCGACGAAGCGGTGAAGCTGGTGCAGGACGCCTACCGCCGCCTGCTTCCGGCATAATATTTCCGTCTCCTGAAACATTTGCCCCGCCCCGGACGTATAATGCTTTGAAACTATCGTTCGACGTTCTTTGACCAGTTCTTTGGGACCGCAGGGGGCCGCGCTTGAGGCGCGCACCTCCCTTGAGGGAGCAGGTATGCCAGGTAAGCCGTTTTCGTCAGTTATTCTCGCGGGTTGTATCGCTCTGTCCGCAGGCGCCGCCATGGCCAAGGACGCCCCCAAGCACCCGAAGAAGGAACCGAAGACGGACGCGGTCAAACCGGCCGCGGGCAAGACCCAAACCAAGGCTGCCGCCAAGTCCGTTGACACATCCACCTACGGACCTGGTTACGACACCTCCCGGATTGTCCACGATACCCCCGGCCACAACCTGGGCCAGAAGCTGAACAGCCAGTTCGCCCCCGGCACGCCGCTGCGCGACAAACTGGTCGCCCCGGGCGTGAAATCGGTCCAGGACGCGAAGCTGATCGAAAAACTGTTCTCGCAGGCCTCGGTCGCCTTCGTAAACGCGGTCGTCGAGGTGCTCCCGCCGGACGAGTCCGACGCACTGCTGGGCGAACCGCTCGCCGTCGCGCAGGAACTGCTCAAGGAAAAGTACGCCGACGCCGGTATCGCGGCGATCTCGAACCTGCACCGCGACAACACCCTGCTCCCGCTCATCGACTTCACCGAAGCCTCCGGCGCATTCGATCTCGACACGAAGCAGCGGCTGCTGACACCGCTCGCTCAGGATGTGTTCGAACTCTCCGCCGATGCGCGGCTGCGCAAGGCCGTGGAGAACGTGCACGAGATCTCGAAGGCCGAACTCGACTTCAACCCCAAGACCTCACCCGACGTGGCGCTCATGTTCATGTCGGCCGGCGAAACCGTCACCGACATCACGCCCGAGCAGTACCAGAAGGCGCTCGATCTGCTGGACAGTCTTTACAAGGGTGGCCTGATCCCGCATTTCACGAAATACGCGCAGGCGAACTACCCGTTCGCGACCAAGCAGAACCCGATCATCCGGCTGGCCAAACCGTTCGAGTGCATGTTCGATCCGAAAGGCCGCCGCGGCATCTACCGCTCGGCCCGGACCGCGGGTGTCATCATCCAGAACTACCCGGCCCTGGACGACTTCACGGCGCTCTCGCTCGAGAACCTGGACCGGTTCACCGATCCGGCCGGACTGCAGATGATCTACAACATCTTCCGCTACCCGCGTCTGCCGCAGCTGGTGGAGGGGTTCCACATCGCCGTCGAGATGGGCAAGTTCGACAAGGTGATCGAAAACACCGCCCGCATGATCGCCGGCGAGACGATCGAGGCGCCGAAACCGGCTGCCGGATCGGCCGACGCCGCCGCTGCGGAAACGCCCGTGGGCGGTCAGCTCTCCAGCAAGTTCCAGCAGTACATGAAGGAGGGGAACAAGTCGCGCCTTATCCTGTTCCTCACCGGCCAGACCCTGTCGCTGCTCGGCGATATGGGCGACGTCCATCTGAAAAGCGACCCGTCGCGCTCGATGCTGAATGAATCGATCGACTTCGTAACCTACCTGCTGGTGGGCGACACCAAGAACGGTATCCCGCCGGTGGTAGACCCCCTGCTCGATACGCTCTACGACATTCTGGGCGACACCGACCGGGGCCAGCGGTTCATGCGGGTGCTGGGTGAAGCGTCCAAGATCGTGCTCAATCCGCCCAACGGGATCGACGTCAAGGATTTCGACAACCAGCTCTCCGATATTCTCAAGTGCGACCCGGACCTCGAATTCGCCGCCGTGATCCGCGACCAGCTGGACGACGACCCCAAGAAAGGCGATCTCCGCCCGGCCGTCCCGGTGCTCAAGCTCATTGCCAAGACCGATCCCAAGCTCGCGTCGCTGTCGCTCAACCGGTACGGCGAACTGGTGAAGAAGCATCTGGAGGAACAGTTCATCGTGTTCCTCAAGCGGATTTACGAAGCCGAGTCCCCCGACTGGTACCCCATTACGTCCCTGTCAGAGGAAGTGTTCCAGCCCAAACGGGGCGGCAAGGCGATCTTCGAACGGGGCGGCCAGATCGTGGCGCTCTCGCTTCCGGAGGCCCGCGAAAATCTGCCGGTGCTCAAACGGCTGACGTCCGATAAGCACAAGCCAGACCTGCTGGCAGCCTACGCGCTCCTGCAGAGAACCCTTGAAGCCCGCCCCAATCCGAAGTCGAAAACGCCCGGCGATAAGGTCAGCATCCTTGAGCGCCTCTCCCCCGAGGCCGTCAAGATCGCCCGTGCCGAGAACCCGTTGAACGGGAAGCCGATTATCGACGACGGCACGATTGTGCTGGATGCTGTTCACCACTCCGGACTCGATGCCACGATACTGGATCTGGTCGTACTGCTGGGCGACAACGGCTATTTCGACCGCAAGCGCGACCCGAACATCTACGGGACGTTCGAGTCGATCCTCGCCCAGACCATCGAAACGCGCGGCATCCAGCGGGAGTTCCTGGAAACCGGCGTCATAAAGGCTCATCCTTCAGGTAAAGCCGGAGCAACTGGAGCCAAATGACCCGATGAGAAGCATGGCACTACCCCTGCTGGCCCTCACCGCCGCTGTCGCGATCACGACGCGGGCGAGCGGCGCCATGCCACCCATACCAATTGAAACCCGGCCGGGGGCAGTGCCGGTCTCGAAGGCCGACGCGGAGAAGCTGGGTGCCACGCTCTTTTTCGACGGGCGGCTCGGAAAAGACGGCCGCCGCACCTGTTCCGGCTGCCATCTGCCGGAGTTCGGCTGGACCGACCGGGAGCCGAAGTCGCTCGGTGTCTACGGACGGCGGGCGCGGCGCAACTCGCCCACGCTGCTGGGAGTGAAGAATGTCGAGGCAAAGGGCGTCCTGTTCCGCGACGGACGGGTCGCCAACCTGGTCGACTTCGTGGTCAACCCGCTTACCGACCACAACGAACTGGACAACAGCCCGGCAACGCTGGTTGAGCGCATCTCGGCCGCCAAAGGCTACCGGCCGCTGTTCCAGAAGGCGTATGGCACGACCGAGGTCACCTTCGGCCGGATTGAAACGGCGATAGCTCTTTTCAACCGCACGCTCGAGTTCAAACCGTCACGCTTCAGCCGGTTCCAGGGCGGCGACCGGACTGCGCTGTCCGACGTGGAGCGCAAGGGCTACGAACTGTTCAGCGGCAGGCTGGGCTGCACCGCCTGCCATTCCGGTGCGCGGCTGACGGATGACGACTTCCATGCGACCGGGACCGGGCGGCAGGAAGCTCTTGGTGGTTCAGGTGATTCCGGACGCGGTGCCATCAGCAAGCGGTCTGAGGACAACGGCGCGTTCCGCACGCCGTCGCTGCTCAACGTGTCCGTCACGCCGCCCTACTTCCACGACGGCAGCGCGCATACGCTCGAAGACGTCATCGACTTCTACGAGACGAAGATGCCCGACGGAGTCCGGGTCGATCCCAGACGGCCGGTTATTACACTCACGTCCGACGAACGCGACCAGTTGCTGACCTTCCTGAAATCTCTCGATGCCACGGACGGCGGATTCAAGCCGCCGGAGGTACCGGCAGAATGAGTGCCCGGGAACCGATACCGCTCCGTCCGGGACTTGCGGATAACGGCCGCGAGGCGGCGCTCGTGCGCCGCGCACAGGGTGGTGACCGGGATGCGCTTCGCGAACTGCTTTCTCCCTACGAAGCCCCGCTCATGCGGTTCATCACCCGCATGCTCGGCCGCCGCCGGCTGTCCGACGTGCACGACGTCTGCCAGGAAGTGTTCGTGCGGATCATGGAAACGCTCGACCGGGTAAAACCGGAGAGACCGTTCCGGCCCTACTGCTACCGGATTGCGACAAACCTTGTGATCGATCACGTGCGCACCGAATCGAGACGCAACCGGTTCACGGGCGGCGACCGCGAGACGGAAAACTCCGTTCAGGAAACCCCGGAACTCAGGATCGACATCGAACGGGCGATCCTCCAGCTGCCGGTGAACTACCGCACCGTGCTGGTGCTCCGGTACGCCGAAGGGCTCGACTACGCCGAGATCGGTGTCGCGCTGCAGATTCCCATAAACACCGTCAAGACCTTTCTCTTCCGCGCACGCCGCGCGATGAAGGACCAGATGGAGAAATCCCTATGAACCGCAAGACCAAGCTGGACAGCCTGGAACGCGAACATCTCCTGCAGGAGATGGCGTCGTTCGACATCAGCCCCGACCGCCGCCGCCTGGTGGACGAAGCCCGGGCGGACGCGCCGGACTCCTGGGACGAGGCGGTCGAATCCTACCGCAGTCTCGAGAAGCAGCTCTCGACGCTCAAGACCGGTCCCGAACCGCGGCTGCGGAAAAGCCCGCTCGATACCGCCTTTCAGTTCGTGGACGCGCGTGAACGCCGCCGCGCGAAGCTCCGCCGGGATTTCCAGGACCGGCTCGTCGTGACGGGTGTCGGCCCGGTGGCCGCCCGTGCCGCACAGGCCGTCGCCAACGGACTGATGGGCCTCACGGTGACGGTGCGAGGTGCCTCGCAGATCGCCTCGACGGTCCGCGAAGGGATCAACCACGCCCTGCTGGACGGGATGCTCGCCCAGTTCCCCGACGTGGCGAAAATCTACCGCGCCCGGGTCGTGGAGACCTCGGCTACCACTCCCGAAGAGGAACCGGCCTGATCATGAGTTCCGATGAACTGCTGCGGTGGATCGAGTCGCCTTCCCGGCGTCTCCTTCTGCTGGCCTACCTGGGGATTGCGTGGATGCTCCTGTCCATGGTCCTTACAGTTGTCTGGCTGTTCGTCCGGCAGCGGCTCGTCTTCACGGTGCTGGCGAAAGACACCGACTACGCCTACCAGCTGACCCATTTCTTCGGCAGCAAGCGGAACTTCGGGTACGCCCTGATGGGAACCTCCAAGGGCCGCATCCTGAAGGTGATCCTGTTCGGCCGGACAATCATCGAACGCAAGCGGCTGAACGAGCCCTCCGACCCGAGGAAGTTCCGCGCACGGCTGCTCCTGATCGTCAAGGACGGCTCTGAGGCGAGCGTCCGGTCGTCACTGTTCCTGCGCCGGATCGAGAACAGGATCGACCTCGACCGGCTGCTGTTCAAGCTGGCGCTCGGATTCGAAGACCCATCGCTCACCGGCCAGGCGGCCGGAATCCTCTACACGGTCAGCAACGCGTTACCCAAAGGCGACGACCGTTACGTCGCTGTCGTGCCGATGTTCGACCGTACCGGAGCTGACCTCGAGGTCGAGGTGTCCATCGGCTTCAGGGCGTTCCGGGTGCTGATCCCGTGGCTGAAATACGTCCTGCACCCGGCCGTCCTCAAGTTCACCTGGCGGTGGATGTTCCCCCGCATCGTCGAAGAAACCCCTGTAGTCGCAAAGGAGATCACCCGTGGAAGGCAAGTTCTTTGGAATTGAATCGCTGCTGGAGTCGATCATCGAGAGGATCAAGTCGATCGCCGAAGGATCGCACACCGTCGGCGAGCCGATCAAGCAGAACGGCAAGACCGTCATCCCCATCAACACCATCAGCTTCGGCCTGGGCGGAGGAGGCGGCGACACCTGGGGCAAAGGTTCCTCGGAACTCTCCCAGACGGTCGGTGAAGGCAACATGGGCTTCGGCAGCGTCGGCGGCGGCGTGCGGGTGGAGACCAAAGGGTTCCTGCTCATGAACGAGAACGGCGTCGAGGTCATTCCGATGCCGTCCCGCTCCATGTTTGACGGACTGTTCGACAAGCTGCCGGCCATGATCGAGCAGGTGACCGCGAAACTGCCCGACGGCGGCGCCGGCCGCGTGCGCGAACTGGAAGCCAAGGTCGAAAACCAGCAGGCCGAACTGCTGAAGCTGACCGGGAAGACCAAGAGCTCTCAGTGACCCGTCCGCTGCGGGCCCTCTGGCCCGTCTGCGCGTCGCTCGTCGTGGCGGCGGTGACTCCTTCTGCGCTCCGGGCGCAGGAGCGGTATCGCCCGCTATTGCGCGATCTGGACAGCGAGGGCCTGCTGGAACCGCTCGCCGCCCGGTCGGTGGCGACGTTCTGGAACAGCGTCGGAGTTCTGGTACCGGAGAAAGACCAGCCGAAACTGATCGCGCCCGCCACCGAGTCGATGAAGCGGATGCTCGCCCGGCCTGAATCGGTTGCGGTTCTCAACGACATTCTCGATCTCCATACAGACGGTGGTGCCGTACCGCAGGTCGAGGCCGCCGTCCGGGCTATCGAAGATCCGGGTCCGTCCGCGCGCACCTTCGAGCGGTTATCCCTGATCCCTCAAGCTGTCGTGACAGCTGACGTGAAAAACGTGAACGCGATGCTGGCCGATACCGTCGAGGCCGCCGACCCGGCTGCGCTCGCCCGGATCGCTGAACTTTCGGGCAAGATTCCCGAGCCGACGTGGGCCCAGATCGACACTATCGCGACGGAGACGGTGAAACTCGGTCCCTTTACGCTCGCCGCGAGGTTCCTCACCACCGGTGCCGGTCCGGCGGCGGGACTCGAAGAACCACGGAACCTTATTGGCCCGGCACGATGCACAATCGCCGCCGATAACCGGTCCACGCTGGACGAAGCGGCCGGCTACACGGAACCCTTCCTCAAGACCTACAAGCAGCCGGAACTGATCGTCGCGGCCGTCCAGTGGGCCGCCGACCAGTTGAACGATCCCGAAACGCAGGAGTTCCTCTCAAAGTCGCTTCTTTACGAACGGCTCCCGCAGCTTCAGCGGGCAATCCGGGAGGCGATGCGCCGGGGGCTGCTCAAGGAAACGCTGCTCGACTACGCCGACTTCCTGTCGGGCCGGGACGAACGGGTCCGCGTCGATCCCGATACCTGGAAGAAGGCAAAGGGTGGCGAAGGCACGAAAACCGGCGACCGGGGACTCACCGGGCTGGACCTCCTCAAGCTGTCGGCGCTTACCCTCTATACGGTGAACCATCTGGACGCCGTCCCGTCCGAACCCCGCCCGAACGGGCTCAAGATGACCCTGTCGGACGAACTGCTCGACTATCTCGATTTCCAGATGCGGGTGACCGGCCGGAAATCGACCCTGTCGCCGCTGTTCGACGTGGTGCGGGATTTTCTGAATCCGCCGGAGAGCCGACGGGTGCTGGTCGCCGTCGCGCGGGATTTCGCAACTTACGTCATGGCGCACGATCCGGAACCGCTGCTCCGGGCGGCGGCCAGGACTCTCGACTGCGACCCCGAGGCGAAGGCGGCCCGAACGGCCGGACTGCTGCTTGACGACAAGCAGGGTAACGGCGACCTGAGAATTCTCACGCCGCTTCTGAAACCGTTGGCGCATGCGCCTGCACAACCGTTCGCGCCGCTGGTCACGCTGGCGCCGGATTTCTCCCGGGCGGCGATCTCGCTCAATCCGGCGGCGGACGCCCTGCTCCGCCACGAGCAGGTGTCGTCCAGCGGGAGCAAACTGCTGCTGGCACTGGCCCGGGGGAAAGACCCGGTTATTCCCGGGCTTGATCCGCTCGCCCTCGGAGCGCTCCGCGAGGCACCGGTGTTCAGACGGCAACTGGCGTGGCAGACTGAACCGCGAATCATGAACCTGAAGAAATTCATCCAGGCGGCGCTGGCTGCGGGACCGGGCGGAGATTCCGATTTTGTACGGATGACGCCGGTGCTCGCCAGATGGGCCGAGCTGAAGAGCCCGTTCTCCGGACACTCCCTGTCGGCGGACGCCGGACTGGTCAGCCTGGAGGCGGTGAAATCCGGACTCGTCCAGACGCTGCTCGATTCCGGAGTGGCTATCCGAAAGAAGCGCGGCGACGAAGGCCTAAAGAATTTACTGTCGGTTATTCGCGACTCTATCGATCCGAAACGCAGCACCACTCGTAAGAATTCCGCAGAGGCCAAGCCATGAACTCGGCCATGAAGCGGCTCCTTTGCGCACTATCGCTACTGCTGGCATTCGCCTGCGCTTCCAAAGATGAGGCTCCGCGCCCTGCTGAAACGGCAGCGGTTCAGGCACCCGCAGCTCCGCCGCCGCTTGCCATAACGTTGTCGTCACCCGGTGGAGAAGGCTCTCTGGATGTCGA
This sequence comes from uncultured bacterium, assembly GCA_964565925.1. Lineage (GTDB taxonomy): Bacteria > JAGRBM01 > JAGRBM01 > JAGRBM01 > JAHCIT01 > CAZMGV01. Next base: position 17,827 of record CAZMGV010000002.1, read on the forward strand.
GACGCTGATGGTCACGGGCCGCGTATCGGACCCGGCCGCGACCGTGACGGTCCAGGTGAACGGCAACAGTGCGGCAGTCGTCAGGTACGCAGACGGCTGGTTTACGGCGACGACCAGGGTCCCGCCTGGCGATGGAACCGCCACCGTAAACGCCTCTGCCGCAGACGGCCGGACCGCAGAGAGAACAGTCCGCTACCGGACCGTGCCGCCGGACCGGGCGATCATCGGCGAATTCGCTCCGGAACCGGTGCCGGTCACCGAACCGGTACGTGAGTTGCGGGGAACGGTCGCGGCTGGCGTCAAATCGCTCGCGATCAACGGCGAAGACGTACCGCTGGATCGCGGACGGTTCAGCCGGATCGTCTCGCTCAAGCCCGACGTGCCGTCCGTGTTCCGGCTGGAGGCGCTCACCTCGTCTGGCATTCCGTACGAGCGAACCGTCGTATGGGTCCTCGATAATACTCCGCCGGTGGTCACCATCGACGGTATTCCGGAGACTACGAACAGCTCCGAGCTGACACTCTCGATTACCGCCTCGGAACCCCTCGACCGGCTGGAACTGACTGGCGAACCGGTCCCGTACCATCACGGCGAACCGTCGAAGGCGAAGATCCGGCTGTTTCCCGGGAAAAACGAAATCGCCGTCGTGGCGACGGATCTCGCCGGACACACGGTCTCCGTCATCAGGACGGTCCGCTTCGACCGCACGCCGCCGAAACCGCTGCCCGTTACCCTGCCCGTTGCGGCCGATACGGTTCCTCCCGAACTCGAACTGTTCGATCCGCCGGACAGCGAGACCGTGCTGTCTACGTTCCGGATTACCGGCCGGACGGAGACCGCCAGTACGGTGACGGTCAATGGCGCCCGGGCGCAGTCGTTCGCGGGTCTGTTCTCTGCGGAACTGACACTCCCGGCCGGCAAACAGATCCTGAAAACCGAAGCAATAGACGCCGCCGGAAACCGGACCGCCAAGGAGTTCACGCTCGAGGTCAACGATGACCGGAAGCTGTTCCTGCGCAACACCGGCAAGACCGCCGAACGGGCCTATTCGCCGAACGTGCAGATCAGGGAACCCGCCGACGGACGTCTCTATGGCTCCACGACGCCATTCCGGATCTCCCTGTCCGGTTCGAAGTCCCTGTCTGTTTTCCTGAACGGCGAGCCGCTGCTCGCCGAAGCGGCCATCCCCATTCCGGCCGGCCAGAAGGATCCGAAGGATCCGGTAACGGAACTGGCCGATGCACTGCCGTCTGGTTCGTTTCACGAGGGCCGCAATTCGCTCGATGTGCTGGTGGACGGCATGAACGGAGAACAGCTTCATTTCACGCGCATGTTCAACGTGGACCGCACTCCACCCGTTATCGAAATCCAGAATCTGATCGACGGCGAACGGGTCTCAGCCTACTTGCCCAAGGCGGCAATAACCGATGCCAGCGAGACGAAACTCACCTGGGCGCTGGATGGTAAACCGCTCGAGAACAGCCGCCAGATTTCAGCGAAGACCGACGGGACCGGGCCGAAGACCCTCTGCGCCGATGCGAAGGACCCCGCCGGAAACAGTTCCGAAGTATGCCTTGCCGTCATCCTCGATCCGGCCCCGCTCGTGGTCCGGCGCGGCTCTGACCCCCGTCCCACGGCGCAGTCGCCGCTCAAGCACGACCTGCTTCAGCCGGCACTGGCCGACCTGATGGAAAACGGCCTGCTGGCCGACCTGCTGATCGGGAACCTGATGCTGCTCGGCGACGCGTCCGGAGTGTTCTACCCGGAGTTCGACCTCGAACCGCTCAAGCTGTCGCTGGCCGAACAGGCCCGCACCGGCGAACTGGCGGAACTCCTGAAAGGCGTCGCCCAGTTCCGCCGGCGCGGCTGGTGGGAAGACGCCGAGCAACTGTTCGGCAGGATAACCGCACCCGGCCCGAAGGGCCGTATACCGCTCGCCCATCTGGCCTCGGCACTCGATGGCTTCACCCCTCGGACGGCGCATGAAACCATGGCGCTCGACCGGCTGCTAAGCTCGGAACTCTCCCCCGGTATCACTCCGCTGGATCTCCCCGGCCGGTTCCTCGAAGAACTGGCGAAGGCGGACGATGGCGTGTGGAGCGAATTATGGAGCTTTGCCGCGCGAGGATCGCGCTCTGGCTTCGTAACCGCACTGGACGATCTGGGGCAGGCACTGGCAAGACCGGACACCACAGGGCACACGGCGTTCGAGCGAATGGAACCGGTCTGGACGAATCTGCTGGGAACTGACCGGACCGCACCGGTCGGCCTCATCTTCGATACCTATCTGGAAGCGGTCGCCAGAATCCCCGAGGCGCGTGACCGGGAGGCGTTCCGGAAACTTACCGAGACAATTATCCAGATCGTTCTCGACCCCGGGACTATCCGGGCCTTCGGCCGCGCTCTCGATTCGCCCTACCTCGAACAGAACCAGGAGTGGATCCGCCGCAGCATCGAACGGGGTGACTTCAACCATCTCTTCCGGACACTGGCGGCTGCTTCTCTGGAACCGAACCCCCGCGATCCGTCGGAACCGGTGCTGGTGCCGTCGCTCAAGGCGCTTGCGAAACTCTGGCAGCCGGACCGCCGTTCGCCCGAGCGGACCTATGCCGCCTCGGCAGCCGTCGCCGTCGGCGAACTGCTCCAGACAGGCAACGACAACCAGTCGACAGTGGCCGATTTCCTCAAGTTCTTTGAATCGCTGAACGAGAACGACCGCAAGATACTCGGCCGGATCTTCTGGCAGAGCTCGCGCAAGGAAGGCCGTCCGCTCGATCCGTTCCGCGAGAACGCCTCGACCGACGCCGAGCGGCTCATGCGCCTGTTCACGATCGCCAACTCGCCGCTCAACTGCGGCGCGCCGGTACCGTTCACGAACAAGGTGGTCCCGCTGAACGTCCCCGGCCTGCCGCAACTGTTCCCCACCGACAATCTCGTGACCGAGCTGTTCGAAGCGAGCACCTTCTTCGACGCCGACACGGTCATCCAGCTCGCCCGCCTCATGCCGAAGTTCGTCCAGATCCTGCGCATGGGCGACATGTTCTGCGAACCGGAGATCGTGAAAGACCTGCTCTCCGACGCCGACGTGATCGAGGCGAACCTGAACAACCCGCTGCTGCCGGACCTGCTGCGTATGGGTCGCCGCGTGGTACTGCGGAAACAGCACCATGCCGCCGTGCGGCTGCTCACCGTGTTCTCCGATTCCGGCGTGCTCCCGCAGGCGATTCCGTTCCTTGCCACGCTCTACCGCACCGACGGGGCGGAAGAGCTTTACCAGTTCATGGTCCGCCAGAAGACGTGGCGGCTGGAATCCGGAGACAAGCCGGTCGCCTTCGAACATTCGCTGCGCGCGGGCGCCATCTTCCTGGGTCTCGACCGGGACCGGGTGGTGCCGGGCGCCGCACTGGTGGACCGGTTCACGCCAATGTTCGGCGCCGCCACGCTGGCTTCCCTTCAGAAAGGCACGTTGCATATCCTCAAGCGCACCGTCGCCGGAGAAACACGGCCGGGCCTTGGACGTCTCGATCTCGTTTTCGGCCGGCTGCTCGCCGCCGACCCGGACGCCGAAGGGGTCAAAGTGCTGGCCGCTCTCACCGACGGCGACCCGTCGAACGGCGACCTCGTGGCGGTGATCCGTGAGATGCCCGTCCGCGAGAAACCCGGCTCGCACTTTATCGACAGCCTTCCCGATTTGGCGGTCCAGTTCGACCGGAACGGTCTCGCCGATGCAGGCATGGAACTGGGCCGCCAGTATCTCCAGATCAACCGCCGCTCAGCGGGCGGTCTGCGCTGGATCCTGAAAAACTCGTTTACTCCGGGCGGGACATACCAGGAGACGCCGCTGCTGGCGACCTACAGTTCCCTGGGGCCGGTGCTGGACCTGATCGGAACCAAACGGACCGTCTGGAGAGCCTGGGCCGGCGCGGGCGACGACCGGCCGTTAAGACCGCTGCTGAAATCGGTTCGCAGCTGGACCCGCTCCCGCGACAGCGGACCGCCGCATCTCATGCGGGTGCGGGACCTGATCGCCCGTTCGGCGATGCTTCCGGCTCCGGACGGGCGCGGCCTGATGGTCGAAAAGCTCTCGCTGCTGCTCGACAAGGCCAGGGAGCGCGGCCTTGCCCGGTCGGTCGGAGACACCCTCGAACTGCTCGACAGCCGCGGGTATCTCGATTCCACCCGCCCGTCGATCATCCAGTGGATCGGGACGGCGGCGGCCCAGTAGTTACATAAACGCAAAAATATCTGAGCCCCGGCACTCCCCCCCGCTTCACCAATCCGGTTACACTCGTCCCATGATTCGCTGGAGCGGACTGGTCGCGGGAATTGCTCTTCTGGTTCTCGCCTTCGTGGATTTGTGGTTCGCCACGTACACGTTCGTTTCGCCTGCCGCCATCGTCGGCGGAGTCGTTCCGGGCACCCCGGCAGAGAAAATGAACCTGAAGCCGGGCGACGCCATTGCCGCCGTGAACGGCACCGAGGTCGATAACTTCGACGAACTGATCGAGGCCGCCCTCGACACGCCGCCGGGCAACCCGATCTACCTGACCACCTACCGCGACGGCATGGACATGGGCCGCGTGACCCTCGTTAGGCCGCCGCCAACTCCCGGCGCCGACGATCCGGGCGGCTACTGGATAGGAATAGACCCTCCACACCGGGCGGTGATCGGTGCGCTCGCACCCGGCAATCCAGCCGAGAAGGCCGGCCTCGTGAGGGGAGACGAGATCACGGCCGTGAACGGCCAGGAAATCCAGTTCTTCTCGGAACTCTCGCGAGCGACGGCGACCGCCGAAGGCGCCGTCGAACTCAAAGGGTTGCGCGGGGGCAAGGAGTTCACCGTCAGCGTCACGCCGCTGGAAGTGGCGCTCAAAGGCCCGGACGACAAGCCGTTCCTGGATGCGCAGGGCAATCCCATCAAGCAGAAGATCATCGGCGTCGCGCTGGACCCGACCCGGTTCCTGTACGCGCCCGTCACCCGGTCGTCGTCCCTGATTTCCGCCATCGCCGATACGTTGACGGCCCCGGTCCGGATCGTCCGGACCATCCAGGAGTTCACCGGCAGCCGTCCGCTCGATCCGACCCGCGACCGGACCGGCCTTGTCGTCCAGGGCGCCGGAATTGTTCTCGCGACCGTCGGATGGCTGACCTTCCTGGCGGGCGTCGCCATGGTCTTTGTGCTGAAACCGGCCGAAGAGACCTGAAAACCCCCGAATCTTGACCCCTTTTAATCTGATTTTGCCGGGTAACCGGCCTTGGAGCCCACCCGTCCGGGCGCTACATTCATCACCATGAGTCCTGTCTTTATTCTCATCGGTATTCTGGCAATCGGCTTCCTGATTTTCGTCCACGAACTGGGCCACTTCCTCGCGGCCAAATGGTGCGGCGTCAAGGTGGAACGGTTCGCCATCGGATTCGGCCCCCGGCTCGTCGGGTTCACCCGGGGCGAGACCGAATACGCCATCTGCGCCGTCCCGCTCGGCGGATACGTCAAGATGCACGGCGATGCCTACGAGGAGTTCGAAGGCGTCGAATCGAAGGGCCTCGAAAACCTCGCGTTCGACAGCAAAGACAAGGCCGCCGATTCCGGTAAACCCGCCGAACCGGTGGCACCGCCCGATCCGGCCCGCAGTTTCCTCAAGAAGCCGATCCCCCAGCGCATTCTGATCGCGGTGGCAGGCCCCGCCTTCAACCTTATTTTCGCGTTCGTGGTTTTTGTCGCGTACCAGATGAGCGTGAGCCTTCCGGTGCCTGTCGTGGGCGGCATTATTCCGGATTCCCCGGCCGCCAAGGCGGGACTTGAAGCCGGCGACCGGATCGTCCGGATCGGCACGCTCACACCCCGGAATTTCGAAGAAGTCCTGCTGGGAGCCGAACAGGCGACTACCGGCGCCACCAGCCTCACCTACGAGCGTAACGGCGAAACCCGGGAAGTGATCGTTCACAAACCCGAGATCGCTCCCGCCGACGACGCCGGCCAGTTCGGCTGGCTCGGAATCTACCAGCCGTTCGAGGCGAAGATCGGCAACTTCGTGCCGGGCTCGGCCGCCCAGGCGGCCGGATTCAAGTCCGGCGACATAGTGACTTCCATCGACGGGAAACCGGTACGCTACTTCTTCGATATGGCCATGATCGTCCGGGCCTCCGAAGGGCGCCCGATGGCCTTCACGCTGAAACGCGGGACGGACACGGTAAGCGTAACCGTCTCCGCGAAGCAGCCCGAAAGCATGGCCGGGAAAACCGGTCCCGACGGACAGCCCGTCAAGGTTCCGTGGCTTATCGGGGTGGAGCCGGACGGATCGAGCTTCGCCAAGGGCCAGCCCATGTCGTTCGGCCCGGCCGTCCATTCGGCCTCGAACCAGATCGTTTACTTCTCGGCCATGATCCCCAAGGTGTTCTACCAGATGATCACCGGCCAGCGGTCGCGCAAGGAACTGGGCGGTCCGATCGAGATCGTAAAGCAGATCGGCCATCAGGCGGAGCAGAGCCTGGGCCAGGTGGTACGGCTCGTCGGTCTCATCAGCGTCAACCTCGGGATCGTGAACCTGTTCCCCATCCCGGTGCTGGACGGCGGGCATATCCTCATGTTCCTCATGGAAGCGGTCAACCGGAAACCGGTGAGCCTGCGTGTCCGGGAGGTGATGCAGGGGTTCGGCCTTGTCTTTATCCTCAGCATGCTGGTGATGGCGCTCTACAACGACATCATGCGGAACTTCGTCAACTGAAGACCCTCGTGTTCGACACCTCCGGAAGAAACTTCGCCGTGGGACTGGCCGACGGCGGCAGTCTCGTGGCCCGGTACGAGGAGTCCGAAACCGGCCGCGCCGCCGAGCGTCTGCTCCCGGTGACAGAGAAACTTTTGAAAGAAGCCGGATGGAACCGCACCGACCTTCAGGCCGCCGGATTCGTGGACGGTCCCGGAAGCTTCACGGGCCTGCGGATCGGGCTCTCGACCGCGCTCGGACTGGCGGAAGGCCTGGGCACAAAACTGGTCGGAGTCGGCACATTCGATTCGCTCTGCGAAACAGCCCGGGACCGCGGGCAACCGGTGCTGTGCATGGAAGACGCACGGATCGGGTTCTTCTACGCGGCGCTCTACCGGCCCGACGGTTCCGCGGACGATGCACTGCCGGAAGCGGTCTATCCCGCGGAGCATCTAAAGGCCGAGATCAAGCCGGGCCGTCTGCTGGCCGGACGGGCGTGGGGATCGCGCAACGGCGAGCTGTTCGGGCCGCTGAAAGCGGACGTCGAGGCGCCGTCGCTTGACGCGGTCGCCCGGCTTGTGGCCCGCAGGATTTCCGCGGGCGAGTTCACCCCGACCGAAAAGGTCAGGCCGAGGTACTACGGGGTTTCGCCCGTATCGCAGTGACCATGGCAGCAAGCCGCAAACAGCCCAGACGTGTCGCCCTGTTCGGCGGGAGCTTCGATCCGCCGCACTATGCGCATGTGCTGGCGGTGGCGCAGCTGGCCGCCGGGCCGTTCGATGAAGTCTGGGTGCTTCCCTGCCCCAGCCACGCCTTCGGAAAAGAGATGGCGCCGTTTGCCGACCGGCTGGCGCTCTGCCGGGCTGCGTTCGGCAATCTGCGGAACGTGAAAGTGAACCCGGTCGAAGACCGGCTCCCGAAACCGGCCCGGACGCTTCACACGATACGGGCGCTGAAGAAACTGCATCCGGACATTCAGTTCACGCTCGCCTTCGGCGCCGACGTTTACGGAGAACGGAAGCGCTGGTACCGGTTTCCGGAGATCGAGAAAGAGGCCGCCGTCGTCTATTTCCGGCGGACCGGCTGCCCGGTCGCCCGGGGGCCGGAATGGGTCTCGGACGTGGAGTTCGGCGACGTCTCGTCCACCAGGATCCGAAGCGCCCTCAAAACCGGTAAACCGGTCAGCCGGTGGGTTCCGGCCCGGGTGGCCGCCGAAATCAAAAAACGCGGGCTTTACCGCGCCGGCACTCGCTCCGGAGCCCGGAAAAGGCCAGACTAGAAAGCTTTATGGCGTTCAGAAGGAAACCCAAACCGCCTGCTCCGGAAGGCGTTGTCCCGGCCGATACCACATCGGCACCGGCGGCTCCGCAGCGTACCGGCAGACCGTTATGGCTGGTCCGGCGCAAACTGCATGAGGCCCGCTGGCGGCTGCGGGGTGCCGGTTTCGTCCAGACCGTTGTCGCGCTCCTTTACGGCGCGGGGCTCATCGGTTCGGGGCTCCTGATCGCCTACCCGCTCGCCCGGGATACGAAACTCGGCCTGCCGCTGCTGGTCCTGTCAGCCTGGTTTGTCGCCGGGATATCGGCGGCCTTCTCGCTCTGGTTTTTCCTGTTCCGCCGGATTCCGGACTATCTGGCTGCGAGCGAAATCGAGCGCCGTCACCCGGAACTCCACGGAGCCTTCACCAATTCGGTCGAATTCGAGCTGTGGGCCGGCGGCCGCAAGCAGCCCCCCGAAGGCATCGCCTTCGATCTGGCCCACGAAGAACTGCTGCGCGCCGAAACGCTCGCCGCATCGCTCAGGATCGGCAGCCTCAACCGATGGAAGCCGGTGGGACAATTCGCACTCGGCGCGCTCGTCCCGGCGGCTTTTCTGGCGGCGCTGTTCGCCTGGAACACTTTTCAGGCCAAACGGGCGTTCGCCACACTGGCGGCTCCGCGGCAGGCCTGGGTCGAGCTCAAGACGGCGTTCCAGAGCTCTGGCGAGACCTTCGACCGTGCCCGCGTCGCCGGTGTCCGCGTGGAACTCCACTACCCGGACTACCTGAAGCTTCCGCCGGCGACGATCGAGGCCAGCGACGGCTCCATCGAAGCCATCCGCGGCACCCGGGTTGTTCTGGACGTACGGACGCTCGACCGGATCCGCACGGCCCACATGGAGTTTGCCGAAGGCGGTTCAGCCCTCACGACCAGGGCCGATTCCCCCAAACCCGTCCTAACCGTCGAGAGCGACAAGGCGGTCAAGGCGGAGTTCGTGCTCGGCACGAGCGGTTCGCTTTTCGTCTACTACAGCCGCCCCTGGCGGTTCGGTGAAAGCCGCACGCAGCCGTTCCGGATCACGGTCACCGACGACCTGACGCCCCGGGTGGAGATGGCTGAGCCCGCCGGAGAGCGGAAAGTGAAACCGACGGACGAAATCGCCGTCCGGTACCACGCCTCCGACGACCACGTGCTGACCGGCATCCAGCTCCGGGTAACCGGCCGGATCACCGACGAGACGATACCCCTGCCCGCGCCGGAAGCCGGTGCGTCGTCCGTTTCGGGCGACTACACGCTCAATCTTGCGAACCTGGATCTCGCCGGCGAGGAAGATCTGGAAGTATTCATCGAGGCCGCGGACGACGACACGGTTTCAGGGCCCAAGACCGGATCATCGGCAAAGGCGCGGCTGCTCCTAAGAGCCGACGAGCGGGAACTCCTGCAACTGCTGGACAATCAGGAGCGTATTCTAGCTGGCATGATCGACTGGCTCGGCACGAATCTGGAAACCTATCCGAAGGCCGGTCAGCCCGATACGCCCCGGATCGCGGAAGATTTCACCACGCTCTTTAAACGCGCGCAGGAAGTGGTGGCGGCGCTGGACGAGACCGTCAAAGCGATGCTCAAGAACCCGCTCTCCGACGAAAACGCCACCGAAGCGCTCGTCAATATCCACAAGGACCTCGCCAAAGAAGCGAAGAAGTTCGAACAGACCGGCACCCGGTTCGGGCTCCCGGGCGTCAACCTCTCCAATCCTGCAGGCGCCCAGGTCATGCTGACGACCTCCGCGCAGGGTCAGGTCCCGCCGCTCGAGAAGCACATCCTGTTCATGGACACGCTGATCTCCAAGCAGCGCCTGGACGAGGCCCTGCGGCCCCGCGAGGAGATCGAGGCCCTCAAGAACCGGATCCGCGAGCTGATCGAGGATTACAAGAAAACCGGCGACAAGGCGCTCCTCGACCAGATCCGCAAGCTGACCAACCGGCTGAAAGATCTTGTGAACCGTACCCTGTCGGACGCGGCCAGACGGTTCGACGAGCTGCCCGACGAATTCGTGAACAAGACGGAACAGAAGAAGGACATCCAGGAGATGCAGAAACTCTCCGACCAGCTGGCCGGGCAGGAGTTCAGCGAGTCCATGTCCGAACTCGAAAACTACCTCGACCACCTGGACGAAACCTTCGGCAACATGGATCTCGCGCGTTCGTCTTTCGCCGGCGAGGCCTTCTTCAAGGATCTGGGCAAGCTCGCCGAGATGGAAAAGAAGGTCGCCGGTCTCGAGAAAGAACAGAAAGAGATCGTCAAGGAGATCGAGAAGCAGCGCGGCCAGGATTCCGGCGAACTGTTCTCGAAGGCCGAGCAGGAGAAACTCCACAAGAGCCTGGAAGAAGCCGTCGCCAAGCTGGATAACGCCAGCCGCCTGCAGACGTCGCAGGAACGGCAGCTGTACCAGAAAATGCAGGCGGCCCGGCAGAAGGGCGACATGCAGCAGCTCCAGAAGCTGCAGCAGGAAGCCCAGGCGCAGCAGATGCAGCGGATCCCGTCCCGCCTGTCCAATGCCGCCCGGGCGGCCGACAGCGTGAAGAACGAGCTCGATTCGTCGAACATCGGCGCGGCCCTCGCCACCCTCAAGGCCCTCGAACGGGAGACCCAGAACCTCACCCCGAAGACGAGCGAAAAGGGAGAGAACGGCGAACCGGCCCCCCGCCCCGAGGTCCAGAAGGCGGGAAAGAACATCTCCGAAGCCGCGTCCATGATCGAGAAGAAAATCGGCGAAGCCAGCAACCGCCAGCCGGGCGGCAAAAACGGGCAGGGACAGATGGACCGCCTGAGCGAACGGCAGAACCGCGCGCGCAAGCAGGCGGACGAACTCGCCAAGCAGCTTCAGGAAATGGCCAGCGGTTCCCCCATGATCCCGGGCGACAGCGGTCCGGAGATGGAATCCGCTTCGTCCGAAATGGGCGAAAGCTCGCAGCAGATCGGCGGCGGCAGGCCGCAGGCCGCCCTCAGTCCGTCGGCGTCGGCCAGCAGCCGGCTGCAGGGAATCCGCCAGGGACTGAGCGAAGCGCGCCAGCGCATGCAGAACGGCATGCAGCCCGGCGGCAATTCGCCGGGCGGATCGTCGCCGGGCGGCCGCAAGGGCGGACGGGGCGGAGGCAAGGACGGTGACGGCACCGATCCTTTCGATTCCAAGGTCGAGATCCCGAAGGCGGACGAGTTCCGGTCCAGAAACAAGGACGAGATCATCGATTCGATGAAGGAACCGGCGCCCAAGTCCTACAATCCCCAGAACCGCGACTACTACAAGAACCTCATGCAGAACTGAGACATGCCTTGAACCGCTCTCTGTTCCGCATGCTCATCGTGACAATCGGCGTTCTCTGCCTGAACCGCTGCCAGCCGTCGCCGCAGACCCGCCACCGCGCACCTGACGGCGGCGAACCCACCGGCACCTGCCGGGGTCCCGAATCGGCCGACACCACTACCGGTTATACCGTCGAACCCGCTTTCCCCGGCCTTCCCGGCATCGACAATCCGACCGGCCTCGCCCAGCGGCCGGGCGACAACAGCCGCTGGTACGCCATCGAGAAGAACTTCGGAGTGGTCCGGTTCGACAACAGCTCCGGTGCCGACACGCTGACCGCCGTCATCGACCTGACGGACCGGATGCTGACCGATAACAACGAGTTCGGTCTGGTGGGCATCGTGTTCCATCCGGATTTCGCGGAGAACGGATATCTCTATGCCGCCTATACCGCCGTGGGGAATCCGGCCGATCAGGAGCTGAGACTATCCCGTTTCACGTCAGGCGACGGCGGCGATACCTTCGACCGGAATACCGAGATTATACTGCTCACTATCCAGCTTCCCACCAATTACCACCATGGCGGAAAGATGGCGTTCGGACCCGACGGTTATTTATATATCGCCGTCGGCGACGGAGGCCCCCAGGGCGACCCCCAGAACAACGCCCAGAATCTCGACCTTCTGCTCGGCAAGATGCTGCGGATCGATGTCGACTCCGGATCGCCCTACGGCATTCCCGGCAACAATCCGTTCGCCGCCGGGGGCACCGATCCCGACGGGGGACTTCCCGAAATATTCGCCTGGGGGTTCCGCAACCCCTGGCAGTGGAGCTTCGACCGCCTGACCGGCGACCTCTGGCTGGGAGATGTCGGCTGGGATCACTGGGAAGAGATCGACCGTGTCGAGATCGGCCATAACTACGGGTGGAACATCGTCGAAGGGAACATCTGCCCGGACCCCGACGTCTGCGACCTGACGGGGCTGACACCCCCCGTCTACAGTTTTTCCCACCTGGAAGGTTCGTCCGTCACCGGCGGATATGTGTACCGCGGGGAAAACTTCCCCGATCTCCAGGGTGCCTATATTTACGGGGATTTCGAGACCGGCAGGATCTCGGCCCTCAACGATCCCTACTCGGCGCCGCTGAACGCCGAACTGGTACCCCTCACCGGCACATTTATTTCGACCTTCGCCGAGGACCAGAACGGCGAGATTTACTTCACTTCGTACAGTGACGGCGCCGTCTACCGGCTGGAGAAGTCCGAAGCGTCCGGGACCGGAGAGGTCCTCACCAGACTGTCCGAAACCTTCTGCGTGAACATGACCGACCCGGCCGTACCGCAGGAGCACATGATCCCGTATACGCTCAACACGCCGCTGTGGTCCGACGGAGCCCAGAAGGAGCGGTTCGTCTACGTGCCCCCGGACACGACCGTCACCGTCTCGGACGACGGCGACTGGCACTTTCCGGTGGGCAGCATCTTCGTGAAAAACTTCCATCTTGACGGCAGTATTATCGAAACCCGCCTGCTGGTGCGGAAACCGGGCGGAATCTGGACCGGATACAGCTACCAGTGGAACCACGCAGGCACGGAAGCGACGCTCCTGACCGAAGGGAAAACCGTCACCGTCGGCGATCAGGAGTGGCAGTATCCCTCCCCGGCCGCCTGTTTCCGGTGCCACACGCCGGCGGCCGGATTCACCCTGGGGCCGGAGACGGCCCAGCTGAACCGTACGGCGAACTATCCGGCTGAAAACCAGCTGCTGACACTGCCCGGGTGGCTCACGATCTCGCCGGCGCTCTCCGGCGACCCCGCCGATTACCCCCGGATGTACAGCCTCGACGACAACGAGGCGGCCCTTGGACCAAGGGCGCGCAGCTGGCTGCATGCCAACTGCTCCCATTGCCACCGCCCGGAAACCGGAATTGCCAACATGGATCTCCGGTACCCGACATCGCTCATCGAAACGGGAATCTGCGGCGTCATCGCTCCCGGAGACCCGGATAACTCTTACCTGCTCCAGCGGATTGAAAACGCCGAAATGCCGCCGCTCGCGGTCTCGATCCCCGACCCGGATGCCGTCAGCGTTATTTCGGACTGGATCACTTCACTGACGCCCGCGGATTGCGGCGAATAGCCTTCAGCTCGCCCTGACGGTCCGGCCCATGGCCCAGGTGCGGAGCGCGTCGACTTTCTCGCGCATGACAACCGATAGCGGGTGCGTGTTGGCCAGCTCTTCCAGGATATAGGCGGTCGTCAGCTTCCGTTCGGGCGCGTCGAACGCCCGGTAGAGCGCGCCGACAATCGCCTGCTCGATCTCCGCGCCCGAAAATCCGTCGGAAGCCTCGACGAGTTTAGAAATGTCGAACTCCTTCGGATCCCGCTTGCGGCCTTCCAGATGCGCCCGGAGTATTTCCTCGCGTTCGACCGGATCCGGAAGGTCGATAAAGAAGATCTCGTCGAACCGGCCCTTGCGGAGCAGTTCCGCCGGCAGCCCGTCGATATTGTTGGACGTCGCCACGAGGAACACCCGTGACGTTCGTTCCTGCATCCAGGTCAGCAGATAGCCGAGCAGGCGGCTCGACAGGCCGCCGTCCATCTCGTCGATCTGGATGCCTTTCTCGATCTCGTCCAGCCACAGGACGCAGGGCGCAGTATTTTCGGCGATCTCGATGGCGCGCTGGAGATTGCGTTCCGTCTCGCCTACGTATTTGTCGCGGATCCGGCCGAGATCGAGCTTGAGCAGCGGCAGGCTCCACTCGTGCGCGATCACCCGGGCGGCGAGCGACTTGCCGCAGCCCTGAACGCCAGTCAGGAGCAGGCCCTTGGGCGGCGTCAGGCCGAAGGCTTCGGCTTCGCGCGACACCAGCGCCGAGCGGCGGCGGGCGAGCCAGCTTTTCAGGTTTTTCATCCCGCCCAGGCGAACCTGCGCGGCCTGCGTCTCCACGAACTCGACGACGCCGTCTTCCTCGAACAGCTTGCGCTTCTCGACCATGAGCTGCATCAGGTCTTTCGCGTCGAGTCTGGAATCCTCGATCACCAGTTTCGTGAGAATCCGCTCCACTTCGGGCAGCGTCAGCCCCTGGAACCGGCGCGCCAGTTCGGCATATTCCGGCTTGCTCAGCTTGAACTCGAACGGATGCTCTTTCTTGAGTTCCAGCAGTGTGCTCTGGATCGTCTGCTGGATTTCCGCCAGCGACGGCGCCTCGATCTCGATCTGGGCGACTTCGGACGCAAGGGCCGGCGGAATTTTGAGGTCCGGGCCGATCATCGTGATCGTGCTGCCCGCCTTTCGGAACTGTCTCGCGACCCGCTGGAGCAGTTCGATCACCTTGGGATCGTCCAGATAGTGGTCGAGCTGGCGGAAGTCGTAGACCGTCTTCATCGCGATCGTTTCGATGAACTTGAGCGCCTCGACCACGTCCTGCTTGTGTTCGTACACGTAGTCGCCGTCGGCGCCCTTGAGGCCGTCTACCGGATCCCAGCTGAGCAGCCGGATGTCGGCCGCCCGGCAGGCGCGGGTGAGAAGCTCCTCGCCGCGCTCGCGGCTCCGGCTGTCCAGCACCAGAACCGGATACCGGGAAAGAAGCAGTGTTTTTATCTCGGTAACCTGATCGAGGGACATCCGGCGGGGGCCAATCTGCGCGGGGTCGCGCCTGAACAACGTTATGGTTTCGTCCGTGGTTTCAGGCAGTTAGCCTAGGCGATCCTCTTGCGGAATTCACGCCATATCTGTCCACCTTGTCTGCGTTCGAATCGTCGTTACGTCATCTGGATGCGGTTCCGGATAAAGGTCTCCGGATACTGCTCAGACACGACTGTTAGTACCGCCACGGTACCGGAGGCCGCCTCATGAACCAGCCCGATCCCTCGCCCGAAAACAACGGCACCCCCCTCACCGACACCCCGCTGCCCGGCGCCGAAGCGCTGGACGCCTACAGCCATGCCGTCATGCGCGTGGCGGAGAAGGTCTCCCCGGCGGTCGTCAAGATCGAGGTCAAGAAACCGGCCGTGAACCGGCCGCGTTTCTGGAAGAGCGGCCCCTGGCCCGAGGCGGGCGGTTCCGGGTCGGGCGTGATCTTCACTCCGGACGGATATCTGCTCACGAACCAGCATGTGGTGGACGGGGCCCGCAAGATCCGCGTCGTGATGAACGACGGCAGCCGCCACGACGCCCACAAGATCGGCGAAGACCGGCACTCGGACCTCGCCGTCCTGAAACTGAATGCCAAGCTGAGCGCCGGGACCTACCCCTCCGCCGAACTGGGCGATTCGAACGCGCTGCGGGTCGGCCAGGCGGTGATCGCCGTCGGCAACCCCTACGGCTTCGAATGCACGGTGACGGCCGGCGTGGTCTCGGCGCTGGGCCGCACGCTGAGATCCAAATCGGGCCGCCCCATCGAGAACATCATCCAGACCGACGCGGCCTTGAACCCCGGCAACTCCGGCGGCCCGCTGGTCGACACCCACGGCCGCGTCGTCGGCATCAACACCGCCATCATCTGGTTCGCGCAGGGGATCTGCTTCGCCATCCCGTCGGATACCGCCAAGCGGACGGCCACGTCGCTCATCACCAAAGGTTACGTGAGGCGCGGCTGGATCGGCATCGGCGGCTCTCGCGCGAAACTCGAGGAGGCGCTGCGGCGCCGCCTGGGCATCGCGCAGGAGTTCGCCCTCGTCGTGAAGTCCGTCATGGACGGCGGACCCGCCGACAAGGCCGGCATCCGCGAAGGCGACCGGATCGTCTCCATCGGCCCCCGCAAAGTGGAGAGCCCCGACGGCATCATCGCCTACCTGGACGAAAGCTCCGTCAACGCCCCCGCCACGATCAGGCTGATCCGCAGCGAAGCCCTGACCGAACTCACCGTCGAGCCGGTGGAGTTGAAGGACTAATACTGCCCCGCAGGAACAGACTCATCCGGCCTCCGGCCACCTTCCCTATATATAGGGAAGGCGCACTATGACAGCCCTCTCTACTTTGTAGAGAGGGTGCCCCGGAGGGGCGGGTGAGTCCGTCCCCGAAGGGCCGGTACCGTAAACCCCTGTTGCCAGCAGCGGGTTTAAGGCTATTCAGTTTTCAAGGACCTATCGCGGCATGCGGGGTTTCAGGCCACCGAGCCGCCTTTTCGCAACTAACCCCTGTCCTTCGGACATCCCCTTCCAGAGGAAGGGGACCCACCGAATTCGCCCCCTTCCCTTGGAAGGGGGTGCCGCGAAGCGGCGGGGGTTAGTTACTGCCCTCTCCGGGGAACTCCGCCCCTGCTCACGTGGTGGACCCACGCGACAGCGGCGCGACCGGGAAGGACTTCACTGGATCCGGGGCCCGCTCATCGCGGTCGCCCGGACCTGAGCTCACCTCCGGCTTCGTACTACCTCACGCCCTTTGGGGCCCTCGGTTTCCGGCTCCGGATGGAGACTTACCTTCACCCACTATTAATAGCGGCCCTAAAAACGCGATCCAGTATTAACGCGAAAACGGCACGCAACTTCGCGGAAGGGTTCAGGATAAATATTTTGCTTGGTCCATTTCCGGGTGCGCCTGAAAGGGCTGATTTTCGAGTCAACTGCGAAAACCGCAGTCCCAGGCCCAGCTTGGGTCAGCTTGGTCCATTTAGGGCCAAAACGGCGGTTTTATGGGGAACGAGAGGTTGATATAAATGTCATTGGCGTGCCCGTCTCGCCGCCCTACCCCTGCACGCCCAGCTTCTCCAGCGCGATCTTTTTGGCCCAGCGGTAGTCGGCCTTGCCGGCGGGGCTCCTGACCATCTCGTCCACGTAGATCACCGCCTTGGGCAGCTTGTATTTGGAGAGCTGCTGGGAGCAGTGCGCGGCGAAATCCTCCGGCGTCGGGCGCTCGGAGCCTCGCGGCTGGATGACGGCGGTTACCTGCTCGACCCACTTGGGGTGCGGCGTGCCGACGACGACCACGTCGTAGACGGCCGGGTGGGACTTGAGCGCCTTCTCGACCTCTTCGGGGTAGATTTTTTCGCCGCCCGTGTTGATAGACTGCGAGCCGCGGCCGAACACCCGCACGAGGCCGTCGGCGTCCCAGGCGGCGTGATCGCCGGGGACCGACCAGCGGACGCCGTCGATCGTGACGAAGGTCTTGGACGTTTTCACTTCGTCGTTCAGATACCCCAGCGGAATGAGCCCCTTGCGCACGAGCCAGCCGGTCTCGGGGTCGCCCGGCTTGAGCAGCCGCGTGAGTTCGCTGTCCGCCACGGCCGAGAGCGGGTCCATCTGGAACCGGTTCGAGTCGCCCGGGTTCTTGCCCTCCACCACGATCCCCTGCGCGCCGCTCTCGGACGAGCCGATGGCGTCGCGCACCATCGTGCCGGGGAACTTCTCCCGCAGCATCACCTTGTATTTGGGCGACAGGATCGCGCCGCCGGAGCCCAGGATTTTCAGGCTTTTCAGGTCATAGGTCTTCTTTTCCATCTGCTCGAGGATCGGCACGGCAAAAGCGTCGCCGATCATTAGCGTGACGGTGGCTTTCTCGCGCTCGATAACGCTCAAGAATTCGTCCGCGTCGAACCGGTCGGGATTGTCCTGGATGATGACCGTGCCGCCGCCGTTGAGCGTCGTGAACGCCACCCAGTGCGACGCGCCGTGCATGAACGGCGGATACGGAAACGCCCGCAGCATCGGCCCCAGCCCCTTAGCGAGCTGGATCATCTGCGCCACCGAGTCGAGCCGCTGGCCGGTCGGCAGCGTGCCGCCCATGGCGGCGAAGAAAATATCCTCCTGCCGCCAGAGCACGCCCTTGGGCATGCCGGTGGTGCCGCCCGTGTAGAGAACGTAGAGGTCCTCCGACGACGGCGTGCAGTCCGGTTTGGTGTCCGGCGAGACGGCCAGCGTGTCTTCGTAGTCCACGGCGCCGGGGAGCAGCTTGTTGTGGCTGTCGTCGGCCACCTGCAGAAGGACTTTCAGGTCCGGCAGCTTCGGCAGCACCGCGGCCAGTACCGGCGCGAACCGGGCGTGGTAGATGATCGCCTTCGCCCTGGAATCTTTCAGCAGGTATTCCAGCTCGTCCGCCACGTAGCGGTAGTTCACGTTGAACGGGGCGCAGCGGGCCATCCACGAGCCCATCATCCCTTCCAGATATTCGTTGCCGTTAAAAAGGTAGACCGCGACGTGGTCCTGGCCGGACTCCCAGTTCTTCAGTTTCGACCGTTCGGTGACCTTCCCCAGCCCCCTGGACCGGAGGTAGTTGGCGAGCCGGCGTGAGCGGCCCCGGAAATCGTCATAGGTCAGTTCCAGGTCGCGGAACTTGATCGCCGTCCGCTCGGGGAAGGCGTCTGCCAGCTGTTCGCACATGTTGGGGAAACAGAATTCGGACATCTCGTGGCTCCTGTGGCGGCAATCGGGGCGGCGCCGGTTTCGCTTTACAAAACCCGTCCGCCGGGGTAGTTATTTGCCGCCGATTGACTCGCCAGTCAACACGCTGTGTTTTGATGGGGCGGGCGGTCAGGCCCAACAACTACTCCTGGAGGAGATCAGCCCATGCCTATTGATGCAGCCAAAGTGACAGGCGCCCAGACGAAGTCTGTCGAATTTTCCTGGAATCAGGACCAGATCATTCTGTACGCCCTCGGACTCGGCGTCGGATACCAGCAGGACCCGGTCGACAAGAAGAAGGTGCTTCAGTACACCTACGAGAACGGCCTGAAAGTGATGCCGACCTACGGCGTCGTCCCGGCGTTCCCGGCCATGGGCGGCCTGATGGGCATGCCCGGCCTCTCCTTCAACCCGATGATGCTGCTGCACGGCGAACAGTACACGGAGATTCTGAAGGCCCCGCTCCCGGTGAAGGCCAAGACCTCGACCGTCGGCACGGTCACGGGCGTCTATGACAAGGGCAAGGGCGCGCTGCTGGTGCTCGATGCGATCACCAAGGACGAGAGCGGCACCCCGATTCTCAAGAACACGTTCGCCGCGTTTATCCGCGGCGAAGGCGGCTTCGGCGGCGAGAAGGGCCCGGAACCGGGCAACGAAGCCCCGGCCCGCGCCCCCGATACCGTGATCGAGTACCCGACGATGGGCCACCAGGCTATTCTGTACCGCCTGTCGGGCGACAAGAACCCGCTGCACATCGACCCGATGATGGCGAAGATGGGCAAGTTCGACAAACCGATCCTCCACGGCCTCTGCACGTTCGGTAACGTGGGCCGCGCTGCGATCGAGGCGTTCGCCGACAACAACCCCGAGAAGTTCAAGTCGATCAAGGTCCGTTTCGCGTCGCCGGTGTACCCGGGCGAGACGATCAAGGTCGAGATGTGGAAAGAGTCGGCCACCGAGATCATCTGCCAGGCGCGCGTCAAGGAACGCAAGAACCCCGACGGCACCGAGCTGATCGTGGTGTCCAACGCCCGCGTCTCGTTCTTCGCGTAATCCGCGAACGGAATGGCCGGTCAACGGCCGGTCACTGGTCGTTAAACAGGAACCCCCGCCCAAAAGGCGGGGGTTTTTGTTTGGGCTGAACGTGGAGGTTTTACTTCGACCGGTTTCGGGGTTTGGCAGACCGGTACGTGCCCGGTATCTCCGCCAGCCGCGCCTTCGCCTGCGGCTCTGTCACCAGCACCAGCTTGCTGCCCGGCTTGATCCGCTTGGCGTAGTAGCCCCTGACACCGCCGGAAAAGTCGTATTCCGGCAGCATGTCGGGGTCGCGGACGGCGCTAGATTTCTTCTTCATACCTCTACCCATTTGTACCAAAGACTAACCGAGATCTTTGAATTGCTACAGCAGCTTCCCCTGCCCGGTTCCTGAAGTTTCCAGCGAATACCGCTCGATATAGTTTTTCACGCGGAACTTGCGGGCGGTGTTGTCGCTCGACATATACCGGATGGTTCCGAAAATTGGCCGCTCGGGGCCCCAGGCGCGGTCGTAGCGGCCGAGCACCCAGAAGATGCCGCTGTAGGAATTGGGGTTGCGGCCGTCCAGCGCGTATCTGTTGTTCAGCTCGATCATGACTTTCAGCGCGGCCTCCGCCGACGGCGACCACTCGAGGATCTTCTTCCCCCACAGCATACGCAGGTAGTTGTGCATCCGGCCTTCGGTTACGAGCTGCGTCTGGGCGGCATTCCAAAGGGGGTCGTGGGTGGCGGCCTGTTCAAACTGCTTCAGGCTGTAGGTCACCGGCCGTTTGTCTTTGGCGTGTTTTTTGAGCGTCGCCTTCGCCCACGCGGGGAGCGATTCGTACCGGTCGTAGTCGTCCCGTTTCGAGCAGAAGTTGAACCCCAGTTCCCGCCACGTGACGAGTTCATCCAGAAACGCCTCATGCGGGGGCGGCGTCCCCCACCAGCCCTCCTTCGCGCCGGTCGCCTTCACCGAGAGGCGCTGCGGGCTCCAGCCGCCGTTCTCCAGGACCGCCTTCATGACCTCGTGGGCCGAGACGTGCCCGAAGTGCAGATACGGCGACAGCCCCGAACCGCCCGCTTTCTCAGGCTCGCTGCGGTCTTCGGTGTACCGGGCCAGACGGTCGCTGACGAAATCGTCCAGCGCTTTGCCTGCCGCCCGGAACCCGCCCGGTGTGTCCACCGCTTTCACCGTGTGATCGATCGGCAGCGAGGCGAGAAACTTACCGTCACCCTTCAGTATTTCGGGGGTCGCGCGCGGCCACCGTTTTTCGATCTCTTTTGGAAACACTTTGAGCGGCGGCAGCCTGAGACGCTTGAGCGGATCGGCCTCGGGCAGTTCGATCAGGTGCGGATAGAGACTTTTCTGCAGGAACCGCCGGAACGAATAGGCGGTCGGATAGACGCTGTCAGCCGCCCGCACCGGCAGGATGCCGTTGCTGTCCACCTGCTCAAGCAGCACCGGCGACTGACGGGCCGCCGCGTCCGTCATGTGCGGGATCATAAACGCCGGGAAGTCGTCCGTGACGACGACGCAGGCTGCTGCGGCCAGCGCGCGGATGAGCCCCTTGCCGGCGTCGGGCTCTGTTTCCAGGTACGGGTAGTAGTGGACCGGGGACTTTGCGAACGCCCCGGCGTTCTCCCGCATCCCGTCGATGATAAATTTGTGGAGCCGCTCGCTCGCCCACGGGTAACCCAGGCGCAGGCCCTCGAACACGACCAGCGGTTTCCCCAGTTTCGCGGCCCACTCAATTGCCCGGTCCAGCGCGAAGTTCCACCGGGGACGGCGGTACATGAGCATCCAGTACAATACGAACCCGCCCTGTTCATTGACCGGGGCGGAGTTGCGGGCACGGATTCGGAGGGAGGGGACGGGCATGGAGGGCGATCATTTGACCGGTCTCCGCCTCATTTCAACCGGTCGGCAGCCGTCCCCAACCGCATCATTCCGGTACAGCCGGGTTAATATTTATCGAAATCCCGAGGGGTTTCTGTAGCTTATGTCATAGAAGCCGGGGCCGGAACGCATTAAACTAAAACGTGGACAAGTGCGTCCTCCTTGTGACCGGGGGGTCAGGGACGGGAGGAGGACGCGGAGCGTTTCATGGAGCGACAAGCGTCGGGCCCAGCCAGGAGCGACGCCGGGAGCAGTCCCGGCGCCCGCGCGAGTGCGCCCGCTCCGGCAGACAGCGGCGCAGACAGCGGCATCGATACTCCCGGTAGCGGCACTCCCGATTTCGACTACCCGGAATGGTTCGCCGAGGCGCCGCCTCCGCCGCCCGACGGTGCGCCGGCGCTGACGGTTCTGAGCGCCTCCGCGCCGGCTGCGGAACCCGGCGAAGCGGACGTTCTGGAGCCCGACGGCGATTACGACGAAGCGGAACCCGCCGACGGGGAATTATTGGACGGCGACACCTCCGAAGAGATGCAGGTGCCCGACGACGCGGAGCCCCTGCCTTTCAACGAGCCGGACGCGCTGCCGCCTCCTCCGCCACCTGAATCTCCGGCCATTTCGCTCCGGCCGCAGGCCGTCAGCTCCGGCCCATCGAATCCGCCTGCGGTCCGCACCCGCAGATCAGACCCGCCCATCCCCCGGATTGTACCGGCCGCGCCGCCGGCAGTTGCGGCAGCCGCGGCGGTAGCGTCTCCAGCCGCTGCGCCGTTACCGTCCAGGCACATCGATCTGCCCGATCCCGGCTGGATCGCCCCGCCCCGCGAAACCCCGCTCTGGAAAACGGCGGCCGTGGCGATGCTTGTCACGCTGGTCATTGCGGGCGGCGGGCTGTACGCCTGGCGCAGGATTTCGGCGGCGAAGCTGCCCGCCACCACGGCAGTTCCGGCGCCGGAGCCGGCCGCTCCGGTTCACGTCTCCGCGGAACCGGCGCCGGCCGCGGCGGAGCCCGCCACCGGCGACATAAAGAGCCCGTCGTCCACAAAGAACTCAGGCAAGAAAAAGACCGTCGCCAAAGCGGATAAGACGGAAAAGTCCGGCACCAAACCGGAGAAGGCCGCCCACACGGCCGCGCATCTGCCTCAACCGGCTGAACCGGCCGGCCCGGCTGGCCCCGTTGCCGCGAAGGAATCCGCGAAAGAACCCGCCGACGAACCGCCCCCGCACGCCACCCCGCCGAAGGCCGCGAAACTTTCGAACGCGGCCAAACCTGCCGAGAAAGACGATGACGATTCCGGCGGCTCGGGCCTCGACTGGCTGGGCAAAGGGATCAAGGACACCCTCGGCCATGTGGGCGGCGGCTCCAAGGGCGACGCGCCGCCCAAGCGCAGTTCTGACTCGCCGCTCAAGCCCAAGCACTGAAATCTCATACAATAACGCGGGCAAAACTGTTAAAGCGCCCGTCCTTTCAATTCTGCCCCGGACGCAACTACCATTCCGAAAATTGTTCGAAGGGACTGATATGCGCCTAAGGCTGACGCTGACCGGACTGGTGTGCCTGCTGCTCGCGTCGTGCGGACCGGGGACGAGGACCGAACCGGGGACGTTCAGTGTCGCGTATACGGTACGGGATCGGGCGGATTACCCGTTCCCGCTTTATGAACAAATGGGGTACCTCTATCTGGCTGGCGGGGAGGGAAAAGAAATTACCTGGAACTATCCAGTCAATCCGGATGACATGGTTTACCTTTTTGATTTCAGCCCTGGCGGCGATTTTGCCGTGCTTTTTACTAGCACAGTCGCTCAGGGAGCCGGCCTGTATATCACGGACCTCCGCAGCAGCAGCCCAAGCCTGTTGTATAAAGTGGCTCAGACTTTCCTTCCAACGGGCGGGAGCTATTTGGAGCCGATCCGTTTCACCCCCGATGGCCGGTGGATTGTCTATATCGCCTGCCCGGAAACGAGCAACTGGGATCATCTGTATGCGGTCAATGTAGAGGGCGGTATTCCCGGTATTCCCTATGACCTATTACCGGCGCTTCCGCATGGTCGAGACGTCTTTGATTTTTCCGTCGGGGCCGATGGTTCCATCATCTTCTCAAGCGATATCTTGAGCGACGTCGGTGGCCCAATACGGAGCGATCTGTTCTATGTCGACCTGTCGGGTGATGTGCCCTCTGTGCCAGAACAGATCACTCCTGACCAAGGTTTCATCGGAGGCTTCACACCTAACGGTAAGATTTTCCTGTATACGACACTCACCCACGGCATGATACTCAGAACAGTCGGCGAGACAGGCCTCTCGGATCCCGTTTTCGTCTCAGTGAGAGACACAACCGAAGATTTCATATTCTCTCCTGATTCGACCCGGGCGGCATTCCTAGATTCCTATCACAAAGATCTGTACTTGATCGATCTGAACGGAGGCACCGCGCCAGTAGCACGTATCGTCGGCTCTAATGACAGTGAAATTTGGTCGTGGAGTTTCTCGTTGGACGGTACGCATCTTTTTTACGGGTCAGCCGATGCGATCTGGGCGGTCGATCTGCGCGGGAGTGAAGCATCAAAACCCGTGAAGATCAGCCGGGATGCCGATGGCGAGATAACCAGAAGCTACGCCTCTTCTCCAAACGGAGAGTTTGTCGCCTACTATATGTATGAAGGGGGCGACACCTACGATCTGTTTGTATCCAGATCGGACGGCCAGTCCGACCCGGTTCGAATCGAAGATTTGCTGAGCGACCCTGAAGAAGTCGATGATGTTCCGAATTTCATCATTTCCAGCGATTCAAGCCGGATCATATTTTCAGTCGCAAGAGGTGATTTTGTTTCAATCTACCAGTTGAAAGCAGGGGACGGCCAGCCGGGCAGTCTTGAAAAGGTTATCAATGGCCCCAAAACCGCATATCCAGTGATGGTCATGGAGGGCAACAGCCCGCTCATCTATCAATCCGAGCTCGATGAAACAACCCCAATCGAATTATTCAGTCAGCTTCGAGTGGCGGATCTGAGCACCAGGTTCCCCGCCGAATCCTCGCCTCTTTTCCCGGGCCCTGATGATTATCCTTATAACCCCGTGTGGTTAAGTGAGGTCGTTCCACAATATACACCAAGCATCTGGGCCGACCGATATTAACAAGAAATTCAAAGCAATAAATGAAAAAACGGCGGGCTCCTTTCGGATCCCCGCCGTTTTTTATCGGACAATCCGCCCGCTCAGCTGCCGAACCAGCGGCGGATTTCGTAGAGCAGCGTTTCGCGGCCCATCTTGGCGATCGATTCCGTGAGCGGGATCTCCTTGGGGCAGACCTGCACACAGTTCTGGGCGTTGCCGCAGGCGGCGATACCGCCGTGGCCCAGCAGCGCTTCGAGGCGTTCGTCCTTGTTGCGCTCGCCCGTCGGGTGCATGTTGAAGAGGCGCGCCTGGCTGATCGCCGCGGCGCCGATAAAGCCGGTCTTCTCGTTGTAGTTCGGGCAGGCCTCCACGCAGCAACCGCAGGTCATGCAGGTGGAGAGCGTGTAGGTCGTGTGCTGGTCCTTGTCCGACTGGCGGGGGCCCGGCCCCAGGTCGTAGGTGCCGTCGATCGGAATCCAGCCCTTCACGCGCTTCAGCGCCTCGAACATCGGCTGGCGGTTCACCTGCAGGTCGCGGATCACCGGGAACTTCGTCATCGGCTCGAGCACGATCGGCTGTTCGAGCTGGTCGACGATGGCCGAGCAGCTCTGGCGGACGTGACCGTTGATCACCATGGTGCAGGACCCGCAGACTTCCTCAAGGCAGGCGCATTCCCAGTTTACCGCGGTCGTCTGCTCGCCGGACGCCGTCTGGGGGTGCTTCTGCACTTCCATGAGCAGCGAGATGACGTTCATCCCGTCCTGGTAGGGGACTTCGAACTCCTGGTAGTAGGACGGGCTGTTCGCGTCGTCCTGGCGCTTCACCTTGAAACGGACGGTCTTTCCCGTTCCGTGGCCGGCTGCGCTGCTTGCGTGGCTGTGATCGTGTCCCTGCGACATATGCTCTGGCTCCTGAAAATCTCTCTTGAAAGACTCTGCCCTTGTCCGTCCGGTATCCCGTCAGTCGTACTTGCGGGCCACCGGCTTCATGAGCGACGTGTCCACGTCCTCGTAGGTGATCTCCGGCACTTCCGTCAGGCCCGTGAACTTCGCCTTCGTGGTCTTGAGGAACTTGTCGTCGTTGCGGTCGGGGAACTCGGGCTTGTAGTGCGAGCCGCGCGACTCGTCGCGCTTGAGCGCCCCCAGCGCGATCACCCGGGCCAGCGACAGCATGTACTTGAACTGGCGCGTGAACAGGATTTCCCGGTTCATGTTCGCGCTCTTGTCCGAGATGCCGACGTTCTTCCACCGGTCGGAAAGCTCCTGGAGCTTCACGTCCGTTTCCTTGAGCTTGTTGTTGTAGCGCACGATGGTGACGTTCTCCGTCATCAGGTCGCCCAGCTCGTCCAGCATGCGGAAGCAGTTTTCCTTGCCGCCCATGCCCTTGATCCGCTCGAACTCGTCGTGCTCGGACTTCACGGCCCCCGTGAAGACCGTCTCGGCGACCTTGTCGCCGGACTTCTTCTGGTTGGCCAGGAACTCCATCATCCGTTCGGCCGCGTAGTAGCCGCCGAAGATGCAGGAGACGAGCGAGTTCGCGCCGAGGCGGTTCGCGCCGTGGTAGTGGTAGTCCACTTCACCGGCGGCGAAGAGGCCCGGCGTGTTGGTCATGTGGTTGTCGTCGATCCAGAGGCCGCCCATCGAGTAGTGGACGCCCGGGAACACCTTCATCGGCACCTTGCGCGGGTCGAATCCGGCGAACTTCTCGTAGATCTCGAGCACGGCCTTCAGCTTGGTGTCGAGGTAGTCCTTCGGCAGGTGGGTCACATCGAGGTAGACCTGCGGCTTGCCGTCGATGCCCAGCCCCTTGTTGTAGACGACGTCGTGGATTTCGCGGGACGCGACATCGCGCGGCACCAGGTTTCCGTAACGCGGGTATTTCTCCTCGAGGAAGTACCAGGGCTTGCCGTCCTTGTACACCCACACACGGCCGCCTTCGCCGCGGACCGACTCCGAGATGAGCCGCAGCTTGTCGGAGCCGGGGATCGCCGTCGGGTGGATCTGGATGAATTCGCCGTTGGCGTAGCAGGCGCCGAACGCGTAGGTCGCCGCGGCCGCTCCGCCCGTATTGATGGACGAGTTGGTGGACTTGCCGAACAGCAGGCCCGGGCCGCCGGTCGCGATACAGACCGCGTCGGCCTTGAACGCCCGCAGTTCCATGGTCGGCATGTAGGTGGCGACGATGCCGCGGCAGACGCCGTCCTCGTCGAGGATCTGGCGCAGGTATTCCCAGCCTTCGAACTTCTCCACCTTGCCTTCGGCCTCGTAGCGGCGGACCTGTTCGTCCAGCGCGTAGAGCAGCTGCTGGCCCGTGGACGCGCCGGCGAACGCCGTGCGGTGGTGCAGCGTGCCGCCGAAGCGGCGGAAGTCGAGCAGGCCCTCGGTCGTGCGGTTGAACGTCACGCCCATGCGGTCGAAGAGGTAGATGATCTTCGGCGCGGCGTCGCACATCAGCTTCGGCAGCTTCTGGTTCGCCAGGAAGTCGCCGCCCTTGATCGTGTCCTTGAAGTGCAGCTCGGGGCTGTCGCCCTGGCCCTTCGTGTTCACGGCGCCGTTGATGCCGCCCTGCGCGCACACCGAGTGCGAGCGCTTCACCGGCACGATGGAGAAGAGCGACACGGTGCCGCCCGCCTCGCAGACCTTCTGCGCGGCCGAGAGGCCGGCCAGACCGCCGCCGACGATGATGACGTGAGTTCCTGACTTCGCTGCCATGAGACCTATTCCTTATTCCTTTGAAAGAAACCTTGGTTGAGTTGCGGCGCGCTCAGCGCACCACGGATCCTGACGGCCCCGATACGACCGACGGGGTTTCCGCGCTCGCGTGTTCCTTCTTTTCGCCGACCCGGGGCTGATGCCACCCGAAGATGAACGAGGCGCCGACGCCGATCCCGGCGAGGCCGACAAACAGCCCGAAGCAGGCGACCGCGGCCAGCTTCTGCGCCTTGGCCGTGATCGCGATGCCCCACTTGCAGAGGATCGAGAACAGGCCGTTGGCGAAATGCACCGACGCGAAGACGCTGAACACGACGTAGAACCAGTTCATCGGGATGAACCCGAGCCAGGTCGAGCCGCCGATGTATTTGTACATGTAGAGGGCGTCGGGCTCGACGCCGTTCACCACGTAGTTCCAGCGCGTGTGGTAGATGTGCACGGCGATCATCACGAAAAGCGCCACACCGCTCCAGCGCTGGACGTCGAACATCCAGTTCCGCAGGTAGGGATAGTCGGACGCGTTCATCTTGGCTTCGTAGGTCAGGTAGAAACCGTAGATCGCGTGGAACAGCAGCGCGCCGATCAGGCCGATCTCGATCAGCGGGAGAATAGGAATCGCCTGGATCGCCTCGCCGTGCTCGTTCCAGGAGTAGTCGCTCCAGAAGATGTTGGCGTGCGCGTAGAAATGCTGGAGCAGGAACACTCCGAGCGGCGCGATTCCCGTCAGCGCGTGCAGGCGCCGCAGGAGAAAATACCGTTCACTCTTTTCCGGGACGATCGATGGATTGTGAGCTGACATGGCTTTCGTTCTGTCTTCCGTGTGTCTGTTGGCGATTGGCTGGAGGCTGGCGACCCGGCGGGAACCGGCTGCAGACCCCCGTTAGCTGTTTAGTTTCCCCGTCTACCCGTCCCGGGAGCAGTCCCGAAACTGTATACAGTATACAGCGGGACGCTTGCGTGCGGTGACGACGGAGTCAAGATTTTGGGGCACCCTGACTGACCATTTGTGCGGCCACCGGCACTGGCCGACCGGCCAGATTCTGCAGGCAGTTCCGGGAGCGGCGGTCAGGGTCACCTCCGGTCAACGAAACAGGGGCGGCCCGAAACCGGTCCGCCCCCGTTCCCCCTTCAAAAACCCCGGGGATACCCTGAGAAACTGGTCAGATACCGCCTAGATCCCGGTCGCCTTCACCAGGTCGGCCACATGGCCCGTCGACCGGTCGAGCAGCGCCTTTTCGTCGGCGGTGAGCTTCAGTTCGAGCACGCGCTCCACACCGCCCGCGCCGATCACGGCCGGGACTCCGATAAAGGAGCCCTTGATGCCATATTCGCCGTTCAGATACGCGGCGCACGGCAGCACCCGCTTCTGGTCGCGGATAAAACTTTCCGCCATCTTGATGGCCGAGGCCGCCGGGGCGAAGTAGGCCGAGCCGGTCTTGAGCAGATTGACGATCTCGCCGCCGCCGTCGGCCGTGCGCTTCACGATGGCGTCGATGCGGTCCTTCGTGAGCAGTTCGGTGATCGGCACGCCGCCCACGGTCGTGAACCGGGGGAGCGGGACCATCGAGTCGCCGTGACCGCCCATGACGAGCGCCGTCACATCCGCCACCGAGACCTTCATCTCTTCGGCGATGAACGTCTCCATGCGGGACGAATCGAGCACACCGGCCATGCCGCACACCATCTTCGTGCTGAAGCCGGTGATCTTCTGGTACACGTAGACCATCGCATCGAGCGGGTTCGAAATGACAATGGTGAAGGCCTTGGGGCAGAACTTCTTCGCGTTGTTGGCCACGTCCGTCATGATCCCGGTGTTGATCTTCACGAGGTCGTCGCGGCTCATGCCGGGCTTTCTGGGCACGCCCGCCGTGATGATCAGGACGTCGGACCCTTCCAGGTCCTTCCATTCCGTCGTGCCGGAGAGGTGCGCCGTCTCGCCGCAGACGGCCGTCGACTGGAGAATGTCGAGGGTCTTGCCGCTCGTCATCTTCTCCGTCTGCGGGATGTCAAAAAGGACGACGTCCCCCAGTTCTTTCTGGGCCGCGAGCAGCGCGAGCTGCCCGCCGATGTTGCCGCCGCCGATAAGTCCGATCTTCTTGCGTGCCATAACCGTCATTCCTCTTTTCTGTGGCCTTCAGCTCTTGGCCTGAACGGAGCCGATCACGGCGTCCATGTTCTTCACGATTTCGCGGCCGAACTCCGAGCACTTGAGGAGCTTCGCTCCCGGCATCTGCCGCTCGAAGTCGTAGGTCACGGTCTTGTTCGCGATCGTCCGCTCCACGGCGGCGTTGATGAGCTGCGCCGCGCGGTCCCAGCCCATGTATTCGAACATCATGACGCCCGACAGGATCACGGAACCGGGGTTCACCTTGTCCTGGCCGGCGTACTTGGGGGCCGTTCCGTGGGTCGCCTCGAACACGGCGGCCTTGTCGCCGATGTTGGCGCCGGGCGCGATACCCAGACCGCCCACCTGCGCGGCGGCCGCGTCCGAGAGGTAGTCGCCGTTCAGGTTCGGGGTCGCGAGCACCGAGTACTCGGACGGCCGCAGCAGCAGCTGCTGGAACATGTTGTCGGCGATCACGTCCTGGACAAGCACCTTGCCCGCCGGGATCTTTCCGCCGTGCTCTTTCTGCACCTCGTCCCAGGTGACGATCTGGTTACGGAATTCCTTCTTGGCGATCTCGTAGCCCCAGTTGCGGAAGGCGCCTTCCGTGTACTTCATGATGTTGCCCTTGTGGACAATCGACACGGAGGGTTTGCCCTTGGCGATGGCGAACTGGATCGCCTTGCGGACGAGCCGCTGGGTCCCCGCCTTGGTGATCGGCTTGATGCCGATACCGGCGGCGATGTTCACCTTCTTGCCCGAGCCGCCTTTTTTGGCGTTGATCTTGTTGATGAAGCTGATGATCTGCTTCGTCTCGGGCTTGCCGGAGATGTATTCAACGCCCGAGTACACGTCCTCGGTGTTTTCACGGAAGATCATGATGTCCAGCTTGCCCGGTTCCTTGACGGGAGCGGGGACGCCCTCGAACCAGCGCACGGGGCGCACGCAGGCGTAGAGATCCAGCACCTGGCGCAGCGCCACGTTGATCGAGCGGATGCCCTCGCCCACCGGGGTCGTGAGCGGACCCTTGATGGCGACGACGTACTCCTTGATCGCCTTCAGCGTGTCTTCCGGCAGCCACGTATTGGGGCCGTACACCACGTTCGCCTTGTCGCCGGCGTAGACCTCGAACCAGTTGATCTTGCGCGTGCCGCCGTAGGCCTTCTGCACGGCGCCGTCGAACACGACCTGCGACGCTTTCCAGATATCCGGGCCCGTGCCGTCTCCCTCGATGAACGAAATGACCGGATCGTTGGGGACGATCACTTCCTTCTTCTTGCCGATGGTGATCTTGCTGCCCGTCTTCGGGGGGGTGAGCTTCTTGTATTTGGCCATGGCGGTGCGGGGTCCTTCCTCTGGAACGGGATGGGTGTGGAGGGCGCCGCTTCCATGAACAGGAAACGAGACGCCCTGCTAACGGGCCGTTTGAGTAGCCCATCCCGGGCGGGAGGCCAAGAGCTTTTGTCAGTCTTGCTGCATTAGTCCGTCACTTTGACGGTCGCCGAACCGGCCTGGCATTCATGACCGGCCCAGCACCAGGCCTTGCCGGCCAGATTGTCGCGGACTTCGTCCCTGTCCCAGACCTCGATCCGGTACCAGCGGGCCCCTTTCACCCGGAAACTGCATTTAAAGGAGTTGTCGCAGGCATAACCCCGGTAGGTCTTGCCGTCCACGATGACATAGGGGTCCGGAGGCCCGCCGAACACATCCCAGGCCTCGCCGTCCGGCGCCCGGGGGTCGATCCGCACCGAGATGACCCGTTCGTCAGGAACTTTCGAGCAGGCGGTGAGAACAAAACTGACCGCCGTCAGGAACACCGCCAGTCTCGGTTTATGTGCCGCCACCATAACCTCAGTCCGCCTCGCAGGAGAGCAGCCGGAGCCGCCCGTCCCGGTCCAGTTCGAAGACGTTCTCGCCCAGCGTGGCGATGTCGGAGTCGGGGTCCCGGACCAGCCTGTCGAGGCTCAGATCGGCCAGGACATAGAGTTTACCCGCACGGCTGACTGCCACGGCGACGATATCGCCCGGAAGCTCGGCCAGGGGCACCACTTTCGCATTCATTTCGGGACTGACCATCACCTGAAGGATGCCGCCGGACTGGGCGGTCAGGTGGCTCAAACCGCCGATCGCCAGCAGCCCGTTTCGCGTCTCGACAAAGTCATAAACGGGCAGGCGCGAATCCCGCCAGACGACCTTGTTTGCGTGGGCGGCGGCGTCCAGCCATTCGATCCGGCCGCCCCATTCACCACCACTGTAGCCCAGCAGCCAGCCCTTGTCGGCAACCGGGTATGTCGTGGCCACCTCCAGCATTTCGTTCTTCGGTCTCCGCTTGAGCTGGAGAATCTCGTCCGCAGCCCCGTCCACCGGATGCAGCGGCGTCCAGCCGCCATAGATCGGCACCCTCGCCCAGTGGGCGGGTTCCATCTCCGGGAAACCCCCGTCAGGCGGCATCTCGCCCGTCGCCTCCGGAGGCGTAAAGTAGTTGTGGAACGGAATCTCTTCCCCGCCAACCAGAACGGAGGCATTACGGCCGTCCGCCTTCAGGCATGGAGGCGGATCGAATCTGGCGACCGCGACCGGAAGTGCCTCCCCGGTCAGTTCCTGATAGACCCGTGCCGCCTCCAGCCGGACCCGGTTCGACCAGTGCAATGTGGCCACGGCGGCAAGCTTCGGCGCCTCAGGCAGTGAGAGGGCTCCGTAGGCTTCAAGCCCCCGCACGGCCGCCAGCACGACCCGCCAGCTTCCGGACCCAAACCCGGCCGAGATATGCGGAACGGCCTTCGGGTTTTCCAGCATGACGAGCGACTCAATCGCCACGCGTGAATTGAACCAGACTCCATCCAGAACGTATCTGGAAATCGTCGCCATTACCTTCGGGGTTTTCCCCCCGAACCGGCCCAGATTGAACAGGATTGATCCCGTCTCCGACTCCTGGAACGCTTCGAGATGTCCGGGAGGATGAAGTTCCTTGAGCAGCAGCGGCAGTCCGGCACTGGGACTGATGGCAGCGATGGTTGTCGCGACAGTGACACGCTCGCCGGCCTTTTTCTGCAGCCCATAGGCCGACTTCAAATCCGGAAGCGCCGCAGCCGCCGGCGGCCCGATCTTCTCCAAAGCCGCCGCCACTCCCCACAGGGAAGAGTTCGTCCCGTCCCCGAGGTCAATTCTGAGCTTGGCTTTCACCTGCCGCTTGAGCAGCGCCTGAAGTTCCGGGAGGAAACGCTTCGCCTGTTCGGGTTGTGCCCGTCCTATTGTCCAAAGGGCCGAATAAAGCTTGATGGCATCCAGCTTCTCCCTTTTCAGAATCTGCCGGCACAGACTGATCTCGGCTTTACCGGGCTCCCACGGCCCCATCTGATAATCATGGGCGCAGGTGACCTCCGCGACCGTTTCCGGTTCGCAGGCCTCCTCTTTCGCCTCGGCCTTTTTGCTCACCGCCTTGCGGGCGAAGGCCTCCGGGCCTGACCCTAGAAGAAACGCCAGCGCGATCATGGCCCCGTACCGGTTCATCGTTTGGCCCGCTTCTTCCGGGCGGGCGGCTTCGCCGCCTTTTTTGGCTTCGGCTTCCGCTTCGGTCTCACCGGAGCCCGTGCGCTGACCTCCACCGCCACCCGTGCCCACTCGCAAAGCCGGTCGCTGTCTTCGAGAATATCGACCGGCACCTCGTAGTAGTTTTTCAGCGCCACCTCTCCGCCCGGCGAGAACGGCTCCATACCCGCTTCCAGATACGGCGCCCGGGTGGCCTCATCCGTCCGGAAAAACAGTTTCTCGCCCCACAGCAGGCCGAAGAACAGCGTGCCGTCGTAGAGCCCGTAGCCGCCGAACATGGCCCGCACCTCCAGCTGCCGGATGGCGGAAAGCTGGTCGATGGTAAAATCGCGGAATGAGTCGGATACGGTCGGCATGGGTGGTCGCTGGTCCGCAGCCGTCAGGCGGCGTCGGAATCCGGTTTGCGCGCGTCGTCCTTCTTGCGGAGTTCTTCCATCTGCATCCGCAGGATAGCCGACTCCTGAAGGAGGTTCTTCACCCGGTTGGTGAGCTGGGAGATCCGGATGGAAAAGTGAATCGACAGAAGCACCAGAAAGAGGATGGAAAAGATAAACAGCGTGCTGGTGGAGTCCACCGCCCCGATCCACTGGGTGAGATCGAGCAGCCAGTCGTACCGGAAGATCAGGACGAGCAGCGACGACCCGGTGACGATCCAGAGCCAGGAGTATTCGATCCGCATCGTGCGGCGGCGGACCAGCTCGATCACCGTGCCCAGCAGCGCCACCACGACGACGCTGGCAAAGACCGTCTGGCGGGGTGTCAGCCCCGACAGGAACTCCTGCGGCGGAAAGGGAACCGTCACGGACGGGAGTCCTCCGGCAGGCGGTCGCGGCGAAGCACCATCAGGATCATCGACAGCGTCATATGGAACACATAGTAGAGCGGCTTGAGCCCCGCGTGCATGGAAATCTTCTCGGGCGGCGAGCCGTACATGACCACCGGCGTCTCGACCACTTTGAGCCCCGCCCGGTGGCACATGACGATCGCGTCCCCGTCCGGATAGTCGTCGGGGTAGCGGTCGCTCGCCACCAGCTGCATCGCCCGGCGGCCGTATGCCCTGAAACCGCTCGTGGGGTCGCTCACGTTGCGGCGGATCAGCGTACGGGTGAGCCAGGCGAAAACCCTGGCCCCGATTTTCCGGACCAGCGAGGTGTCGTAGCGCGGACGTTCTTTCGAGTAGCGGGTTCCGATCACCAGATCCGCGCCGGTGACGTGCATCTGGCCGACCAGCGTATGAATTTCCGCCGGGTCGTGCTGGCCGTCGGCGTCGCAGGTCACCGCGATGTCGAACCCGTCCCGCAGTGCCCACTTGAGTCCGGTCTGGACGGCGACGCCGTAGCCCGCGTTCAGGCCGTGGCGGGCGACCCTCACGCCGAGACTTTCCGCCAGATCGCC
This sequence comes from uncultured bacterium, assembly GCA_964565925.1. GTDB lineage: Bacteria > JAGRBM01 > JAGRBM01 > JAGRBM01 > JAHCIT01 > CAZMGV01. The sequence continues at coordinate 52,218 of CAZMGV010000002.1, forward strand.
CGTGTGGTCCCACGAGCCATCATCCACGACAACGACCTCCGCAAACGGAGCTTCTTCACGGATACGCGACAGGACTGCGCGAATCCGGGGGGCTTCGTTGAACGCCGGCATCACGACGCAGATCCGTTCACGCGGCATGGCGCCTCCCCCCGTAGAGCCGGATCAGGGATTCGGCGTCCTCGTCGATGGAGCGCACCCGGAACGCGTCCGCCGCCGAACCCGGCTGCAGTGCGCCCGACGCCCAGCCGGTCAGGGCCGTCTCCCACGCGTGCCAGTCTCCCGGCGGAACCAGCCAGCCGTTCAGTCCCGGCCGGACCAGTTCGTTCAGACCGCCGATGCCGCTGGCCATCACCGGCACTCCGGCCTGGAACGCTTCGTGGACCACCAGCGGGGAGTTCTCCGGCCAGATGCTGGGAACCGCGAGCAGGTCGAGTTTTTCCAGTTCACCGGCGATCCGGTCATGACGGACGGGACCATGATCGGTGACCCGCCGGTCTTCGAGCCACGGCGCGCAGGCTTTCCGGTAACCCTTGCGCTCATGGTAATCCGACCACTCTCCGAACAGGTGAAGTTCAAGTTCCGGCGCCGTCACCCTGGAGAACGCCTCGAGCAGGACATGTACGCCCTTGGAATGCATGAGCGTGCCGATGAAACCGATCCGCCGCCGGCCGGTTTTCACCGCTGGTTCCTGTGCCGGGAGTTCGAATCCGTAGTCCTGGATAACCAGCCGGTCCCTTGAAACGAGACCTTCTTCCACATGGCGGTCGGCGGTGTCCCGTGACGGAGAGACGAAAAGATCGACGCGTCCCAGCGCCCCCGACAGTTTCAGCCACCGGTTATCGACCCGGGCGGTGCCGCTCTCCCATCTCGACCGGGCGCCCGAGAACGGCCGCGAGAAGCCCAGACACCCGGCGCACTTGGCAGCTTCGGGACCGGTGCAGAGCCGCAGGTCCGAATCGAGCAGCTGACCGCGCGCGCAGTAGAGCCAGTGGTCGGCAAGGGTCAGCGCGACAAACGGCCCCGGTCTGGGAATCTGTTCGAGCCAGCCCGATGACAGCCCCGACAGATGCAGGATGTGAAGGACGTCGGGGTTTTCGCGCCGGACCAGCTCGGTCATCCGCAGGTCGGTCAGCGGATCGTCGTGGTAGCTGTCGAAACCGGTGCGCGACGGCTCGGGCGTATTGAGAAACCGGGCCGGGATTCCGCTCACGCCGGCATCCGACCACGAATAGTCGGGCTTCGCCGGGTCGTGTTCGACACTGACCACGACCGCCCCGGCACCGTGGCGCGCCAGCGCACGGGCGAGCGTCTGGCCATACACTTCCGTTCCGCCGGCCGACGGGTTGCGGAACTGGTGGATGAACAGCATCACTTTCACCGGGTGGCCGCCCCCGGTCCGGCCAGAAGTTTATCCAGCTCGCCCTGCAGGCCGCCCAGATACTGGCCGAATACCTCGCTCGCCGCTTCGCCGGGCGCGTGCTGGCGCTTGCGGATCAGTCCGAGGGTTTCCCGGATCGCCGCTCCGAGCGACGCGACCGTCCGCACGCCGTAGTTGCGGGCAAGCAGGCGGTGAAGCTTCCGGTTCCGGTCGAAATCGTGGCGCCCCGACAGTTCGTGCGCATGGCGGACCCGCGCGCCCGGTTCGTAGGCGAATGTCCAGCCTTTGGCGGAGAGCGCCCTCGCCCATTCGAGGTCCTCGGCGATTTCGACGTTGGGGAACTGGATTTCGTCCCAGGCTTTCGTCCGGATTACCGCCGCCACGTTGTCGAAACGGACCAGGCCGCTTGGGGCGCCTTCGCCGTTTCCGGACCGAGGTATCTGGTCCGGATAGTGCGCCTCGATACGGCGGCGGACCGGCTCCGAAGTGCCGGGAAAAGGAAGCTGCCGTGCGTAGACGCCGGCCAGCCGCTGGTCGGCAGCGATCCGCCGGACCAGTTGTTCCAGACACCCGGGCTCGGGCACGGCATCCTGGGAAAACAGTGCGACATAGGGAGCGCTCGCCAGTGCGACGCCAAGATTGCGGGTCCATCCGTGATTGAAGCGCCCGGCTTCGAGACGGCGGGTGACGACGCCGATCCCGAAAGCCCCGGCCCGGCGTTCCACTTCCGGCAGCGTGTCCCGCCAGATCCATTCGGAGACGGACGAATCGATCAGTATGAAAGCGCCGGGATGAAGCGTGCCTCCGAGCAGCGCCTCAACCAGCCGCAACACGCCCGGCCCGTCTTCAAAGACGGGCACGACCACCGGCGGCTGGGGGAGCGATTCGGGTACCTGGACCATGTGGGCCCATTATACCGGTTCCGGCGCCAACACTCGAAGGGGTTTATGCGGTTTATGGCGCTGCCGGAAAAAGGGAAGGCCAGCCCCGGTCCCGGAACTGGCCCTTCCTGTGATCCGTATTAAATTTCAGTCAATTTCGGCGACCGGGTCGCCTTCCTTGACCGAATCGTTTTCTTTCACGAGAATTTTCGATATGGTCCCCGCGCACGGAGCCTCGACTGGCATTTCCATCTTCATGGACTCAAGGATGACGACCTCCTGGCCTTCACTGACCTTGTCGCCGGCCTTGACGACGATCTTCCAGACGACTCCGGTAATATGTGCGTTTACGGGTGTACTCATTGGAATCAAATACCTCTCAAGCGCCGGTGAATAGACCACAGGACCCGGAAGCTGTCAACGCCGCAGGCGGGTCAATTTCCGAACCGGGTTCAGTGCTCCGGCACCGCTGGTTCGTTCTGGCGTGCCTGGCGCTGCTTCTGCTGGCGATCGGAGCCTGCTGGTCGACGGTTTTCCCGGGCAACTTTCACCTGGACGATCTGCCCAATATCGCCAAGAACAGCCACCTGTGGCGATGGCTCGAGAAGAAGGAGCCTCTCGTCAATCTTCTCCTGGGGAGTCCCGCGAAATTCCGGCCCCTCGCCTATCTCACCTTCGCCTGGAACGCCGCTCCGGGAAAGCTCAATCCGGCGGTTTATCTGAAAACCAATATCGCCCTGCACATGGCGGCGGCGGTTTCGGTATTCCTGTTTTATTCGGCGTTTCTGGGGATCCACTTCCGGAAGTGGAGTCTGGAACTCCGTCGCGGAGTCTCGCTCATGGGCGCCTCACTGTGGGCGCTGAACCCCCTGCAAACGGCGGCCGTCAGTTATTCGGTCCAGCGGATGACGGTAATGGCGGCGCTTTTCTCGGTCATCGCCCTGTGGGGTTGGCTGAAATGGCGGGAGACCGGCGGACGCGGCTGGCCGCTGCTGATCCTCGTCTCGTTCACGCTCGGAATGGGCTCGAAAGAGATCACCGCGACGGTGCCACTGGTCATCCTGCTGTACGAATGGCTTTACCGGTCCGATCTGCCCCGCCGGGCAGTCCACTGGGTGGTCATCGCAATCATGGTTGCGCTTCCAGCAGCCATCTACGCACTGTACATACAACGCTCGGCCGGGAACGCGCCGTCACTGGAAATACTGCCGAACCGGGATTTCAATTCGCTCGAACGGATCTACACCCAGGGCCGGGTCCTGTGGCACTACGTTTCACTCTGGACCCTGCCGCTGCCGGACCGGCTGATCCTGGACTATTCCACCGAAGTGTCCCGTTCGTTGGTGTCGCCGCCGGTCACCCTGGCCGCCTGGTCGGCCTGGGCTGGGCTGGTCGCGTACCTGATCAGCAAACGCAGGACTTTCACAGCCGTGACCTTCGCAGTTCTGTCTTACCTGGCCTTCAATTCGGTGGAGAGCTCGTTCCTGAACCTGGCGCTGGTGTTCCAGCACCGCCTGTACCTGCCATCGGTCGCACTGGCGGGGCTGGCGGCCGGCGGACTCGGCTATCTGGTCCACAACGGCAAACTGAAACCGGCACAGGCGCTGATCCCGTGGTCGCTGGCGCTGGCCTGTTTCGCTCCCGTCACCCTGATGCGGAACCGCGAATGGTCGAGCGCGGAGACGCTGCTCAGGGCCGATATCGAACGCAATCCGGATTCGGCCAGACCCTATTTCAATCTCGCCAAGCGGATGGGTGACAAGGGCAATCCCGAAGAACGGCTCGACCTGCTTACGAAAGCCGTCGATAAGGGGTACGGAAACGACGCCTGCCTGGAAATCACGGAAGTCGAAATACAGGAAGTACTGTTCGCCAGGGCCGACGCCCTGTTCGAGGAATGCGAGAAAAAATTCCCGCCGAATACCGACCTCTACCTGAACTGGGGGGCGATGAACAAAAAGGCGAAGAACTACGAGAAGGCCGAATCCATCTACCAGAAAGCGCTCGTATTAAGTCCGGACAACGTAGCTGTCATGAGCAACCTTGCCTCCGCAAAGATCGGAGAGCAGAAATTTGAGGAAGCGCTCGAGATTCTTGAGCAGGCGCATGCGCTGAGTCCAAAGAACTCGACCGTCTACATCAACAAAATGGTGGCCCTGGCGAGGCTCGGCCGGGGCGAGGATGCCTACCGGACGATGGAAGAGCTGGAACTGGCGACCGGAAGAACAGAAAACGACAAGACCTTCAGGACACTGATCGAAGTGAACCTGAAAAAGGCGCAAGCCAAATCCCCCGATGGAACGAAAAAGACATCCCCCGGCCCCAATACGAAGAAAGCCGGTCAGGCAGGCGACTCCAAGGCCGAACAGAAAGCCCTGAAAGAGCTGAAAGCACTGCAGAAAAAGCTGAGCACTGGCCGTTAAACCGGTCCCGGACCAGCCTGGCATAACCCTAAACCGCTAGACCTTCAGCCGGTCCAGCACGCCGATGGCGTTCTTCACATTGCCGAGCGGCATCACATGCAGGCCCCGGAAGCGCTTGAGCACCGGTTCGGCGATCTCGCAGACGACCTCAAGACCCACCTTCGCTTCCGCCTCCGGCGAGCCGGCGTCGGCCAGCCGCCTGAGCGTCTCTTCGGCGACCGAAATCTCGGGCACCTTGCCGTTCATCACGGAGGCGAACTTGTGCGACTTGAGCGGCAGGATGCCGAGAATGACCGGCACCTTCACCGCCGCCAGCGCCTCCACGAAGCGGTCCATGACCTTCTTCGAGTAGACCGGCTGGGAGATTACGAACACGGCGCCCGATTCGATCTTCTTGTGAAGCTGCGCGATCTCTTTCGCCATGTCCGGGGCGGCGGGGTTCACCGTGGCGCCGATCCGGAAAGACGTCGGCCTGTTGATCTTGCCGCCCTCGAAGTCCTCGCCGCGGTTCAGCCGCGAGATCGCCTCGGCGAGTTTGGCCGAATTGAACTCGTAGACGCCCTTGGCTTTGGGGAAGTCGCCCAGTTTCGGCGGATCGCCGGTCACGAGCAGCAGGTTCCGGATTCCCAGCGCCTCGTCCCCGAACAGGTCCGACTGGATGGCGATCATGTTCCGGTCGCGGCAGGCGAAGTTGATGATGGTCTCGCAGCCCAGTTTCTTCTGGAGCAGGTGCGCGGCCATGCCGGGATGGATCTTGAGCCGCGCCATCGGCGAATCGGTCAGGTTCAGCGCGTCGAACCGGGCGACGTACTGCTCGCATTCGGCGAACGTCTTCGAGAGATCCGGCCCCTTGGGGATCGTGATCTCGACGGAGAGGGTGAACTCCCCGCGCTCGAATTTGTCGCTGAAACGGCCCATTTAGACGAAACTTTCCGCCTCTTTCTCCCCCTTGAGGGGGGAGACCCGCTGAAGTGCAGCGGAAGCGGGTGGGGGTGCCCGATCCGGTGCACCCCCTTCAGCCGCTTCGCGGCAGCTTCCCCCCTCAAGGGGGAAGCGAACCCATTGTAACCCGGAAACACTGAGTTTCACGGGCCGGAAACCTTTTAGTTTCCGCGCTGCCAGTACTCGTTTCCGAGGTGGGTGATGATCGGCGCGCCCACGAGTTCGCGGATCGTGTTCTCGAACTTCTCGCGCTGTACGAAGAAGTCGTGCTGCACGGGTACGCCCACGGCCGGCGAGATCGGGCTCTTCGAATAGAGGCCCAGCCACTCCTGCGTGCCGCCCATGCCCTTGCGCTTCGCCCAGTCGAGGAAGCGGGCCAGGTCGATGACCATCGGCGCGGCAAGGATCGAGTCGCGGCAGAAGAAGGACATATCGATGATCATCGGGTATCCGAGGAAGCCCTTGAAGTCGATACGGTCGAGGGCGTGCTTATCGTCGCCCGCGATCTTGTAGTAGCTGATGAGCACCGGCTGCTCGATCTCGTAGCCGAGAATGTTGGCGGCCTGGTTCGACTTGGACTTCTTCTTGGTCTCGAACGAGCCCGGCTCGTCCAGCACGAGACCGTCCTTGTTGCCGATCCAGTTGTTGGAGGCCCAGCCGGCGATCCGGAGTTCCTTGCCCTTGAAGCCCGGCATGATGACCGACTTCATCCAGGTCTGGCCGGTCTTTCCGTCGTTGCCGCTGAACGGCACGGTGTTCTTGGCGGCCAGCTCGCGCAGCGCGGGCACTTCGGCGCCCTGCGACGGCGAGAAGTTGTGGTACGGCACGCCCAGCTTGAATGCGGCGTAGATATACACCTGCGACGGGGCGATGTCGGGCGAGTTGGCGGCCAGCCCCTTCTCGAAGGCGGCCAGCGTCTGGTGCACCGGGGCGACTTCGTGGTAGCGCTCGGTCGAGCCCACATAGATGACGACGGCGCGGTCGCAGCCGTTCTTCTTCTTGAAGTTCTCGATGTCTCGCATGATCTGCTTGGCGGCTTCGAGCTTGTTCTTGGCCTTGATGCCGATCTCGGCCTTCAGGTTCATGACGTACTTGTTCTCGAAGTAGCCGGGCATCGCCTTCTGGCCCTTGAGCGCACCCTTCACCTGATCGACAAGCGCCGGGTCCAGCACATGGGCGAACCTGGCCGCTTCGTAGGCGTCCATCTTGTTGATGTCCCAGCCGCCGACGACCATGTCGTCGAAGTCGGAGACGCTGACGATATCGTTGATCAGGATCTGGTTGTCGCGCGCGCCGATCCGGATCGTGCCGGTCTGGGCGAGCATGCCCTGCTTGTCGTTGGGATCCACGAGGCCGCGCTTGAGAAGTTCGATACCCACGCGGACGGTCGTCGCGATGGCTCCGTTGCAGCCGACCAGAAGAATCGCCAGCTTGCCGAGCTTCTTCTTCTCGTCGCGGGCGGCGCGCTTCAGCTTTTCGATGTCGGCGGCGTTCTTGTTGGACGCCTGGGTTTGGGTTTTGCGCGCGGTGGTCGCCTTGGCCATTTTAAGTGAACTCCTCGTTCGGTTTTCTTGTATCGCCGGAGCCCTGGGGGACGGATGCTTGCTCCGGCCTGTATAGCCCCAAAGGTCCGGGGCTATACCCGTGCCTGTTTTCACAAGTCAACCCGCCGGAATTCCCCAAGAACTCCGGGGGGTTGGCAAAAGAAAGCCCCTCCCCGTTACCGGGGAGGGGCGGGATGGCCGGGTGGGACGGCCACTGAGGGACTAAGAAGAGGGACTTTTGAAGAAGGAACCGTAACCCTGAAACTTTCCTTTTGACCGGGCGCTCAGAACCCCAGCCCCAGCTGCGGGACGCCGTAGCCGCCGCCCGACATCAGGCCGCCCATGCCGTCCGCACTGTTCGCGGCGTCGGGGGCGAGCTTGAGTTCGGGCGCCCGGGGCCCTGCCTGCGAACCGGCGTCATCGTGCTTCACCGGAACGCGCTCAATCTGCTCCGGCATCAGATGCGCCGGGTTCGTCTCGGCCTGGTGGCACAGGAACGATACCCGCCAGCCGTTGGAGAGCTCCGTCTCCAGATGCTCGCCGGGGATCAGCACTACCGGCACATTGTGGGTCGCCACGACCGCGCCCAGTTCGGAGATAATGTGACCGGCGGTTTCGTCCCGTCCGGCCTCGATCACCGTGGCGCAGGCACCCAGCCGGCCATACAGCCAGGCGCGGCGGGCCACGTCGCCCAGTCCGCGGACCCGGCGGCTCTTTGCGTTCTCGATCACAAGGCGGTCTTCCGGACCGGCAAGCGATTCGAACGCCGCCCGGAACGCCCGGCGGAACTTTTCCGTCGAGAAGAATCCGACGACCATCAGCCGCTTGCCGCTTGAGCGGCGCAGCAGCAGTTCCACGGCCGCGTGCGCGCGGTCTTCCACGGAACCCTGTCCGATAGCCGAGAGCCTTGCGGCGGCGGTGTCGTTGTGCGTGATCTTCAGTGCTGCTTCCATGATGGCGTTCCTTCTTGAAGGAGGTTTCGGTCTACCCGGCTGCACCTTCCATGTGTGCCGCCGATAGATATACCGTAAGTCATATGTGTGTCATGGAGTGACACTGTTTTATTCATTAGTAATATCAATATGTTATATCGCTTATTGGTGCATTTTTTGGATACCGTAAGTAGAATTTCCGTTGTCGCGGCCGGTTTGCGGGCCTGTCTTTACAGATAGTCTGTGTAACGCGCCACCTAACTTGAGACCGGGGAATCGCCTCCGGTGAGACCGGCTGGGCCGCTCACCTAATTTGAGACCGCCCCACTTCCCGAAGGTGCCTAACGCGCCATCTATGTAAAAATTGCGGCACTTGGCAGCACGGAATCACTTTGCTGCCAGAATCACCTAAGTTGGCAGCGGGCCTTTACCGGTCTCTCAGAAGGGCGCAGATCGCGTGGCCTACCGGTTCGGGGAACCCACCCGGTCGGATACCCAAGACGATGACGGAGATACCCGTGTCCGCACCGGCCTTCCGGAAGTCCCGGCATACCGCTTCGGCGTAATCGTCCCGGCGCTTGCCCGGATGGTCGAGTGTCACCGTCACCAGCCCGGCCTCGGCGTCCCATTCAAGGTTCTTGACGACGCTATAGGATCGCACTTTGGATAGGGCGGTTTCCACCTTTACCGGATCGCGTTTCATGACCGCCGGTAGAACATCGAACGCCCGCTTCTCGGCATCCGTTTTTTCGATCCCCTTGGCAAACAGGACCGTTGCGAAATAGGCCACCACCAACAGGTGCCAGGTCTTCCATGGCGAGCGCAGTTCAGCGGCCTTGCGGCCCGTGAAATCTACGTATGCCGCCAACACCACGAAAACGATCGACCAGAGGCCCGCATCGATCCACCAGTATCCGATCGCAAGGCCAATGTAGACGAGCACCAGCAATAGATACCGCCGGTCCAATTTCCCGCGCCCTTCAAAGACTGTTCCCATGCCGCTCAACCTACCGCCGCCTGTGGACTCCCGTCCAGTCGCCGCTTGCGGCCGCCCCGGCCGGACGGCCCCTGCTTCCAGTTCAGGAATACCAGCTCGGTGCCGCGCTTCGCCTTGCCGGACTTCGCTCCGGCCGAATAGGTCAGCCGCACGCGCTTTGTGCGGAATCCCTTGAACACCTCGTGCATCTCCGGCACGTCGCTCACGCTGATAACCGCCTTGCCCTGGATACCGGAAAGCAGCGCCGCCATCTCGCGGAACTGCGCCAGGCCGAAGTTCAGGCCATACTGTTTGAAACCCAGATACGGCGGGTCGAGGTAGAACAGCGTCGTCGGGCGGTCGTAACGCTTCACGCAGGCGGCCCAGTCGAGCGATTCAATCGTCGTTTGAGCCAGCCTTACATGGGCTTCGGAGAGGTCCTCTTCGAGCCGCGTCAGGTTGAACCGGTGAGGCCGCTCGGCGCTCACGCCGAAGGTCCTTGAAATGGGTATCCCGCTGAAGTTGTGCCGCTGGATGTAGATGAACCGCGCGGCGCGCTGGATGTCGGTGAGCGTCTCGGGCGGCGTCTCCAGAGCCCACTCGAAGATCTGGCGGCTAGTGAGCGCCCACTGGAACTGCCGGACGAACTCCACCAGGTGGTGCTTCACCACGCGGTAGAGGTTCACCAGCTCGCCGTTCAGGTCGTTCAGCACTTCCACCTTGCTCGGTTCCTTCACGAAGAACAGGCCGCCCGCGCCTGCGAACGGTTCCACGTAGCAGGTGTGCTCGGGGAACATCGGCAGGATCTGCGACGCGAGGCGGCGCTTGCCGCCGAACCACGGAACAATCGGCTTAGACATAGGTGATCTTTCTGGGCTAGGAATCCCGCGCTGCGTACGCGGCGGGATGCCTCGGCCCGAAGCTCACGGTGTCATTACCGTGGGTCAGGGCGGCCGGGCTGCGTGTTAGCGCACGGAGCCCGGCCGCATCTTTTCAGTTTTCAAGGACCGTTCAGTCTCCGTCCCACTTGTGGACGATAAAACCGGTTACAAAACATATCGCCAGCACGACCGCACCCACGCGGATCAGCCCGTCGACGAACTGCGCTTCGGTCATGTCAGATGCTCCCCCGGCAGCCCGTGCGTTCGACGCCCCGGGCCGTTCTGGCTGGCCGTGACGGCCGGGGCTGCGGCACAGCGGTGCGCACGATCTCCCGGCCTTCTTCGCAGCGGCCGGCATCTGCCGAGCCGTGCAGGTCCTTCATCCGCTCCCACTGCCCGTCGCCGATCGCACCGTGGACGCGCAGCTCCCGCGCCTCGGCAATCACCCCGTGCCAGCAGTCCGTTTGAATCGGCCCGGCGCAGCCGCCGCCAGCGAAGGCGGCCGCGAACACCAGCAGCAGCGGGAGCAGACGTTTCAACCGCTACCTCTTGACCATATTGCTGACGCGGTACCAGATCGTGCGGTTGTTACCGGTGTTCGTGCTGGTGAGCTTCAGCTCGAAGCTGGTCCCGTTCATGCCGCTGCCGCCGCCGTAGGTGACGCCTGGATCGCCCTGCGCCAGCGCCCCGGCCAGCCCGACCCCTACCAGGTGGGTCGTGTCGTAGAACAGATACCGGTTATTGACGCTGTTCCGGTTCGTGGTCGAATCTTCCGCCGCGATAAACTCGATGTCCGCCTGCGTGTAGGCGGAAGCGTCGATGGTGACGATCAGCTGGTCGGTGGTGTTGTTCGCCAGCGTGGTTTTATACCAGGCGTCTGTCACCAGCAGATGCCCGCTGATCCCGTAGATTTTCGCCGGGCCGTTGGTATTCGCCATGGTTGCGAACCCGGTGGCGCCGCCGCCCGTATACCACTCCCCTGCTGTCCACATGGGTCCGGTCCACGCGCCGCCCCGGATCACGACGTTGATCACGCCGGAGGTCACCGGGTCCTGTACCGTGTAGCTGGCGGGACCCCATGTGGCGTCCCCGCCCTGCGAATAAGGCTGCCCGTAGAGGACGAGCTGCGCCGCCACCGCATCGGTCGCCAGCGGATTATCGCCGCCCGCGTTGGTCGCCGTGATCGTGAGTCCGTCGCTGGAAACCACCGTGACCAGCGCGGCCTTGCCCGACTGGCCGGAGGTCCCGATCACCGCGTATTTGTGAATGTAGGGCCGCACATCGGTGTCGGAGGTGATCGTCGCCGTCGCACCGGACACCGACACGGTTACCTGCGCCGACGCGACGTTCGACGGGCTGGCACTGTTGCACTTGGCTCCCAGCGCCGGGACATAGCCCTGGAACAGGTCGCCGGTGGAGACGCCACCGCCGCCGCCCGACTCGTCCGCCCACTCGGTGTTGTAGTCGGTGTTGTCCGTTTTCTTGAGCACCTGCCCGGTCGTGCCGCCGGCGGGGACGCCGACGCCGTCGGTCCCGTCAGCGCCATCGGCACCGTCCGCACCTGCCGCGCCGGTGCTGCCCGTCGCCCCGGTGGAACCGGTCGCGCCCTTCTGTGCCAGCAACTGCCAGTAGGCATTCGACGTCGTCGGCAGCGTCGGCAGCGCGTGGTTGGTGTTGTTGTCGACGCGGCTCACCCATGAATTGCCGGAGTCGGTCACCAGGTCCAGCGCGTCGTAGGTGGTGCCGCTGTCCCACGCGCCCTTGGACTTGAACGTGCCGTCCACGTGGACCGTGACGGAATCTCCGGTCGACCAGAACGGCCCGGCAAACGCCGGTGCCGCCGGCAGCGCCAGCAGTCCGGCCGCGAACATCGCGGCAAGGATGAATCGAAGCGGCTTTGAATCTCGTTTGAACATGTGTCTCTCCTCCGGCCCTGCCGGTGTGTTGTCAGTCTTTCTTGGGGTAAACGGTGACGGTCCCGTAGATCTTGTGCCCGGTGTCAAGCCCCGACTCCTCGAGCAGCAGGAACGGCGGCAGCACGTCTTCCTTCAGAGTGAGGCTCGCCACGTTCGTTCCGTCGAACGACACGTCCGTGCCGCCCGTCTGGAACGGACCCCACAGCGCGTCCTTGTCGGCCGCGTAGAGCGCCGCCTCCGGATCTTCCTCGCCGGAAAATCCGCTCGACGACTGGCGCGGGTTCACGCCGGACGCCTTCAGCGCCACCGCGCCGTTGTTCCAGTCGTCCTTGTCCGTGCCCTCGCCCCACAGGTGGACGACCACCTTGCAGGCGTTGCGGCAGTCGATCCCGATCCGGGAACCCGGCTCTATCTCGATAGCGGTCTGTTGGTAATTCGGCATGGTGTCTCCTTGGTTTGTTCTCGCTCAGTAAATCCGCATCACGTACTGGAACCCGAGGTAGGCCGGCACGTTGCCGTCGGGATCGATGTCGTGTTTGTGCAGCGTCGGGACGTTGTCGTAATGATTCGCCACCGAGCCGTTGATCGACGGTGTCGTCTGCGCGACGTCGTAGCCCGTTGTGGTCACATATGGCGCAGTGTCCGTGTCGCCGCCGTGATCGTGCGTGTCAGCCCCGCCCGAAGGCGTGCTGGCGATCACCGCCGCCGCTGCCGCGCCGCGCGCGAACTTGCTGGTCATGGTCAGCATCGTCGCGCCGTCGAACGGCGACCTCGGCTCGTCCACCGTCCCGCCCGTGAGCGCCAGCCAGTTGGCGGGCAGCGCGTCGGATGCGCCCTTCTTGACCCACGGCACCGGTATCCCGATCGGCATCGCCAGCGCGTCGTCCGTGAGCGGCTGCGCCTTGTTCGTCAGCGTCACGACGCCCGCGCCGTCGGTCGCCCAGTTGCACAGGAAAAACTTGTCGCCGTTCACCAGCGTGCGGACTCCGGCCGACCAGGTGAACTCGGCCGCGCCGTCGGCCGCGCCGTTTATCACCGCCCAGGTCGGGTTGCCGTCGCCGTCGAACCCGGTCCGGTGCAGATACGCGCCGCCGCTCGACGAGATAGCGAGCCCCGCGAGGTCCAGATTGGCGACCGGCGCGAACCAGTAGCCGCCCACGACGATCCGGTTGTCGGCCGCCACGCGGATCGTGCTCGCGGCCGGGCTCGCCACCAGCGTGCCGGCGAACATCCGGTTGGCGGTGATCGCCGGGAACATGTCCACCGGGCGGCCGAGCAGAATGGTCAGCGCCTTGAGCACCTGCCCGTTGTCATCGCCGTCGGGCGTCAGGCCCGCCGTCTCGATGATCTTCATCAGCTCTTCCTGCACGCCGTTGGGCCAGTCGGCCCCGAGCCGAGTGGCTTTCACGCCGCTCTCGATAACGCCCTCGCGGAAGCCGTCCTTGCCGGTGCCGAACAGGTCTTCTTCGCGGTAGACGGTGTCGATTCGTTTCATTTCAGATTAACTCCGCTGAGTAGTGCCGACGTTTGGTCCAGACCGACGGCGACGCCGTCGCCATCGCCGCCGTGACGATCACGTCCAGATCGTCCGTCAGGTCCGCCGCGTAGGCGGCCTCGATCTCCGAGTAGGTGTTCGTGCCCTCGATCTTGAGCCGCGCCAGGACGACCACCTGCCCGGTGAACTCCGTCGCCGAGATCTCCACGTCGAGCCGCCAGCCGGTCGTGCCGGCCTCTCCGGCTCCGGCGTTGGCGAGCGCCACGGGCGCGCTCGACGGGCTGCCGAACCGGACGGCGAACGAGACCGCCGCGCCGCTGGTCCGCTCCCCGATCGCGCGCACGCGCAGGCGCCGGCCCGGCGCGAGCGTATCGGCAGGGACCGTGAACCGGACGATCTCCCCGGGCGTCGTCGTGTTCACGACCTGCACCGTGGCGCCGTCCAGCTCGAATCCCTCGACCGGCTTCACCCCGTAGGCATGGTCCAGGGCGTCCAGCAGATCCTGCTTGCGGCCCTTCACGAGTCCCGTGCCCTCGCGCTCGATGAACGCGCAGATATTTTCCTGCCAGTCGTTGGCGGCCGCCGCGTCGAGATCTGCGCCCCGGACGCCCGACGCCGCGTCGTCGTCGACAAACAGCCCGGCAACGGCCCCTGTGGTGTCCGCCCGGTGCATCAGCGAACCCTCTCCGCCTGCCAGAACTTGCGCTTGATCACGTTGCCCGCCACGGCGCTGCTCCGCTGGATGGTGACGGCGAAATCCTTGGCCAGCGTGGAATCCTCGGTCGACGCTCCGGCGTCGAACTGCGTGATCGTGTAAACCGGCTGCGACACGTCCCGGTAGTCGAGCGCCAGCGTTCCGAACTGCGCGCCCGCGCTGCCGTTGGCGGCCAGCTCCGCCTCGACGACGAACGCCGAGTCGGTGTTCCCGCCCGCCGGCGTATACGCACGGGTGACCAGCGTCGTGCCGCCGTACTTGAGCCGGACCGTCGCGCCGGCCGGGCTGCCGGGCGTCGACGACGTGCACATGATCTTGACCCGGATCTTGCGCCCGGTGCCCAGGTCGTTCGCCGGGACCGTGAACCGGACCAGGTCCACTTCCGACGTGCTCGCCGCGAAATCCGCCTCGACGGGAGATCCCGTCAGCGACCGGTTCCCGATGTAACGCGCGTCCAGCGCGTCGAGCAGGTCCTCGGCGCGGCCCTTCTCCGGCTCGATCCCCGCCTCCTCGACGACGTGGAGCAGGTTCTCCTGGATGTCGTTGCACCAGGCGGCGGTGATCACGGTCGCCGGCGTCTCCGTCGTCGGGTCGCCGTCGGTGAACTGCCCGCTGATATTTCCGGCTCCGTCGATACGATGCATGGTCAGCTTTCCTCCGGAAACAGCAGGACGGTGTGCGCCGGCATGATCCGTCCCAGCGCGCGGGCCAGCGGGTTGTCGGTCCAGGTGCGCAGCGGTTCGCCGCAGCGGCCGCGCCCCGTCCGCAGCGTCCGGACGTTCAGCGCCGCGCCGATGATCTCCCACACGAACTGCCAGTCGTCGTCGAACAGGTAGCCGTCCACGTCCGAGTCGCAGGTGAACGGGTCGAAGGTGTTGATCGTGATGTCGTATCCGAGCGCGGCCGCGACGGCGATGAAATACGCTTCCGTCTGCCCGCCCCTGGCCGTCAGCTTCCCCACGACGGCGTCGCGCCGTTCCCCGGCGGTCTGGTCCGCCGGCGCGTCCCGGTCGGGCAGCTTCAGAACCCTTTCGAAATCGGCGAGCATCTCCGACGTGGTGCGCGGGTCGGTCTCCCGCAGCAGGTCGTCCGTGCGTGCGTCGAGCCGGGCGTATTCCTGCGCGAGCGCGCCGAGCAGCCGGTCCATGACCGTGCCGGGCGCGCGCGTCCAGGCGCGCCCCGGCGGGAGCAGCGCCTTGAGCGCTTCCTTCCAGCCGTCCGCGCTCATGCCCACGTAATGGTCCCCAGGGTGATCAGGTGGCCCGCCGCCGACGTCACGTTCGCCGCCGGCGTCGTGAGCGTGTAGTCGTCCTCGCCGGACGCCAGGCTGATGGCCTCGCGGATGTGGCTGAGCAGCAGCGTGCCGCCCGGCTCCGATTCGCGGCGGATCAGCTCTTCGAGCGACGCTTCCACGGCGGCCTTCACGGCGGCCGTGTTCGGCGTCACCGCGATAGTCAGGTTCAACGGGTCAGGCACCGGCGCGAACACGATCACATCGGCGGTCTCCGGCGCGACACTGTCCAGATACGCCTGCACCTCGTCCACCTTGTCCGTGTCCGGGACCACCGGGTCCAGCCCGTCGCAGACGAACATCACGCCGACGGTGCCGGGACCCATCCAGGCCTTCATCACCCACACGCGGGTGACGGCCGCCACCGACAGCGTCCACTGCTTGTAGTCGGCCACCGCGCCGCCCTGCGGGATCTCCTGCAGCCGGAGCAGGAAACGCGATCGCAGTTGCTCGGTCGTCTCGGCGTCGCTGCCGCCCGAAAGGCCGTCGCCGTCCACGACGCCCGTGGCGTTCACGCCCGCCACCGGGGTGACGAACGTTAGTTCGGTCCCTTCGTCGCAGTTGCCGGCCGTGCCGGCCACGAGCGCCTCGACGGTCACCGCCAGGGTGCCGCTCGCGATCGTCCCGCCGTCCGTGATCCGGTAGATCACGCCGTCGGCCCGCTGCATCTGCGTATCGGCGTCCACTTCGGTTCCGTCGGTGCCCGTCAGCGTGACTGTGTTCCCCGCCTTGGCCGGCGGCTTTTTGGTAATTCTGTACATCGCCGACGCGCGGGCCAGCCGGTCGTCGTCCGCCTCGTCCGGCAGGACCTGTTTCGCCGCCCACTGGATGTGCCCGTGCTGCAGGTGGGCTGAACCCGCCTGCACCGTTCCCAGCACACGGAGCACCGAACGGCGCAGCAGCGCCCCCGCGCCCGTCACCCGCGACGCCAGGTCGTTCTGGATGCGCCGGTTCAGTTCCTTCAGCGTGGGGCGTTCAAACGGCATTTAAATGGACCTCCCACGTCTTCTGCCACCGGGACGGCGGCGTGCCCGGCTTCACGATCTCGACAGCCAGCGCCATCAACTGATCGTCATTCGCCTGGATAATCGATGCGGTTACGTTCACGGCTTCGGCCACACCGTCTTCGATCATCCACTGGAGCGCTTCTTTCGAATAATCCTCGGCCCGGCGCAGGGTCGCGTCGCTCAGGGTTTCGCGCGCCAGCAGCCACAACCGGCTGCCGATGCGGTCCTGCGGATTGTCGTTCAGCGCGTCGCCCCACCAGCCGCGCCGGTCTTCGCCAGGTTCCACATCTCCCGGCTCTGCCTCGCGGTCCGTAAACAGGCTGATGAGCACGGCGGTTTCGAGCCCTTCGTCGGCCAGCAGGTCGCCGTCCTGGATCACGAGATCCGCGAGCTGACGGTCGTTGTCGTAACGGAGTGCGATGTCCACGGCAGTCCTTTCAGCCCATCGCCGCCGGCGTCGTGCCGGTGCTGGCCCCGCCGGCGGTGACGCCGGGGTGCGTGTGTCCGTTGTAGGTCGTGCGCATTTCGCTCATCGGCCCGTTCGCGTCGGCGACTTCGGCCGCGCCGGTGATGTTGCCGGTGCAATCGAGCTTGCCGTCCACTTTCAGGTTGCCGGTGAACTCCGTGTCGGGCGCTTCCACCGTCACCTTCGTCCCGCATTTGACGTGGATGTTCCCGCCTGTCTTCAGGTGGACGAAGCTCTCGATCTCGCCCGCTTCGGTGAACCGGTAGATCGCCGCCTCGCCGTCCGCGTCCAGGTGCATGCGCCGGGCCCGGTCGGACGCCGCGACGATCACCGGGTGCGCCGGAGATCCGCCGATGTTCAGCGCAACGACCTCAGCCCCCTTGAACGGCCTGAACGCGAAACCGTACGGCTGGAAATGCTCCGCCGTTTTCGTCTCGCCGTCGCGCAGGGTGACCTGCAGCCCCTGCATCTTCAGCTCGTCGTTCACGAGCGCGACCGCGCCGCGCAGCACAAGCCCGTTCACCCGGTTGGTAACCGGCCGGAGCAGCTTCTGGACCGCCCGGATCAGTTGATCTCCAGTGTTGGCCACCACCCCTCCTTCTTCGCCTTCTTGCGCCTGACCAGCACGTCGAACGCCTCGCGCGGCATGACCGTCAGTTCCGCTTTCGTGCCGTCCTCGGCCGAGCGGCTCAGCGTGACGGTGGTGATGAGCAGTTCGTCGGAGACATCCAGCACCGGATCGATCACGGTCACCAGCTGGTTCGGCTTCCAGAGACCGCCGTCCGGGTTCAGCCAACCGGGCGAGACCAGGTTGCAGCGGACCGACCGGCCCCAGCGGCGGTGGACTTCCCACTCCGCCTGTTTCCTGAAGTCGGCCCGGTCGCCCGGTTCCGCTGCGGTGACGACGACGGGCCGGTAACGGGGCACGCTGGCGTCCGTCGCCACGCCCTTGCCGCCCGAGACCTGTTCCGCCCAGCTGTCGTTCGATCCGGCGCTCTGGCCCTTCACGGTCACTTCCGAGAACCGGTCGCGCAGGTTCTCGTCGACGTTGCCTTCCAGGATGTTCTCGCCGTAGACGAGCGGGCGCCCGATGCGCTCGGTGCCGGGCAGCGTGATCAGCAGCGCGCCTTTCGAGTCCGAGACCAGCAGCACGCCGCGCACCGCCGCCAGACGGCTGAGCGCCTCGAACACGGTCTCGCCCTGCTGGATCGTGAACTGCGCGAACGGCTTGGCGGTCAGCTCGCCGGCGAGATCCTTCACCTCGATCCCGAGCGGCCCGCAGAGCGCCGTGGCGATCTGCAGGAACGTCTGCCGGGTGAACGTGCCGCCCTTGTGAACGGCGCTGCAGTCCACCGCGTCGGCCGTGCGGTCGCGCCCGGCCACGCGGAACAGCCGTTCGTTCTTCGCGTGGCGGCGGCCGCGCATGTCGATGAACCCGGTCATCACCGTGTCCGCCGGCCGGCCCTCGCCCGGCAGCCAGTCGATCCGGCACTCGGCCCACGGCTGGATCGCGGCGAGTTCGGAGCGGTCGAGCGTGCCGATGCCGCAGGTGAACTCGAACTCGCCGCACAGCGATTCGATCGATCCGGTCGCGCGCACGGTTTTCCAGCCGGCGAACCGGAGCGCGTTCACCGTGAGCGCGATGTCGCCGCCCTGCGGGACGTCAGGCACTGCGCACCTCCAGTTCCGTCCCGCCCGGGACGAACGCCGGATGCGTGACGCCGTTCAGCTGGCAGATCTCCGCCTCGCGCAGCGGATCTCCGTAAAGCCGCCAGGCGAGCACGAGCGAAGGCACCGTGACGGGCGGCGTGTAAGGCACGAGCCGGGGCAGATCGATGGCCGTCCGGTCCAGGTGATCGGACACCGCCGCGCGCAGCTCCTGCAGGGCGGCGAACTCGCCGTCGTCCTCGGACTCGTCCAGCAGCGTGTCGAAGTGGCCGAGCAGTTCCGATTTCAGCAGTTCGGCGTCGGCCGCCGTGTCGAAAGTCATCCCGGCGGCCGCCCGGGACACTTCGATGACCGCCGCCGTCCGGAAGGCGTGCCGGATCGCGCGCAGGTTCCGGGCCGCCTGCCTGGCCTGCGGCGTCGGTGACGACGGCGCGTCCTCGCCGCCGAATTCCATCAGCGTGCCCAGCGACCGGACGGCCGACTTCACGCTGTTCACGCCGCCCATGACCGACGCCACGACCGACTGGATTCCGGACACCAGCTCCAGCGGCGACCGGATGATGGCCGCGACGCTGTTGGCGAAGTTTGTGATCGCGGCGGCCGTGTCGGAGATGAACTGCACGGCGGCCGAGATCTGCTGGCGGACGTCGTCGATCGCGTCCTTGACCTTGTTCACCGTGTCGATCGCCTTCTGGACGTAGGCGCCGATCTGGTGGACGGTGTCCATCAGTTTGGCGAACGCGCTCTTGGACGCCGCAGCGGCCTTGTCGGCCGCCGCCGTCACGCGGGCTTTCGTGTCGGCCGTCGCGGCCGGCAGCGCCTTCCTGCGCGGCTCCTGGAACACGATGGTGAACTTCGCCATGCCGCCTTCGGAGGTGGACTCCGACAAGCGCGGGAGTTCCGCCGACACCTCGACGACCATTTCGCCGAGCCACGGGTGCACGAGCCGGCCGGGGCCTTTCTCCTGCAGCGCCGCCTTCAGCTTGTCGCGCCGGGACATGTAGGCCGGTCCGATGACGAACGCCTCGACCGTGAACCGGTCGCCCGTGCGGCCGGTGTCTTCCAGGTCCGCGCCTTCGGCACCGTCGACCTCGAGCATCACCTTGCGGCGGCCGAACTGGAGCGAGTGGTCGGTCACGAGGAACGGCACGCCCCGGAACGAACCGGGACGCATCCGCGAGCGCCAGTCGAGCTGCGGCATCTCAGTGGCCTCCGAGCGGGATCGGACCGAGATCCACGTTCAGGTCGAGCCAGCCGGCCGATTCAAGTTTCTTCACGCGCACCGGCGCGCCGTCGGACCTGATGTCGATCTGCAGCGTGCCGCGCGCTCCCCCGGCCGGGCCGAGCCCGGCGGCCGCGCTGCCGGCGAACGGTTTCGCGGGGCCGAACATCGAAAGCGGGACGGGGGTCCCCATCTTGCGCGCGAACGCCCGCAGGTTCCGGTGCTGCTCCTCGACCGACCCGGCGCTGCCGGTCCTGGCGTCGTCCGGATTGTTCTTCGGGTCGAGGTTCTTCCACAGCGCATCATTGGTCATGATGTCCGACCAGGACTCCATGCCGACGACGATGATCCCGATCGTGCCGGCTAACTTGCCGAGTTTCGACAGCACGGTGTCTTTGGTCAGGTCCCCGATCGCCTTGCCGAGATCGAGCATGTCCTTGGCGAGCGGGGCCATCCGGATGCCGGCCATCAGCGCGAGCGTGTTCTTGAGCCCGCCCAGCTTGTCGACGCCGAACTTGAGATCGCCCCACAGCGTTTTCATCGTGGGCAGGAACTCGTTCTGCAGGAACCGCCACGCGGTCTCGAACCCGGAGATCAGCTTCTGCGCGAACTCCTCGGCCATGCGGCGCAGCTCGCCGCTTTTGGCCATGCGGTTGACCGTCTCCAGAATCCACTCGGCCTTCTGCTTGAGCCAGCTGAACACGCCGGCGTCCATCACGTCGTCCTTGAAATTGGACCACGCCTGGGAGAGCTGGGTCATCAGGCCGGACCAGCTCTTGGACGCCTTCGTCATGGCGTCGGGGAACCGCTTGTAAAAAATCTTCGCCAGCATCGCCTGGATCGCGTCGGTGTTGTTCTGCGTGATCTTCCGGATGCGCCGGCCGGCGGCGTCGACGTAGGTGAACCGCAGCCACTGCTGGTCGGGGCTCACGTCGGTCCCGATGCCGAGCCCTTTCAGCCCCTTGAAGTTCCCGAGCAGCGCGCCCTGGACCGCGTCCACCGCCTCGCCGATCGACTTGCGCTTGGCGGCCGCCGTGTTGGCGAGCCCTTCGAAGAACCCGTGCTTGCGCGGATCCGCGAACCCGGCGTCACGGAGATCCGTGAACGCGTGGATCAGGTCGTCGGTGAGAAACGGCTTGCCCTTGCCGAAGTTTTTCAGCCAGTCGAGCGACGCCTTCGCCTTCGTCGCGCTGCCCTCGATACCTTCCAGCTGCAGCTGGAACTCTTCGGAGTTCGCCGCCGAGTCGACGAACTGCCGCTTGAACGCCCAGCCGAGTCCGCCCGCGCCGAACGTCAGCGCCCCCATCGTGCGCAGCAGCGACATCGCGGAACCCTGCACGCGGCCGAACTTGTCGGCGACGTTCGACAGGTCCGCGCCGATCTTCGGGAACCCGAACCCTTTCCAGAGCGCGGACGCGCCGGCCGTGAGCGGCTTCGTCATCTGCGACAGGCGCTTCGTGATGCGATCGACCGGGGAGGTGATCCGGTCGACCGCGGAGAGCACCAGTTTTACGTTCAGATCGCTCATTCACCGCCTCGGGCCTTGTTGATGCGGACCGCCTGGTCGTGCCAGCCGCACAATTCCTTCACGCTCAGGTTCTCCAGCACGGCCGGCGGCCAGTGGAAGAACCAGGCGACCTCGGCTACGAGGTCGGGCCAGTTGCCGGGGATTTTCCCAGCTCGTCGATGATCTTCTCCATGTCGGCCGCGTCCAGCTCGCCGATCATCTCGTCGTCCCAGCCGGACCGGTCCTTGATGACGGCGAGCGCCTCGTCGATGCTTTCCAGTTCGCCGTCGGTGCGGGACCGCGCCAGCCGCTTCAGGTGTTTTACCTTCAGCGTCTTCATCGTGATTTTCGTGACCGGCTCGCGGCCCGGCAGTTCGATCGGCTCGACCAGTTCGACGGTGACTTTCGGCATGGCGCTTCTCCTTGGACGGGGATGGCTGGGGGTTCAGCGGCTTCTTCGAAGCGCGTTTAAACCGGGTTTGCTATTTCACCTTCACGGCGGGCTGGCCCTGGAAGTTCAGCGGGATCTCGCCGCCGCTTCCGAGCTTGGGTGTATTGGTCAGGAACGCGCCGGCCACCGAGTAGGTGGATCCGGTGTCGGTGGCGAAGGTGACCGTCTGCGACGCGATCGCGCGCAGCGCCTCGATGTCGGTGTCCTTGCCGTGGAGCACGGTGCATTCGATCACCGCCGGCACGATCTTCACGATGTAGTGGACGTTGCCCTGCTCGTCGGTCACCGCCTCGCGGGACTCGCCGCCGACGTCGATCGACGAGCCTTCCTTGGTGCGCAGCCGGCCGACGCCAGGGATGTCGATGAAGCTCCGGTTTGAAATCTGCGGCATGTGTGTCTCTCCTTGCGGGCCGGACGGTCAACGCCCGGGCGGTTTCGTTTCTTCCGGTTACAGCCGGAACTGGAACTGGACGTTCGAGATCCGGAATCCGCTCACGAGCCGGGGACCCATCACCGCGTTGATCGCGGACCGGTCGGTCTCGTCACGAACCGGGTCCAGCTCCTCGGCGAACCCTTCGTAGTCCTGGACCCAGCCGAGCTGCTCCATCTGCTTGTAGGCATGAAGGATCTCGGCCTTGAACAGCGACGGCGTGACGATGGGCTGGCCGGGCCCGTAGTTCGTGCCGTCGTCGGCCAGCTTGTGACGCGGGTAGACTTGCTTGAGCCGCGCGCCGATCGAGAACCGGATCGCGTCCAGCGTCTCGCCGGTCTCCACGTCGCGGTAGCTCGGGTCCGGCACCGACAGCTCGTTGGTCTTGTAGGTCGTGACCAGCCGTTCGATGCGGCACAGCCCGGCGTCGTCGACGTAGAACGTCGCGCCGCCGGCGGCGAGCAGGAGGTTACGCTCCTCGAACGTGAGCCGGTCGGTTTCCGCCGGGGCGTCCATGCCCGTGAGCAGAAGCGTCTGGCTTGGCCGGGCCGGATCGGGTTCCAGCGCGCGCACCGCGCAGGCGATGGCGGCGTCGATCCAGGGCGGCGTCGGCGACTTGCCGGTGCACAGCATGACGCTGAACCGGGAGTTGCGCGCGGACACGAGGGTGTTCATGGCCGACAGCGTGCCGCTCACGCCGTAGAAGGCGCGCCCGCCCTTCTGGACGGTCGGGCCGGAGCGGTCGAGCAGCTCGGATTCCATCGCCGACGTGGTGGACGAGTCGCTCCACTGGACGGCGATGTGGGTGAACCAGCCGGGACCCATGGCGGCGATCGCGTCGGCCGCGTCGGGGTTCGTCGCCCCGGCCGACAGCGCCGTGATCGTGGGGACGATCCCCGCCGGCGTCGCCTCGCCCTGGAAGTAGTTCAGCCGCACGTCGACGTAGTTGCCGCTGGCGCCCTTCCACTTGCAGGTCAGGTCCGCCTGGTAGTCATGCGTGCCATTGACGGCGGCCGCGACCGCGAGGTCGGTCTTCGCCTGGACGGCGGCGATGAACGCGGTGGCCACTTCGGTGGCGGTGTCGCCGACGCTCACGCCGACACTGACGGCCTTGCCGCCGATCCGGAACCGGAGCGTGCCGGCCTGCGTGGCGGTGCCGCTGAACGACACGTTGCCCGCCGCCTTCGCGCCGGCGGACGCCTCGTCCAGGGCGATCGCCCACATCTCGGTGAACCGGTTCGCCTTCTTCGCCGCGCGCGCCATCTCGGCGAGCGGCGATCCGCGGCCGAACAGGCCGTCGGCCGTGGGGCCGTCGTAGATCCGGGTGAGCACGCCTTCCTCGACCGTGCCGGCCGAGAGCCGCTGGCCGACGAGCAGGATGCGGCGCGGCAGGTTGACCACGCCCGTCACGGCGAGCCGGTTTGAAAATTCGGCGTAGTAGCCGGGGACGAGAATTCCGTCGGGTATCGTGTCGAACATGGTTTACTCCTTGGCCTCTTTTATTTTGCGGGCGTGACGGTCGCGGCTTTCGCCACAGTCTTTGCGGCGGCCGGCCTGGGCTCGGGCTCCATCAGCCCCGGGTTTTCCGGCGCGGTCACCTCGCGGTTTGCGAGCCGTCTGCGCCAGTAGGTGGTCAGCTCGACGCGCGAGCCTTCCGCCGGCAGCGGTTTCCCGGTGGCCGGGTCGGGGGTGAGGATTCCTTCGAGCGGTTTCAGCAGTACGGTCATGGTGCCTCCGGAGGCTGGTCAAGGGTGACGGTGTCGGCCGCGTCGCCGCCTTCGGGCGGCGTCGTGCCGTCGGACAGTTCCCAGGTCAGGTTCGCGGTGACGAACGGTTCGATGTCGGACGCGCTCACGTCTTCCGGCAGATCCATCGGCTGGTCCCAGCGGACCGACCAGATCGCCACGCCGCCCTGCGCGCTCCTCGCGCTGAACAGGTTGTCGGCGCGCAGGTTCAGGGTGTCGCCGGTGTATTCGAGGTTCCACCGGTTGCCGTTCACGACGGTCAGGACGGACTGGACGAGCAGGAGCGCCTGCACGTCCTTTGTGATCGTCTTCGCGTCCTCGGCGTCGCTTTCCTTGCCGCCCTTCGTGATCACGAACACGGCGACCGACGGCCGCACCCGGATGGGCGTGACCGGGTCTGACGGGACCGCGAGCACCGTCACCAGGATCGCGGGCGCGTTGACGGCGACGCGCATCAGTTCGTCGGCCGTCACCTGCCCGCCGAACCGCGCGATCATGCGGACCGGCCGGGGCGGGTTCGGGACCTCGACGGTCGGCTGCGGATTGAGCTTGAGCCCCAGCGCCGTGACGATCGCGTCGAGCAGTTCGATGAACCTCATGTGCGGTCGCCCTCCGCGATGTCCGTGAAGAACTGCGACAGCAGGTCGTCCAGGTCCGAGATATTTTCCGGCGAGAGCCCGAGGTATTCGCGCGCCGGGAGTCCCGGCTTGCCGACGGCCGCGCCGCCGAACTGGTGAATGGCCGCGTAAACGAGGTTCGACCCGGTCTCGACGGCGTCGCTTCCGGCGACGTGCTGGATCGATTCCAGCAGCGGCCCTTCGTTCTGGAGCAGAGAACGGCCGGCGTGCCGGGTCTCCGCGTAGGCGGGCGACCAGGGCAGCCACGGCAGACCGCTGGCGGGATAACTCTTTTCGTCGGAGATCCGGCGCTTCGTCTGGCTCTCGACTTCGGAGCCGAGGATCTCGAACATGCCGAGCCGCCGGAACGCCGAGAGCTTTTTCATCCGCTCGAGCGCGAGTTCCAGACCTTCGGTCCGTATCTCCAGCGCCACGCCGGGTGCTTCGACGGCGACACCCATTTACAGGTTCCCCATCTTGCCGCGCGTGAACGCGCGGTCAGGGCCGCTGAATTCCGGAGATCCCTGGGCGGACGCCGGCGGATCGGGAAGGCCCAGCGAAACGGCACCGGACGAGATCTGCGTCAGCCACTTGATCGCGTCTTCGTACCGCGTGCGGACTTCGTCCGGAACGATCGCGCCGTGGCTCGCCAGAAAGTAGAACGCGATCGCGCCGCACTGGAGAACCAGCGCGGCGGGGACGGTGACGAGCGGCAGCGGATAGCGCGCGGCGAGGTAGCCGTCGCACAGTTCCGACGCGTCGCTGATCGCCTTGGCGATCGCGGCCGAATCGTTCACCCCGTCGCCGTCCCGGTCGGCAACGGTGAGCACCGCTTCCGCGCCGAAGGCGTCGATCAGGTTCTGTTCGGTCACGTAGGCTGCCACGGGCGGATCGCTCCAGGGGGACGGCTAGGGGTTTAGGACTTCCGCTGAACGCGCGGATCGGTGTCGAACATCTCCACCTTCAGCGCCTTCTCGTTCGTGATGGCGAGATAGGCGGCTTCGGTGGCCAGCGCCTTGAGTTCGATGACGACAGGTTCCTTGCCGAACCGGTGGCCGCCGCGCCGGAACGGTCTGCCGTCGCGGCTCGTCACGCGCAGGAAGTTCGGGAGAGCAGCCTTCGCTCTGCCCGGCGCAGGCGGCGTGCCGCCAGACGTTTCACTTTCCTTTTCCGGATCGCTCGCTTTCGTCTGCTCAGCCGCCGGCGGAGCCGGCGGAGGCGTAACCGCCGGGTTGCTTTTGGGTCCGGTTCCGTTGTTGTTGGAGGTAGCCATGATCAGGGTCCTTTCGGTTCGGGATCAGGTTCAGGAGGAGGGGACCGGCGGGGAATTTAGAGTTCCCTCGCCGGTCCCCGTGCGCCCGCTGCATCCCCTGCTTTGGGTTCTTTAGGTTCCGGCGTCTCCGGTTCAGCTCATCCAGGGCGAGACGAGCAGTTCCACCTTGTTGTAGTTCGGGTTGCTCCCGCCGTTGGCGAGGTTCACCACTTTCACGATCGCCTCGGCGGCGGCTTCGTTCGACGGGCCGACGACCAGCAGGTCGGGCATGATCCCGAGCGGCTTCCCGTCGTCGCCCTTGAACGCCATCATCGCGGCGCGGTTGGCGTTGAACGCCGTGGCGTCGAGCGTCTGCTTGGAGCCGAACGCCGTCTGCCAGAATCCGAATCCGGCCGCCCCGCGCGCGCGGACGCCGTAGAGGTATTCGTCACGCATGAAGACGTTCTCGTCGTTCGGGTTCACCAGGGCGTTGAACTCCGGCGCGGTGCGCTCCTGGAAGATCAGCGGCTTGATCACCTGCTTGGTGTCGAGCAGCGCCCACAGCGCGCCCGAGCCGGTCTCGTAGTTCGAGACGCTGGACGCGGCCGCTTCGCCGTCACCCACCGGGTGATCGGTATCGAAGAAATACTGGCCGTCGTAGCACTTCTCGGTGTGTCCGGCGGCGAGCAGCGCGAACACGAGGTTCGCCGGCAGCATGGCGGCGGCGCGGCCGTGACCGCGCGACACGTTCGCGTAGGTGCCGTACTGGTCGTCCTCGATCTTCTCGCGCGGGATCGAGATCGTCGCCTCGTACTTCTCGTTCGTCACCGTGTAGGTGTGCACCGAGAGATTCTTCACATGCCGCTCGCCCACCCACTTGCGGAGCTGGGGGAACTGGCCCAGCCAGGCGTAGTCGTTCTGGCTGTTCGCGCTGCCGATGCGTTCGGCGATACGCTCCCAGTTGGGCTTGGCGTCGGCGAGCCCGAGGCTGAACGCGGCGTTCAGACTGCGGGAGATGGCGGCGAGTGCGGCGGCGTTGATCATCATGGTCTGGATTCCTTCTGTGGTGGGCGCTTACCGGGCGCCGGTAGTTCTGGTGTTCGGGCCAGGCGGGTTACGCCTGGGCGATCAGTCCGTGCTTGCGCAGCGTGGCCTTGATCTCGTTGATCTCGGTTTCGTTCTGTGCGGCGTTGTTGCCGCTGGTGTCGGCGTTCGCCGAGTCCGGGGCGACGACGTCGTCCATGTCCACCCAGACGCCGTCCGAGTCCACGTCGACGATCCGGCCGACGGCCGAGCGGCTCGTGCCGGTCTTGCCGACGGTCTGGTCGTCCAGGGCGAACGCGAGATCGCCGATGTCGGCCTTGGTGATCGACGCGCCGTTGGCGAACCGGCGGGTCCCCTTGCGGACTTTCACCTTCAGGTCGCCGGCGGAGCCGGACGAATTGTCCACCTGCTCTTCCGCGCAGCCCGCGCAGATGAGACCGCTGGCGGCGGTGGCCGGAGCGGCGTTGCCGGACGAATCCAGCATGACGATCGATCCGCCGTAGATCTTCGTGGTGGCGGCCACGTCATGCGACGTGATCACGCCTTCGCGGCTCGGGGTGTTGCGGTCCTGGCTGAGTGCGCCCATTTGAGTGATCTCCTGTTTCGGTCTGGTTTAGGGGTGATTTAAATCGGGTTTGAAACCGGGCTTCAGGCCGCCTTCGTGGCGGGAGCGGACTTCACGTAGTCCTCGGGCTTCAGGCCCATGTTCCGGCAGACGGCGAGTTCCGTTTCGGAAAGACCGTGAGCGCCGGTTCCGGGCTGAGCGGCAGGATCGCGGCCGTCGGTCTGCGACGGCTTGATGACCGCCGGGGCGGTGGCGATGAAATCCTCCAGCGGCTTCACCGATCCGGCGCTGCGGCACAGGCCCAGCGCCCAGTCCTTGGAGGCCGGGGCGAGCTTGCCCGCCTTCGTGGCGCTGTCGATCAGCGCGTTGATGTCGGCGTCGAGCTTCGTCTCGCCGGACTTCTTCACCTCGGCCTGCAGCGTGCAGTAGGCGGTGTTCACGCGGTCGAATTCGGCCTTGGGCACGAACTCCTTGGGATCCGGCGTCTTGAGCCGGTTCAGCGCGAGCGCGGTGTCGGCCTGCGTCTTGATCAGGTCGCGGACCTTGCCGACGATGAAGTCGGGAGTGGATGTGGCGGCGTTCGGATCGATTTCAAACAGTGTGCAGAGGGCGATGAGCAGTTCTTTCATGGCGGGTTCCTTTTCGTTTTGGTTTTCAGATCCGGCGGTGCCAGTGCCGGTGCGGCATAGCGCTGTCAGATCGAGGGCTGGCTTGTTGGTGAGTCCCGCCGAGTGGAACGAGCTGATGACCCGGTCCTCTTTCCCGAAGTTGAAGGCGGGCGAGATGTAGCGGTATTCCTTTTTGCGGATCTGCTCGGCGGCGGTGGCGGTCCAGGTTTCGATGTGGGCCCATACCGCGCCGGCGCGAAGTTCCATTCGGTCGATCCAGCCGGTGGCGGGGGCAGGTTCGCCCTGCTCGGCCTTGATCGAGGTCGCGTGCTCGTAGTCGATCGGGATCTTGCGGCCGTCGCGGTTGAACGCGGTGACGAGCGCGGCCGGGTCCGGGTTGTTCCAGATGCGGCCGTCGTGCGCCTTGATCACCTTCCCGGCGGGAAGGAACTGAATCCATTCCGGCGGACGGCTGTCGGCACCCATGTCCGTGAATTCGAAACAGAGCGCCGTGCCGATCAGGCTGTCGGACTCGGAACAAAGACCGAGGGACATTGTCCCCACGCGGCCCGCCTGCTCCCCTTTCGGGAAAGCAGGACGGGCCCCGCGAAGCGTCTCTGGGTTTATCGTGTCAGTGGTAAGGGGGCCATTTGTAACCGCGACAAACGACGCTCCGGCCGCCGGGAGGGCGGACGCGGGACGCAGGTTGTCGGGGCGGCGCAACGTCATGGCCGGAGGATGGACCGGCCGGTTGTATCTTCTAAGGGTGAGGTCCCTCACCCCGGTGAGTTCGGGGTGGTTTCAGGAATCCGGAGAATAAACCGATTCACCGCCGGGTCCAATACCCCCTGAAACTTTGTACCGGCGTTTAAACTGGCATTTAAAAAAGTTGGGTGCGGCCCAGGGGCCAAACCGGGGTCCAGCGGCTTAAATCGCCTCTATTGCGTCCGCACTTATTTAACCGGGTCTAAGAGGCACCCGCCGCGTCTCACCAGCACCCCTGCCAGATCGGTTTCCTTCTTCCCCTTCAGCAGGGTTACCCGGCCATGCAGACCGTCGTCGCTCCATTCGACCGTCACCGGCGACGCGATCCAGAGCCACAGGGGACGGACCGCCCGGGAGACGTCGGGACAGTTTACCCCGCTGACGATCACGCGGCGGCGGTCTTCTTCACCGATTACATGGACGAACAGTTCCGGCGGGTAAGGGAATGCGACGAGCCGGGCTTCGACCGTTTTTTTCCCCGGCGGGACAGGCTGCGCCATTGAAGCGCATCCAGCGAACATCAACAGCATCCAGACGATCCGGTTCATACCGTCAGTTCAGTAATGCCATGACGATTCCAAATACGATAGAGATCAGGATAACCGTTCCGCAGCCGATCGCGATCTTGCGTCCGGCACTCCGGAGCTGTTCGTCCTTCAGCTCCTTCTGAACCTTGAATCGAATCGCCTCGTCTTCACGTATACGGCTTTCTTCATCACCGTTCATGCGTACCGCCGCCCGCCCCACACCACCTGCCCGAGGATCTGGAACTCGTCGGCGTCGTCTCCGAGCTTGCGTTCGTAGGCTTCGAACTGCGGATTGTCGGAGCGGACCATCACGCGGTCGCGGCCCAGCACCTGGAGACGTTTCACCAGAACCGAGTCGCCGATGCGGATCACCCAGATCCCGTCGCGCACGGCGCGCTTGGCCGCCGCGATGTTCACGAGGATCACCTCGCCCGGCAGCAGCGTCGGCGACATGGAGTCGCCGTCCACCTCGATCGCGACCAGATCCTGCACCCTCGACGAGATGCTCCGCAGGAATTCCCGGCGGAACGCCAGCGCGCCGAGCTGCTCCTCTTCGGTGATCAGCGAGCCGTTGCCGGCGCTCGCCCTCACCGACAGTCTCGGCACCGGCAGGAATTCCGGTTCGGGAGTTTTCGCGCCGTAGACCGGCACCGATTCGTGTAACGCTGTCGCACCCATTTTGCCCTGACCTCCATCCGGATTCTTATACCCGGAGGGTGTGACAGGTAGTGACACAGTTCCGAACACCAGCCAGTCGAGGGAGATTCCCAGCACCGTCGCCAGCCGGGCGACGTTGTCGATCCCGGGCAGCTGGTCCTTCAGGTAACCGCGCACCAGGCTGTCGGATATCCCCGCCTGCACGGAGATCGCATGAACGGAACCCTTGCCGTTCATCGCCTCCTTTAGCCGGTTTCTGAATTCTTCCGCTGAATAAGCCACTTTCGCTCCATGACTGAATTAAGCCGGTTCAACCTTAATTCAGTTGACAATACCGACTGTATTAAGTAAACGTTCTCTTCATGCAGAGAACCAACCCGGCCGTCCCCAAGGACCCGCACCTCAAATGGCGGTGGATACGCGGCCAGCTCCTTATCCGCTCCATCGAACTCTCGACGCTCGCGGAAGAGCTGGACGTGTCCCGCCAGTATGTCCAGTCGGTCGCCTGGCAGCCCCGCCCGCGTGTGCAGAAGGCCATCGCGGACAAGCTCGGCGTCCCGGTCCATGAGATCTGGCCGGATCGTTACGACAGGAAAGGCCGCCCGCTTGCGCAGCCCGGCCGTCCCCGCCTGAGCGACATTGTCCGTAACCTCGCCACGGAAGGCAATGGCAAAGTGGGAAGGG
Source organism: uncultured bacterium (assembly GCA_964565925.1). GTDB lineage: Bacteria > JAGRBM01 > JAGRBM01 > JAGRBM01 > JAHCIT01 > CAZMGV01. The sequence continues at coordinate 82,807 of CAZMGV010000002.1, forward strand.
CTGCTTAGACATGGCAAGCCGCTCCCGCCTCCGCGATCTTTACACCGGCGATCTTTTTTCCGTCGTTCCAAAAGCCCCCGGAACCGCGCCGGGTTCGCTGAACATCGACACCGAAATCCGGAACCTACTTTCATCGGTCCTCAAACGGTCCCCCGACAGCCGCCCGGTGATCGCCGGAAAAATGTCGGAGCTGCTCGGCGACGAGGTCACGTTCCACCAGCTGAACGCCTGGACCGCCGAAGCGAAAGAGGGCCACCGGTTTCCGGTCGCGTATCTGCCCGCCTTCGAATCCGCCACCGGTTCCTTCGAACTCTCCGAACTGCTCGCCGGCAAGCGCGGCGGCAAGTTCCTGGTCGGCGAGGAAGCCCTTGAAGCCGAACTCGGCCGCGTCGGCCGCGAAGAGCAGCTGCTCAAACAGCGCAAGGCGCAACTGCTTCAGATGATGGGGAAGGGGCGGCGATGACTCCGGAAGAGGCGCGCAAGGCCGACATCGAAGAACTCGACCGTTCGAAGCGGTGGCTGAAGGACATGCAGTCGACGCGACTCTATCCATTGGAACTTGCGATTCTCATCGGGCGAAACGCCCAAACCGAAAAATCCCTGATGCGCCGTATCCCGTTGCTGGAAAAGAGACTTGCCAACGGGACCTCGGCCGAAGGCCGCGAACAGGAATGGAACCGCTGGCTGAACAGAAAACTCGCTGGCGCTAAGCGCCGCCGCTCCTCATCCAAATCGAAGAGGGCACACAAAAGCATATGACCACCCAATGGTTCACCGCCCGGCAGCTTGCCGGGCTGCCAGAGATGCCCGCCACGTCAGACGGCGTCACGCGCCGCGCCGCACGCGAACAGTGGCCAAGCCGTCCGCGCCAGGGGCGCGGCGGCGGAAACGAATATCCAGCCGAGGCGCTACCCGCCGGGACGCGTGCTGCGCTCGCAGCATCCACGACGAACGTCCCCTCGTCTTCTCCAGCTGCCGGGGCGGCGGTTCCTGAAACCGGTTCGGCGACCGGACAAGGAACCGCCGCCCTCCCGCCTCCGGAATCGGTGTCGCTCCCGGCAGACGGCGCGGCGGCGGGCGCGGGGCTGGCCCTGGCGGATGAAACCGCCGCCAGTGTCACGCGGCGCGTCCGGCAGACCGGCCTGGCCCGGCTCCAGCAGCTTCCGGCGAAAGCGCGCTCCAGAGCCGAAGCCCGCCACGATCTCGTGATCGAGTTCGAGCGGTTCGCCGCCGGACGCGGCCTGTCACTGCGCAAGGCAGCCCCTCTGTTCGTCGCCGAACGGAACGCCCTGTTCCCGCTGGAACCCGTTTCCGAGCGCAGCCTCTGGCGCTGGAAACACAAGGCCGGTTGCGGCGGGCCGGCGGCGCTGGCCGGGAAAATATCCCGCCCGCCCCGTTCGCCGATCGACCGCGACCCGGAACTGAAGGCATTCGTGCTGGCGATGATCGCCGAATACCCGCACGCCGGAGCCGTTCACGTCGGCAACGCGGTGCGGTCCAGGTTCGCCGAGTCCGGCGCGGCTGCCGCCGGGAAAAGACTTCCGCCGCGTCTCCCTTCAGACGGCGCGCTGCGCCGCTGGATCGCCAAGTGGAAGGCGGCGAACCTCCAGCTGTTCACGGCCCACTCGAATCCGGACGCCTGGAAGAGCCGCCACATGGTCGCGCAGGGCTCGCAGTCGGAACAGGTCGTGCGGATCAACCAGCGCTGGGAGCTGGACTCCACACCGGCCGACGTGATGCTGCTGGGCGACGAAGGCACGCCGGAGGCCGGCAGGCCGGTCCGCCATTCGGTGATCGGCGTGGTCGACGTCTGGACCCGCCGCGCGAAACTGCTGGTCACGAGAACGTCGAAGGCCACGGCGATCGCGCTGCTCTTCCGCCGCGCGATGCTCGACTGGGGAATCCCCGAGACCGCCAAGACGGACAACGGCCAGGACTACCAGTCGAAACACCTGGCGCGCGTCTTCCACGCGCTGGGCGTCGAACAGGTTTTCTGCCCGCCGTTCCAGCCCTGGCACAAGCCGCACGTCGAGAGGTTCTTCGGAACGTTCAGCCACCAGCTGGTCGAGCTGCTCCCGAACTACATCGGCCATAACGTCACCGACCGGCAGGCGATCCGCGACCGCCAGAGTTTCTCGGACCGGATGCTCCAGAAAAACGCCGTCCTCGAGATCCGGATGACCGCGTCGGAGTTCCAGGAGTTCTGCGAACGGTGGACGGAAAACGTCTACCACCGGAACGTCCATGCGTCGCTCGGCTGCTCGCCGTTCGAACAGGCTTTGAAGAGCCGCGCAAGCGTCTCGACGATCACGGACGAACGGGCGCTGGACATCCTGCTCGCCGAGGCCCCCGGCGACGGGCTGCGGACCGTCGGCAAGAGCGGCATCCGCGTCGACGGCTTCGAATACATCGCCCCTGAACTCCACGCCCACGTCGGCTGCCAGGTGCACGTCCGTTACGACCCGGACCAGCTGGGCACGATCTACGTCTTCGGAGGCCACCAGATGGACTTCGTCTGCGCCGCCCATGTGCCGGAGCTGACCGGGATCTCGCGCAAGGAGGTTGCCGCCATCGCGCGGGAAAAGCAGAAGGCCGCGATCCAGACGGGCCGCGCGCTGCTCCGCGCGAACGCCAAACGGCACAAGGTGAAGGACATCGCGGAAGAGATTCTCCGGTCAGCCGAATCGGAAGCGGGAAGCGTCGTGGCGTTCCGCCAGCGCCGCGACGAGCACGAGACGCCGGAGATCCTGTCGGCGAAAGCGGCGGCCGCCGCCGGGTCCGCTCCGGTCATGGCCGACGACGATCACATCACCGCCCGGGAGCAGGAGACGCTCGACAACCTGATCCGCGAAGAGGAGCTGGCCAGGCGACGGCGCGCCGAGCCGCAGGAGTCGGCCGAGGACCGGTTCGCCCGGTGGCACGCGCTGGCCCAGCGGGACCCGGACGCACTGACGGCGGCCGACCGCGACTGGATGGAAGTCTACCAGACCAGTTCGGAGTTCGCGGCGCAGAAGCTGATCGCCGATTTCGAGAGCGGCCGGCTGCTGGATGCACGCGCGAGCGGCGGCGCGGGCGGCGAGGCCGAGACGGCCTGAAGGCCGCGTGAAGGTTTGAGGTTCTGAAAAAGTAGGAAGCTCCGGGGGCGCTGGAACGCCGGCCGGAGCGAGGGCTGAACGAAACAAGGAACTGACGGAGTATGAAACAGGAAATTGTCATGGTCAAAAACATCGCCCGGCTCGTGGAGGCGTGGAAGGCGCTCACGAACCGGGGGCACGGGACTCCCGGCATCGGGCTCGTGCGCGGCCGCACGGGGGACGGCAAGTCGACGGCGATCACCTGGCTGGGTGTCCAGGAGAACGCCGTCAGCGTCCGGGCCAACGCGCTCTGGACGCCGTCGTCGATGCTCACGGCGATCTGCATAGAGATCGGGATCCCGGTGCGCCAGTCGAACGCGATCAAGCTGTCCGACATCATCGGGTCGCTGGCCCGGTCCCGCCGTCCGCTGATCGTGGATGAGGCGGACTACCTGGCCGATTCGAAGAAGCTCACCGAGACGCTGCGGGACATCCACGACATCTCGACGGTGCCGGTGATCCTGGTCGGCATGAGCGACCTGCACCACAAGCTGCGCAACCGCGAGCAGCTGACCAACCGGATCGCGCAGGAAGTCGTGTTCAGGGGAACCGAGATGGATGACGCCCGCAAGGTCGCCACCCAGCTGTGCGAGGTGAAGGTCGGGGATGACCTGCTCCAGAAGCTGCACAAGGACGCCGACAAGTCGATCCGCCGCGTCGTGGTCGGCCTGCACCGGATCGAGCATTACGCGCGGGCGCGCGGCCTGCGGGCGATGAACCTGAAGGACTGGCCGTCGGGCTCGGAGCTGTTCACGGGCAAGGCACCGGTCCCGGTGAAGGCGGCCGGACGCACGGACGGCGGCGACGACGCCCAGCGGAGCTTCGACGACGCGGAAGGTTCCGAAGCGGCGGTGGCGTCATGAAGCGCGCCCCGAAAGAACGGCGGCCGGGCCCTCGCGGCCACACCGCCGGGAAACTGAAGCAGGGGAGCGACCGCACCGCCCGCCAGAAGGCGTGGCAGGTGATGCGCATCCGCCGGACCGTGACCGTCACCGAGCTGGTCACGCTGGCCGGGATCGGACGCACGAACGCGACCCGGTTCTGCGCCGAGCTGAAGAGCAACGGCTACCTGCGCGCTCAGCCCGGCCACGACGAAGCCACGCGCCGCAGCGTGATGGTTTACACGCTCGTCAATGACACGGGGCCCTACGCGCCGCGCGTCGGCGGGATTCACGGAGTGGCCGATCCGAACCTGGACCCGGCGTTCCGCAAGTTCCGCGCGAACCGCTCGTCCCTTGCGCCGGCGAAAGCCGACGCCCGGAACCCCGGAAGGAGGCGCGCTTGAAGACGGCATCCCCTGCCCCGAAAACAGGCCACCGGGAACCGGCCTGGCTGGAGACGCTGCGCGACGAGTGCGCGTCGCGTCCCCAGTCGGCCGTCGCCCAGGCCTGCGGCCTCTCGTCGTCGACCATCAACCAGATCCTGAAAGGGAACTACCGGGCCAACACGCGGCGCATCCAGGCGAAAGTCGAGGGCGCGCTTATGGGCAAGACGCTGAAGTGCCCGGTCTACGGCGAGCTGCCCCGCAACCGGTGCATCGAGTTCCAGCAGCTGCCGTTCGCCATCAGCAGCCCGCAGCGCGTGCAGCTGTTCCACGCCTGCAAGACGTGCCCGAACAACAAGAGCCCGCAGGCGGTGGAACGCCGCGCGGCGGAAAAGAACGGAGGTGCCCTTTGAGTTCATCCGAAAGCAGACCCGCAGCCGCCATCGATCCGGAAGGGCCGCCGCCGCTCACGCAGCTGTGCGTGATCGCCGGCAAGTGCATCGAGTGGCTCGACACGCAGGGGTTCAACGTGGAGTCGGTCCGCGTGGAGCTGGGATCGCCGCGCATCCGGATCTCGACGCCGGCGGTCCACGCGGTGCCGCCGGAAGAGATCCTTGGCGCGATCTCGTTCTGCACGGAACGGGATCCCGAGTCCGACCAGTACGTGAAGCTCGGCCGCGCCGTGTCGATGGGCTGCCACGTGGAATGGGTGGTGAGCTGATGGCTGCCACCTATCTCAAAACGGAGACCGCCGAGAAGGCGGTCTCTCTTGTGCTCCGCGAAAACACCGGCCCGGTGAACCGGCGCGTGCTGACGCTGTTCGTGACTCCCGACCTGCGCGCCCGGTTCCTGGGCGAGTGGCGCAAGGCATGCACGGGCGACGACCGGCTGATCGTCGGCAAGCGATCGGAGATCCACGCCAACCCGTTCGCCCTGCTCAAGACCTATTCACGGCTCGACACGACGCACGTCGTGATCGAGCGGCTGCCCGACGACGCGGAGTCGGACCTCGCGGCCGCGTGCGACGCGATCCCCGGCGTGACGGTGATCGTGGTGAGCGACGAAACGAAGCTGGGCCCGCTGTTCGGTTCCTTACCGAAGGCGGCCTGATCCACCAACCCTCAAACACTCTTCAAAGGAGATTCGAATGACGATTTCAAAAGAGACCCAGGCTGAAGTGAAAAGGATCACACCCCGGCTGGCCCAGCTGCGCGACCGCCGCAGCGTCGACACCGGCCCGGAGTTCAACCAGACGGCGGAGCCCAACGAGCTGCAGCTGCTCGCGATGATCGCCGAGAAGGTGCCGGGGCTCGTGATCCTCGGACCCGACAAGCACGCGAAGCTCTGGCGCGCGGCCGCCGGCACGACGATCTGTTTCAACGTCAGCGCGGAATCGCCCGGCGAAGTGATCCGCCGCGCCGCCCAATACCTGGGCCTGAAACTGCCGACGCCGGTCGGCGGCTGCGGGCTCCCGAATACCCCCAAACCGGAGGTCGCGGCGCTCTGAGCGCCCGGCCCCGACGACAGAGAGGAGTGCATCCCCATGCTTCACGCCTACGAAAACCCGAGCCTCGGCAACCGCACGCCGGAGGGAATCGAACGACGCCGCGCCCGCCAGCGGGAATACAGGCGCCGCCACCGCGAGCTGCACTACGAAGACGCCGTGGCGCAGGACGCGGCGATGGCGGACGAACACCGCACGGCCATTCTGGAGCGGCAGCGCCTGATCCGCTCCATGTCGGCGGCGCGGTTCGCTGACGAGATCAAGAGCCGGGCGGCCGAGTCGGTGCTCGTCTGGAAGATGTCGCCCGACCGCGCGCTGGACGAAGCGGAGGAGACGCTGTTCCAGCTCCGGTTCGAGCTGCCCAGCCAGTTCGCCCGGTGGAAATACCGCCGCGACCGGGAACGCGCCCGGCGGACCGTCGTGATCCCGGCGGCGCTGCCGGCGGAAGACCGGAGGGCGGCATGAAACTCGTTTACCTCGTTCCCGAACAGGCTGTGCTGGAGCAGCGGACGCAGGCGGCGGAGGCGGGCCTGGAGGCGCACAAGCTCACCTACGGCGATTCCGCATACTCGGCGCTGTGCGACCGGGCGTTCCAGGCGATCGGCGCGGCGCTCAAGCTCCGGGGCGCGGCGGTCCGGTTCGCGCAGGCGGGCGACTTCGACCGGGCGCTGATGTTCCAGAATACGGTGCTCGCCTGGACCCGAGCGGCCCATGACGCGCTGATCGCCGCCCGGCCGGGACGCAAGCCGCTCATCGCCGCACCGGCCGGGAGGGCGTGACCGTGAAAATCCTCAAAGGGCCCGAGGCGTTCCTGCTGGACGTGCCGGTCCACCGGCTGGCGGAAAACCGGAGCATTGCCACCGAACCGGTCTGCACCGGCCAGCACAAGACGCTCGGCCTCATCACCATCGCGGCCGCGCCGGACAATTCGCTGGTCGTGAGATTTCCCAAAACGAAGAGCGGGCCGGGAGCGGTCTACGTCGTCCCGATGAAGGACCTGCTCGCGGCGCTGATCACGCGCGTGCTCGACAACGGCCACGCCGAGCCGTGGGAACAGGAGTGACCATGACGATCCAGATGAACAAGCTGGGCGAGCAGCTCGCCCACGAGATCGAGCGGGAGATCACGCGCGGGCGGGAGAAGTTCCCGACGAACCGCCACCTGCATGCGGCGCTGATGGAAGAGGTCGGCGAAGTGGCGAACGCGCTGCTCGAATTCGAGAACGGCAACAAGTCCCGCATCGAGGTCCGGCAGGAGCTGATCCAGGTGATCGCCGTGGCCGTCCGGCTGATCCAGGAGGGCACCGCGGAGTTCAGCTTCCGGGGCGACTTCAACCTGCCGATGACCCGGGAGCGGCTGAAAGCCGCGCTGGAGAAAATGGTGATCAAGCCATGAACGAGCAGATGCTGCGCGACGCGCGCGACGAACTGCTGGAGCTGGCGGAGACGACGACGGCGGGATTGATCCACTGCTACTACCGCGTCGTGTGCGGCGGCAACGGACCGATGGGTCCGGCCCGTTCGAAGAAGGAGAAGATCGCCGCCATCGCGGCGGTGTTCCAGCAGCAGTGCCATGACGGCACGTTCCGCCGGCGGACGCACCCGGCGCGGAATCCGAAGAGCGGCCGCAAATGAGCGAACTGAAACGCGGGGTCTACCGTCACGTGCAGGACCACAGCCTCGTCCAGTTCAGCACGTTCGTCCACACGCCCGACGGGAAACGCAAGGCGCTGTTCAGGACCGCCGACATGGAGGGCCGCCAGCTCCCGGTCGAGAAGTTCCGCGCGCTTTACCAGTTCGTCGAGCCGCTCCGGTTCGACGCGGCGACCGACTCCCCGCTCGGCTGGTGCAGCGACGGAGCGAGGACCTATCCGAAGTATTGCGCGAACGCCGGCTGCAGGAAGAGTTTCAGCACCGACCGCCGGCCGCACCTGCTGCCGGTCCTGTGCCGGGAGTGCTCGGCGAAAAAACTTTCAGAAGATTCCGAGGGCTCGGAGATCGTCAGGGGAAGGAACCCGAAGAGATGAAATGCAACATCACCCAATCCGAACGCGTCTACTGCGAAGCCATGAAGGAAAATATACGGGAGGCGGCCACCGGCATCACTGAAAGCCGGGTCTTCAGCCACGGCTACAAGAAGATGATTGTCGCCGTGGGGTTCAGGGCCAACACAAAATCTACCCGCTGGTTTTTAAACTTCTGCCCATGGTGCGGAGCCGACATCAGTGTCTCCGCTGTAGAGGGTGCGGCTCCGAAGGCGGCGGCGAAATGAAACTCTACCGCCACCGCAAGGAGAAGTTCACCGTCGAGAAGCTGGACGAAAAAACCAACCCGGCCGGGACGGTGTTCGTGAAGTTCGGATTTTTCGACACCGACCCGCCGCGCCCGCCCGAGTGGCTGCCGGAGAACGAGTTCATCGGAGCCTACGAACCGTGGACCGGAGCCGTGACGGCGGCCGACCCGGTTCCGGCTGCGGCACCGGCCGCGCCGAAGCGCAAGGCTCCGCCGCGTCCGCCTGAAGCCGTGCTGCAGAAGGTCGCCGACATCGTGAACCGGGAGACCGACGAGATGCCCGACCATGTGCCGGCGGTCCGGCACACCTGGAAGGAACGTCGTCCGGTGAAACGGTTGCCGGCGAAACTGGCCAAATCTTTCAAAGGCAGAGCCGCGTCGCTGAAACGCCGGAGCGAGCGGGTGACGGTCAAGGCGAAAGAGTGTGTGTTCGACACCGAGGAGGCACTGAAGGACGGCCTGAACATCGCGGAAGAAAACGCCCGCGAGGCCGGGGTCCTGATGGCCGCCATGGAGATCGAGATCGGACGCATCCGTGAATCGATGGCGGCGCTCCGGCAGGACGCGCAGAAGCTGAACGAATTGATGGAAGTGTTTGAATGACCGCCGCCCGGGCCAACCCGTTCGAGGAACAGATGCGACGCCGCGAGCTGGCGAAGATCCACGCCGAGAAGAAACGGCTGGGGCTCGACGACGACGTCTACCGGGACACGCTGCGCCGCGTGACCGGCAAGGACAGCTCGGCCGCGATGGACGGCCGCGAACGCAGGGCCGTGATCGAGGACCTGAAAGCGCAGGCGAAACGGCGCGGCATGCCGCCGCGCCACCGGCGCAAGCGGCCCCGGAACATGAACCAGCCGGACCGGGCGGCGCAGATGTCGAAGATTGAGGCGTATCTGGCCGAGGCGAAGCGCCCCTGGGAATACGCCGACTCGCTGGCCATGCGGATCTGCAAGGTGGATTCGCTGACGTTCGTGCCGGACGGCGAGCTTTACAAGATCATCACTGCGCTGAAGAAGGACGCCGAGCGCCACGGCCGCGAGCCCGCGTCACTGACGGAAAAACCTTTGCCGCTCCGGGAGCCGGTCCGATGAGCGCCGCGCCCGACAACCTGCCGCCGGTGGTGCGCGAGATCGAGCAGATCGCCGGCTGGACGGCCGCGCTCAGGATCGTGAAGCGCTGGGGAGGCACGCGGCTCTACGTGCCGGAGCGGATCGGCGAGGGCCATCCGCTCGCCCAGGCGGCGGGACTGGACGCGGCTGCTAAACTGTCCAGACGGTTCGCGGGAGTCCACATCGAGATCCCGCGCGCCTACCGGGCCCTGTGCGCCGAGCGGCGGGCCCAGATCGCGGCGCGCTACGCCGCCGGCGAGAGCGCCGCGCGGCTCGCCCGGGAATACGGCATGCACCACCGGTGGATCAGGTGGGTGGTGGCCGACGCCAGGAACAAGCGCCCGGCCGCCCAGCCGGCCGCGCAGCGCGGGCTGTTCGATTCCGCGCCGGCCTGAACCCGGCACACGCAGGGCGGGGTGAGGTCCCTCACCCTGAGCATCCCCGCCCGCAACCCGTAACGTGTCCCCATGGCACGGTTCGACGAGGCTGCTTTTTTTACGCTCCAGATGGAAGGCGGATTCGTCGCGAGTCCGGCCGATCCGGGCGGCGCGACGAACTACGGGATCAGCGACCGCGCCGACGGGAAGACCGACGGCCTGATCGATACCGACCGCGACGGCAGGGGCGACGTGCCGGTCCGCGAACTCACCCACGACCAGGCGCTCGCCGTCTACCGGAAGTTCTACTGGCCGGAAATCTACGGGACCCTGAAGAACCAGAACGTCGCCACGCGGCTGTTCGACGCCGGAGTGCTGCTGGGCGTCTCGCAGGCGGTGAAGCTGGCGCAGGAAGTCCTGGCGGACCGGTTCAATGTCAGCATCGCCAAAGACGGCGTGCCGGGCCCGAAGACCGTCGCGGCGATCAACGCGCAGGACCCGGTCCTGTTTCTCGGCTTTTTCAAGATCCGGCTGTCGGGTTTTTTCACCAGCCTCTGCGCCGTGAAGCCGGAGCTGAGGCCTTTCGAATGCGGCTGGCAGCGGCGGGTTTTTACCGGAGTTTAAACGGGGTTCGAAGGACCCCTGAACCGCCCGGAAGGGCAGAAGGAAAGTGCGCATGAAACCGGGATGGAAAACCTCAGAGTTCTGGCTGGCGATCATCAGTCTTGTATCGACAATCGCGGGATCGGCCGTCGGGTGCGTCCCGCCGGCGGATGTCCCCTGGGCCATCGCGGCGGCCACCGTGCTGTCGTCGGTCTACACGGCCGCCCGCGCCCTCGTGAAGGCGAAGGGCGGGAAGGTGGACGGCCCGGACACCCTCGACAATTCCGTTCTGTTGAACCGGATCGACGATCTCGTGAAGAAGATCGCAGAACAGACCCCGAGGGCCGGAAGCGGCACCGCCGGAGCGATCCTGCTGGCGGCCGCGCTGGCGATTTCCGCGTCCGGATGCAGCTACTCCACGCGGTTCAAGGAGACGCACGACCTGGACCGGCTGGCCGCGTGCGAGGTGGAAGCGGCCCGCCGGTGCGAAGCGGAGAGCCGCAAGGCGCTCCCCGAACCGGTCGATCTGAAGCCGTCGACGGGACCGGAAGCGCCGCCCTCCGCCACCGCCGCTACCGGCGAAGGCCTCCAGGGTTTCTGAAGAAGGGCTGAACGGACGGATGCCGGACGACATGGACGACGCGCAGGAACTGGAATCCATTCAGCGGGCGGACGCTCTGGCGGCCGCCCGCCGCCGTCCGGAGGGCGCGCACTCCGGGCCGGTCTACTGGCGGGATGGCCGGGCGATCTGCGCCGACTGCGACGATCCGATCGGGGAGGCGAGGCTGCGCGCCTGCCCGGACACGAGCCGGTGCATCCGCTGCCAGGAGAAGGCTGAAAGGGAAGGGAACGGCTGATGGTGAACCAGTTCAACTGGGAGATGCTCGGCGGGATGCTGGCGCTGCTGACGGTGTTCAGCGGGATCGTGATGGTCGCCATGAAGGCGATTATTTCGGCGATCATCAAGGCGCAGAACCAGTATTTCGAGCAGCGGCTCGCGCAGATCGAGAAACAGATTTCGGAAAGCACCAAGCACTGGCAGGAGGTCGAGCGCGACCTGCTGAAACTCCGGGCGGAACTGCCCGAGAAATACGTCCGGCGCGAGGACTGGATCAGGTTCGCGGGACAGATCGACGCGAAGCTCGACACGCTCAGGGCCGAACTGGCACTGACACGGGAGAAAATGAAATGAGCGGCGAACTGGACCTGCTGGAAAAGGCGAAGCGGGAAAACTCCCGGTGGCGCATCCTGAAAATCCTCGACGCCGGGCGCCCGATGCATGTCGGCGAATCGCTGATCGGGCTGACGCTGAACGACGCCGGGTTCCCCCTCACCCCGAACGAGCTTCGCAAAGAGCTGGATTATCTCGAAAACCGGCAGCTGGTCAAAATCGAGAACCGCGGTTCGGGGTCCATGCGTGAATGGTCGATCGAACTGACCCGTACCGGGATAGATCTTGTCGAATACACCATCGACTGCGAGCCGGGCATCGCCCGCCCGGCAAAGTGGTAACCTGACATGCCCGCACGCGGTTTCATCACGCAGCTTCCGGAACCGGTCCGCCAGTGGCTCGAAGCCGAGCTGCTCCGGCGCAACTTCAGCGGTTACCTCGAACTGACCGACGAGCTGAATGCGAAGCTCGAAACGGAAGGGCAGGAGCTGAGCGTCTCCAAGACGGCGCTCTACCGGTTCGGATCGCAGTTCGAGGAACGGATCGCCAAGATCAAGCAGGCGTCGATGATGGCGCAGACGATGGCGCGCGAGATCGGCACCGACGACGAAAACACGATGAACGACGCGCTGCTGAAGATGGTCCAGCAGCAGCTGTTCGACGTCCTGGTCCAGATGCAGGCCAATCCGGACAAGCTGTCGATCACGGCGGTCGGCAAGGTGATCGCGGAGCTGTCGAAGGCGAGCGTCGGCCAGAAGCGTTACGCCGCCGAAGTCCGGGAGCGCGTCAGCGCGGCGGCCGAGACGGTCGACGAGATCGTCAAGGAAGCCGGCATCAGCGCGGACACCGCCGGAGAGATCCGGGCGAAGATCCTCGGGATCGCCAGAACGCCGAATTCAGGAGCGGGGACGGCGTGAAGAAACCCGCCGTCGCCAAACCGAAACGCCGGGTCGCAGAGCTGCCGCCCGGCGCTGGCGTTCAGGCGAAGGCACCCCCGACTGTTCCCGAAGCGGTGCTGCTCAAATACCAGCAGGCGGCGGTGGCCGACGACGCGCAGGTGATGATCGCCGAGAAGTCGCGCCGCACCGGGTTCACCTGGGGACTGGGCGCGAAGGCGGTGCTCGCGGCCGGGACCCGGCGCAGCGACGGCGGCATGAACGTTTTCTACATCGCCTACAACCAGGACATGACGCGGGAGTTTATCGAATACTGCGCCATGTGGGCCCGGGCGCTGGGACAGGCGGCGGGCGAGATCGGCGAAGAGCTGATCGAGGACGACGGCAAGAAAATACACGCCTACCACATCGAGTTCCCCAGCGGGTTCCGGATTCAGGCGCTCTCCAGCCGGCCGTCGAACCTGCGCGGCAAGCAGGGCCTTGTCATTATCGACGAGGCGGCGTTCCACGAGAACCTGCGGGACCTGATCAAGGCGGCGCTGGCGCTGCTGATGTGGGGCGGCAAGGTGATCATCGTCTCGACCCACGACGGGGACGACAACTATTTCAACGAGCTGATCCAGCAGGTCCGGGCCGGAAAGCTGACATGGAGCCTGCACCGGCTCACGCTGGACGACGCGCTGGCGCAGGGGCTGTTCCGGCAGATCTGCCTGGTCAAAGGGAACGCCTGGTCGCCGGAGGCGGAGGCCGCCTGGCGGGCGGAGATTTTCGCGCAGTATCCGGAGCGGGAAGACGCCGACGAGGAACTGATGTGCGTGCCGCGCGGCTCCGGCGGGACCTATCTCAGCCGCCAGCTGATCGAGTCCCGCGCGATTTCCGGCCATGTGGCGCGGCTCCACCTGCCCGACACGTTCGTCCATCTGCCCAAGGGCGACCGCGAGAAGCACGTCCGGGAGTGGTGCGAGGAGCGGCTCGGGCTGATGTTCAAGGCGTTCGATCCGAAGCTGCAGCATTTCTTCGGCGAGGACTTCGGCCGCAGCGGGGACCAGACGGTGATCGCCGTGGGCTGCATCGAACGGACGCTGAAGCGAAACGTCCCGTTAACGGTGGAGTTGCGCAACGTCCCGTTCGAGCAGCAGTCGCAGGTGCTTTTTTACATCCTCGACCGGCTGCCGCGCTTCAGCGGCGGCAAGATGGACGCTCGCGGCAACGGCCAGTATCTGGCGGAAGTCGCCGCCCAGCGTTACGGGGCCAACCGGATCGAGCAGGTGATGCTGTCCGACAAGTGGTATCTGGATAACCTGCCGCCGTTCAAGGCGGCGTTCGAGGACGGGACGATCCTGATCCCGGCGGACGCCGACACGGTGAACGACCTGCGCGCGTTCCGCACGATCAACGGCGTGCCGAAGCTGCCGAAAGAGAAGACCGGGAGTTCCGACGGCAAGCAGCGTCACGGCGACGCCGGCATCGCGCTCGTGATGTTCCACGCGGCGAGCCGCAGCGACGTGCAGGAATACGAGTTTTACCGGGCCGTGCCGCAGCCGGCGGGGAGAGACGGCCGGGACGGCCGCGACCGCGACGACGATCCGCGACGCGTCCAGGCGACGGCCAACTTCAAACGGGACGGGGTGATCTGATGCCACAGTTACTTGATTACCGGGGGCGGCCGGTGAGCACCGCGGAACTGAAAGAGTCCAAGGCGGAGGCGCGGGTGGGCAGCGTGCGCAGCCCGTTCGCGGAGCTGGTGTCGCCGAACCTGACGCCCGCGCGGCTCGGGCAGGTCCTGCGGCAGGTGCGGTCCAACGACAACATCCAGGACTACCTGTCGCTGGCGGAAGAGGTCGAGGAGGCGGAGCACCACTACCGGTCGGTGCTGTCGACGCGCAAGATGGCGGTGGCGGGGCTGCCGGTCACCGTGGAAGCGGCGAGCGACGACAAGCGCGATCAGGAGATCGCCGACGACGTGCGCGGCCTTTTGACCGACGATCCGATGCTGGGCCTCGCCGAAGACATGCTCGACGGGCTGGCCAAGTCGTTCGCGGCCATTGAGATCGACTGGGACACGTCCGAGAAACAGTGGCGGCCCCGGTGTTACGACTGGCGCGATCCGAGGTTCTTCCAGTTCGACCGCGACAAGGGCAGGGAGCTGCGCCTGCGGGACGAGAAGGACCTCGTGAACGGGATCCCGCTGGACCCGTTCAAGTGGATCGTCCACACGCCGAAGCTGAAATCCGGCCTGACCATTCGGGGCGGGCTGGCGATGCTGGGCGTGCGCAGCTACCTGTTCAAGAGCTTCACGGTGAAGGACTGGATGGCGTTCACGGAAGTGTTCGGCATGCCGATCCGCCTGGGCAAATTCGGCCCGGGGGCCACCGAGAAGGACATTTCGAAGCTGCTCAGCGCGGTGATGAACATCGGGACCGACGCCGCCGGCGTGATCCCGGAGAGCATGCAGATCGAGCTGGTGGACGGCTTCAACGGACAGGGCGCGGACGTGTTCGAGAGGCTGGCGAATTTCTGCGACGAGCAGTCGTCGAAGGCGATTCTCGGCCAGACGATGACGACGGACAACGGGTCGTCGAAGGCGCAGGCGGACGTGCACGACGGCGTCCGGAAGATCCTCGTGAAGGCCGACGCCCGTTACATGGAGTTCACGCTCAACCGGGATCTCGTGCGGCCGTATGTCGATCTGAACTGGGGACCGCAGGAGCGCTACCCGAAGGCCCGGCTGGCGGTGCCGGAGCCGGACGACCTGAAGGCGGACGCGGAAAACCTGAAGACCATCGTGGAGATGGGCGTGCGCGTCGGCGAGTCGGTGGTGCGCGACCACTTCGGGTGGCCCGATCCGGCCGAGGGCGAAGAGACCATCGGGGGGAGAGTTGCGGCGGCCGGGGCCGAACCGGCAGCGGCGGCGGACCCGGCACTGGCAAGGGATACGCGCAAACCGGCTTTAAATTCCGATTCACAGCTTCAGCCGGTACCCGACACGCGGGAACAGCTCGCGGACCATGAAGCGTCGGACTGGGAGCCGCAGCTGGACCCGGTGGTGAAGCCGCTGATGGAGCTGGCGGCGCGGGTGAACAGCCTGGACCAGTTCCTGGCCGAACTGCCGAAGCTGTTCCCGCAGATGGATGCGTCGGTGCTGGTGGCGAAGCTGGCGACGGCGCAGTTCAAGATGTTTGGCGCGGGGACGATCAGCGATTCGCTGAAGGTGTGAGTGGACTAAAACCGGCGAGCGCCGTGTGAACTAGTCCGGTTACCAGAGGAACTTCAATGATTTCGATGCCTTCAACCGCTCCGGTAACCGGCCTGTTTTTAGTGACCACGCTTTTTTTAGTCCAGACCGACCCGCGCTGCTCCGGGGCGCTCCTTTTCCCGGCCGCAGCACAAACTCCTCGCTCAAGCGCCGTTGAACGGGACCACGCTGGGTGGCCGGGAAAAGGAGCACCCCGGAGCTGGCACACCCCGATTCCCTCCAGAGGGGAAACTGATACGAATGCCTGACACCGCACCACCGCCGGGGTTCTCGTTTCCGGGTCCGATCCCGAAGGAGGCGCTGTCGTACCTGAAGAACAAGGGGATGGCGTTCGGGTTCGATTACCGGGACGTGTGGCGGCAGGAGCACGCGTATGCGTTCACGGTGGCGAAGTGCATGCAGATCGACGTGCTGCAGGACATCCGGGACGCGGTGACGAAGGCGCTCGAAAAGGGGCAGACGTTCGCGCAGTTCCGCAAAGGTCTGGAGCCCACGCTGGCGGACAAGGGCTGGTGGGGCCGGAAGTCCATGACGGACCCGCTCACCGGCGAAGAGAAGGACGTGCAACTGGGGAGCCCGCGCCGGCTCAAGACGATTTACAGCACGAACCTGCGCGTGGCGCGGGCGGCGGGGCAGTGGCAGCGGGCGGAACGGACGAAGGCGGCGCGGCCGTTTTTTGTGTACCGGCTGGGCCCGGCGAAGAAGCACCGGGAGCAGCATGTGGCGTGGCAGGGGATCTGTCTGCCGGTCGACGACCCGTTCTGGGACACGCACACGCCGCCGTGCGATTACGGCTGCCACTGCTGGCTTCAGCAGGTGACGCTGGCCGAGAAGGAACGGATGGAGCGGGACGGCGTGCCCGACAGCACCGCGCCGCAGGTGATCGACCGGGAGACGGGGCTGCCGACCGGGCACCGCGTTGCCGGCAAGACGGTGCCGCTCAAGACCGAAGCGCCGCCGGTGGCGCTGCAGGAGTGGCTGAACAAGCGCACCGGGGCGTTCGAGATGATCCCGAAGGGCGTGGCCCCGGGGTTCGACACCAATCCGGGCAAGCTGCGGCTGGGGAGCGTCCAGCGCGTTTTAACGGACAAGCTCGAAGGGGCGGACGCGATGATCGCGCAGGTGGCGATCCGGGACGTGATGGGCAGTCCGCTGCTGGATTCGTTTCTTGCGGCGCCGCAAGGGGACTTCCCGATGCTGCGGCTGTCGGACGCGGCGGCCGACGCGATCGGGGCGAGGCACCGCGTGGCGGTGATGAGCGCCGACACGGTGACGAAACAGGCGCGGGAGCATCCGGAGATGCCGGTGCTGGAATACCGGGCGCTGCCGGATCACGGCGAGCGGCCAGAGATGATCGTGAGGGACCAGGACCAGCAGGTCGTGCTGGTCCACCGGGACGGTCCGAAGGGACAGGTGCGAATCGCCACGGTGAAGGCGACGAAGACCGGGCAGAACACGTTCATCACCAGCTACCGGCGGGCGAACGTGGCGGACGTGGAACGGCTGATCCGTCGCGGCACGGTGCTGTTCGGAAAGTGGGAGTGAACGATGGCACACCTTTGTCACGCCCGGGGCTGCAAGACGCCGGTCAAACCCGAAATGCTGATGTGCTTCAGGCACTGGCGGATGGTGCCGCGCAATCTCCAGCAGAACGTCTGGAAGCACTACCGGCGCGGACAGTGCGACGACATGAACCCGTCACTGGACTGGCACGCTGCGGCCGACGCTGCGATCAAGGCGGTGTTTGAAAAGGAATACCCTCTCGTGCCGCTGGCCCGTCTGCTTGTTCACATCGGGAAAGTAGGCGTGCTCGAACGGCTTAAGCCGACCGTGCAGCCGGTCAAAATGTGGAGGCCTTGATGGCGAGTCAGAGCCAGATTCTGAGACGGCAGTCGTGGCGGGCCGGGTTTGAAAACGGCCACAACGAGGGCTGGAAATCGGGGCTGAAGTTCGGCCTGTTTCTTGGCACCGGACTGGCCGTGGCGACGGGCCTGATCGTGTGGTTGTGCAGGTGATGGAAGATCACGAATACGCCGGGGCACGGTGCTGTGCCAACAAGGTTGACGCCTGGTATTTCGGTCGCGCACGGGGCGAGAAACTTGGCTTTAACCGGGGGTTCCGGTTCGGCTTGATCGCCGGAGCCCTGGCGGTGCTTGGAGGGATCGCGCTGGTGGAGTGTATCTGGTGAGAAACGGGCGCGCGCGGCGGGGACTCCCGGTCCACCCCGCTTCGGGTTCGCACCGCTCGTTTAGAGCGGGCCACGGCAGGGAGAGTTCACCGTGTCGGCACGCGCGCCTTGGACCCTATTCTAAGGCTGTTTGTGGCGGCGGTAAAGGGGGTTTAATCGGGGCGGAAACCCGGGTCGAAGTTCGGCCCTGAAAGGTAAGGGATTACATCATGCCAACGGGACGCTAGAGGTCGGAGTTAGGTCGAAGTTCGGCCCGGTGACGGGCAAAAGCCCCGGTTTGAAGGGGCGTGCATCCTGCGGGATTCATTCGGTTTTTGACAATTGAATAGCGGCGGCCCACGGGTCCAGCGGAACTTCGACTTCCATAGTCGGAGTTAGGTCGAAGTTCGGGCCGGAGTTCGGCCAGGTCGAAGTTCGGCCGGAGTTCGCGGAATCGCGTCCCGCCTTAGAACGGCGCGGTTCTGAAAATCGCGACGGCAAAAAAGCGCTCGCGGTTTGTACCCAAGTTAGGTGATTCGGGAATCAGGGAAACGCGGGAAGTTAGGTGATTCGGGGGGTGAACTGACGCCCTGACTTGACCGGGTGTAAGTCACTGTAATAACGAACGGTTCCGGCAAGTTCCGTGTGGTTCCGCGAAGTACCGCCTGTACCCAAGATAGGTGGGGGTTCACATAGTCCTTGCCCCCTAACTCATTAGGAACTAAAGGATTGAAAGATTGACTCGCCAGTCAATCTTTCCGGAGAGGGGATTCCCATGCGTTCGTGGCTTCAGCTTCAGAAAGGCCGCTACCCGAAACAGGCCCATGTGGGACTGGATGGTCTCAAGGACGACGAACTCGGCCGCCAGGGGTTCGTGGGCAAGGTCGCCGAACTGTACCGGCGCAACGACCCCACCGCCTGGACCCGAATCGACGGACCGCTGCGCCTCTGGGATATCAACGCGAACAAGGTCGTCCCCGGCGACCAGAACGATCCCCGGGGCCGCCCCACCCTGATGTTCTTCAACAGCGAAGTGAAAATCAGCGTGAGCCGCCGCTCCGCGCCGATGCCCTACTGTTGCCGCAACGGCGACGGCGACGAACTGCACTTCATCCACCGGGGCACCGGCGTCTTCGAAACCGAATTCGGCCCCGTCGAATTCGGCACCGGCGACTACGTGCTGATCCCTAAAGGCGTCACCTACCGGTTCGTGCCGGCCACGGCCGACAACTTCACCGTGATTCTGGAAACGACCGCGGAACTCGACTTCCCCGACTTCGGCGCACTCGGCCGCCACGCGCCGTTCGATCCGACGATTATCCGCATCCCCGAACCGAAGGTGTATCCGTCCGAGGGCCAGAAGGAGTGGGAAGTCCGGATCAAGCAGCGGGATGCTTATACGTCGGTCTTTTATCCGTTCCACCCGTTCGATGTGGAAGGCTGGAAGGGCGACCTCTTCCCGTTCGCCATGAACATCCACGATTTCCGGACCGTCATGAGCGACCGGCTGCACCTGCCACCGACGATGCACTGCAACTTCCAGGCGAAGGGCGTGTACGTCATCAACTTTCTGCCCCGGCCGCTCGAGGGCGACCCGAGCGTCGAGCGGCTGCCATGGTACCACCGGAACGCCGACTACGACGAGATCGTGTTCCAGCACGGCGGCGACTTCATGGGCGCTCCGATCGCCAAAGGCCGCATGCAGTTTTCGCCGCAGGGGCTTCACCACGGAATCAGCGAGGCGGTGCGGGAGATGACCCGCAAGATGTGGAAAAAGGACCAGCGGGTCAACTGGGAACTGGTGGCTTACGACTGCGAGAAACCGCTCCAGATCACGCCGGAAGCGGCCGAGTTCCAGAAGAAGGGGATGTAACGATGTCTTTCGTCACCACCGAAAAGCCGCGTCCGCATATCGGTGTCATCACGCTCAACCGCCCGGAGCGGTATAACGCGCTGTCGTTCGAAGTGCTGAAGGACATCCATACGGCGCTGGACGACATCTCAAAGGATCTCGACACCCGCGTCGTGATCATCACCGGAGCCGGCAAGGGGTTCTGTGCCGGTGCGGACCTCAAAGACGGGTTCGCCAGCGGCAAGAAGTGGAACGGCGACATCGGCCCCACGCAGGACCGCTACCTGATGCAGCAGGCGTTCGGATCGCTCCCGGTGAAAATCCGCCAGATCCCCCAGCCCGTCATCTGCGCCGTAAACGGCCCGGCGGCGGGCGGCGGCTTTGCCATCGCCCTGGCCTCGGACCTGCGGATCTGCACGACGACGGCGAAATTCAACGCGGCGTTTATCCGGATCGGCATCGGCGCCGCCGACATGGCGGTGAGCTACTTCCTGCCCAAGGCCGTAGGGCCGGCGCTGGCGTCGGAGCTGATGTACACGGGGCGTTTCGTCGAAGCCGACGAGGCGCTCAGGTGCGGGCTGGTGAGCCGGGTCGTCGAGCCGGAAAAGCTGATGGACACGGCGCTGGGCCTTGCCGGCGAAATGGTGAAGCATGCCAGTCCGTTCGGACTCAGGATCACCAAAGAGGCGCTTAACCTCGTTCAGGGCGGCCTTTCGCTCGACGAAGCGGTTCATATCGAGAACCGCAACCAGGTGATGGCGCTCCAGACACAGGATTTCATGCAGGCGGTCTCCGCCTGGGCACAGAAGAAAACACCGGAGTACAAAGACAGATGAGCACAGAACCTATTTTCCTTCCGTCCGACTACCGCGAAATCGACCCGTCGGTCCGTATCGAGGCCATCCGTCACCATTCGCTGGACGGTTATCCCCTGACCGGCATCCTGTATCTTCCGCCCAAGAAGACGCCTGACGTCGCCGTACTGGCGATGCATCCGCGCGGCGACTTCGCACGGCACTACCTTGCCCCCGACCTTGCCCTGAACGGCTACGCGTTTTTCGGCGCCAACACCCGCAACATCCACAACGACGCGGACGCCCTCCACGAGCGGCTGATGCTGGACGTGGGTGCGGCGGTGAAGTTCCTCAAAGACCGGGGCTTCAAGAAGATCATCCTCGCCGGCAACTCGGGCGGCGGCTCGCTCATGTCGATGTACCTGCAGCAGTCGTACCTGGAACCGGCCAAACGGCTTCAGGCAGCGCCGTCGGGCGACAAGGTACCGCTGGGCGAATTCGACCTGCCCAAAGCGGACGGTTTCATCGTCCTGGCGGCACACCCCGGCGAAGGCCAGTTCCTGCTCGCCCGGCTGGACCCGTCCGTGGTGGATGAAAACAACCCGACGGCCGTCAACCCGCGCCTCGACATGTACAACCCGAAGAACGGCTACCGGCCGATCAAGGAAGGTCCCACGACCTACTCTAAGGATTTCCTGGCCGAGTTCCGCGCCGCCCAGAAGGCCCGCTGTGAACGCGTGGACCGCCAGTGTCTCGAATGGAGCGAGGAGGCGTTCTACTTCCGCGCCAAGATGAAGGATCCGAAGCTGGACGCTTCCGAAAAACTCCGGGCGTCGCGTCATGGCCTTCAGCGCCGTTACATCGTGATCTACCGGACGCTCTCGGACCCGCGCTATCTGGACCCGTCGCTCGACCCGTCGCGGCGTCCGCTGGGATCGATCTTCGCCTACGGCGGCCGCGACCCCATCGCCGCCAATTACGGCGAAGGGCTCGCCCGGACCATGAGCGCGCGCGGCTGGCTCTCCACGTGGTCGGGGCTGCAGTCCAACGCCGCGCTCGACCGGACCGCGTCGGGCGTAAGCGTCCCCGTCCTTCACGTCTACGCCGACGCCGACACGGAGATCTACGAGTCGGAAAACCGGCACGTGTTCGGCCTGTTCAAATCGGCCGACAAGACGTTCGTGACGCTCGAATGGGCGGACCACTACCTGTTCCCGGTGGGCGACGGCCTCAAGCTGGCCCATCCGCGCAAGCGTCTGATGGACGAGTTCGTTCTTCCGTGGCTGAAGAAGCGCTGGCCCGTCTGAGACCGGTCCGGGAGCGGGCCGGCCCCGGACCGAATCCGGTCCGGACCCGGTTTGCACAGTGATCCGGCGGACGGATAAGAAGCCTTCCCCGACAGGGGACCGACTGATGAATACCGCCACGCAGACCAGCACGACCGCTTTGAGCGCTTCGACCGATTCAGGTCCGGGCTTCTGGGACCGCTACGTCCGGCCCTCCGATCCCGACCGGCCGAACCCCGTCTGGCACATATCGCCGGTGCTCGACGCCGCGGCCTACCACTTCAGCTGGGTATGGGTACTGATCCCCATGCTCTTTACGGGCCCCGACCAGTTCAAGGACTATCTCTACCTGTACGCCTTTGTGCTGGGCGTGAACCTCGCGCACCGGCATTTCGGTTTCCCCTACGCCTACCTGGACGAAGGCGTCTTCCGGACCTACCGCAGGCAGCTCACCTGGTTCCCGCTGTTCTGCATCGCCCTGCTGGCCGTCACCCCGGTTCTGCTGGACCGCAAAATAATGGGGCCCACGGGCCGCCAGATTGTCGACGCCATCGTTTTCTTTTCGCTGCTGTGGACCTTCTGGCACACCTACATGCAGAAGTTCGGCATCCTGAGGCTCTACATGGCGAAAGACCCGGCCCCGCTGGAGCGCAAAACCCCCGGCTGGGTGGACAAGTATTTCATCTTCTGCTGGTTCCCGCTCTATTTCGCATACCTGGGGCCGACGTACAAGAACCTGATCTTCCGGAACGGGGGCGCCGTACTGCGGTACACCTCGGTGATCATCAGGTTCATGGAGGAAAACCAGTTCTGGCTCGTGGGTCCGAGCGTTGCCATCGCCGCTGGGGGCGTGGGTGTGTGGATCTGGCACGACTGGCGCGCCCACCGCCTGAAAAATCCCGCGCGGCTGTCGGCGGCCGCCGGCATGCTGCTTGTCTCGACGGCGCTCTTCTGGACCGATCCGGTGAAGGCCTATATCGCCTTCGCGTTCAGCCATGCGATCGAATACATGGTGTTTGTCTGGGCGTTCCAGCGCCGCCGCTACCACCGCCCGCAGGCTGTGCCCTCGCTCATGCAGAAACTGCTGAGCCGTCCGGTACTCTGGTACACGGTTTTCATCGTCCTCTTCGCCGCCGCGGCGATACTCGAAACCCTCTGGGGCAGGTCGATCCTCAAAGGCATGAAAAATATCGTGTTCTTCGGCATGACCGGACGGAACTGGTTCTTCTACTACGCCGTCTACGAATCGCTCGTCCATTTCTACATGGACGGTTTCCTCTGGAAGATGCGCAAGGCGGAAGTCCGGGACAATATCTAGGGCAAATTCAGACGATGATCTGGCGCCCCCATTCCGGAACGCGTCGCCGGCAACGCTGCCTTTAATCTCCAATTCAGGGCTATGCTTCGGGACTACTCCGCTTCCTTCACGAGGAACTCCACGCGGCGGTTGGCGGCGCGCTTCTCCTCGTTGTCGTCGGGGTCGAACAGCGGTACTTCCTCTCCGTAGCCCACGGCCGTCATGCGGCCCGGCTCGATACCCTTCTTGATCAGGTATTCGCGGACGGCGTCGGCGCGGCGCTGCGAGAGGTCCTTGTTCTTGGCGGCGTCGCCCATCGAATCGGTATGGCCCTGAATCTCGACCAGCCGGATCGCCGCGTTGCCCGACATGATCGTATACACCTGGTCCACGACCGGGTACGACTTCGGCAGGATGACCGCCTTGTTGGTGGCGAAGTTGATCTTGCCGATGATCTCGATCTTGTTGCCGATCTTCACCGGTTCCTTGGGCGGGGCGGCAAAGACGAACTTCACTTCCTGAACCGTCTCGTTGGCGACCTTTACGTCCTGCGACTGGGCCGGCTGGTTCGGGACCGCCGCCACGATCTGGTAGGCACCCTCCTCGAAGGTGATTTCAGAGAGGCCGTTCACAGTGTCGCGGCTTTCCTTCGTCTGGCCGCCCTGCACCGCCGTCAGGTGCGCCTGGACCGGCGTGCCCTCCGTATCCACGGTGACGATCTTCACCCGGCCCGGAATAATCGCCTTGAAGATGAAGTCCAGATGCTCGGTCTGGTCGCTCTTCACCTCGATGTCGCGGGTCTGATTGCCCAGCTGCAAGGCGTCGGCGGTAACCGTGTATTTGCCCGGATCCAGCGCGAAGGTGACGTAACCATCCACGCGGCGCGATTCGAGCGACTTGCCTTCCTGCGTAACCGACACCGTGACCGGAACCGTCACGCCGTCGGGCAGGTAGATGTTCGCACGGACGAAACCGGGGTTCGGCGGCACCAGCTTCAACTTGAAGTCGTGAACCGCCTCTTCGCCGGCGACCGCCGCCACGAACACGCTCTCCGGCTGATAGCCCGGGCTCGTCGCGGTGGCCGCGTACTGGCCCGGTTCCAGGGTGAACTTGAACGGATTGTCCGCAGACTGGCCGATCTGCTTGTCGCCCTGTTTGACCTCGACCGTACCGGCCAGCACCTTGCCCTCTTCGTCCTGGATGGTCCCGCGGAACACCGGCGGAGCCAGCGGCGCCTTCTCGGGCGGCGGCGTGCCGTAGGCGATGGTCCAGAGAATCCGGAAGTCCGGCGAACCGTAGCCGTCGGTGACGCCGCGTCCGGCCGCCAGCGTCGAATTGAACCCCTTCACGGGGTACCACCGCAGACCGCCCAGCAGTTCGATCGGATAGTCGGGAGCGTCGAGCCCCTTGAACTCCGTCTCGCCCGTCGCGGTGGCGATGATCGCCAGCTTTTCCTCTTTCACCAGGAACGGCACTTCCGCGCCTAGGCCCCACCGGAACGCGTCCTTGACCGTGACATCCCCGTAGTGGCGGTTGCCGCGGATCGGAAAACTCAGGTTGAACGAGGTCCGGAACGTGTCCGGCCGGTCGTATTCCGCCATCAGTTCGGGCTCGAACGTGGCGAACTTCTGCGACATGAAGGAGTTTTTCGTTCCGGTCGGAAGTCCCACAAGCAGGCCGGCGGCCATGTGGAAGTCGCCGGTATCCAGAAACCGGTATTTGCCGCTCAGGCGCGCGTCGCCGAGACCCGCGTGACTCTTCGGCGGTATCACCAGCGGGCCGGCCGACGGCGTTATGTCGGAATCGAGATCGGCAGACAGGGGCAGCACCAGTCCCATTTCAAAGCTGTCCCACAGGCCGAACGACCCCATGAAGTCGAAGGCTATATGGTTGCCGACGATGTCGATCGTCGAGTCGCCGCCCAGCAGCGGGCTCACCATGCGCAGCGGATCGTGCGCATAGTTCAGATACATCCCCGTGCCCCAGCCCAGGTGCGACAGTGTCCGGGTGCTCTGCACGCCCAGAATGTCCTGACTGCCCGGGCCCGGCCGGAACTGCTGCACTTCGAAGTTCCGGTTGAGCTGAGCCGACGCGGTGCCGGGCGCCCACAGGGCGGCGAAAACCAGCAACAGTCCCGCCAGCGGTCCGGCGCCGCTCACGGGACTGCGCCGCTGAAGTCTCCTCCGGGCGAACAGTCCCGCGCAGACGATGAGCATAAGCACCCAGCCCGTGTCGGTCCGGCCGCCGGCCACGCAACCGCCCGAACCTTCGAAGATCAGCCCGTCCTGCGGCTTGAGCGGGTTCGTGCCGCCGTGGACTTCGGCGCCGTCGCCCAGCGTGTCGCCGTCGGTATCCCACTTGTTCGGGTCGGTTTCGCCGGGGTCTACCGCGCCGTTGTGGTTCTTGTCTTCGTCGCCGTCCTTGAGTCCGTCGCCGTCCGTGTCGGGCTTGAGCGGATTGGTGGGGTTCTCGCCGAACATTTCGATGCCGTCCGGCAGGCCGTCGGCGTCCGTGTCCGGGTTGTTCGGATCGGTCTCGCCCTTGTCGATCAGGCCGTTGCGGTTCCTGTCTTCCTCGCCGTCGGTCGCCCCGTCGCCGTCCGTATCGCGGACTTTGGGGTCGGTGGTCGTCGTGGGATCGGAATCCGGCACGAAGTTACGCGACGTCTGGTCGGTGCCCGTAGGCGCGGTATCCGGGGTCACACCCAGTTCCGTCCCGTCCAGGACGCCGTCGTTGTCGGAATCCGGATCCAGCGCGTCCGGAATGCCGTCGCCATCCGTGTCGGTCAGGCCGTCCTCAAGGTCCGGCACGCCGTCGTTGTCCGTGTCGTTATCCCGCGGATCCATACAGACCAGATCGACCGCCGGGGTCTCCGCCGGGTCATAGCAGGTCGCCAGTTCCACGGCGTCGGAGATGCCGTCCAGATCGGAGTCGAGATCGTCGGCCGCGAGCAGCGGATCGGTTTCGCTGTAATCGATCTTGCCGTTGTGGTTGAAGTCCTCGATACCGTCCACGACGCTGCCGCCGTCGGTATCGGGGTTGAGCGGATCGGTCCGCGTGGCGGGATCGGCGTCGGGTATGAAGAACGCGAGCAGCGTGCCCGTGCCCTGCGGCGCCGTGAGTCCCTGTTCCGTGCCGTCCTGGATAAAGTCGCCGTCCGTATCCGGGTTGGCCGGATCGGTTTCCGGCTGGGCGCCGAAGGCGTCCAGCCGTCCGTTACGGTTACCGTCTTCCGTGCCGTCCACGAGACCGTCGTTGTCCGAATCGTCGTCCAGCGGGTTCGTGTGCGTCAGCGGATCGACGTCCGGAACGTAGTTGAGCAGGTTCGTATCGTGCCCCTGCGGAGCGGTGAGCGAGATTTCCAGGCCGTCGATCAGGCCGTCGTCGTCGGAGTCGTTGTCGTTCGGGTCGGTTTCGCCCGGATCGACGAAGCCGTTCCGGTTAATATCTTCATTACCGTCGATAATACCGTCATCGTCCGTATCGTCGTCGTGCGGGTTCGTGCCGCCCACCAGGAATTCGATCCGGTCGTTGATGAAGTCGCCGTCGGTATCGGGGTTATTGGCATTCGTTCCGGCCGCCATTTCGGCGCCGACGCAGGCGCCCACCGTCTGGAGACCGTCGCACAGGCCGTCGCCGTCCGTGTCGACCACGAGCCGGTTGGACCCTTGCGTGACCTCGTTGCCGTCGCAACCCGAGAGCGTGATGTTCCCGTCGCACAGCCCGTCGCCGTCGGAATCCTTGTCCAGCGCGTCGATGAAGCCGTCGCCGTCCGTATTGACCGGCGATCCGCCGGGGGCTTCGATGCCGTCCGGCACACCGTCACCGTCCGTATCGTTGTTCGCCGGGTCGGTGTGCAGCGTCAGGTATTCCACCGGATCGCTGAGTCCGTCGCCGTCCGTATCCGTCAGGGTCGGATTGGAACCCGCCGTGCCTTCGTTGCCGGTGCAGGTGAAGACCGTCGCGTTTCCGTCGCACAGGCCGTCGCCGTCCGTATCGAACAGCAGCCGGTTCGTGCTCAGGCCGCCTTCGTTGCCGGTGCAGCCAGAGAGCATCGCCGAGCCGTCGCACAGGCCGTCGCCGTCCGAATCAACATCCAGCGCGTCGATCAGGCCATCGCCGTCCGTATTGACCGGCGATCCGCCGGGGGCCTCGATATTGTCGTTGATGC
>CAZMGV010000002.1:110081-186280 GCA_964565925.1 uncultured bacterium
TCGCCGTCCGTATTGACCGGCGATCCGCCGGGGGCCTCGATATTGTCGTTGATGCCATCGCCGTCCGTATCGACGTTCGTCGGATCGGTTCCCAGAACGACCACTTCGACCTGGTCGCCGAGGCCGTCGCCGTCCGTATCGGTACTGTTGGGGTTCGAGCCCGCCGAGCCTTCGTTACCCGTGCAGGTGAAGACCGTCCGGAAGCCGTCGCACAGGCCGTCGCCGTCCGAGTCGAAATTGAGCCGGTCGGTCGCGTAGAACACTTCGTTGTTGTCGCAGCCGCCCAGCGTGACATTGCCGTCGCACAGCCCGTCGCCGTCGGAATCGGTGTCAAGCGCGTCGATCAGTCCGTCCAGATCGGTATCTACACCGATGCCGCCCGGTGTTTCGACGCCGTCGGGCACTCCGTCGCCGTCCGTATCGGCGTTCGTAGGATCGGTGCCGAGCGTGCCCACTTCAAGACCGTCCGACAGGCCGTCTCCGTCCGTATCCGGGTTGAGCGGCAGCGTACCGGACGTGCCTTCGTTGCCCACGCAGGGCGAGATCGTCATGGAGCCGTCGCACAGCCCGTCGCCGTCCGTATCCGGATTGGTGCGGCTCGTGCCCTTGGCGGCTTCGTTGTCCGTACAGCCGCCAAGTGTGACGTTGCCGTCGCACAGGCCGTCGCCGTCGGAATCGATATCCAGCGCGTCGATAAGGGTATCGCCGTCCGTATCCACCGGGCTTCCGCCGGGGGCTTCGGTCCCGTCCGGTATCCCGTCGCCGTCCGTGTCGGGGTTCGTCGGGATCGTGTGGAGATCCAGATATTCGACGCCGTCGGGGATTCCGTCGTGGTCGGTGTCGGGATCGAGCGGATCGGTCCCGGCGGCCGTCTCGTTGCCGCGGCACGGCGGGTTGATCGTGAGCGAACCGTCGCACAGCCCGTCGCCGTCCGTATCGGCCGAGTACGGGTTGGTCCCGTCGATCAGCTCCTGCGTGTTCGAAATGCCGTCGCTATCGGCGTCGGTCAACGTGCTTACAACCGTCGTATTGTCGACGGCGTTCGAATCGGCACCGTTCGTACCGTCGTCGGAGATCTGGCCGACCAGCACCAGCGTATGGACGCCGTTCGGAATCGGCGTATTCATCCTGACGGCATAGAACACCGATCCGGACCCTCCGATCGGGAGCGTGCCCACCGGATAGGCGCACGGCGTTCCGGAGAAGAAGTTCGGCGTGCAGAGCCAGCCTGTGGTGCTGTTCACGCTGTTGAACTCGGTGTTCGGCGGAACGTTGATCGCCAGCACGACGTTCGTCGCCGCCTGGTTGCCGAGGTTCTGGTAGCTCACCGTATAGATGACCAGATCGGACGGCTTCGCCAGTTCGCCATCGTCGACGATCGTGATGACGAGGTCAGGCGACGCCGACACCGGGGTCGTCACGGTGCGGGTATTATTGCCCGGAGCCGGATCGGCGCCGTTAGCCCCGTCATCGGTGACCGAGAGGGTGAGAACGATATTCTCGGCGCCCGCCGGAACCGGATCGGCCACCTGGAGGGCGAACGTGCCGCTTCCCGTTCCGCCCGCCGCGAGGGAACCCGCCGCCAGATTGCAGACGCCGCCCGCCGCATTACCCGGGATACAGACCCAGCCCGCGGTCGAGGACCCCGGCACGAAGGTGGTGTTCGCCGGAACGGTCGCCTGCAGCACCAGATTGGCCGCACCCTGGTTGCCGTTGTTGGCGAACGAATACGAATGGACGATCGCTCCGCCCGGCGCCACCGCCAGCGGTGCGCCGGTCATTGCCGTCAGGACCAGATCGGGCTGCGCCACGAGCGCGAGTGTGCCCGCGCCGGAGTTGTCGAGCGGGTTCGGATCGGCGCCGTTCGTACCGTCGTCGGCCACCGAAGCCGCAAGCGGAATAAAGTCCAGGCCCGCCGGGGCTGACGGGTCCACGGTAACCGCGAACGCCACCGAACCCGACGCACCGGTCGCCAGACCGCCGGTCGTGACCGAGCAGACCGCGCCCGGATTGTTGTCCGGCGCGCAGGCCCATCCGGCCGTCGAAGAGCCGGGGCTGAAGACCGTATTGGCCGGAACCGTCGCCGTCACCGTCACGCCGGTTGCGCCCTGGGTCCCGCTGTTATCAAACGAAATGGTGAACACGCCCGTGCCGCCCGGAGCGACGCTGCCGATGCCCGCCACGCCGGTGAGCGCAAGGTCCGGTTCCGCGTCGAGCGGGGTCGTGTCGGTGCTGGTGTTGTCGGCCGGACTGGCATCGGCGCCGTTACTGCCGTCGTCCGTAATGCTGCCCGTGAACGTGAGAACCGGCGCGCCGGCCGGAGCCGTGGCGTTCGCTGTCGCCGTGAAGATCGCCGAGCCGCCGGAGCCTGCCGGCAGGTTTCCGATCGCCAGCGTGCAGACCGAACCCGCCAGATTCGCCGGCGAGCAGGCCCAGCCGCCGCCGCCCGCGAAGTTCGCGTTCACCGGAATAGTCGCCAGCAGCTTCACACCGGCAGCTTCCTGTGTGCCGTTGTTCTGGTAGCTGAACGTGTAGTCCACCGGGCTTCCCGGCGAGACGGTCGCGCCACTGTCGGACACCGTGACCGCAAGGTCCGGCTCGGCGTCGATGGCCGTCGATTCGGAACGGCTGTTGTTGGCAGCCACCGGGTCAGCGCCGTTCGCGCCGTCGTCCGCCGCCGTCATCGTGACCGAGAAGGCCGAGACACCCGATGCGACCGGCCCGGCGATCGTCACGGCGAAGTCGCCCGTTCCGGTCGCCCCGGCCGCGAGCCCGCCCGTATTGAGGGTGCAAACGGAACCGGCGTTGTTGTCCGGCGAGCAGGACCAGCCGGCCGTCGAATTCAGCGCATCGAAGCTCGTGTAGACGGGCAGCGTGACGCTCAGGAGGACGTTTGTCGCGCCCTGGTTGCCGTCGTTGGAGAACCCGTAGGCGTAGTCGATGCCGTCGCCCGGCGCGCCGGAGACAGGCGCATCGGCCAGCGACGTCATATGCAGGTCGGGCTGCGCGTTGATGTCCACCGAACCGCTGGCGGAGTTGTTGACCAGGTTCGGATCGACGCCGTTCGTGCCGTCGTCCGACAGCGAGACGGTGACCGGGATCGAATTGACCCCCGCCGGCAGCGTGTTCGCCACCGTCACCGCGAAGGTGACCGAGCCGTTCGCACCGGCCGCCAGCGCGCCCGTATTGAGTGTGCAGACGGACCCGGCGTTATTATCGGGCAGACAGACCCAGCCCGCCGTTGAAGCGCCGGAATTGAAGGTCGTGTTCGGCGGAACCGTCGCCGTGGCCGTCACGCCCGTGGCCCCCTGCGAGCCGGTATTGGCGAACGTCACCACATACGAGGCCGTTCCCCCCGGTACTGCCGCCGGGCCGCCGGTCACGCCTGTGAGCGAGAGGTCCGGAGCGGCGTCGACCGTGGTGGCTTCGGTTGCCGTGTTGTTGGCGGCGTTCAGATCGGCGCCGTTCGCACCGTCATCCGATGCTGTCGCCGTGAGGGATACCTGGGTGACACCCGACGGAACCTGGCTGTTCACCGTGACGGCCAGCGTAACGTTCGAGGCCGATCCGGAAGCGATCGCCCCGACCGGGAACGTGCAGGTGGCGGAGGCATTGAAATCCGGCGTGCAGACCCAGCCAAGCGTCGAGCCGCCCGGCGAGAAACTCGTGTTCGCCGGAATAGTGGCCGTCAGAACCACTCCCGTCGCGCCCTGCGTCCCCGTATTGCCCGCCGTGAGCGTGTAACCCACGAGGTTGCCCGGGGCGACCGTCGCGCCGCCGTCCGTGATGGAGAGCGTAAGATCGGGCGCCGCGTTCAGCGTCACCGAAGCGTTGCGCGTATTGTCGGCGGCGTTCGGATCGGCGCCGTTGGCGCCGGTGTCCGTGGCGGTCATCGTGAGCGTCGAGACCGCGACACCCGAGGGCACCGGTCCCGTGAGCTGAACCGCGAAAGAACCCGTGCCGGTTCCACCGGCCGCGAGCGCGGCGGTCGCCAGGGTGCAGGTGGAGCCCGCATTATTGTTCGGCACGCAGAGCCAGCCCGCCGTCGAGGAGCCCGGCACGAACACGCTGTTGGCCGGGACCACCGCCGTGAGGGTTACCGCACCGGAGCCCTCATTGCCGTTATTGGCGAAATTGTAGGTAAAGGTCACCGTATCGCCGGGAGCGCCCGACGCCGGAGCCGCCGCGAGACCGGTCATCACGAGATCGGGCTGGGCGACAATCGTCACCGAACCGGTTCCGCTGTCGTTGGCCGCGTTGGAATCGGTGCCGTTCGAGCCGTCATCCGCCACCGTCACGGTGACCGGGATCGAGCTCGTGCCTCCCGGGACCGGCGAATCCACCGTAATGGCGAACAGCTTGGAACCCGTGCCGCCCGCTTCGACCGTACCGGTGTTCAGCGTGCAGACCGATCCGGCGCTGCCGTCCGGCAGACAGACCCAGCCGCCCGAGGACGCGCCGGGGTTGAACGTCGAGTTGGCCGGAACGGCCGCCGTCAGCGTCGTGCCGGTGGAGCCGCGCGTGCCTATATTCTCGTAGCCGATCGTATAGATCGCCGTTCCGCCCGGCGCCGCCGGAGTTCCGCCGGTGACGCCAGTGATCCGCAGGTCGGGGTGGCCGTCGATACCGGTCGTATCGGTGGAAGTATTGTCGGCCGCGTTCCCGTCGGTCCCGTTCGATCCGTCATCGCTAATGCTGCCGGTGAGGGAAAGGTTCAGCACGCTCGCCGGGATGACCGGGTTCGTGAGAACCGCGAAGTTCGCCGTACCCGTGGCGCCCGACGCCAGCGTGCCCACCGATACCGTGCAGACGGAACCGGACAGGATGTTCGGCGAGCAGGCCCAGCCTCCGCCGCCGTTGAAGGAGGCGTTGGCGGGGATCGTCGCCGTCAGCACCACGCCGGTCGAGGCGCGGTCGCCGTTGTTGGCGTAACTGAAAAGGTAGGTCACCACACCGCCCGGCGAGACCGTCGCTCCGCCGTCGGACACCGTGACGGCGAGGTCCGGGTGCGCGTCGAGCACGGTCAGCTCTGTGCGCGAATTGTCCGACAGCACCGGATCGGCGCCGTTGGCGGCGTCGTCCGAGACCGACATCGTGAGCGAAATGTTCGAGGTTCCGCCCGGCACGGAGTTTGCCACAAGGACGGTATAGGTTCCGTTTCCGGTACCACCGACCGCCAGTGCGCCTGTGTTGAGCGTGCAGACCGATCCGGAGTTGTCATTTGGGATACAGTTCCATCCGGCGGTCGAGCTGCCCGGAACGAACGTGCCGTTGGCCGGGACCGTTGCCGTCAGGGTCACGCCGGTCGCGCCCTGGCTGCCGCTGTTCGTGAACGAGTACGAATAGGTGATCGTATCACCGGGTGCGACCGTCGCCGGAGCATCCGTCAGCGCCGTCATCACGAGGTCGGGCTGGGCATTGACTGTCACCGATCCCGTCGCGCTGTCGTTCAGCGGGTTCGGGTCGGCGCCGTTGGCGCCGTCATCAGCGATCGAGACCGTCACCGGAATCGTATTGATACCGGCCGGCAGCGTCGCCGCTACGGTCGCGGCATAGGTGACAGACCCCGCCGCTCCGGCCGCCAGCGAGCCCGTGTTGATCGTGCAGACCGAACCGGCGCTATTGTCCGGCAGGCAGACCCAGCCGCCCGTCGAAGCGCCTGCATTGAAGGTCGTGTTCGGCGGGACCGTCGCCGTCAGGGTTACGCCCGAGGCGCCGTGGTTACCCGTGTTGGAGTAGGCGACGGTGTAGGTGGCCGTGCCACCGGCACTGGCGGCCGGTCCGCCGGTCACCGACGTGAGCGACAGGTCGGGGACCGAGCCCAATGTCGTGATTTCGGTGGCCGTATTGTCGGCGCCGTTCAGATCCGCGCCGTTACTGGCATCGTCCGAGAGCGTTCCGGTCAGCGAGATCACGCTGACCCCGACCGGGATCGTCGCGTCCACAGTGACTATATAGGTCGTAGATCCCGTGGCGCCCGTGGCGAGCGTGCCGATCGACCGTGTGCAGACCGCGCCCGGATTGTTGTCCGGCGTGCAGGACCAGCCCGCGCCTCCGTTAAAGGTCGTGTGCGCCGGCACGGTCACAACAAGCGTGACTCCGGTCGAGTCCTGGGTCCCGTTATTGCTGTAGTCGAGCGTGTAACTGACCGTTCCGCCCGGCGCCGCCGTGGCGCCGCCGTCGGTAACCGAGAGCAGCAGGTCCGGCGCCGCGCTCAGCGCCGTCAGTTCCGTGCGGGTATTGTTGGCCGCCGTCGGGTCGACGCCGTTAGTGCCGTCGTCCGACGCCGTCATGGTGAGCGATACGTTCGGCTGGCCCGACGGGATCGTCACATCCACGAGGACCGCGAAGCTGCCCGATACGGTACCGGTCACCGCCAGCGTTCCCACCGGCAGCGTACAGACCGAACCCGCGTTGTCATTGGGAATACAGTTCCAGCCCGCCGTCGAACTGCCCGGAACGAAAGTCGTGCTCGCCGGCACGGTCGCCGTGAGCGTGACGCCGGAGGCGCCGCGGTTGCCGCTGTTCACCGCTGAATAGGAGTAAGTGACCGTGCCGCCCGGTGCCGTGGACGCCGGTGCGTCGGTGAGCGCCGTCATCACAAGGTCCGGATAGGCGCCGGTGACGGCGACCGAACCGTTGCCGCTGTCGTTGGAGGCGTCGGGATCGGCGCCGTTGGTGCCATCGTTCGACAGCATGATGGTCGCCGGGATCGAGCTGACCCCTGCCGGCAGCGGCGACGTAACCGTCACGGCAAATACGACCGTGCCGTTCGCGCCCGGCTGGAGTGTCCCCGCGGTGAACGTGCAGGTCGCACCCGGGTTATTATCCGGTGCGCACACCCATCCGGCCGTCGAAGCGCCCGGGCTGAATACCGAATTCGCCGGAACGACGGCGGTCAGGGTGACGCCCGTGGCTCCGCGATTGCCGGTATTGGAATAGCTGGCGGTGAAGCTCGCCGTTCCGCCCGGAGCGGCCGGGGATCCACCGGTCACGCTTGCCATGTTGAGGTCCGGAGCCGCAGTAACCGGCGTCGTATCGGAAGCCGTGTTGTTGGCGGGTGCCGGATCGGCGCCGTTGGCGCCGTCGTCGGCCACCGATCCGCTGATCGAGAGCTGCAGCGCACCGGCCGCCACTGTGCTGTTCACCAGCACCGGGAAGTTCGCCGTCGTACTGGCACCGGCCGCCACCGATCCCACGTTGACCGAGCAGAAGGCGCCCGCGCCGTTGTTGGGCGAGCAGGTCCAGCCGCCGCCACCGTTGAAGGTCGTATTGGCCGGCACTGCCGTCGTGAGTGTCACTCCCGTGGCGCCCTGGTCCCCGTTGTTCGCATAAGCGAACGTATAGGTCACCGTACCGCCGGGGTTCACACCTGCCACCCCGTCTGTGATGCTGAGCGAGAGCTCAGGCTGGGCGTTCAGCGTCGTCGCTTCCGTCCGGCTGTTGTCGGCCGGGGCCGGATCGGTTCCGTTCGCGCCGTCATCGGCGATCGAAACCGTCAGAGATATGTTCGCGACCGAAGCCGCCACCGACGCAACCACCTGGACCACGAATGTGCCGCTTCCGGTACCGCCCGCCGCGACGGTTCCCGCCGCCAGCGTGCAGGTGGAACCGGCCGTATTGCCTGGTACACAGATCCAGCCCGGCGTCGAGCTGCCGGGGATGAAGTCCGAATTCGCCGGTACGGTTGCCGTGAGCGCCACGTTCGCGGCGCCGCGGTTGCCGTTGTTGGCGTAGTCGTAGGTGTAGGTGATCGTATCCGTCGGCTGAACGGCCGCCGGAGCGTCCGAGAGCGCCGTCATGACGAGATCCGGATGGGCGCCGGTGATGTTCACCGTACCCGACGCCGTATTGTTGGCCGCGTTGGGATCGGCGCCGTTCGAGGCATCGTCGGCAACGCTCGCGGTGAGCGACAGGGAGTTCACCCCCGCCGGCAGCGCCGCGTTGACCGTCGCCGCGAAGATCGCCGAGCCGGACGACCCGGCGCCCAGAGCGCCTGCCGCCAGCGTGCAGACCGATCCGGGGTTGTCGTCCGGCGCGCAGGCCCATCCGGCCGTCGAAGCGCCCGCGTCGAAGACCATGTTGGCCGGGACCGTCGCCGTGAGCGTCACGCCCGTGGCGCCCTGATTCCCGCCGTTCGAATACGACAGCGTCCAGAGAGCGTCCGAACCCGGGGAAGCCGGAGCGCCGCCCGCGACACTAACCATCACCATATCGGGCTGGGCGGTGACCGGAGTCGAATCGAGATTGCTGTTGTCGGCGGGGTTCTGGTCCGGACCGTTGGCGCCGTCGTCGGCGGCGCTGCCGGTGAACGTGATGGCCGTGACCCCGGCCGGAACCGTCGCCGTCACCTGAACGGCGAAGTCGATGGAATCCGCCGCCCCGGCCGGCAGATCGCCCGCCGCGAAGGTGCAGGTGGAGCCCGCCGTAAAGCCGGTGCAGACCCAGCCCAGGCTGGAGCCCGCCGGGCTGAACGTGGTGTCGGCCGGAACCGTAGCGGTCAACACAATTCCGGTCGAGTCCTGGTCGCCGCTGTTGTCAATTCCGTAGGTGTAGACGACCGTGCCGCCGGGCACCGTCGTGGCTCCGCCGTCCGAGATCGTCACGACGAGATCAGGGGCGGCGTCGAGCACCGTGCTTTCCGAATGGGTATTATCCGCCGGGGCCGGATCGGCGCCGTTCGCGCCGTCGTCTCCGATGCTCAGCGTCAGCGTGATTAGCGACGTGGCGCCCGGGACAGGATCGATCACGTCAACCGAGAATACGTCCGTGCCGGTGCCGGTGCCGCCCGAAGCCAGCGCGCCGACTGTATTCGTGCAGACGGAGCCCGCGTTGTTGTCCGGCACACAGGACCATCCGGCCGCCGAATTGCCCGGGTTGAATACCGTGTTGGCCGGGACCGCCGCCGTAAGCTTCACGCCCGAGGCGCCCTGGTTGCCGGTATTGGCGTAGTCGTAGGTGTAGTCGACCGATCCGCCGGGCGAGACCGTCGCCGGGGCGTCGGTCAGCGCCGTTATCGAGAGATCCGGCTGGGCACCGTTCACGGTTACGGAACCCGTCGCACTGTTGTTCGCCGCCACCGGGTCGGCGCCGTTCGCGCCGTCGTCGGCAGCCGACGCCGTCACCGGAATGCTGTTCACACCGGCCGGAAGCGTAGCCGCCACCGTCAGCGCGTAGGTGAGCGAACCGGAGACGCCTGCCGCCAGAGCGCCGACCGTGTTGGCGCAGACCGAGGCCGGATTGCCGTCCGGCACACAGGTCCACCCGGCCGTCGAATCAGCCGCATCGAAGGTCGTGTTGGCCGGAACCGTCACGGCGACCGCGAAACCGGTGGAGTTCTGGTTGCCCGCGTTCGAGTAACCGATCGTATAGCTGGCCGTACCGGACGGCGTCGTCGCCGGACCGCCGGTAACGCCCGTAATCGCCGGGTCGGGCTGCGCAGTCACCGGTGTCGTGTCGCTCGCGGCGTTATCGCCCGGCACCAGGTCGGCGCCGTTCGCGCCGTCGTCGGCGACCGACGCCGAGAACAGGAGCTGGGTAATGCCCGCCGGGAGCGACGAAACCGCCTGTACGCCGAAGGTCTTTGAACCGTTGGCGAGCACGGCGAGGTTTCCGACGCTCATCGAACAGACAGCGCCCGCGCTGAAGTTCGGCGCGCAGACCCAGCCGATGCTGGAACCCGTGGCCGTGAAGGTGCCATTGGCCGGAACCGTGGCCGTGAGCACAAGGCCGGCCGCGTCCTGGGTGCCGTTATTCACATACGAAAGCGTATAGGAGACGTTGCCGCCGGGCACCGTCGTCGCACCGCCGTCCGTCACCGACAGGACGAGGTCCGGGGCCGCATTGAGCGTGGTCGCTTCGTTGCGCGAATTGTCCGCAGGGGTCGGATCGGCGCCGTTGGTGCCGTCGTCGTTCAGCGACATGGTCAGGGAGATCGTCGCCGCACCGCCCGGCACCGGGTTCGCCACATTGACGAAGAAAGTCCCGTTGCCCGTTCCGGCCACCGCGACCGCACCGGCGTTCAGCGTACAAGCCGAACCGGCGTTGTTGTCCGGTACGCATACCCAGCCGGCCGTCGAAGACGCCGGTACGAAAGATGTATTTGCCGGAACCGTCGCATGCAGCACGACACCGGTCGCACCCTGATTGCCGTTGTTGGCATAGTTATAGGTGTAGGTAATCGACCCGCCCGGCGCGACCGCCGCCGGTGCGTCGGAGAGTGCGGTCATCACGAGGTCCGGCTGGGCGCCGTTTACCGTGACCGAACCGGTCGCGCTGTTGTTGGCGGCCACCGGATCGGCGCCGTTCGCACCGTCGTCTGCCGCATTCGCGGTAATCGAAATACTGTTCACACCGGCCGGGAGCGTCGCCGCCACGGTCAGTGCGTAGGTGAGCGACCCGGAGACGCCTGCCGCCAGTGCGCCGACCGTATTGGTGCAGACCGAGGCCGGGTTGTTGTTCGGCACGCAGGACCAGCCGGCGGTCGAGGCGCCTGCATTAAACACGGTATTGGCCGGGACCGTCACCGTCACCCTGAAGCCGGTGGAGTTCTGGTTGCCCGCGTTCGAGTAACCGACCGTATAGGTTGCCGCGCCGGACGGAGTCGTCGCCGGGCCGCCGGTGACGGCCGTGATCGCCGGATCGGGCTGGGCCGTGATGGCGGTCGTGTCGTTCGCAGTATTGTCGCCCGGCACCAGGTCAACGCCGTTTGCGCCGTCGTCGGCAACCGTTGCCGAGAACGAAAGCTGGGTGATGCCCGCCGGAACCGTCGAGGCGACCGTGACGGCGAACGGAGCGGTTCCGGACCCGCCCGCTATCACCGAACCGAGCGGAACCGTACAGGTGGAACCGGCATTGTTGTCCGGCGCACAGGTCCAGCCGCCACCGCCGTTGAAGGTGGAGTTCGCCGGGACCGACGCCGTGATGATGATTCCGGTCGCCGCCTGGGTGCCGTTGTTGGCATAGCCGACCGTGTAGGTGACCGTTCCGCCCGGCACGACCGTCGCGCCGCCGTCCGAGGCGGTGAGCGAGAGATCCGGCGCCGCATCGAACACGGTGCTTTCGGTGTGAATATTGTCGGCCGGGGTGAGGTCGGCACCGTTGGCGCCGTCATCGGACAGGGTCAGCGTGACCGAAATCGCGGACGGACCGGCCGGAGCGGGTGTCACGACATCGACCGAGAAAGTTCCGCCGGCGGTGCCGCCCACGGCCAGCGCGCCAATGGTGACCGTGCAGGCCGATCCCGCCGCGCTGCTGGGCACGCAGACCCAGCCAGGCGTCGACGCCAGCGGGTCGAACGCCGTGTTCGCGGGCACAACCGCCGTCAGGATGACGCCGGTCGAGCCCCGGTTGCCGTTGTTGGCGACCGTATAGGCGTAGTCGAGGTCTCCGCCCGGCTGAACCGGGTCCGGGGTATCAGTCACCGAAGTGATGACGAGATCGGGGTGAGCGCCGCCGATGGCGACCGCGCCCGTGGCGCTGTTGTTCGTAACGTTCGGATCGGCTCCGTTCGCGCCGTCGTCGGATGCCGTGGCCGTCAGGGAGATGGACGACACGCCCGACGGCAACGTGGCCGCCACGTCGACGGCGTAGGTCACGCTGCCGGTGTTGCCCGCGCCGAGCGCGCCGATGGTCAGGGTACAGGCAGACCCTGCGTTATCGTCCGGCACACACGTCCAGCCGGCGGTCGAAGCGCCGGCATTGAACGTCGTATTCGCCGGGACCGTCGTCGTCAGCTTGAAGCCGGTCGCGCCCTGGTTGCCTGCGTTCGAATAGTTGACCGTATAGGAAGCCACGCCGCCGGGCGTCGTGGCGGGTCCGCCGACCACACCCGTCACGGCCGGATCCGGCTGCGCGGTGAACGCGTCCGTATCGGTCGCGCTGTTGTTGGCTGGCGTCGGGTCGACTCCGTTAGTACCGTCGTCGGCGATCGCCGCCGTGTAGACGAGCGAGGCCACACCCGCCGAGACGGTCGAAACCGTCTGCAGGGCGAAGGTCCTGGTGCCGCTGCCGCCGGAGGCGATGGTGCCGAGGCTGAACGTGCAGATCGATCCGGGGTTGAAGTCGGGGCTGCAGATCCAGCCGACCGTCGAACCGGTGCCGGTGAAGGATGCGTTTGCGGGCACGGTCGCCGTCAGTGCGACGTTTGTCGCGCTCTGGCTGCCGGTGTTCGAATAGGCGAGCGTGTAGATCACGCTTCCGCCCGGCGCGACGGAGGCGGCGCCGTCGGTAGCCGTCAGGGACAGATCGGGCGTCGCGTCCAGAACCGTCGCTTCCGTGCGCGAATTATCGGCCGGGGACGGATCGGCACCGTTGGCGCCGTCGTCGTTCAGCGACACGGTCAGCGAGACCGTCGCCGCGCCGCCCGGAACCGGATTCGCCACGTTGACGAAGAACGTCCCCGTGCCCGTTCCCGCCACGGCGAGCGCTCCGGCATTAAGGGTACAGGCGGAACCGGCGGTGTTATCCGGCACGCATACCCACCCGGCTGTCGAAGACGCGGGCACGAACGCCGTATTCGCCGGGACCGTCGCATGGAGCACGACGCCCGTAGCGCCCTGATTGCCGTTGTTCGCATAGTCGTACGTGTAGGTAACCGAGCCGCCCGGGACGACCGTCGCCGGAGCGTCGGAGAGTCCGGTCATGACAAGATCCGGCTGCGCCCCGTTGATCGTAACGGAACCGCTCGCGCTGTTGTTGGCGGCCACCGGGTCGGCGCCGTTGGTGCCGTCGTCGGCCGCGGTAGCGGTAATCGAAATGCCGTTCACGCCGGCCGGGAGCGTAGCCGCCACCGTCAGCGCATAAGTGAGCGATCCGGAAGCCCCTGCCCCCAGTGCACCGATCGTGTTGGTACAGACCGAACCTGGGTTGTTGTCCGGCACGCAGGCCCAGCCGGCGGTAGAAGCGCCCGCATTGAACGTCGTGTTCGCCGGGACCGTCACCTTCACATTGAAACCGGTCGAACCCTGGTTGCCGGCGTTCGAGTAGTTGACCGTATAGCTCGCCACGCCGGACGGCGTCGTCGCCGGGCCGCCCGTGACGCTGGTGATCGCCGGATCGGGCTGGGCCGTGACCGGAGTCGAATCGGAGTTCGAATTGTCGCCGCCGTTCTGGTCCGCACCGTTGGACAGATCGTCGGCCACACTCGCCACAAGCGTGACGGAGGCTACTGCCGCCGGAACGGTAGCGTTCACCTGAACCCCGAAGGTCTTGGAGCCCGCCGCCAGCACCGCCAGATTTCCGGCGCTCATCGTGCAGACCGCGCCCGCGCTGAAGTCCGGCGCGCAGACCCAGCCGACGCTGGAGCCCACCGGCGTGAACGCCGTGTTCGCCGGAATGGTCGCCGTCAGCACCAGGCCCGTCGCATCCTGCGTGCCACTGTTCACATAAGAGAGCGTGTACGAGACATTGCCGCCGGGGGCCGTCGTCGCACCGCCGTCGGAAACGGACATCACAAGATCGGGCGCCGCATCGAGCACGGTCGTCTCGTTGCGGGTGTTGTTCGCGGGCGTGGGATCGGCGCCGTTCGCGCCGTCGTCGGCGGCCACGATCGTAAACGACAGCGACGCCACACCCGAAGGTACCGGATCGTCCACGTCGACCGAGAAAACGCCGCTCCCGGAACCGGCCGCGGCGACCGCGCCAGCCATAAAGGTACAGACCGATCCGGCGCCGTTACCCGGCACGCAGACCCATCCGACCGTCGAAGCGCCCTGATTGAACGTCGTATTCGCCGGGACCGAGGCAGTGAAGGTAACACCCGTAGCACCCTGGTTGCCGCTGTTGGCGTAGCTGTAGTCGTAGTCGACCGACCCGCCGGCCGTGACTGTCGCCGGGGTGTCGGACAGAGCCGTCAGGACTATATCCGGCTGCGCGCCGCTGATGGTGACCGAACCGCCGGCGCTGTTGTTCGCCAGGTTCGGATCGGCGCCGTTG
This sequence comes from uncultured bacterium, assembly GCA_964565925.1. Taxonomy (GTDB): domain Bacteria; phylum JAGRBM01; class JAGRBM01; order JAGRBM01; family JAHCIT01; genus CAZMGV01. The sequence continues at coordinate 124,017 of CAZMGV010000002.1, forward strand.
GCGCCGCTGTCGGTGACGCTGGCCAGGATGGAAATACTGTTGATGCCCGCCGGAAGCGTCGCGGCGACCGTGAGCGCGTAGGTCGCCGAACCCGAGGCGCCGCCCGCAAGCGTCCCGACGTTGATCGTGCAGACCGAAGCCGGGTTGTTGTTCGGCACGCAGGCCCAGCCGGCCGTCGAGGCGCCCGCATTGAACGTCGTGCTGGCCGGGACCGTCACGCTCAGGGTAACGGCCGCCGCACCGCGGTTTCCTATGTTCGAGTAGCCGATGGCGTAGCTGGCCGTGCCCGACGGCGCCGCCGCCGGTCCGCCGGTCACTGCCGTGACGGTGAGGTCCGGCGCGCCGCTGAACGGCGTCGTATCGGAGGCGCTGTTATTGGCCGCATTTCCGTCGGCCCCGTTGGTGCCGTCGTCGGCGATGGAGGCCGAGATAGCGAGCTGCGTCGTTCCGGCCGGAACGGGACTCATCGCCGCCACCGTGAAGGCGACCGAACCGCTGCCGCCCACCGACACATTGCCCACGCTGACCGTGCAGGTGGAACCGGCGTTGTTCGACGGCGCGCAGGACCAGCCCGCGCCTCCGCTGAAGGTCGAGCTCGCCGGGACCGTCGTGGTGATGACCGCGCCGGTGGCGTTCTGCGTACCTGTGTTCCCGTACGACATCGTGTAGGTGACGCTGCCCCCGGGGGCGACCGTTCCGCCGCCTTCGGTAACGCTCAAGGTCAGGTCCGGGACCGCCGTGAGCGAAGTCGACTCGCTGCGCGTGTTATTGGCCGTGTTGCTGTCGGCGCCATTGGCGGCGTCGTCGGCGATGGACATAGTAAGCGTCACATCCGGCACACCTGCCGGGATCGAAGCCGCCGCCTGGACGGCGAACGTGCCGCTACCGGAACCCGCCGCCGCCAGCGCGCCGATACTGAAGGTACAGGCCGAACCGGCATTGTTGTTCGGCAGGCAGGTCCAGCCCGCCGTCGAACTGGCTGGCAGGAAAGTCGTATAGAGCGGCACGGTGGCCGAGAGCCCTGCTCCCGTCGAACCCTGGTTGCCGCTGTTGGCGTAGTTGTAGGTATAGGTGACCGTGCCGCCCGCGTTGATCGACACCGGCGCGTCGACAATCGAAGTAACCGCGAGGTCCGGGAATGCGTTCAGCGTCACCGAACCCGAGGCGCTGTTGTTGCCGGGGGTGAGATCGGCGCCGTTGGTCGTATCGTCGCCGCTGCCCACCGTGATGCCGACCGTATTGATGCCGGCGGCGACCGTCGCCGCCACGGTGACGGCAAAGTTCGCCACGCCGGTCGCAGAGGCCGCCAGACCGCCGATGGTGTCGGTGCAGGTCGAACCCGCGTTGTTGTTCGGCACGCAGACCCAGCCGGCACCCGTGAACGTCGTACCCGCCGGAACGGTCGTCGTCAGGGTGACGCCCGTGGCGCCCTGCGTTCCGATATTTCCATAGCCCACCGCGAAGGTGACGGCGCCGCCCGGAGCGACCGCGCCGCTGCCGGCGACCGACGTAACCGTGATGTCCGGTGCTGCCGTGACCGGCGTCGTGTCGCTGCCGGAGTTATTACCCGGCGTCGGATCGGCGCCGCCCGTGCCGTCGTTGGTGATACTGACCGTGACGCTGAGATTGTTGATACCCGCGGCCACCGGGCTCGTCAGCCCCAGTATGAGGGACGCCGTCGCACCGGTGGCGGCGCCGATGCTCGGGGCCGTCAGGGTACAGACCGATCCGGCCAGATTGTTCGGCACACAGCTCCAGGCGCCGCCGCCGGCGTAGGTCGTGTTGGCCGGGACGGTGGTCGTCAGCGTCACGCCCGAAGCGGTCTGGGTGCCGTTGTTCTGGTACGACACCGTATAGGCGACCACGTTGCCGGGGGTGACCGATGCGCCACCGTCGGAAACGGACACAAGCTGCAGGTCCGGGATGGCGTTCACCGGCGTCGTGTCGCTGCCGGTATTGTTGGCGGCGTTCGAATCGGTGCCGTTCGTGCCGTCGTCGGTGATATTCGCGGACATCGTGACGTTTTCGAAGCCTGCCGGAATCGCCGCCGCGACTGTGACGGCGAAGTTCTTCGTCCCCGAGGCGCCACCGCCCGCGACCGCGCCGATGCTGTTCAGGCACAGGGAGCCCGCGTTATTGTTCGGAGCGCAGATCCATCCCGCCGACGAGCCCGCCGGGTTGAAGGTGGTGTTCGCCGGCACCAGCGCGGTCATCAGGACGCCCGTCGCACTGCGCGTACCCGCGTTCGCATAGGTGAGAACATAGGTGACGCCGCCGCCGGCCGAGACCGTACTGCCGCCGTCGGATACCGCGACCGACAGGTCCGGAACCGCCGTCGCCGCGACCGCCGCCGAACCGGCGGCCGAGTTGTTGGCAAGATTGATGTCCGTTCCGACCGTATTGTCGTAGGCGATCGACGCCGTCAGCGGAATCGTCGTGATGCCGCCGGCGAGCGGGTTCAGCAGCGTCACCTGGAAGTTGGCCGAACCGTTCGTGTTGTTGTTCAGCGTGGCGGCCACATTTGTACAGACCGAGCCGGCGTTGTTGTTGGGCACGCAGGTCCAGCCCGCACCGGTAAAGGTCGTACCGACCGGAACCGTCGTGGTGAGCTGCGTGTTCGGCGCGTTCACGCCGCCGCCGCCCGTACCGTCATTGCGGGTGCTGATCGTAAACGTGGTCGCGGCTCCGGGAGCGACCGGACTCACGGACGCCACGATACCGGTCACCCGCAGATCGGGCGCTACCGAGGTGATCGTCGCCGCGGAAGTAACGCCGCTTGTCCGGCGAACCGTCCCGGCCACGTACGTCGGATGACTGTCGTACTGCATGCTGGCGGTATTGGCGATCGCGGTATTCCGGGCGACTGCGGCGCGCACCGTCGCCTGGTAGGTGAACGTCAGCGTACTGCCGACGGGAAGTTCCGCCAGGTTCACCAGAATGGTCCCGTCGCCCACGATATTACCGGTGAGCACGCTGAAACCGGCCAGGGCCGAGGTCTGGGTGACGGTGCCGGGAATCAGCTGCAGGTTGGCATTCAGGGCGTCCGAAATACGGACGTTTTCCGCCGGGCCGGTTGAGACCGGCGCGCCGCCCGCATGGGCGACTGCCACCGTGTAGGTGACGTTGTTGCCGACGCCGATGGTCGCGGCACTTCTCGTTTTGAGGATCGTGAGCCGCGGATCGACCACGTCGATCGTGACGGAGCTGTTGATCGCCGGTCCGGTCGCGTAGGTCGCGCTGGCCGTCGTCGTCAGCGCATCACCCGAGGCGTTCGACACGGAATCGAATACCCGGCCCACTATATCGATCACGATCTGGTCGCGGGCGTCCGAAACTCCGTCCGGTACGTTCGTCACGTTCCCGAAATTGAGAACCACCCGGTCCAGGTGACCGTCGGCTATATTGATGTCGGACAGTACAGGGAGCGCGGTCGCAAAAACGTTTCCGGTGCCGTTACCGATCCGGACGATGGTGGCGCTGACGGCCTCCATGTATCCGGTCGCCGTGCTGGGCATATCCACCTGGAGGTTCAGGTTCGGGGTCACCCCTTCGGGCACGGTGATCGTCGCCCGGTAGGTGGCCAGTTCGCCGATATTGAGGTCCGTATTGGCGCCCACGAACTGGGCCGACCCGGTGGAAGCCAGTTCCGTCGAGGCCAGCACGAAGGTCATCGTGGGCGGGCTGATCAGGAAACTGCCGAGCCCGGTGTCCGTATAGCGGCGGACTTCGCCTGCAACGTAGACCGGTTCGCTGTCCCACTGTACCTGCGAGCCGAGAATGGCCGTGGTGTTCGCCTGGACGGTGGACTTCGCTCTCAGCTGGTAGCGGATCTGGGTCGAACTGCCCAGAGCGAGCGTCGGGATCGTGACCGTCACGACGGTATCCAGCGGCCCGTTACCGGAGGCAATCGCTCCGGCGCCGGACAGGATGACCACAGTACCGGGAACCACGTCGAAATTTCCGCTGCCGTTTTCCGTGAAGACGACACTGTAGGCGCTGGCCCGCGATGCGGCGTTGTGCTGGACCGTCGACGTGACCGTGATCGTGTCGCCCGCATCGCCGGGGCCCGCCGGCGCGCTCGCAGACACAATGTCGAGATTGGGCTCGACATATTCCACCTGAAGGCTGTTGGTCGCGTCCACCGCGCCGGAGACATCCAGCGTGGCGACGTTGGTCAACAGGTCCGCGTTGTTGTTGGCCACGAGATCCCGGACCCGCGCCTTCACCTCGAAGACGATAGAGTCGTTGGTCGGATCGCCGTCGGGAGCGTTGGTAATATTTCCGCCGCCCGGGGTCAGCTGGAATACGGCCTCGTCGGCATAGGTATCGCCGTTGGTATCCACGGCCGTCATGACCGGGTAGCCGCCCGGAATGGATGCCGCGATGGCGGAGCCCGTCGAAATCAGCGCCAGAGTTCCGGGTTCGATCGCCAGCGTCGCGGTGCCGATTTCCAGCTGCTCGAGAACGCGCACGCCGTTCACCGGATCGCCCAGCGTGATACCTTCGATGAAGGTCGCCGTGATCCGGAGCGTGACTTCTTCGCCGATCGTCAGATCGGTAAGCGCCGGATTGCCCTGGGCGGTGCCGGTGGCGGCGTCGGAGGTCGCGAAGACGACCTGCGTGATCGCACCCGATCCGACACCCACTACGTTGGCGACGGCGTTCCGGTTGTACGTGCGCTCGTTGGGGTCCAGGTTCGCCGGAAGCGTATCGTAAGTCATCGCGGCCGGGACGGAGATGACGTTACCGGCCTGGACCGTGTTGACCGAGGTCGCCGTGAAGGTGAACTGGAAGAACTGCGCCGGCTGGATCCGGTCCACGGTCGCCAGGAAGTGCTGAGTGCCGCCATTATAGGTCAGCGACGTCGGAGCCACCGATCCGCCGGAAAGCACCGGTCCGGCCGTATAGGGGGCCAGCGCGCTGAGCGGTCCGATGTCGATGTTATAGTCGTAGCCGTCGACGGCCGTGCCCGGGGGCACGCCGTTCCAGTCGACGCGGACCGTGTAGGTAATCAGATCGCCTGCATCCACCGTCAGCGGGCTCGGCGTGATCTGGATGCGGTAGTCGGGTTCGCGGACTGTCACGTTGGGGCCGTTGATGCCGCCCGTGGTGCCGCCCGTCCACGTCCAGGTCATCGCGGGACGGCGCGTCTGGCCCGTGGTATTCGACGCCTGGTTGCAGATGAGCCCTGTGAAGTTGATGTCGAGATACCGGGTTCCGTCGTCCGTTGCGGTGTTGCGGAAGTTACCGAGGTTGATCGTGTAGCTGCTCGCCGACGTCGCGGGGCAGCCGGCCGGCCCGAGCACGGGGGTCAGGACCGGCGCAGCCGTCACGATACTGGCGTCGAACGGTGTGATCACCGGAGCCGCTGTAATGCCCATGCCGAGCGGGACGGTCAGCACGAGCTGCGCATTGGGCAGCACGATTTCCGGCAGCGTGGCGCGGATGAGGTAGTTGGCCGATTCGCCGATCGCCACATCCGTTCCGCCCGTGAACGCCTCGCTGGTCGACAGCATTGTGAGCGAGAAATACGGGACATTCGGCAGGTCGTTAACCGTCACCGTCGCCGTATCCATGGCGGCCGGGAACGGGAACGTCGAGGTGGCGGTCGGATACCAGATCACGTTGGCGGTCGAGGTAATGAGGTCGCTCGGCCGGATGTTCAGGTCGTTATCCGGTACGCCCGGCGTCTTGACCGTGCACTGGAACCGGACCTTGGCGGTATCGGTATTGTCGAAATCGCCGTTGGTGCCGTCGCTCTTGGCGATGGGGTTCGTCAGGTTGACGGTGATTGGATTCAGCAGGTCCTGCGTGAAGGGCAGGTTCGCGCCGAGGCCGTTTCGCACCGTCAGGACCGTGCAGTTCTTCAGGTCCGCCGGCGTGTAGTCGGTCAGGCTTACCTGGTAGGCCGGAGCGTTACCCTGGTTCTCGATGTCCGCGATGAAGATCACGTTATCGGCGCCGTCGGCGTCCAGCAGGTCCCCCGTGCCCGTGATCGTCGACGTCACGTTGGAAGTGGACTCCACCTGGAGATCGTTGATCAGCAGCGGCGCGCCGACGTTAATGTTCGCGTTCACGAGCGCGATGATCGACGAACCGGGCGTATTGTAACTGGACGCCTGCATCAGGTTCGTCAGGAACAGGTTCGGGGCGAACGGCTCGCCTGCGACGATCGTATCCACTTCGACTTCGATCACCTGCGGCGACGCCGACACCACGTCCGGCATGACCATGGTGAGGGAATTTTCCACACCGTTACGCGTGATCGACGTGGGGATCGTAACATTCGGGCCGACGAGGAAGGTGTTGTTCGCGCCGATCCGGAAATCGCCGGTCGGATACGTATACGGCGGTAGGCCGGCGTAGCTGCCCATGTTGATCCCGTAGATCGGGTCGGAGACCGCGAATACCGGCAGCGGGAAATAGTCCTTGAACTGGATCTGCCGCACGTCTCCGGACGGGATGTCGAGCCGGAACACCCAGGTGACGATATCGCCCGGCAGATAGAGCGGCTGAACGTTCTTGATGGACTTGGTGGCGGTCACCGGCGTGATCGTGACGCCGGAACCGGACGGGTTCGTGCATCCGGCGGCGCCGTCGGTCAGCGAGAAGGTGAGCAGTTGCGGCACATTGAGCGGATCGGACGCTCGGACCGGGTCGAGCGGCGGCGTGTCGTAGTTCGTCTGTACGGTCGCCGTATAGGTGATCGTGCCGGTCGCGCCATACGGGATATTCGCCCCGGCCGCGGCCCGGACGTCGTACACGAGGGTTTCGGTATAGCTCGGCCCGGCGGGGCCTGTCACCGCCGGCACGATCGCCGTGGCGATCGACATGGCCGGGATTGTGAGCTGTGCGCTGCCCGCATCGAACGTGAGACCGTCGGGGAGCACGTCCTGGATCGAGAACGAACTGGCGCCTTCGCCTGCCGAAACAATACCGTCGGTCGAAAACGGTGTCACCGCGAAGCTGGTCGTGAACGTCACGGTTCCGCCCGGGTTCACCGTTCCCGGCGACGCACCCATGCGGGTCGTGGCGTTGTAGATATTGAACGAATCGTTGCTGTTGATCGTCGAGGTCCCCGGGCCCGGAATGTTGTTGTACTGGGCCTGCCCGTTATCGGTCGCCACATGGGAGTCGCAGATCGCCTCGCTCAGGATGTCCGCAGGATAGACGTTGTACGTCACGTCCACCTCGGACTGGTCATTCACCTGTCCGTGCACGGAAGTGCAGGTCACCTGGATCGTGCCGCTGGTGGCGCCGACGAGAGGCTGCTGGGTGATCGAACAGACGCCCGCGCCCGAATTGCTGATGGCGAGACTGCCGTTATAGGTCAGGATATTGCCGGCGGGCAGCGTATCCTGGATAATCACGTTGTTGACCGTGACACCCGTGGCGACATTCGCGGTGAGCGTATAGGTCAGCGCCGGCGGCAGGTTGCCGGGGACGTGCTCGTCTTCCGGCGGACCGATCTGGGTGCTGAACTGGATGAAACCCGGCGTCGTATTCTGCGTCGTCGGCGTGCCGATGATCGGCCCGTTGGTGCCGGTCGCCGTATCGCCATATTCGTAGACCGGAACCACTTTGACCGGAAGCGCGACGTTCGGCGTCGCCAGCGGATCGACGGTCGCGCAGATGTCGGCAATGACCGTCGGCGCGCCGGTCACGACGCTGCCCAGCGGGAACTGGATCAGGGTGAGCGTCCCGCCCACCGGTCCGGTGACGTTCTGGCCCGTGATCGGATCGACAAGGATTCCCGACAGGGGGAAGGTGCCGACGGCCGTCGTGGTCAGCGGCGCGGCCAGGAAATCGGCGGAGACGAAGTCGATTTCCAGGGGGAGCGCCAGCTCAAGGTAGGGACCGAACCCCGGCGTACCGGTATTGGTCACTCCCGCCGTGAAGCAGATCTGCTCGCCTATAAAGGTGGCGCCCGGAACACCGAGACTCAGGTTGGGGACCGGCGGAGCCGCCCATAACCGCTTTGGCACCAGGATTGTGAGCGCAATGAAAAAAACGAACGCCGTTTGGCGAACTACCCGTTTCATCTTTGACGATATGTCCCTTCCAACAACTCGACGCGTACTCGGCTCAATTGGAAACGTTCGTTCCACATAGAAACGTGTCGCAACGCACATGCGTTACAAAACGATCAGAGAATCGGCCAAATACGCGTCCTGACTCGATTCACCATTAAACAGAGCAAATAATGGACCGAACAAATCGGTCGTTTGGTAAAGGATTGCGACAAAAATTCTATGCCCGTTTTCCGCCCCGCTGAATCTGGAAATAGCGGCACGAAAACGCCTCGCGACCTAAGCAAGGTTCGGAAATGACTGGCCAAAATGACGGGTGATGGTGATTGGCGCCCCCAACCGGAATCGAACCGGTGTTTTCGCCGTGAGAGGGCGACGTCCTGGGCCGCTAGACGATGGGGGCGCGGCGTGTGAACGCGCCGGAAAGGCGCGGGTCCGTCTAGTAGCCGGAGCCCCCCCGTAGGGCAAGCGCAAGGCACGCTTTTCAGAACCGGCCGGTCAGGCCGGCTTGGGCCCCGAATCATCCGCAACTTGTCTGGAAAATTATGGTTCCCGATGATGGATTCGAACCACCACAAGCAGAGTCAGAGTCTGCTGTCCTACCATTAGACGAATCGGGAACGGAGAGGACGGACGCCAAGAAGGGTCCATCCGGCGGCGTATAGATAGAAACGGCGGGACGTTCTGTCAACCTGCGCGGCGGGCATATTTTACCGCGGATTCCGGCCCGGTTTGCCCCGTCCAAACGGGCCCCTGCGGCTGCAGTTGCCGGCGACCGCCAACACGGGCGACCGGAACCCGGTGGGCAACCCGGTTCGGCTTTTCCGCCCCGGAGGGTTACGAAAGAACCTCTGGTAGCGAACGGAGACGGGTACCGGCCGTGACCGGTAACCTCCGAAAGAAAGCAGGCCCCCCGAAAGTGTCCAGCAGCAGCGACTCGCACAAATACACCAACCGGCTCGCCGGCGAGAAAAGCCCCTACCTCCTCCAGCACGCCCACAACCCGGTCGATTGGTACCCCTGGGGCGGCGAGGCGATCGGGCGGGCGAAGGCCGAGAACAAGCCGATTTTCCTCAGTATCGGTTACGCCACCTGCCACTGGTGCCATGTGATGGAGCACGAATCGTTCGAAACCGAAGAGGTAGGCGAGGCACTCCGCCAGAATTTCATCTCCATCAAGGTGGACCGCGAGGAGCGGCCCGATATCGACCAGATCTACATGTCCGCCGTGCAGGCGCTGACCGGCCGGGGCGGCTGGCCCATGTCGATGTTCCTGACCCCCGATCTCAAACCGTTCTGGGGCGGCACCTACTTCCAGAAACCGGTTTTTCTGAACGTCCTCGCGCAGATCAGCGACGTCTGGAAACGGGAACCAGAGAAGATCGGCGAGAACGCCAAGCAGATGTACGCGATGCTCCAGCAGATGGCCGACTCGCGCGTCGCCGGCGGGCAGCCGACTACGGGCGAGATCAACGAGAACGTCCTTGCCATCGCCACCGCCCAGAGCGCCCAGTCGTTCGACCCCGAGTGGGGCGGCTTCGGCGGCGCGCCGAAGTTCCCCCGGCCCGCGCAGCTGCGGCTGCTGCTCAGGATCGCGCGGCGCACCGGCGACCAGCGCGTGCTCTCGATGGTCACCCATACCTGTCTGCGCATGGCGGCCGGTGGAATCTACGACCACGTCGGCGGCGGCTTCGCACGGTATTCGGTCGACGAGCGGTGGGAGATCCCCCACTTCGAGAAGATGCTCTACGACAATGCGGGGCTCGCCACGACCTACCTCGAAACGTTCCAGCTCACCAAGAATCCGATTTTCGCGCAGGTGGCCCGCGAGACGCTCGACTACGTGCTGCGCGACATGACCCACCCGGACGGCGCCTTCTATTCGGCCGAGGACGCCGACTCCGAAGGGCACGAGGGGAAGTTCTACGTCTGGTCGGACGCAGAGCTGAAGGGCCTTCTGGCCAAGGACGAATACGACGCCGTCGCCGCCCATTTCGATGTCAGCGAGCACGGCAACTTCGAAGGCTCCATCAACCTGATGCTGAGGCGGCCGGAGGATTTCCTGGCCCGTGCGCAGGGCAAGCTGGCCGGCGCCCTCAGGAAGCTGTTCGACGTGCGCGTCAAGCGAATCCGGCCGCTGCTGGACGACAAGGTGCTCACTTCCTGGAACGGCCTGATGATCGGCGCCATGGCGCGCGGCTATCAGGCGCTGGGCGACGGGAAATACCTCAAAGCCGCGCAGCGGGCCGTGGCGTTTATCCGGAAGCATCTCTTTGCGGACGGGCGTCTCAAGCGCCGCTGGCGCGCCGGAGAGGCCGCCTTCGCCGGGACGCTGGACGACTACGCCTACCTCATTGAAGGGCTCCTGCAACTGGGCGAGAGCGATCCCTCGGTCTATCCGCTGGCGCTCGAACTGCAGAACCTGCAGGACGAACTGTTCTGGGATTCGGTGAAAGCCGGATATTACTACACCGACGGCTCCGACCCAACCGTACTCGTGCGCACCAAGCAGGCCGAAGACGAAGCCGTGCCCAACCCCAACGGCGTCAGCGCGCTGAATCTGCTCAAGATTTATCACCTCACGTTCGACGAGAACCGCAAGCGGCAGGCGGAACGGATGTTCGAAGCGTTCGGCGGGCTGGCCATGAAATACCCGGCCTATTTTTCGGCGCTCGTGCAGGGGTTCGACTTCTGGAACGACGAGGTGAAAGAGGTCGTCATCGCCGGAAAACCGGACGACCCGGCTACCCGCAAGCTGATCGACGCCGTGTTCGCCGACTACTACCCGAACAAGGTCGTGGTTCTGAACGATGGGACTTCGCCGTTAAAACTGGCCACCGGCAAAACCGGCGAAGGCGGCAAACCGGCCGCCTATGTCTGCATGGGGAACACCTGCCTCAAGCCCACCTCCGACCCCGCCGAACTGACCGCCCAGCTCCGACAGTGGAAAGTCGTCACGTTACGGACCGTCGCCCCGCCGGAGGGGTAACTAGCCCATTTGACCGCCCCCTCTCCTATCGGTGAAAAACATCCATCGCTTTCACGGCAATTCACGGAGGATTTATCGTCATGGAGATCAAGACCGGCTGGGTCAACCTAGATGTGGGCGGCTCGAAGATGCGCGCGTGGCTCGCACAGCCCGCCAAAGAGGGCAGCTACCCCGGCGTGCTCGTCATCCAGGAGATTTTCGGCGTCAACTCGCACATCCGCGATGTGGCCGAACGGATCGCCAAAGAAGGCTATGTGGCTCTGGCGCCGGAGATGTTCCACCGCACGGCCCCGAACATGGAGCTGGGCTACGAGCAGAAGGATTTCGGCAAGGGCCTTGAGCACATGGGCAAGGCGAACCTGAAGGACATCAGCGCCGACCTGCAGGCGGCCAAAAGCTACCTCGCGCAGGTTCCGGCGGCCAGGGGCAAGAAGACGGGCTGCATCGGGTTCTGCTTCGGCGGACACGTCACCTATATCGCCGCGTGCGACCTCCACGTGGACGCGGCAGCGAGCTTCTACGGCGGCGGTATTGCCGTGGGTTCGCCGGGCGGCGGCTCCCCCACGGTGGAGCGCACGAAGAACATCAAGGGCAAGATCCTGTGCCTGTTCGGCGGCAAGGACGCCTATATCGCCCCGGATCAGGTGAAGAAGATCGAGGACGAACTCAAGGCACACAAGATCGCCCACGAGGTCGTCACCTATCCGGCGGCCGACCACGGTTTCTTCTGCGACCAGCGCGGCACCTACAACGCCGACGCGGCGAAAGACGCCTGGGAGAAGGTCAAAAAGCTGTTCCGGGAGAAACTCGCGTAATGGAAGTCATACTGGCGACGTTCAAGGTTAAAGCGGAACACATCAGCGCCTTCGAGGAGATGGGCAAGCAGCTCGTCGAGGCGACCCACAAGGAACCGGGCTGCAAGACCTACCGGCTCCACAAATCGGGCGACAACACGTACGTCTTTTACGAGGTGTACGAGGATGCCGCCGCCGTGAAGGCCCACATGAAGGGCGCGGCGCTGCAGGCCGCCATGGCGAAGTTCCCGCTGTTCCTGGACGGCCCGCCGAAGGTCGAAAAGCTGATAGTGGTCGAGGGATAGTCCGGGAGCGACCGGTCACCCGGTCCTGAACGGCACATCCACATCGCCCGAGAGTTCCAGCACGGTCACTTCGGGCGGGCAGTTGAAGCGCACGCGCGGGCCCGCGTAACCCAGCCCCCGGCTGACAAACAGCCAGCCGTGCTCCTGAAGGCGGTGGTCGGGTGCGTACCAGCCCCGGTCGTAGAGCGGCCTGAACAGCCGCCACTCCGGCAGCCCCGGAATGTTGAACGTCATCATGCCGCCGTGGGTGTGGCCCGACAGCGTGAGGTCGAACGCCCGCTGGACGTGGCCGGTGCGGACCACCCACGGACGGTGGGCGAGCAGCAGCCGGAAAACGCTGCGGTTGGGTTTCAGCCAGGTGTCGTCGGGCATGCCGCCCGCTTCGGCTTTCAGGAACGGCCGCTGGCTCACCGGGTCGTCCACGCCGGTGATCTCGATCCCGTGGCTCTCCACGAACCGGCTCAGCACGCCGTTACGCAGAAAGCGCACGTTCGTGTGCTCCTCGACCGTCTTCTGGAGCCGGTCCTGCCCCCAGTAGACGTCATGGTTACCGGTGACGGCGATGGCCGGAACGAGATAGGGAATCTCTTTGAGTGGCTCCAGAAAAGGTTCCAGCCACTTGTCGTTCACGCGGTCGATAAAGTCGCCTGTTAGCGCCAGCAGATCCGGCTTCTCGGCCAGCGCCGTCCGGATCGCGTAGCGCCAGGCGTCGCGGTCGAACATGGGGCCCACGTGCGGGTCGGTCAGTTGCACGATCCGGAACCCCCGTGCCCGGTTCTGGTAGTAGGGTACCGGGACCTTCCAGCGCTCCACGACGATCTCGTGAGGCTCTATCTTGGACGCCGCCAGGGTTCCCAGCCCGGCCAGCGCGAACCCGCCGGATACACCGGCCGATAAGCCGGCCGACAGAATGTCCCGGCGGGAGACCGAAGCTGAACGGGCCGGCGTCGCCGTCAGGTTGTTGGTGTCGGAACTGCCCGCCGGAAGCAGCTTCCGGAGGGCCCACCGGGCCACAAGGAGAAGCGCGCCCCCGACGGCCACGAATCCGAACAGGTAGTGGCCCGTGACGACGCCGTTATAGAAGGCTCTATAGAGGTGATCTCCCTCGTCCGGCAGGGAAGCCGGTCCGAACCAGTTCCGCTTGATCGTGTGGGCGGCAACGTTAACAACCACGAGCACGCCCGCAGCACCCCACATGAGGGCCGGACGCCGCCGCCACAGCCGCCGGGCCCAGTACAGCTCCAGGGCCAGAAAGAGAATGAGTCTGAAGTTCGCAGTCATAACGTTGACAGTCCGAGTCTAGCAGGGTTAGAGACGCCGCTCATGCCCGAACGCCCCCAGATTAATCTTTATTGGCCTGGAAACCGCAAATGGCGGTTCTGGCCCCTCGCCCTTGTCCTGATGGCGGTAATGGCGGCGGTTCCGGCATTTGCCGAGGAATCCGCCCCGCAGCCGGTCCCGGAAGCGGCCGCACCGGCAACTCCCGGCGTGGAAACGCCCGCAGGAACACCGGCCACCGGGGCTATGCAGGGGCTCATCCCGGCGGGCGGCGGCGAGGTGTGGATCGACCACCGCGAGCTCTCCCCCGTGGAGAAGAAAACCGGTCTCCGGTTCGACCGGGGCTGGTTCCTGTTCGGCCAGTTGGCGGGCGGCTTCTGGAAGGGCAAATACCTGACCCGTAAATCGGTGGGGTCCCACTTCGGTCCCGGCGGCTACACGACCGTCGATTCTGCCGGAGCTTTCCACAACGACCCGCGCGAGGTCGACTACGTCTACAGCGCGAACGCCGGTGTCGGGCGCTTCATCACCCCGAACTGGTCCGTCGAGTTCAACTTCGCTGCAGCGGTCGGCATCAAGAAGGGCCCTGACGGCAAGTCGCCGTTCGGCGTCGCCGTCCCGGCCAACTCCGGCGACCGCGTCAGCTCGGGCTCGTTCTATCACATCCGGAACCGGTTCTATCTCTACGACTTCGACCCGGAGCGCCGCCTGTTCGCGTTCTTCGGCGCCGGCGTCACGCAGTTCAACGACGCCTACTACCTGCCCGGACAGCCCCGGTCGTTCGTGCCCGACGCCAAGACGACGGTGTTCGCGCCGTCGATTTCGGCGGGCGGCGGATTGACGCTGATCGACTCGCCCAACGCGCGCGTCTACTTCGAGTCGGGCTTCTACCAGACGTTCAAGGTGCAGCCGCTCGATTCGAACCAGATCTACACCTTCGGTATCGGCGTGTCGTTCCCGCTGGACGCCCGCACCTACCAGGAGTCCGACGTCCAGACGGTGGCGCTGGTTGAAGTCTCCACGGCAAACGGCGGCCACCTGATCATGGTGGAAGACAACCCGCTGGCGCCGGTCACTCCCGGCATGAGCCGCATGCGGATCATCACGCCCGAGGAGATGCGGCTCATCGCCTACCAGAACGCCGTCGCCGGGCCGCCCATCCCGCACGACGCGCTGGAACCGCCGCACCGGGACGGGATCGATTTCGCCATGGACACGGTGATCCTCTCGGGCATGGTCGCGGGCTTCAAGCGCGCGCTGAACATCACCTCCGCGCGCGGGCTGCTCAAGGGCGGCTACAAGCTGTGGCCCGGCTACGTGAACAACGTGCCGCCGCTGGACGACGGCAACCCGTTCTACACGAACTACATCCTGCATCCCTACGTGGGCGCGCTCTACTACATGTATTACCGGGACCGGGGCTATTCGCGCATCGCTTCGTCGTGCGGTTCGTTCCTGGTGTCGGCGGTCCACGAGTTCCTGGTCGAGGCCGTCTACCAGAAGCCCTCCGGCATCGACGTGCTGGTGACGCCGGGCCTGGGCGTTCCGCTCGGCATCCTGATGGACGAGACCGCCGTGAGCTGGGCGCGGTCCGACTCATCCCTGAAGAAGGTCGCCGCCAACTTCCTGAACCCGATGCTCGGCATGCCGTTCTCCCGGTTCCGCCGCGGCCCGTACTATCATCCGGAAACCGACAAGGTGTTTACCCTCCAGTGGAACTGGCAGTTCTCGTCCTGAGCCGAGCCGGTTCCGTTACCCGCCCCCTGACGCAATACGGCAAACTCCTATGCGGACAACATACCTCCGCAGTTGAGGCACGCGCTCCGATCCGCCAGACTCCACGTTGTCCAAATTAGATCGTCCCGCGAACGTCTGATCGGCGAGAGGAGCCCCTGCGCATGGAAACGCCCGGCAAGGAAAAATCCATTCACGAAGAGATCGAGGCGGTCGTCAGCAAGTACGACACGCTCTACAACTGGAACTACGACGTGCAGGTGCGCGAACTCCGCGAACTTTATGAAAAGGCCAAGCGCGACCAGTGGGAATCGGGCGCGACGCTCAAGTGGGACACGCAGGTGGACCCGACGGCCGAAAACAGCCCCGACCAGATGCACGCGCTGTTCGGCACCGACATCTGGCGCAAGCTTTCGCCCAAGGAGATCCAGAAACTGCGCCAGCACTCCAATGCCTGGTCGCTGTCACAGTTTCTGCACGGCGAGCAGGGCGCGCTGCTCACCGCCTCGCAGCTGGTCGCCGCCGTGCCGTCGGTCGACGCCAAATACTACGCCTCGTCGCAGGTGTTCGACGAAGCCCGCCACGTGGAGGTGTTCGCCAAATACCTGAACGAGAAATACGAGATGCACTACCCGATCTCGCCCCACCTCAAGAAACTGCTCGACTCGATCCTCACGGAGCCCCGGTGGGACTTCAAATACGTGGGGATGCAGATTCTGGTCGAAGGGCTGGCGCTCGCAGCGTTCCAGATGACCTACACCTTCACCCGCGAACCGCTCATCAAGGAACTCACCCACTATGTGATGAAGGACGAGTCCCGCCACGTCGCGTTCGGCGTGCTGTCGCTCAAGGGCTACTACGACGACATGAGCGAGAGCGAGCTGAAAGACCGCGAGGACTGGATTTACGAGGCGTGCATCCTGATGCGCGACCGGTTCCTCATGCAGGAAGTCTGGGAGTCGCTCGGCTACCCGATGGAAGCCTGCATGGACCACATGCTGAACGCCCCGGCGACCAAGGAGTTCCGCACGATCCTGTTCAGCAAGATCGTCCCGAACCTCAAGCGCGTCGGGCTGCTCACGCCCCGCCTGCGCGAGCGGTTCCAGGAAATGAACATCCTCAAGTACGAGAACTGGGACGCGACGGCGTAAGACAACTCCAAGACTTCAAATAAAAGGTCCCGGCGCTTCACGGCCCGGGACCTTTTCCTTTGCACAGGGGGTTTCAGCTCAATCCCAGTAACTTTTCCCGCGCTTCAGACGGATTTCCTCATGCAAGGTATCAATCTTACCGGTAATCCCTGCATCGGATATTTTACCCGTGAATTTACCCGCCCAAAGATTTGGCTTGGGTATATCAAACGAGATGACGTCTTTATCGTAATGGACGTCGACAAGAACCAGTGCCTCAGGTGACCCTTCCGCGTACTGGAAGGTGCCTTGATAGCCATTCCGTGTATAGGAAATCCGGAGTTCCGCTCCCAGCACGTCGCCGCCTTCCTCATTGTAATACAGGCTGGAAAACGTGCCGGTCAGTTTTGGTGGTTTGGGTTGTGACTCTGCGGCATTGCTAACTGCTGCGATAAAAACTGCGAACACCGATAGGATCAAGACACATTGCAAAGGCATTTTGAGGTTCATGTTTACCCCTTCAGCTTCTCTTTCCAGCGGACGAGCAGGTTGAGCGCGTCGACCGGTTTCGTGTTGTCCGGGTCGAGGCGCGCGAGCTCCCGTTCCAGCTCGCGCATGACCACGTCCTTGGGGTCGCCCAGCAGATCCATCTGGGGCGGAGGCGGCTGGTTTTTTTTCGCCGCCTTTCCGGACGCGCCCGGCTGGACGTGCAATGCCGTCTGCCCCGACGAGCCGTTTTCGAGGTCGCCGAGGATCTTCTTCGCGCGGGCGAGCACGTCTTTGGGCAGGCCCGCCAGCTGCGCCACCTGAATGCCGTAGCTCTTGGGGGCCGAGCCCCGCTCCAGCGTGTGCAGAAAGACGATCTCGTCCTGCCACTCGCGGCAAGCCACCGTGTAGTTCACGCAGCGCTCGTGGGTCTCGGTGATTTTCGTGAGTTCGTGGTAGTGCGTGGCGAAAATCGTCCGCGTGCCGCCGCCTATGCCGCCTGAACCCGGCAGGTCGTGCAGGTATTCCGCCACCGCCCAGGCGATCGAGAGGCCATCAAAAGTGGAGGTGCCCCGGCCGATCTCGTCCAGCAGCACGAGACTCCGGGGCGTCACACGCCGGAGTATCGCCGCCGTCTCGGTCATCTCCATCATGAAGGTCGAGAGCCCGCGCGCCAGCGCGTCCGACGCCCCCACGCGGGTGAACACCCGGTCCACGAGGCCGATCTTCGCCTTCGCCGCCGGCACGAACGAGCCGGTCTGGGCGAGGATGGCGATCAGCGCCACCTGCCGCATGATGGTCGACTTACCGGCCATGTTCGGGCCGGTGAGGATCAGCACCTGTTCCCGTTCGCCGTCCAGCACGAGGTCGTTGGGCGTGAACCGGTCCCGGCCCACGGCCTTTTCCACCACCGGGTGGCGCCCGCCCTGGATGGACAGCACCCGAGTGCCGACCAGCTCCGGCCGGGTCCACTGCTCCGTATCGGCCAGTTCCGAAAGCGCCGAACAGACGTCCAGCTCGGCGAGCAGCCGCGCCTGGGTCTTGAGGTCCGGTGTGCGTGCCTTCACCCGCGTCCGGAGTTCCACGAACCGCTCGTATTCAAGCTCTTTCAGCTTGTCCTCGGCATTGAGGACCTTCTCTTCGATCTCTTTCAGCTCGGGCGTCACATACCGTTCGGCGTTGGTGAGCGTCTGGCGGCGGATCCACTCGGGCGGCACCCGGTCCTTGTGGGTGTTCGTCACTTCGAGGAAATACCCGAACACCCGGTTGAACCCGACCTTTAAGCTCGGAATCTGGGTCCGTTCCTTCTCGGCCGCCTCGATCTTCGCAATCACGGCCCGGCCGCCCGAGCGCAGCTCCCGCAGCTCGTCGATCTGCGGGTCGGCTCCTTCACGCAGCAGGCCGCCCTCTTTGAGTCCCACCGGCGGGTCGTCTTTCAGCCACCGGCGGATGTCGTCGCGGATTTCGGGCAGCGGATTAAGCCCCGCCCGGATGCGGCGGATCTCTCCGTCTTCCAGATGACCGGTGAGCTTCGCCAGTTCCGGTATTTTTTCGAGCGTCGCGGCCAGCGCGACGAGGTCTCGGGCTGAGGCCGACTCAAGCGAGATCCGGGCGAGGATTCTCTCGATGTCGGCGGTGCGTTCCAGATGTTCCCGGACGCTGCGGCGCGTGGGACCGTCCACGAGCAGCGCTTCGACAGCCCCCAGCCGCGCGGTGATCACGGCCGGGTCGATCAGCGGATAGCGGAGCCGCTGCTTGAGGAGTCTCGATCCGGCCGCCGTCTTCGTCCGGTCGACCGCCGAGACAAGCGTGTTCTTCTCGGTTCCGTCCGACTGGCTGCGGAAGATCTCCAGGTGCGCGAGCGTCCGGTCGTCGAGCAGCATCGCCTGCTGGGATGCCAAGGGGCGCATCTCGTTCAGGTGTGCGAGCGCCGCCTTCTGGGTCTCCCGGACATAACCGATCAGCGCACCAGCGGCTCGCAGGCCCGCCTCGCCAAGTCCCAGCCCCTCGGTCGTGGCGAGCCCGAACTGCTGGCGGATCAGGTCGTTCGCCTTGCGCCCGTCGAACCGGACCGCCTCGGCCTGCTGCAGGAAGCACTCCTGCGCAAACCGGGGCGGCGTGTAGCCGTCCGGGTACAGCAGCTCGCACGGCGAGAGCCGGAGCAGTTCCAGCTCCAGATCTTCCGCCGACACCGGCTCGGCCACCGGGAAGTCGCCGGTGGCGAGATCGATAGCCGCAAGCCCCGCCCGGCCACCTCCGCTTGCCGAAGTATCGGTCCAGACGGCGGCGACGTATCGGCTTTCGCGCTCGGCGCCTTCTTTCAGATGCAGGCCGGGCGTGAACACCCGGACCACGTCGCGTTTCACCAGCCCTTTGACCAGCTTCGGGTCTTCGAGCTGCTCGCAGAGCGCCACCTTGAACCCGAGCGGAAGCAGCCGCTCGATATACGCCTGCGCCGCATGGTGCGGGACACCCGCCATCGGGATGGCGTCTTCGGACTTGGAACGGGACGTCAGGACCAGTTCCAGAACCGGCGCTATCTTCTCGGCGTCCTCGAAGAACAGCTCGTAGAAATCCCCCATCCGGAAGAACAGGACGCAGTCGGGGTACTGGGCCTTGAGGCGGCGCCACTGCTCCATGGCCGGGGACAGCTCTTTACCGCCGGATGTAGGGGATTTCTCGGACATTCAGAACGGTTAAATAGCGCAGGTCCGGGGCCGGGCAAAGGCGGCCGGAAAAGTCTCTGGCGGCTTTAAAAGCGAAAAGCCGGGCCCCGAAGGGTCCCGGCTTTCTGCTTTCAGTACCGGCCGAAGGCCGGCACAAAACGTCAGGCCCTTACTTCTCGTAGGCGCTGCACTTGCCGACCGCGCCAGCCCCGCAAGGAGCTTCAATGCCGGGACAGTTGTTGCTGGTTCCGTAGTGGAACCCGCTGAGACCCATGGATTCGTTGACGAACCCCGAGTTCAGATAGTTGAAGTAGCCGTTATCGGTGTCGATCTGCATCGCCGGAGATTCCGGATTCTCGGTCGCCGTGAACGAGACGTCCTTAGTCGGAACGACCTTCTTTACCGCACTGGAGATTGTTGCGCTCGTAGCGGTCAGGTCGTCGGCGGTCAGATCGCCGGTAACGGTAAAGGTCGGGTCGAAGAACCCGGCGTTGATTTCTTCCGTGATCGTTCCCTGTGTCGAGGCGACAAAATCCTGCCCGACGGAGACCAGCCACAGCTTGTCGGTGTCGTAGACCGCCCCGAACATGATCGCGTAGTCGCTTCCGGAATAGGAAGCCGAATCAATGTTCCAGTAGGTGTTGCCGCAGACGGGGATGATGTCGGTCCCGGTGTTCAGCCCGAATACGACGCCCGTCTCGTCGCCTGTGCCCGTCAGGTCGCCTTCCAGAGTGCCTTCAGAGGTGATGGTCCCGGTGCTCGTATAGTCACCGGCGGTGAAGCTGTAGGTCGTCCCGCTGGCGGTACCGGTAATATCGTATTCGCCCGGTCCGTCGGTGATCACATCCTTTGGAGTGTACTCGATCGTCAGCGTACCGGTGATGTCGCCGGCTTCGCTCACGTCGAGCATGACGAGACCCTGGAGTTCCGGGTACGATTCGAACCCGACATTGCCGGGAGCCACATACCCGTCGATGACGAGCCCCGTCGCGTACGTGCCAGGCTTGAAAGATTCGTCTGCCGAAGTGCTGCAGGCGGCGGCACCGGCAAGAAGTGAAGCGGCCAGAAGGCCGTTGATCAGATTGCGTGTTTTCATATGCGTTTCCCTTCCGCGTGACCGCGGCCAGATCATTATTATGAATCGCAAAAGTAGACCAAATTCGCGGGCGAGGAAAGGAGGCGGCCCCCTCCGTAAACCTTCCGTAGAGAAATCCGCGTCCCGTTGCCCGTTTTCGCCGTTTCAGGTATCCGTTACGAAGGCATATGAAGAAAATCCGCCTCGAACTCGTCGCCCCGGTCCCCCGCTCAACCTTTATCGAGATCTACGACGGCGACGACTTCCGGAACTTCGTCATGCAGAACCACCCCCATATCGGATCGGTGGAGATTCTCGAAAAACGCGAGGACGAAAACGTCCGCTACGTCCGATCCCGGACCACGATGAAGATCGACCTGCCCGGCTTCCTGTCGGTACTCAAGAACGTGGTGAAGCCGCACAACGAGGAAGAGCAGACCTTCTACAAGAAGGAACACCGGGTCGAGTTCCGGTCGCATTCGAGCATCTCGAAATCCTACGGACGGGTCAGCTACCTGGCGGACAGCCCCACGGAAACCCGCCGCGTGGTCGAGCTAGAACTGGAGGCGATCCACATCCCCGGCTTCCTCAGGCACCGGGCCGAGGAGTTCTTCGCCGACAAGGCACGCGAGCAGATCCAGTTCTACCAGCAGATCATCAACCGGTATTTCGCGGAACGTAAGGCGGTCTGACCCCGGCAGATCGGCCGTGACCCGGCACCGCCCGGGAATAACGCCGAAAGAAAAACGCCCCCGGAAATTCCGGGGGCGTTTTTTCGTGCCGGGCGCCTGTCAGACCGCTTCGATGCGGGTCGGCCACAGGGACTGGCCCGTCGAAGGCGGCTTCATCAGCGCGGGGATATCCGCTTCCGGCACGAGCACGTACTGGAACAGCTCTTCCATGCGCGTGATGAAGACGAACTCGATATCCTTGCGAACCTGTTCGTCCATCTCCATGACATCCGGCTCGTTGCGCTTGCACATCACAATGCGCTTGATTCCGGCGCGGCGGGCCGCAAGGACTTTCTCCTTGATACCGCCCACCGGCAGGACATTGCCGCGCAGGGTGATCTCGCCCGTCATGGCCGTGTCGCTGCGGACCGGACGGCTGGTGAGCAGCGACGTGATCGCCGCCAGCATCGTCACGCCCGCCGACGGGCCGTCCTTCTGGATAGCGCCCGCCGGAACGTGGATGTGCAGGTCGTTCTTCTGGAACACCTCGTCCGGGATGCCGAGCTTGCTGGCGTTGGCGCGCACGAAGGAGAGTGCCGCCTGGGCGGACTCCTTCATGACGTCACCCAGCTGGCCGGTGAGCTGCAGACCGCCCTTGCCGGTCATGATCGTCGCCTCGATAAAGAGGATGTCGCCGCCCACCGGCGTCCAGGCAAGGCCCGTCGCCACACCGCTCGTCGCCAGCCTCTCGGCCGTGTCGAGAATGAACTTCTTCTGGCCCAGGTACTTGTGGAGTTCCTTGGACGACACGACGATCTTTTCGGACGGGGCGCCCTCTTCGCGGCTGGCCACTTCCTTGGCCACCGCACGGCACACCGACGCCAGCTCGCGCTCGAAGTTTCGAAGGCCCGCTTCGCGCGTGTACGAGTGGATGATGTCGTTGATCGCGTCCTCGGTGATCTCGATCATGCCGGGCTGGAGCGCGTGATTCTCCAGCTGGCGCGGGACAAGATACTTCTTCGCGATCTGCAGTTTCTCCTCGGCCGTGTAGCCGGGGATCTCGATCACCTCCATGCGGTCGCGCAGGGGCGCCGGGATGGGGTCGAGCTGGTTCGCCGTCGCGATGAAGAACACCTTGGACAGGTCGAAGTGCACGTCCAGGTAGTGATCCTGGAATGAGTTGTTCTGTTCCGGGTCCAGCACCTCGAGGAGCGCGGACGACGGATCGCCCCGGAAGTCCGAGCCGATCTTGTCCACTTCGTCGAGGATGAACACCGGGTTATTGGAACCCGCGCGCTTGATCCCCTGCACGACCTTGCCCGGCAGCGCGCCGACGTAGGTGCGGCGGTGGCCACGGATCTCGGCCTCGTCGCGCACGCCGCCCAGCGACATGCGGACGAACTTGCGTTCGAGCGCGCGCGCCACGGACTTGCCGAGCGACGTCTTGCCCACGCCCGGGGGACCCACGAGACAAAGAATCGGGCCCTTCATGTCAGGCTTGAGCTTCCTGACCGCGAGGTATTCGAGAATGCGCTTCTTCACCTTGTCGAGGCCGTAGTGGTCCTCGTTCAGGATGGCTTCGGCCTTCTTGATCTCGAGCGTGTCCTTGGTCGTGATGGACCACGGCATGTCGACCAGCCAGTCGAGGTACGTCCGGCTGACGGTGTATTCGCTGGAGGCCGGCGACATCCGGGACAGGCGCTTCAGCTCGTTGTCGGCCGCCGTCTTGGCGTCCTCGGGCATGTTCGCCTTCTCGATCTTCGCCCGCAGCTCGTCCATCTCGTCCGAACGGTCGTCGGTCTCGCCCAGCTCCTTGCGGATCGCCTTGAGCTGCTCGCGCAGATAATATTCGCGCTGGTTCTTGTCCATCTCCGAGCGGACCTCGAAGTTGATCTTCTGGGTCAGCTCGAGAACATGCACCTCGTTCTGGAGCAGCGTCATGACCTTCTGCAGGCGCGTCATGAGGTCGACCGTTTCCAGGATCTCCTGCCGCTTGTCGATGGCGATATTGATATGCCCGGCGATGAGGTAGGCGAGGTAGTTCGGGTCCTCGACGTTCTCGATCACCTGTCCCGCTTCATCGGGGATATTCGGCGACAGCTCGATGGCGCGCTGGGCCTGCGTCTTGAGGTTGCGGACAATCGCCTGGATGTGCGACTCGACCCCCTGCGGGATCGAATCGGGAATCACCTCGATACGGGCGAAGTGGTAGGGCTCCGTGCGCAGGCCTTCCACGATCTTGAACCGCACGAGCCCCTCGACCACGAGGTTCTCCGTGTCCTGGTTCACCTTGAAGGTCTTGACGATCTTGGCGGCCGTTCCGTAGCCGTACACGTCCGTCCAGAGCGGGTCTTCCGTCATGGGCGATCGCTGCGTGACGACGCCGATGATCTTGTCCTTTTTCAGGGCATCCTCGACCAGATTCACCGACTTTTTGCGGCCCACCGACAGCGGAATATAGGCGCCGGGGTACAGCACCGAATTCCGGAGCGGAAGGATCGGGATCTCGCTCGGAATGGAGTTTGGGTCCATTTTTCCCTGACTTTTGAAGTACTGGTCGAAGATTTTCATGTATCTGGTTCGCTCCGGTGCCGGTTAAACGCATCCACTAAAGGGCACGTTCTCACAACGTAACCACTGATTCGGTGGTTTTCGACAGGACACAGGTCACATTACAAAAAAATCCAATGACGCAGTGCGCCCCGGCATATGGGCCACCCGGAGAACACCACGTTCTCCTGCGTCCGCCTGCAGCCGTTCCCGCCGGTAATCTCCCGGTACTGGAAGACGTCGGCGCTACTTCAGCTTCACCAGAACGATCTGGGGCTGCCCCTGCCGCACGACCCGGAAGAGGATACGTCCGGTCGGTTTGGCTTCTTTCACGGCGTCCACGAGATCCTTCACCATCTTCACCTGGCGGTTGCCGGCTTCGACGACCACGTCGCCCTGACGCAGGCCGGCCTGGAACGCGGGGCTTCCGGGCTGCACCTGGGTCACCAGCGCGCCGTCGGTTTCGGGAGCAACACCTGCCCGCTGGCGGAGTTCAGGCGTAAGGTTCTGGACTTCGATACCGAGCACATCGGTCGTCGTCTCCGTCTGACCGCCGGCGTCGTCGGCCGGTCCGCCCGGCTGACCGTCGTCTTTCATTTCCGTCAGCACGACATCGACCGACTTCGGCTTGCCGTCACGGATGATATCCGCTTTCGACTTCTGGCCGATGGGGGCGAGCGCCACGATCTTGGGCAGGTCGTTGTTCTTCTCCACGGTCGAACCGTTGAACTTCACGATCACGTCCTTGGGCTTGATACCGGCCGTGGCGGCGGGCGATCCGTCAACCACGTTGGCCACCAGCGCGCCCTTGGAATCCGGAAGACCGAGGGCTTCGGCCAGATCCTTGTCCATGGGCTGGATGTAGACGCCCAGCCACGCGCGGTGGACCTTGCCTTCCTTGAGCTGCGGCAGGAGGTCCTTGATCATGTTGATCGGGATGGCGAAGCCGATCCCCTGTGCCGCGGCGTTGATCGCCGTGTTGATGCCGACCACGCGGCCGTCGAGTCCCAGCAGCGGTCCGCCCGAGTTGCCGGGGTTGATGGCCGTGTCGGTCTGGATGAAATCGTCGTAGGAACCCATGCCGATCTCGCGGCCCTTGGCCGAAATAATACCCAGCGTCACCGTGTTGGAGAGGCCGAACGGATTGCCGATGGCGAGCACCCAGTCGCCCACGTCCATCTGGTCCGAATCGCCCAGATCGACCGCGGGCAACGGGTCCTTGGTGTCGGCCTGGAGCAGCGCCACGTCGATCTTCGGATCGCGGCCGATGATCTTGGCGTGCAGTTCGCGGCTGTCCTTGAGGACGACGATGATGTCTTCCGCGTTATCGATCACATGATTGTTCGTCAGGATCAGGCCTGATTTGTCGATGATAAAACCGGAACCCAGGCTGTCGCGGGGGCCGTCGTTCGGCATCTGGTCGAAGAAACGGTCCATGAAACCGGGGCCGAAGAACTCGTCGAAAGGCGAACGGCCGCGCGGACCGCCCTGCCCGCCGGGGCCGCCAGGCCCTCCGGGCCCGCCCGGGCCGCCGCGGGAGAACTGCTGGCGCTTCACTTTCGCGTGGACCTTGAGGTTCACCACCGCCGGGCCGACCGACTTCACAAGCGGCGCGAGCGACGGCATGGCGACGAGCGCCGGTTTGGCGGCCGACATCTTCGGCGCGTCGGCGGCGTTCGCCGTCATCATGGTCTGCTGGTCCGCGACTTCGGAACCGGCCGTCAGTGGCGCCGCTTCCGTACTCTTTGCCCGGTGGAAGAGGTCCGCGACGTGCAGTCCGGCGGGGGCGAAAAACATCCCCGCGATAAAGACTCCCGCGATTCCGGCGATCTGGAGAAACCTGCGCATACTGTTACTTAACCTCTCTGGCGGATATCCGTCCGCACTCTGGAAATATGAACTGTAATCATCTGTGTTACGGGATCAAACAGCGAGCGTCGCTGCGAATGCCCGGTCGACGGCCATCAGGTCCTGGTCCCTGTAGCCGGGAGCGTCCGCAGGGAGCTCGCCCGTTTTCCTGAGGGCAATCCGGTACCGCGTGGCGGCGGCCAGATTGTCGTGCCCCGTGGGATCGTTCCGCAGTGCCGGGGCCTTGTCCGGATTGCGGAAGAAATCACGGGTCGCCTTGAGGGCGAGAATTCTCGAGCGTTCGAACAGCTCGCGGTCGGGCTGGCGGCGGCCGCCCTTGTCCTGCCGGTCCACCCACCGGTGGAAACCCGGATGGGCCTGTGCGGCGAGCATTCCCTTGAAGAGGGACTTGTTCGCGGCAAACGGGAGGACGGGCGTCTCGATAATGCTCTCCAGCCAGGGGTCCACTTCGCGCCAGTGGCGGTCGTGGGCCTCGAGAGCCAGGGGTCCCAGTTTTGCGAGCAGCGGCGCGTCGAAACGCACTTCCCAGTAGGGGTGCGATGCCTTGGGCTGCGAGTAGGCTTTCACGAGCTGGGTCGGGATGAAGTAGTTGTGCGCGACGGTGTCCGCCGACAGGTGCGCAAGGTAACCCCACGCGAACGCCCGCTGGACATCGGTCTTCGCCTTCTCCACGAGCGGGAACGCCACATCCCAGTTATGGACGTGCTTGTCCCACTTCTTCGTGCGCTTCCAGACGCAGATATCGGCGCCCACGGTTCCGTAGATGAAAGCGAGCGGGTTGCGTTCCAGCACCGGCCGGATGGAGGCATAGACAAACGAAATCTGGTCGAGCACCGACTGGCCGTACAGGACATGCGCGCCCCCGCCCCAGGCCAGGGCGTCGGCCGGAACGGCGAGCACGGCGGCAACCGCCACAAGCAGTCCGGCAAACAGTAACCGTCGGTTATTCATACTTTTAAGTATAGCCGTTCCCTTCTGCATCCCGCACTCTACTGGCACTGTTAGCCCGGCTGGATGAACCAACCGCCCATGATTTAATGAAAAGACGGTCATCCTCCCTTTCCCGAGTAGAATCTGGCCATTAACCGGCCCTGATCAAGGGTGGTTTGAAATCCTTCCGGCGGTGACTTATTCGAACGATACCGGAGGTTTACACGACGCCATGCCGCCCGAACTTGCCTCCCCCACCCTTGCCGAACTGTGCGAACAGCAGAACCAGTGGCACAAGGCTGCCTCCATGTGGGCGCAACTGCTGGGCCGTGAACCGCTGAACGAGAACTACCTGGCCCGGTTCCAGGCGGCCCGCGCGAAAGCCAAGTCGGCGCCGGTGGCGCTGCAC
The DNA here is from genome assembly GCA_964565925.1 of uncultured bacterium. Classification (GTDB taxonomy): domain Bacteria; phylum JAGRBM01; class JAGRBM01; order JAGRBM01; family JAHCIT01; genus CAZMGV01. Next base: position 150,933 of record CAZMGV010000002.1, read on the forward strand.
CCGGCGGCGGCGGAACTGACGAGATGGCAGGAAAAACTTCGGGCCCGGTTCCCGGTGCTCAGGAAGGGTTAGGACGACGATGCCCGCCCGGAAAAAACTGAAAATCCTCGTCCTGAACGGACCGAACCTGAACCTGCTGGGGACCCGCGAACCCGGCATCTATGGCAGCCTGACTTTGAAAGACATCGTCGCCGGCCTTCGAATTCAGGCCCGGTCGCTGGGGGCCGAGATCGCCCATTTCCAGTCCAACCACGAAGGCGATCTGGTGGATGCCATCCAGAAACAGGGTTCAAAGGCGAACGGCATACTGATCAACCCCGCCGCCTACACCCATACGTCCGTCGCCATTCGTGACGCACTGCTCGCCATCAAGACTCCGTTCGTCGAGGTCCACCTGTCGGACCCCTCAACCCGGGAAAAGTTCAGGCATTTCTCCTACTTCTCCGATATAGCTGTCGCGCAGGTAAAGGGACTCGGGCCCAAGTCCTATTCCGAGGGCCTTGAGCGCCTGATCGCCCATCTCGGCCGCAAGGCCTGAATCCGTTCCCAAAAGAGCCGGTAAAAACCGGCGGATCGCCGCTTTTTCGGCCTCCCGGCGGCTAACTTTTCCGGAAGTTGCACCTATAATTCCCCGCAACGGTACGGGTGCGCCGGCTTTCCCAATCACGCCCCGGCCTGAAAGTACAGCTGTTGACCGACCCGTCCGCGACAACCGGCCCGGTGGCCTCCCGTTTCCGTGCCCTCACGGAAAAGTTCGGGAACCCGTACACCTGGAGCGACATCGAAAAGTGCCTGCTGGTCACCGGCGCCATTATCCCGTTCCAGATCGTCATCATCTATTTCGCGCAGGACATTCTGAAGCATCCGTCGAACATCCCGTTCGTCGATCCCAACTACGTCCCGATCTTCCTGTGGTTCCAGATCATCGCCCTGTTTGCGACCCTGGGACTTTTTCTCGCCTGCCTCGTGCTGCGCAAGGAGCGGATGCCGATCCCGGCGCTCACGCAGATCACGATCCAGCTCTACACGCTGTGGCTTTCCTACAACTGCTACGTGCTCGGCATGTATACGAGCCCCGTAAGCGGAGCCGCTATCGCCGCGCTGATCGCCGGCTCTCTCATCTTCGACTGGAGACAGGTGTTCTGGGGCGCGCTCTCGGGGACGCTGATCGCCGCTGGCATTGCCGCCGCCTCTCAACTCCACCTGCTCCCGTACGCGCCGCTGATCAGCGGCCAGATCGTCACGGACGGGTTCATGTCCAACTGGTGGTTCACCCGGGTCGTGATCCCGACGGTCGCCTTCGCGGTGGCCTCCATGACGCTGTTCTTTTACATCTGCGCACAGTGGCGGGTGCGCGAGGAACGGCTCGAAGCCGCCAACCGGGAACTGACCGCCAACCAGACGGACCTCACGGAACTGAACCTGGAGATGCAGATCCAGGGCGCGGAACTCTCGGACGCCAACGACGCGCTCCGGCGCCGCGAGGAAGAACTCTCGCTCGCCAACGCGGAACTCAAAGACCGGGAAGACAGGCTGACAGCCGCCTATACGGATCTGCGCAAATCCCACGCCAGGCTGGCCCAGTTCGAAAAGGCCGTCGCCACCGCGCCCGTCGGGATCACGATCTGCGATACGAACGGGAAGATTGTCTATACCAACCGCGCCGAGGCGGAAATGCACGGCTATTCGCCGGACGAACTGGCCGGCAAACCGGCCAGCATCCTGGCCCCCAACAAGCCTTCCGATCCGCTCACGAAAGACGACCTCAAGGTACTGGGAGCTTTCAAGCGCGAAAGCCTGAACCTGCGCAAGAACGGAAGCCTGTTCCCGGTCCAGCTGATTTCCGACGTCATCCGCGACCCCAGGGGCGAGCCGCTCGGCATCGTCACCGTCTCCGAAGATATCACGCACCGCAAGGAGATCGAAAAGCAGCTTCGCCAGAGCGAGCAGCGCTACGCGCTGGCGATCCAGGGGGCGAGCGACGGCATCTGGGACTGGGACCTGATCGCCGACAGGGTTTTCTTCTCGGAACGGTGGAAAACGATGCTGGGCTGCACGGACGAGGAGATCGGCGACAGCCCCCTCGACTGGCTGAACCGGATCCACCCTGAAGAGCGCGAACAGGTGAAGTTCCGCCTCGCCGCGCACATCGAGGGCAAGACGCCGCAGTTCGAAACCGAATACCGCATCCTGCACAAGGACGGCGACTACCGCTGGTTCCTGGCCCGCGGGCTGGCGGTCCGGGACGCCATGGGCCGGGCGGTCCGCATGGCCGGCTCGCAGACCGACATCACGGACAAGAGCCTCCTCGATCCGCTCACGGGGCTGCCCAACCGTACGCTATTCATGGACCGCCTGCGCCGGGCGTTCGAGCGCGCCGAGCGCGACCCCAACCGCGTGTTCGCCCTGCTTCTGCTGGGCCTCAACCGGTTCAACAACGTGAACGAAACCCTTGGCCGCAAGGTCGGCGACCAGCTGCTGTTCATGGTGGCCGCTCGCATCCAGCAGAAGCTGGGCACGGTCAACACGGTGGCCCGTCTGGGCGGCGACGAGTTCACAATCCTGGTCGAAGAACTGAAAAACCCGGACGAGGCCAAACTGGTCGCCGACCAGCTCCTCGACGAGATCAAGAACCCGTTCAAGCTGTACGGCCGCGAGATATTTATCACGGCGAGTATCGGCATCGCACCTTATTCCGGCACCTCCGAACGCCCCGAAGACCTGCTGCGCGACGCGGACACCGCCATGCGGCGGGCCAAGACGTCGGGCACCACCAAGCACCAGATGTTCGACGCCGACATGCGCCGCATCGCCATGACCCGCTTCGAACTGGAATCGGACCTGCGGCGCGCCGTTGAGCGCAGCGAACTGATCCTCGACTACCAGCCGATCGTCTCGCTGAAAAACAGCCGGACCATCGGATTCGAGGCGCTGGTCCGCTGGAATCATCCGACCCGCGGCCTGCTGCCGCCGCTCGAGTTCATCTCGCTCGCCGAAGAGACCGGCCAGATCAACGCCGTGGGCCTGTGGGTGCTCCAGGAGGCCTGCTTCCAGATGCAGCGCTGGCACGACCGCTACTCCGAACAGTGGCCGCTCACGATGAGCGTGAACCTGTCGGGCACGCAGTTTACGCAGCCCGACCTGCTGCACCGGATCGAATCGGTACTGAAGGAGTCGCGGCTCGACCGCCAGAGCCTGAAACTGGAGATCACCGAGAGCATCCTGATGCACGACGCCATGTCGGCAGCCGAGACGCTGGTGAAGCTCAAGGAACTTGGCATCAAGCTCTGCATGGACGACTTCGGCACCGGATATTCGTCGCTGAGCTATCTCAACCGGTTTCCGTTCGACACGATGAAGATCGACAAGTCGTTCGTCCACCGGATCAACGAGAGCGAGGCGGACGTGGAAATCGTCCGCGCGATGGTGAGCCTGGCCCACAACCTGGGCATGGACGTCGTCGCCGAAGGGGTTGAGAACGAGGCCCAGATGATCGCGCTCGCCGAGTGCGACTGCGACTACGCCCAGGGGTACTACTACTCCCGGCCGGTCGGCCGCGACGCCGCCGAAAAACTGTTCGGCGGCCACTCGGGCTCAGGCCACACGCCCCCCAAACGGCAGATGGACGACTGAAAAAAGAAACGCCCCCGAAAGGGGGCGAAAAGTGGTGGAGCTGATCGGGATCGAACCGACGACCTCCACAATGCCATTGTGGCGCTCTCCCAAACTGAGCTACAGCCCCACGTTTGCCGGGAGAAACTGGGAAACCTCTTGTGAAGGTTTTCCGGCCGGGCGGGAAGATGAATGAGAGAGGTCCGTCTGTCAAGAGCTGACGGCAAGAGCCGGGGCCAGAACCCGCTACCCCCTGAAACAGTGCTATAAAACGGTTCGTATTGGGCCATACTCCATGGGCGGTTAGAGTCCGCCAGGAGCCCTCGCCCATATGCGGAAAACGATCTCCGGTTATGTCCACCACGCAGGCCGCCACTGCGGCTCGACCTCCCTTTCCAACGTCGCCCGGTTTTGGGGACTGGGCCTCTCGGAGGCTTTCTGCTTCGGTCTCGGGTCGGGGCTCGGCTTCCGCTACCTGTCGATGCCGGGGATGAGCCCGTCCAAGGCGCTGTTCCCCCGCAACCACTCGATGGAGGCGGATTTTCTTAAACGTTCCGGCGCGAAGTGGGAACTCAAAACCACAAAAGAGGCCGACACGTTCGAACCGCTGCGCCGCGAAATCGACGCCGGGCACCCCGTGATCGTCAACGTGGACATCTTCGGCCTGAAATATTTCCAGTCGAAAACGCATTTCAACGCCCACAAGATCGTCGTCTTCGGGTACGACACGGACAAAAATACCGCCATCATCAGCGACTCGGAGTTCGACGGTGTCGAGGAAGAGCCGCTGGAGAGCTTCGCGGCCGCCCGGGCATCGAACGCCCAGCCCTCCATGGGCGCCGGCAGTCCGTGGTACGAACTGGGTTATCCGGAAAAAAGAACCGACTGGCGCGCTCCGGTCCGCGAGGCGGTACTGGCGCAGGCCAGCGCGCTGCTGGACCCCGGCAAACCCGACAGTCTCGCCACCGTCGATCTGGCGGTTAAGGACCTGCCCTCGTGGGCGGCGATACCGGATCTCAAGTGGTCGTCCCGGTTCGCCTACCAGATCATCGAGAAACGGGGCACGGGCGGCGGCGCGTTCCGCAAGATGTATGGCGACTTCCTGACCGAAGCGGCCGCTATCCTGCCGGAACTGAAGGGGCTGGACCGGGATATGGCGGCTGTCGGGGAGCAGTGGACCTCCCTGTCGTCAGTGTTCAAGACTGTGTCCGAGCTGGACGGCGAGGCAGCCGGCCAGCCGGGAACTGTGAAGACGGAGATCGAAAAGAAACTCGGCGAGGCGGCCCGGCTGCTCGCCCGGATCCGCGAGAGCGAAACCCGGGTGTTCGAAACGGCCCGGAACCGCCTCAAGTAACGCCGCCTGAAATTAAGGACGACCCGGATTGGACGTTTTTGAATCCTTCTCCATGGCCACCGATTCGCTCTCGGCGAACAAGGGCCGCTCGTTCCTGAACATGCTCGGAATCATCGTCGGCGTGATGAGCGTCATCCTGCTCATCTCGATCGGCGAAGGCGCCCGGGCCTTCATCATCAACCAGTTTTCCGGCGCCGGGACGAACCTCATCGTGATGACCCCCGGCAAGTTCGAGACCCGCGGCGGGCCGCCCATCGTCGCCTCCACGCCCGAGCACCTGCGGCTGGAGGACGCCGACGCGCTGGCACGCATTCCGGCGGTCTCCGGCGTCACCCCGCTGGTCTTCGCCTCCACCGAGGTCAGCGCCGGCAACCGGACCCGCAACGTCTACATCATCGGCGCGAACGAGAACTTTCCGCACATCCGGAACTTCAGCACCTCCGTCGGGCGGTTCTTCAACAAGGCGGAGTCCGACGCCGGCCGCAACTACGTCTGCCTGGGCCAGCGGGTCGCCACCGAGCTGTTCGGCTCGCGCAACCCGCTGGGCGAGTTCATCAAGGTTTCCGACGTGAAGTTCCGCGTGATCGGCCTGATGGAGGACAAGGGCGAACAGATGGGGTTCGACATGAACGACCTCGTCATCATGCCGATCAAGCCGGCGATGATCGTCTTCAACACGGACAAGCTGTTCTCGATCCAGGCGAGCACCGATTCGGCCGCTCCCGCCGTCATCGACCAGGCCGTGGCCGATATCACCCGGGTGATGAAGCAGCGCCACGACAACAAGGTGGATTTCACGATCGACACCCAGAAGGACATGATCGACCGGATGTCCGAGATCACCGAGAAGCTCACCTACGTCCTGTTCGGGATCGCCTCCATCTCGCTGCTCGTGGGCGGGATCGGCATCATGAACATCATGCTGGTGAGCGTGAAACGCCGGACGCTGGAGATCGGCCTGCGAAAGGCCGTGGGCGCCTCCCGCCGCGACATACTCCTGCAGTTCCTGATCGAATCCATGACCGTGTCGTTCGCGGGCGGACTGGTGGGACTGATCGGCGCCGTGGCCGTTATCGTCGCGTTCGTCTTTCTAGTGCCGTCGCTCCCCGTACAGCTCAGGATCTGGAACGTGGCGCTGGCGCTCGGTTTCACGGCGGGTATCGGCATAACGGCCGGCGTCTATCCCGCCTGGGCGGCGGCGGCTAAAGACCCCGTCGAAGCGCTGAGGTACGAATAACCATGCCGACCGATATTTTCGAGAGCGTCGGCATGGCCACCGATTCGATCCTGTCGAACCGGTTGCGCGCGGGACTCAACATGCTGGGCGTCGTGATCGGCGTGACCAGCGTGCTGTGGCTCGTGGCGCTGGGCGACGGGGCCCGGACCTTCGTCCAGAACAAGTTCGCCAACCTCGGCATCAACCTCGTCATCATCACGCCGGGCAAGAAGGAAACCTCCGGCGGACCGCCCATGACGGCGCTGACCCCGGAAAAGCTCACCTTCGAGGACGCCCGGGCGCTCACCCAGCGGAGCCGCAACATCGTCAAATCCACGCCCATCATCTTCTCGTCCACCGACGTCGAGGTGGAGGGCCGCGGCCGGACCACCCGGGTCGTGGGCGCGAGCGAAGACTATCCGTATGTCCGCGAGTTCTATACGAATCAGGGACGCTTCTTCACGAAGGACGACATCGATTCGTCGCGCAACTACGTGACCCTCGGCGTCGATCTGGCGAAAGACCTGTTCGGATCGCAGCAGCCCATCGGCAAATACGTGAAGATCGGCGAGACGAAGTTCCGCGTCATCGGCGTCATGCAGCCCAAGGGCATGTCGCTGGGCATCAACATGGACGAGGTCGCCTTCATCCCGGTCACCGCCGCGATGATCGTGTTCAAGACCGATACGGTAATGCAGATCTTCGCCAAGGCGGCCTCCCGCGAGACCATGCCCCAGGCGGTCGAGGACATGAAACGGATCCTCATGTCCCGTCACCGGGACAAGGAGGATTTCACGATCACGACACAGGATGCGATCCTGGGCACCCTGGACAAGGTGATGAAGGCGCTCACGATGCTGCTGGCCGGCATCGCGTCCATTTCACTGGTCGTGGGCGGGATCGGGATCATGAACATCATGCTCGTCTCGGTCACCGAACGGACCCGCGAAATCGGTATCCGCAAGGCGGTCGGCGCCTCGCGGCGCGATATCATGCTCCAGTTCGTGATCGAGGCGGCGACCATCAGCGGCCTGGGCGGCCTGATCGGCGTCATCATCGGCGGCATCGGGATCCTGATTCTGGCGCTGGCGGCGCCGTCGTTCCCGGCTGCACTGTCGGCCTGGAACATCCTGCTGGCGCTGGGCTTCTCGCTGCTCGTGGGCCTCGTCTCCGGCGTCTATCCGGCCCGAGAGGCCGCGGCCCTCGATCCTATCGAAGCGCTCAGGTACGAATAACCGCCGCCGGCCGCACACTGAAGCCGGCGGGGCGGCAAAGGGGAGATCACGATGACCGTTCCGCTATGGTGCCTACTGGGGTTCGCCAGCTGGACGCTGGTCCTGCTGCTGGGAATCGCCGTCTTCCGGGTGACCCAGGTGATGACCGGGCAGAAAAAGCCCACTGAATTCCCCGCCGGGGTCCCGCACGGCGGCGACCTGTACTGGCGGCTCAACCGGGCCCATCTCAACTGCACCGAGAATCTTCCGATCTTCGGCGCCGTCGTGGCCGTGGGTACCCTCGCGGGCGTCACCTGGCCGCTGTTCGGTCTTCTCAGCCAGGTCTATCTGGGGGCCCGCGTCGTCCAGTCGCTGATCCATGTCGCGTCGGGCTCGACCGTTGCCGTGAACGCCCGGTTCGCCGCCTTTATCGTGCAGGCCTGCTGCCTCGTGCGGATGATCTGGATGATTACGGACCTGTACAGTGGTATAAAGCCGTTATGACTACCCCCGTTGCACTAGCCGCCGGATTCGGCGCCGGCTTTGCCGCCGCCGTCGTCGTGTATATGATCTTCCGCGAACAGCTCGCCGAGTACGTCGCCAACCGGCACCTGGACCGGGCGCGGACCTATTTCGCCGCGGGCGACACCGACCGCGCGACGGCGGAACTGAAAAAACTGGCCCACAACGCAATCCCGCCTGATCTCGTCGGGCGCATGACGAGCCGCCAGCTTACGGCGCTCTATAAGGAAAGCGGGCTCGAGGAGCGGGTCAAACGGTTCATGTCGGTGTTCGAAGACGTCGACGACGGCCGGAAACGCTGAACCCGGCCCCTGCCTGCTCAGGCGATAAACCGGTCGACGCGGTCGATCGGGATATGGTCGGCGATGATCTCGCCGTAAAAGACGTCCCTGATCACACCGTCCGGACCGATCAGGAAATCCGCAGGTATGCGGGTCTTGGTCCCGTCGGGGTCCACCGCCATGAAACCGGCCTTCGCGGCCTCAAGCCCGAACGCCAGGTTCCGGGGCGAGAGGAACGCCCCCAAGCTCGCCTCGAGACCGTAGATTTTATAGAGCTTCTCCTCCGGATCGGAGACGAGCGGGAACGGCGGATTCTGCTTGCCGACGTATTCGTCGAACGACTCGAGCGGCGACTGGAAGATACCGATCACCTTCAGGCCCTTCGACTTGAACTCGTCGTGACGCCGGATGATGTCCCGCACGCGCAGGTTGCAGAGCGGACATGAGGCGTACCGGAAGAATGCCAGCCACACCTTCTGGCCCTGGAAATCGCTCAGTTTCAGGTCGGGACCGTTCCATACCTTCGCGGTGAAATCGGGGGCCTTGTCGCCGGCTTTGAGACGCATCGTTCGTTTCTCCCTGTCGGTTCAAATATTCCGGAGCAGAAAAAAGCCCGCGGATGGACATCGTCCGGTCCGCGGGCTTTCTGTTACTGAAACCGCGCTCAGTCAATAAAGAAATCGGGCAGCGGCTTCACGCCCGGCGTATTGGCATACTGGTCGAAGTCGGTGACCCCGGCCGCTTTCAGCACTTCGTCGTCGACGAAGAAGTTGCCCGTGCATTCGCGGCTCGGCTTGTTGAAAATCGTGTAAGCGGCGTCCGCCATGATCTCCGGTTTTCTGGAGGCCTTCATGAGTCCCGCGCCGCCCGGCATGTTTCCGACCGCGGCCGTCGCAATGGTCGTCCGGGGCCAGAGCGCGTTGAACGCGATGCCGTCCGACTTGAACTCGCCGGCCATGCCGAGCACGCATTCCGACATGCCGAACTTGGCCATCGTGTAGGCCACATGCGGCCGGAACCACTTCACTTCCATGTTGAGCGGCGGAGACAGCATGAGCACATGCGGATTGGCCGCCTTCTTCAGGAACGGAACGCACTTCTGCGAGCAGAGGAACGTTCCCCGCAGGTTGATCTGGTGCATCAGGTCGAACTTCTTCATCGGGGTCTGGAGCGTGCCCGTCAGGCTGATCGCGCTCGCGTTGTTCACGAGAATGTCGATCCCGCCGAACGTCTCGACCGTCTTCTTCACGGCCGCCTCGACATCTTCTTCGCTGCGGACGTCGACCACGACCGGAAGCGCCTTGCCGCCGGCGGCTTCGATCTCCTTCGCGGCCGAATAGATGGTGCCCGGAAGCTTGGGGTTCGGGTCGGCCGTTTTCGCGGCGATCGTGATGTTGGCGCCGTCTCTGGCCGCCCGCAGGGCGATGGCAAGGCCGATACCCCGGCTCGCGCCGGTGATGAACAGTGTTTTCCCCTTGAGACTCATAAGACCTCTTTCTGGTTGCAATCGAACCCTGGCAGCCCCGCCGACATGACAGGCGGCCGCCCGGTGTCCGTCCTGGCCGTCGTGTCTATCAGTTTTCGGCCGGGAAGGCGAGCCGCCTCAATCCGGCTGGCGGACCAATCGTCCCTGATTGGGGGCCTGAATGGGGCGCCTTATGATTAAACGCATAAGAGATTCCCGGTTTCCTGAATAATTTGTACGTTAAGGGTGCGCGGACTGGCCGGGCACCCGACCGGGAGGCCTCTCCATGGCGGCTGCAAAAACGGTACATACGCTGGTCATCGGCAGCGGGCTGGCGGGGCTTTCGTGCGCCCGGATGCTGGCCGTGAAGGGCAAGTCGGTCGCGGTCCTCGAGAAGGCGCCCGTGATCGGCGGCCATCTGCTCCCGTTCAACCGGGGCGGCGCGCATTTCGAGGTCGGCATCCACTATATCGCCGACACCGCCCCGGAGAGCCAGTGGGGCCGGGCCTGCCGCGCCCTCGGGATCGAGGTCGACACTGTGCCGCTCGACCCGGAGTTCGAGCAGCTCCGGTTCCCGGGCAAGCCGCCGATCCCGGTTTATGCGCCGCTCAGCCGGTTCCGCGAGAGCCTCGAGGAACGGTTCCCCGCCGAGAAGAAAGCGATCCGTAAATGGGTCGAGGCGCTGGACGCCATCTATTCCCTGTCTGATTCAGTCGATTTCCCGTACCGGACGATCGACATGTTCAAGGCGGCGGCCGGCAAACCTTCCATGGCGAAGATCGCCCCGCTCTCGGTCCAGACGCTCGACCAGTATTTAAGGGGCACGCTGGGCGTCTCGAAAGAACTCTATGAGGTGCTGGCGTTCCAGCACGTGCTGATCGGCGTACCGCCGGAGCGGCTCTCGGCCGCCGTCTACATGCTGGTCCACCGGTACTATTTCGAGTCGCCCTGCTTCGTGTCGGGCGGCGGACAGGCGCTGATCGACGCCCTGCTCCATCCCGCCGTGGACTACCGGACCCGGATCGACGCGCGCATCAGCCGCGTACCGAAGTCCGACGGAACGAAAACCCCCGAAGGGCTCCCCTGCCGGTTCTCCGCGAACTGGGACGGCGAGACCATCAATGCCCGTCACGTCGTCTGGACGGCGGACCCCCGGCTCTGGAGACGGAGCAGCGACATCAGGCCCAACCGGCTCACGCGCTGGCGGCTGTCGCAGGTGGAAACCCCGCACGCGCTCGTGGTGGGTTATTTCGCCACCGGCAAGCCGCTGGGGGAGCACGGCATCGGCAACCGCAACTACTGGCTCATGGGGACGCTCGACTCGCACCAGTCGTATTCCCATCTGCCGCTGGAGGAACTCGCCCGGCGGGCGCCAATTTATATGTCCACCGGATCGCTTCGCGATCCCTATGCAATCGAACCGGGCGGCAAGATCGGCGCGCGCGGCGTGTTCCAGGCGATGTTCCTTGTCCCGCCGGACCCGGGCCCCTGGGGCGGCGCCGACCTTGAGGCTTACCGCAGACCCTCGGCCAGGGGCGGCTACAAGGAGACCTACTACGCCCGCAAGGACGCGCTGATGCCGATCCTGAAAGACCGGGTGTTCGAAGCGTTTCCGTCCGTGAGAGATGACCTCGTCTGGGAGGAGCTCGGCACGCCGCTCACCCACGCCCGGTATCTGAACTCAATCACCCTGAACGGCTACGGCTATTCCCCCACGGTTTTCGACTTCCTCATCGGCCGGCCGGGCTACGAAACCGGTGTCGACGGCTTTTACTTCTGCGGCCAGCACATCAAGCCGGCCCACGGCATCACCACGGTCCTCGTGAACGGCACCGGAATGGGCAAACGGCTGGCTGCGGATTAAAGGCCCCGGCAAAATCGCCCGCCGGGGATTTGCCTTCCCCACCGGCTCTGCCGTATGGATGGGGCGTTCCCTACTACGGCGTCCGGTCACCGGACCCAATCTTTAGAAGAGAGAAAGAGAGCTTCCATGCGTACCAAGGTACTGAAGTTCGCGGCCATTGCGGCGGTTACGGTGTCGGTGACACTGGCCCTCGCGGCGTGCAGCGACGGATTCGAAACCCGGCCGAGCGGCCTGAAGATCAAGATCGTCAAGCAGGGCGAAGGCGACCGGGCGGCCAAGAAGGGCGACCAGGTGTCGGTCCACTACACGGGCTGGCTCTGGGTGAGCGGCAAGAAGGGCGACCAGTTCGACTCCTCCCGCGACCGCGGCAACCCCATCACCTTCGGTCTCGGCACGGGCCGCGTGATCAAGGGCTGGGACGAAGGCATTGAAGGCATGAAAATCGGCGAACAGCGCCTGCTGATCATCCCGGCCGAGATCGCCTACGGCGACAAGGGCCGTCCGAAGATTCCGCCCAACTCGACCCTTTTCTTCGAGACCGAACTGACCGCCGTGAAGAGCGCGGAAGAGGCCCAGAAGGAACGCGAAGAGATGCAGAAAAAACGTGAAGAGGAGCGTGCGGCGCTTATGGCACAGAACAAGAAACCGATCACCGTATCCGATCCGAAGAAGTGGACCGCCGAACCGTCGGGGCTCTACTGGCAGATCAACAAGCCGGGCAAGGGCGCCGTGGCGGAACCGGGCAAGACCGTGTCCGTTCACTACACGGGCAAGCTGTGGGAAGACGGCAAGGCGACCGAGAAGTTCGACAGCTCGGTCGACCGCGGGCAGCCGTTCGACTTCCAGCTGGGCACCGGCAACGTGATCCGGGGCTGGGACGAAGGCGTCAAGGGCATGAAAGTGGGCGAAAAGCGCACGCTGATCATCCCCGCCGACATGGCCTACGGCGAACGCGCCATGGGGCCCACGATCAAGGCCTACTCGAACCTCTACTTCGAGGTCGAGCTGCTGGCCGTGAAGTAATTGATTTTCCGCCCGTACGCGGGCCTTGATTTCGTTCAGGCCGGGGGTATTAATCCCCGGCCTGAACCGTTTTTCAGCTCACAAAGGGGCGGTTACCCTCCATATGGACACCAAAGATCCGATCACCCGGCGCAACACTGGCGCCGGGATCACCCGTGACATCATCGACCCGCGCATCGACGTGGTCCGCACCCCGGAACTTTCCGCGTCGCAGGTCGCAGAACTCTCGGCCCGCGCCAAGCGCGCCCGGCTGACGGCGGTCGACGCGGTGGCCCGGGTCGGCGAAGACCACCTGGGCGGCGGGCTCGAGATCATCGACCCGCTCGAACTGGTGCTCTCGGTCATGGACCGCGCCAGGGGCGACGACTTCTTCATCTCGCAGGGCCATGTGGCCGCCGGTTATTTCGCGGCGCTGTCGGGCCACGGCTACATCACCTCCGAAGACGTCGTGAACGGCTTCCGAACCTCCGAACCGATCGGCGGCCATGTGACCCCGATCGCGGGCGGCTCCATGAACACCGGACGCCTGGGCAACGACGCCGGCGGCGTAGGCATGGCGATCTGGAACCAGTCCGCCGGAAAAGAAGGCGTCGCCTTCGTGTTCACGAGCGACGGCTCCATGCAGGAAGGCTCCGCGATGGAGGCGCTCGAGATCGCCGCCAACCGCAAGGCACCGTGCATTTTCATACCGGCGCTCAACGCCATGCAGCTTTCCGGAACGACACAGTCCATCGACCCGGCCGGCAACCCGGCCGCCAAGGCCCGCGCCGCCGGCGTGAAGGTCATCGAGACCCCGTCGTGCCACGACTTCGCCGGTTTCTACAAGGCGCTGCGCGACGCGGTCGTCCTGTGCCGCCGCGGCGAAGGCCCGGTGTTCATCCACCCGGTCGGTGAAACCAGAGCGGCCAGGGACGTGCTGACGGACCCTGCCAAGTGGGGCTTTGCGGCGGACGAGAAGATCTGGGTGCCGGGCTCGATCATGGGCCGCGGCATCAAGGCGTGGGAAGACGGAATCATCGCCACCATCAACGCCGAGCGCAAAGGAAAGCCGCTCGCCAAGCCGGTCAATCACCACGACGGCAACCTGAAGAAGGAAAACGTCGAGGAGATCCGCAAGGCGTTCAGACTGACGGCGGCCGAAGAGCAGGCGCTCAAGGTCCCCTCCGTCAAGGTGACGTTCCGCGCCCGCCCCTCGTCCAGTGCCCCGACCGGCTACGAGTTCGACTGGCCCGAGACCCTGCCCGTTTCCGCCAGCGAGACGCTGGTGAAGGGCGACCACGGCGCCGACTGGGTTTCACCGCGCAAGGGCGTGAACCTGGCGCTGAAAGCACTCGCCGCCAAAAACGGCGCCTCCATGGCCGCCGTCGATATGGACCTCGGCGGCTCCACGCAGCTCGGCGTCCTGCAGGGGGCGCTCGGCAACCGCTTCATACAGGCGGGCATCCGCGAGCGCGCCGCGTTTCTCGCCGCCGCCGGCTACATCTATGAGGGACTCACCCAGTTCGGCGGCAAGCCCGGCAAGGACAAGCTGCCGACCGTGGCCGCCTCGACGTTCGCCGCCTTTATCCAGGGCGTGGGACGCGAAGGCCTCGAGTTCGCCGACTACCAGCAGGACATTTACGGGCACGACGAGGACGGCCTGACCGTCGGCGTGCCGGTGAAGGTGATTTCGAGCCACAACGGCCTCAACCCCGGCAAGGACGGCATCACCGCCCACGCGCTGCACGGGATCGACCTCGCCTTCGAACTGCCCCGCCTCAAGCGGGCGTTCCTCCCGGCCGATGCCAATCACGCCGTCCACCTGATGCGCGAGATGTACCGGCTGAACGACTTCGCCCTGTATATCGGCCCCCGCGACGTGGTGCCGACGATCGGCAAGCAGAACCAGCCCCAGAAGCCGCTGTTCGGTCCCGACTGGAAGTTCGAGCCCGTCACGCTCGTCCGCCAGTCGCCCAAGGCCAGAACGGCGATCCTCGTCACCGGCCCTATCCTCTACCGGGCGCTGATGGCCCGCGAGAAGCTGGACGGGAAGAAGCAGCCCACGGATGTCTACTTCGTCGGGCAGGTGAAACCGTTCCCCGTGGCGAAGGTGGTCAAGATTCTCCAGAGCTATGACTCGGTTGTAACCGTGGAAGACGGCTACGTGGGCGGCGACGACTCCGTCCGCGGACTCGCGGGACTCGTGGCAGGCTGCCTGGCCCAGTACGGCTCCAAGGTGCTCGGCGCCCGCAAAGGCAAGAAGAAGCTGCCGGGCCTCGCCAAGATCGGCAGCCCGCACGGACAGACCATGAGCGAGAGCCCGCTCATCATCTACGACCGTTACGGCCTCTCGGTCGCCGACATCGTCAAAGCCGCCCAGCGCGCACTGAAATAGGGTTCATCCATGTCCGAATTCACCCTCGTCATCGGTAACTACAACCTCTCGTCGTGGTCGCTCAGGCCCTGGCTCGTGATGAAGCAGCTCGGCATCCCGTTCGATACGGTGAAAGTCGACCTCAAGTCATCGGGCGACAAGCCCCCCGACGTGAAGGCAGAAATACTGCGCCACTCGCCGTCGGGCCGGGTCCCGGCGCTCAAGCACCGGGGCCTCACGGTCTGGGATTCGCTGGCGATCTGCGAATACCTCGCCGAGACGTTCCCGGAGAAGAGGCTCTGGCCCGAAGACAAGGCCGCCCGGGCCATCGCCCGTTCCGTGAGCGCCGAGATGCATTCCGGTTTCATGGGGATGCGGACGAAGATGTCGATGAACTTCAAGGGCCGGACGCCGCTCGCCGAAATTCCGGCCGAGGCCGCCGGAGACGTCAAGCGGATCCAGGAGATCTGGTCAAACTGCCGCCAGCAGTACGGCACGCTCGGACCCTACCTGTTCGGCGGTTTCTCCATCGCCGACGCGATGTACGCGCCGGTCGTCTCGCGCTTCACCACCTACGGAGTGAAGGCCGACAGCGCCTCGAAAGCCTATATGGATACGGTCTGGAAGATGCCCGCCATGCAGGACTGGCTGAAGGGCGCCGAGCAGGAACCCTGACACTCGGCCGTCCGGCCCGCTATTCGTTCACGCGCGCCGGCAGTACCACCATCGTAATACCGTCCCACTGAAGTCTCCGCTGGATGGCGAACGCCGTCTCGTTGTGCAGCAGCTGCTGGGTCCAGTTTTCACGCTGGAAAACGACCTTGCCCGCGAAGAATACCGTCTTGGGGAACTCTTTCTTGACCTCGATGCAGAGCTTTTCCGCTTCGGCCACCGCGTCCGTGCCCATTACGAACCGGTAGGACGTCGGCACGCCGAGGCCCCGGCCCAGCTCCACGTATTTCTGGAGCATCGCTTCCGACTGTGCCTGGAGGGCGTGCATCTCGCCCTCTCCCTTGAACACGCCCGAGTCGACGACACCGACCGAGATCATGATCAGGTTCTTGTAGTGGTTCGGGAACACGCGGAAGATGTTGAGAATCGTGTGGATACCCAGTCCGCCATAGCCCGCCACCAGCACGGCCGCCGTCGGCGCGTTGGGATTCAGCGGTTCGGCGTTCGGCACCGGATTGCGGGGGACGTCCTTGAGCTCCTCAAAGAGGGCCTGCAGCTTGCCCGACACCTGGCGGTAATGGGACCGGATAATAAAGCACAGCACCACCAGCACACCGGTGGCGGCGACGGTCACCCAGCCGCCCGATTCGAACTTCTCGAAAACCGTAATCACCAGAATCGTGAAACAGAAGACAAACCCGACGCCGAAGACGCCGAGCCGCCGCAGGCGCTCCGGCTTGTCGCGGCGGCCCCACCAGAGTTTGAGCAGCGCAAACATGGACAGCGAGAAGGTCACGAACACGTTGATCGAATACATGACGACGAGCCTGTCGACCGCGCCGTGCGTGTACATCAGGGCGATGAGCGCGGTGACGCCCATCAGGATAATACCGTTCTGCGTGGTGAGCCGTTCCGAAAGCGCCCCGAACCGGCGCGGGACCCAGGAGTCCACCGCCATGTTCGCCAGCACGCGCGGACCGTCGATGAAACCGGCCTGCGCGGCGACGACGAGGAGTGCCGCCGCCGAGAAGAGCGCCGTCACCACGAACATCTGGCCGCCCGGAACCCCTTCGGTCACCCGTTCCAGCAGCACCGCGTTCAGGGTTTTCCCCTCGACCGGGTGGACATCCCACAGGAGATAGCAGGCAATGAGGCCGCCGGCGGCGAAGGCCAGCGAAATGGCCATATAAACCATTGTCTTTTTGCCGGTATGGACGCGGGGCTCGCGCATGATGGCCAGACCGTTCGAGACGGCCTCGATACCGGTGTAGGTGCCGCCGCCCAGCGAGTAGGCATGGACGAACATCTTCAGCATGCCGAAAAGGCCCAGCACGCCCAGCCCGTGCTGGAAACCGGTGCTGACCCGGTCGACGGTGTGCTGGACCTCGCTGACGTGCATCCCCATTCCGAACACGATCAGGATGAAATGCGTGATCACGAACACCATGAAGATCGGGGCCATCACCGTCACGGACTCTTTCACGCCCCGGAGGTTCATGATGGTCAGAACGCCTATAAACCCGAACTCCGCCGCGAGCTTGTGGGCGTGCCATTCGAGCGGCAGGAAACTGAACAGCGCGTCGCCGGCGGCGGCGATCGAGATCGTGATCGTCAGGATGTAGTCGACGAGCAGGGCCGAGCCGGAGATGACGCCCCACTTCTCGCCCAGCAGTTTGGTGGCGACGAGATAGCCGCCGCCGCCGTGGGGGAACTCCTCGATGATATGGCTGTAGGCCGAAGCGATAATAAAAACCGTCAGCGCCGTCAGCAGGGCGAGGCCGACCGCCAGATAGGTGTGCTCGCCAAGGGCCTTGAACGCTTCTTCAGGACCGTAAGACGACGACGAAAGGCCGTCGGCGCCGAGGCCCACCCACGCCAGCAGCGGAATGAGCGAGGTGTGGTGAAAGACCGAGCTGTCCATCACGTCGCGGGGCTTGCCGACCAGGAAATGCCAGGCACGGCTCATCATCGAGCTGAGGGGCTGTTCGGGAAGCGGCGGTTCAACGGGATCAGGGGAATTGGGGGAATCAGGGGACATTCAGAGAGACTCCTGCACGAGCGTCGTCATTCGTAAGGCAACGAGAGACGGACTCCGGCGCTCTGGAGTTCTGTCCCTTTCGACGCCTGCGGGGTTAGCTGACGGACTCGGGCCGAAAGGTTCGGTTGCCCTACGCCGGTTTCCCGGCGATTCGCCCCTGCCAGCAGCTTATAAACCGGCTGCTGGCTTTGGTTCCCCCGTCCCAAGCCCCATTCGGAGCCCGGATTCGGCCATGCGGGCGGCATAATGCATAAGTGTTAAGATCGGTTCAAGCCCTGTCTCACCGGAAAACCCTTCAGAACTTGTGCCACCGCCTCCGAATGGCTGTTTCCAGAATGCGGGTCGCTCCATATCCAAATGATTTGATTAAATCAGGATTAATGACCGTGCCGATTCACAAAAATATTAAATGTAACTATCTGTAATTACACAATATTTTTATATGATTATTTATCCACAGACCATCAGCCGTTAATAATTTTAATGAAATGAATCTGGTCTGCGCACAAAAAATATCACCGCAGGGGCAGAAATGCCTGCAAGCCGGTCGAATGCCCGGCAATTGTGCGGTTGCTGAACCAGGGACCAGCTAGCTGGTACTGGACGGTTATTTCACGCGGATCGGCAGAATCATCATCGGAATGCCGTCCATCCCGAGTCTCGACTGGATGGCGAACGCGGTCCGGTTGTGCAGGATCTGCTGGATAAAGGTTTCCTTGGCGAAAATCAGGTTGCCGGCAAAGAATGTCGAGTGGGGGTATTTCTCGCGGACGGCGAGGCAGAGCTTCTCCGCCTCAGAAACCGCTTCGATACCGACCGAGTGCGCGCCCTCAGCCGCCATCCCGAACCGGTTGGCGAGCTCGACGTATTTCGCGAGCGACGCCTTTGTGTTTTCTTCCAGATGACCGGCTTCCTCGATACCCTTGAAATTCCCGGTATCGATCACCGCGACCGAGACGAACACCATCTGCTCGAAATGCTTCGGGAAGGTCCGGATGATTCCCATCAGCGAATGGACACCCAGTCCGCTGTAGCCGCCCACGAGCAGGACGGCGGTCCGGCGGCTCTTGTGCATCTCGAAGGGCTGCTCCGGCAGTTTCCCCGAGAAGAGCGCGGGATCGGTGAGCATCTGCGACAGATGCTCCAGCCGTGCGTAAACGCCCTTGTAGTGGCGCTTGACCTGGATACAGAGCACGATGACGCAGGTGGTGATCAGGAGCGTCAGCCAGGCGCCTTCGGTGAACTTTTCGACGACCACGACCGTCAGAATCGTGAGACAGAGCGTGAGGCCCGTCATGTGGACCGGCAGCGCCTTCTTCCATTCGGGGTGCTTCTTGCGCTCCTGGATCCAGAACTTGCACATGCCGATCTCGGTGAGGGAGAACGTGATGAACACGTTGATTGAATACATCGTCACGAGCACGTCGATGTTGCCACGCGAATAGAGCAGCGTCGCCAGAGACGCGAGTCCCATCACGACGATTCCGTAATAGGCGGTCAGCCGCTCCGAGAGCGAACTGAACCGGTGCGGCAGCCACGAGTCGAGCGCCATGTTCGCCATGACGCGGGGACCGTCCAGGAATCCGGCCTGCGCCGCGACAATCAGCAGCGCGCCTTCCGAGAACAGCGTGACGATGACGAACCAGGGGCCGTAGTTGAGCCGTTCGACCATGACGGCGTTGAGCGTCTTGCCCGGTTCCGGCGTTACATGCAGAAGCAGGTATGCGAGCAGGATGCCACCCGCCGTCACGGCCAGCGACGTGGCCATATAGACCATGGTCCGCTTGGCGGTGGGAACTCTCGGCTCGCGCATGATCTGCACACCGTTGGAGACCGCCTCGATACCGGTATAGGTGCCGGCGCCGCGTGAATAGGCCCGGGCGAGGAGCAGGAACACGGCCCAGCCGCCCATCGTGTTCACGTCGCTGCGAATGTTGCGTCCGACCTCTCCCATGACGGCGGGCAGTTCGAAGCCGTGTTTTATAAAGGTTCCGACGAGCACCACGACGTGCGTCAGCAGGAACAGCATGAATATCGGGAGCAGCAACTGGATCGACTCTTTCGCCCCGCGCAGATTGATGACGATCAGGCCGATGATGGCGATACCCTCGACGATCAGTTTCCAGTGCGCCCATTCCATCGGCAGGAAACTGAAAATCTGGTCGGCGCTGGAGGCGATCGAAACGGTGATCGTGAGGACGTAGTCTACGAGCAGGGCACAGCCCGAGATGAGCCCGAAATACGGTCCGAGCAGCTTGGTCGCCACCACGTATCCGCCGCCGCCGTGGGGGAAATGCTCGATGATCCGGCTGTAGGCGTATGAGATAATGAACACCGTCATCATCGTCGCGCCGGCAAGGATGATCGCCAGGTGCGTGTGGCCTTCCAGCGCCCGGAAGGTTTCTTCCGGACCGTAAGCCGACGACGACAGGCCGTCGGCTCCGAGACCCACCCACGCCAGAAACGCGACCAGCGAGATGTGGTGAAAGAGCGAAGGGTCCTTCAGGTCGCGCGGTTTTCCGACCAGGAAACGCCAGGATTTCTGGACGATATTGGGTTTTTCTTCGGTATCCACGGGCGGGTTGGGCGAAGGATCGGGTTCCTGGCTCGGGCTGAGGATGGTCATGGCCGTATCTCCGGAGAGCTGGAAGTTCAGGACGGCAAAAAACGAGGGGAAGGCCGCCGCTCTCCGGACGGAACTCCCTTTCGACACCTACGGGGTTAGCTGACGGACTCGGGCCGAAAGGTTCGGTTGCCCTACGCCGGTTTCCCGGCGATTCGCCCCTGCCTGTGGTTTTACAACCTCTGGCGTTTGGGTCCCCCGCTCCGGACTTACGGGAAGTCCGGACTCGGCGATGCGTGGCCATGATGAGTACAGACGTCTCGTCACGCAATAGTCATCTGGCGTCTTAACACTAATTCCTAAATAAATACGGCATGTTATAAGACCAAAGTTTACAAAACGGGCCGGATAAGCCGATTTATCCCTACCCCATTGCGGTTCAGTAACAGTTTCATTTACAAACTGAACACAATTACTTGGAGGCGTCTACTCCTTGTCCGCTTATCTACGCACGCTGGTCCTCTGGACCTACCTCGCGATCTTCACGCCGATTGCGAGCACACTGGCAATTCTCGTCAGTCCTTTCGACCGTTTAGGCCTTACTAAACACGCTAATCATTTCACCAACTTCCCGACCCTCTACTGGTCCCGGGGGCTGGTCTGGGCGGCGAACTCCTCGCTCGAGGTAATGGGCCGGATACCGGAAAAACTGTCCCCCTACATCATCACCTCGAACCACCGCTCGCACCTGGACGGCCCGGTGCTGCTCTGGACCCTCAAGCCGGTGTCGTTCCGTTTCATGGTGAAGTGGGAACTGCTCTACGTGCCGATCATGGGTGTCGCCATGTGGGCGATCGGCATGGTGCTGGTGAAACGCGGCAACCGGGCCTCCGCCCAGCGGTCGATCGCGCAGGTGATCGAGAAGATCCGCAACGGCCAGAACATCGTCGTCTTTCCGGAAGGCACGCGCAGCCGCGAGAAAGACGGCTCGAAACTGCTGCCGTTCAAGAAGGGCGCCTTCATCACGGCCCAGGCGGGCGGCGTCCCGATCCTGCCGGTCGGAATCGCCGGGTCCGCCGAAATCTACGGTTACGGCTGGTTCGCCAGACAGTGGCGCGGACATATCGTCGTGAATGTGGGCGACCCCATCGAGACGACCGGCTACACTGCGGACCAGATCGACGAACTTTCGGAACGGGTGCGGGGCGAGATCGCCCGGCTCCGCACCGAAGCCCACGAACTATGGCTGACCCGTATCCGCGCCAAACGAATCACGCTGTTCTGACCGGCCGGACCATCGGCCGGACCACCGGCCGGACCACCGGCCGGGCGGCCGCGCGGGCGGCCGCGCGGGCATTCGTGCTGTGCGGATTCCTGGCCGCATTCTTCACAACCGCCGCCGCCAGGGACCGGAAACCGGCGCCGGAGCCCTCCCCCGCGCGGCCGGTTCTGCCGCAAACCCGGATCCCGGTCCTCGTCAGGCCGTACGAGGGCGAATTCCCGCTGACCAATTTCTTCGACCACGACCTTCCCCGTCCCTTCAAGCCCCACAACGGCTACCAGCTCACCTTCTGGGGCGAGCACGTCCGCGCCGGTTATGACGGACACGACGGCTACGACTGGACGATGCCCGAAGGTACTGCGGTGCTCGCCGCGGCGGACGGAACCGTCGAGTTCGCCGGGACCGCCGACAGTATCTTCTGCGGATTCACCGGCTCGAAAACGCCGGGCGCGCTGACGGTCCGGATCGGCCACGACATTCCGCCCGGCGCCGCATCGACGGACGGGGGCCCCAACGGCGCGGAGATCACAAAACTGGTCACCGGCTACGCGCACCTCTCGAAGCTGCTCGTGAAAAAGGGACAGAAGGTTTCCGCCGGCGAGAAAATCGGGCTCTCCGGCAACACCGGCTGCAGCGAGGCCCCCCACCTGCATCTGGCGACCTGGGTCGAAACGCCCGCAACCGGGGGCAAACTCGTGGCGGTCGATCCCTACGGCTGGGCCGCAGCGGGGCCCGACCCCTGGAGCGCCGAACCGGACGGCGCGCCGAGCGTCTGGTTCTGGAAGCCCGGCGCCGAGCCGCTCCTCTACGGCGAGATTTCCGACAAACCCAACTCCGAGCCCGGCAGCGGATCGCCCGTTGCGATCACCCGGCTTCGCTGGGCGGGCTACCGGGACGACCTGAACCCGGACAACGAGTTCATCGAGATCACCGCCGACCCCGACCACCTGCCGCTTCCGGATCTCGACCTCTCCGGCTTCGAGATCCGCAACCTCGCCGGGGACGTCTACCGTTTCAGGGCCGGAACCCGGCTGAAGAAGGGCCAGACGCTGCGCCTCTACTCCGGCAAGGGCCGCGACACGGCCGGGGTCAGATACTGGGGACGCAAAACCGGCGTCTGGAACAACCTGAACGAGTGCGCCCGGATCGCGACGAATTCGGGGAACATCATTTACCAGTTCCATACGCAGAAGGACGCGTGTCGGATGCCGGACCGGATCTCCTCGCCCGAGCTGTTCGAGCCGCCCGGGCCGCCAGAGCCGGTGAAAGGGCCGCCGCCCGGCTGAGCCGGGACCTGCCATGAGTGAACCCACGGCCCCCGACGGCACCGGCCTGCGCGAGCTGGCCGGGCTTTTTCTGAAACTGGGCACCACCGCGTTCGGCGGACCCGCCGTCCATATCGCCATGATGGAAGAAGAGGTCGTGCGGCGACGCGGGTGGATGAGCGAGTCGAAATTCCTGGACCTGCTCGCCGCGACGAACCTGATCCCCGGCCCCAACTCCACCGAGATGGCGATCCACGTGGGTTACGAACGGGCCGGATGGCGCGGCCTCGTCGTGGCCGGAACCTGTTTTATCGCGCCCGCCATGCTGATCGTGGGATGTATCGCGGAACTTTATGTCCGGTTCGGGAGCCTGCCCGAAACCGGGTGGCTGCTCTACGGCGTCAAGCCGGTGCTGATCGCCATCATCGCGCAGGCGGTCTGGTCGCTGGGAAAATCCACGCTCAAGGCCGCTCCGCTGAGGATTGTCGCGGCGGCGGCGTTCGGACTGGCGCTCTACGGCCTCAACGAGCTGGCGATCCTGTTCGGCATGGGCGGCGCCATGCTGCTGGGCGAAATCGTCCGGGAACACCGCGAAGGGAAACCGGGCGGACTCCCCGCACTGGTTCCCTGGTTTGTTCCGTCCGCATTTACCGTAACGGCGACGGCCGTCACCGCGACCACCGCTGCTACCGTATTCACCACCGGCGGCCTGTTCTGGTTCTTCTTCAAGGTGGGCTCCGTGCTCTACGGCAGCGGCTACGTGCTGATCGCCTTCATCCAGAACGGACTGGTCGAGCATCTGGGATGGCTCACCAAAGGCGAACTGCTGGACGCCGTCGCCGTCGGGCAGATCACGCCGGGGCCGCTGTTCACGACGGCGACGTTTATCGGTTACATGCTGGGCGCGAGACACGGCACCGGCGGCCCGCTCACCGGTTTTCTGGCGACACTGGGGATTTTTCTGCCGGCATTTATCTTCGTCGCGATCACCGGCCCCTACGTCTACCGCCTGCGCAAGTCGGCCTATACGGGCGCGGTGCTGGACGGGATCGTCGCCGCCTCGCTGGCGCTGATGGCGGCGGCCGTGGTGGCGCTCACCCGCACGGCCGTTACCGATGTTCCGACGGCCGTAATCGCCGGTGTATCGGCGGTCCTGCTGGTCAGATACAAGCTGAACTCGACCTGGCTGGTGCTCGGAACCGCGCCGCTCGGCTGGGCGCTGCACCTGCTCGGTTATATCTGACTTATCTTTTGGATCAGGAGTTTCCGGGGGGTTCGGGAGTTTCGGCCCGGGCCGGTTTGCCCGACAGCATCCACTCTTTCGCCCAGTCGAGCGTGCCCGACGGCCCGCGCTCGAACATGACCTCGCGGGCCTCTTCGAACAGCGACTTCACCCGCCCCTTGAGACGGCGCTCGTAGGCCGGGATTTTCAGCCACTCGGGCGGGACGCTTTCCTCGTACACCTTCAGGGATTCGGTGCCGTGGGGTTTCTTCTCCCACTCCAGCTCGACCCAGAGCCGGACGGGGTGGCCCTCCGCGACGCTGTCGTCGTCGGCTCGCGGCACGTCCAGCCACAGCCAGATCGTCACGCGCCCCTCGGTTTCGGAAACCGTCCGGGTGGCGTCGATATAGGTCGTGTCGATTTTCACCGCTTCAGCGTATCACCGGTGCGGGGCGGAATCAGCACACAGAATCAGGCTGCTGCCTTGTCGCGCTTCTCGAAAAACTGGTCCAGCCTCGGCAGCCAGCCGTTCTCGCGGTACCACTCGATCGACTGGCGCAGGCCGTCGTAGGTGCGGGGGTAGTTGAACCGGAACCCCGTCGCCTTGAGCTTCTGCGTGTTCAGGATGTGATTGGACCGCAGGTAGCCCAGGAAATCGAGGTCGAGCGACGGCTTGAGATAGTCCTTTATCCCGGACTTGAGCATCTGCGCCCAGCCCTTGTCGATATTCCTGCGCGGACCGGCCAGCCACTCGTCCGGAACATAGTCCACCACGCGTCCGATCAGGTTCAGGACGCCCACCGGCAGCTGGATCTCCCGGGACGCCGGGATGCCGAACTCGTCGGCGATGAAGGACGCCATGTCGCCCCAGGCGAGCGGGGTGTCGTCGGCGCAGTTGTAGGCCTCGCCCACCTTGCCGTGCTCGGCAATGTGAACGAGCGCCCGGGCCACGTCCTCCACATGGACGTTGGACAGTTTGGGACCGCCGGGGATGCGGAACGCTTCCTTCACGCCGAAGTAGCGCATCATCGCGAAGGTCGACAGGAAGGTCACGATTCCGTAGCGGGAGCGCGGCCCGTAGATGACCGTGGGCCGCAGCGACACGACCGGCAGCCCCTTCGTGCGGCAGTAGTCGAAGGCGACCGCCTCGCCCTGCTCTTTCGTCTCTTCGTAGGCGTTCTTCGGGCGGTGCGGCCAGTTCTCGTCCACCGGATCGGAACCCAGCACGCCGTAGACGCCCACCGTGGCGACGTGAACGAACTTTTCCAGTTTCGCGTCGACGGACGCCCGGCACATGATTTCCGTCGCCTTCACGTTGGCGTTGAACAGCTGCTCGCGGGTGGCGCCGAAATGGAAAAGCCCCACGACGTTGAACACGTGGGTGACGTCTTTCAGCAGCGCCCGGCACTGTTCGATGTCGAGCAGGTCGGCGCCCACGGTTTCGACGCCCAGTTCCTTTTTAAGATGATCCAGTTTCACCTTCGGAAGGTCGGTGGCACGGACCTTCCAGCCCTGGCGGACCAGTTCCCGGACGACGTTATATCCCAGGAACCCGCCCGCTCCGTTCACCAGCGCCAGCCGCCCGGACGGGGATTTCGGCGCGGTGACCGCTTTGAGGCCTGAGGTCTTGCCCCTGGCCGCCGCCTTCGCTTTTACGGAGACTTTCCTCGTGCGTTTCGAGGTTCCTGACTTCCCGGTAGCCATAAGCCCGTCCTTCCGGCGGCCCGTCTGGAGGGGCCGGCGCGGGTCCAAACCTATCCGTACCGGACGGCCCTGAAAACCGCCGCCAGAACATTGCGATTCAGCCGCGCCCCGCCTGAGGGCCTGGGGCGCCCCCTTGAGACACCCACTTGAGACTCCCCGTCCTTTTGGGCAGACTCGCACTCCCATGTCGTTTGAAACCCACGCCAACGGTAAAATCCATTTCGCCCGCGGTCCGGTCAGCCGGATCGTGCTCAACAACCCCGCCAAGCGGAACTCCCTCGACGCCGAGATGGCGGTCGCCATCTCGGGACTGCTCGCGGAGATCGAAAAGGACTCCTCCGCCCGGGTCGTCGTGTTCCGGGGCTCCGGCGAGCAGGCGTTCTGCTCCGGCTACGACATCGCGTCGATCCCCGCCGGAGGGAATGTGCCCCGTCCGGGCGACAGCCACGGTGTCAAGAAGGACAGCAACGACATCGAGGCGAACGACCTGCTCCGGATGCTGGACCTGCTGGAGGAGTTTCCGCTGCCGACCGTCGCGCTCGTGAACGGCCACGCCTACGGAGCGGGCGGCGAACTGGCGGTCACCTGCGACTTCCGCATCGCCGCCAGTCACGGAAAGTATTCCATGCCGCCGGCGCGGCTGGGCATCTGTTACCACCCGAGGGGGCTCAAGAAGTTCCTGGACCTGATCGGCGCCGGGGCGACCCGGATGCTGTTCCTCGCCGGCGAGCCGGTGTCGATGGACGAGGCGCACCGGCTGGGCCTCGTGAACAGGGTCGTGAAGACCGAAGAGCTGGACAAGGCGGGCGACGAGCTGGCCGAACGGCTGGCCCAAAATGCGCCACTGGCGGTAAAAGGGATGAAACGCACTATCCGTTACCTGCTGGAGGAGGTACCCTTGTCGGCCGAACGCGAGAAGGAGCTGAAAGCCCTCCGGATCGCCTGCTTCCTGTCGAAGGACCTCAAAGAGGGCCAGCGCGCTTTCATGGAAAAGAGGACCCCGAAGTTTGAAGGCCGCTGAAGCAGCAAGGACCCCGGCCCAGGGCGGCGACCCCCGCGGTGCCGATCCGCGCATAGCGGTCCTGCGTGAATCGATCGCCCGCATGGTGAAGGGCAAGGACGGGATCATCGAACTCGTCGTGACGGCGCTGCTCGCCCAGGGCCATGTGCTGCTCGAAGACCTCCCCGGCGTGGGCAAGACGACGCTCGCGCAGGCGCTGGCGAAAAGTCTCGACGCCTCGTTCCGCCGGATCCAGTTTACGAGCGACCTGCTGCCCTCCGACATTCTCGGCGTCTCGATCTGGCGCGAGACCGAGCGGCGCTTCGAGCTGATCTCGGGGCCGATCTTCCACCACGTCATTCTGGCGGACGAGATCAACCGCGCCTCCCCCAAGACCCAGTCGGCGCTGCTCGAAGCCATGAGCGAGGGGCAGGTATCGATCGAGAGCGAGACCCGCCCGCTGCCCCGGCCGTTTTTCGTGATCGCCACGCAGAACCCGTTCGAACCGCACGGCACGTTCCCGCTGCCGGAGAGCCAGCTCGACCGGTTCCTGATGCGACTGTCGATGGGCTATCCCGAATCGAACGAAGAGCGCGATATTCTGAAAGAGACGCTCGGCCACCCCGACTGGTCGACGCTGAAAACCGTCCTGAAATCGAACGACGTCGTGCAGCTCCAGGAAGCGGCCGCCGCCGTGACGGTGGAAGATTCGGTGCTGGACTACATCGTCCGGCTGGCGAACGCGACCCGCAAGGACGCGCGCCTCACGCAGGGTATTTCGCCCCGGGGCTCGCTGGCACTCAAGCGCACCGCGCAGGCGCTGGCGCTCGTGCGCGGACGGCGCTTTGTGATCCCCGACGACATCCAGGCGGTCGCCAAACCGGTGATGCTCCACCGGCTGATCGCCCGCGACCCGCGCCAGAAACCGGCCGACCTCGTGCTGGACGAGCTGATCAAGAACACGCCGGTGCCGCGATAATTCTGTAGGCATATTTTCCCGACAACTGGTATCCTTGCTTGATCCGGCAAGGAGTTTTGGATGCAAACCCGTCGTCTGATTTGGACAGGCTGCTTTTCGTTGTGCTTACTTTTTACCGCAATGGCTGGCCGTATTCAGGCGCGCACAAAGCCAAAGGAAAATAAAGCCATAAAAAGTCGGAATGATATAGTGTTCGATCTGCTTATTAAGGCTCAGAGGGTTCACCAAAGCCGTGACATCAAAACGAATGATTTCGATACGGCTAAAACATATGAACTTCTGAATTCGATTCCGGACTTGCTGGAACTGCTGGATCACGACGATGACCCTTCGACCTTGGCACTTATTGTGCGTTTGCAGGATTTCTACATCGGTGAACACCCGCGTGAAGATCTGGACTGCATTGTTCTTAAAAGAGGGAAGAAAATCCTTCCCCTACTGAAAGCGAAATTTGAAAGCGGTAAAAGGGATTGCGTGCAGAAGCTCGATGAAAAGGACACTATCTGCCTTCCCGACGATATTTATCAGTTGCTGACTAAAAATCTCATCAAGTCGCTGAAGAATGGTTCGACATGCGGTTCATACGAATGACGTATAGAAATGACTTTTTTGACGTTTTTTATGGTGGATTTCTCGGAGTAAAAAGATTTCCTGCCAGACGCCGCTTCCCGTCTAAAACGCTTCCCGGAACCTGAGATAGACGCCGAAGTCGTCGGTGCCCTTGGCCACGTCGAGGCGCAGGTTGACGTGCTCTTTCACCGACACGGTGAACCGCAGGCCCGCGCCGACCGAATATTTCAGCCCGCCCAGATCGAAGTTGTCGATCCGGTCCGCCACTTCGCCGACACCGCCGAAGACCGACGCGCCGAGGAACACCCAGAACGGGATCCGGTATTCGCCCTGCACGACGATCTGGTGCCGGTCGATAAAACGCCCCTCGAAGATGCCCCGCAGGATATGGCTGCCGCCCAGCGCGGGCAGCGACTCCAGCGGCGCGCTGCGGTCGGAGAACCGGGCCAGCACCTGGAGCGCGAACACCTGGTCGTGGAAGGTGGAAAAGTAGCGGCGCACGTCGAAATTGTACTGCCGGAAGCCGAACTCGCCGCCCAGCTTGCGGTCGTAGAAGATCGACGAGAACCGGTAGTAGCCGCCCGTTGTCGGGAAGAAGGTGCTGTCCCGGCTGTCCCAGTAGACGGCCGGGCCCACGCCCGACACGTCGCCGCCCCGGCTGCCCGGGACCGTGTTCGCGGCGATGAGACCCGCCGGCTCGAACTCGGTGATGTCCGTGTGGGTGAAGTCGAAATCGATACCGGCATAGAGATCGCGAAACAGGCGGCGGTAGATCTCCGCCGACAGCGACACCGATCTCGGCGTGTAGTGTTCCTGGTTCGATTTGGGGCTGCCGTTGCCGAGCCCGTAAAACCGCGTGGGGAAATCCTTGAAGCCGATCTCGCCGCGCAGCCGCCAGTTGCGGCCGTCCAGGTAGAAGTCCGGCGAGAGTCTGGTGAGGATCTGGTTGTTCTGCGTGTAGACGGCGAACAGGTCGACGCTGGAGGTGCGCGCCCGGTCCGCCGGCGACGGCACCAGCCAGATCACCCCGAGGCCGCCGCCGAACCCGGTCTCCTTGCTGTACATGATGACCGGCACGAACACCCAGTTGCCCCGGTGCAGGACGGAATGGGCCCGCTCCGACAGGGTACCCAGAAATCCCGGCGCGGTTTTTTCGCGGTCCGGCTTTTCGTCCGAGGGCTTTTCGTCGGCCGTTTTATTATCGGCCGTCTGGCCATCGCCCGTTTTGTCATCGCCCGGTTTATCCGGTTCGGGAACCTGCACCGCAGGGTCCGGAGCAGGCGCTTCCGTTTGTGCAGGTTCCGCCGGCACAGGTTCTGGCGGCCGGGATTCCGGCGGTACGGATTCCGCCGGCACGGATTCCGGCTGGGCGAATCCGCGAACGGGCCGGGCCGCCAGCATCATGAAAACGGCAAGAATCGTTAATCTGTACAGCGATGTTTTCAGCAAGCGCCCGATGCTGGGCGCACCCGGGCTGAAAATCAATTAACGGAAGCTGCGGCATAGATCACTGACACGCCTCGCCCGCCCTCCTACAATTTCCCCATGCGCGAGGTTCCCTCCAAATACGTCTGTACCGATTCCGTGCCGGGGCTCACGGAGCGGTGGTTCACCGACGAGCGGCACGACCTGTTCGTCTGGACGGACGGCGCGGGCGAGCCGGCGCGCTTCCAGTTCTGCTACGGGCGCGGCACGGACGACGAGCAGATGATCGAGTGGCGCCGTGACGGTGGCGTCCACCACCGGAAGGTCGATGACGGCGAAACCGGCGGCCGCGCCAAGGAAAGTCCGCTGATTGTCACCAACGGGCGGTGGGACCTGATGGAAGTGCGCAAACGGCTGATCGTCGCCGCGCAGGGAATCGATCCCGTTATCAAATCCGGAATTCTGGGCGCCCTCGAAATCGCCGAACGGCGCCCCTGATAACAGATCCGCCCTTTGATAAATTCCTATCATTCTGAAGCGCCCCGCCGTGCGGTTTCGGAACAATCCCGCAGCTTCTGCGCCGGTGGCAGCGCGCAGGACCCTCGAGAGGCCCGCAAACGGCGCGGGATTCCCGTTTTTGCGGAAATGGCACGGTTCACGCATCCATCCGGGTGATTATGGAAACGGCCACCCTTGCCAGTAAACGGTTCCCGGTGCTGATCGTCGACGACAACGCGTTCGTCAAAACGTTTTACGAAAAAGCGCTGAAGGAGTTCCCGCTGGAGTTTTTCCCCGCCTCCGACGGCGAGGAAGCGGTCCGCATGGCGGCCGAGACGCATCCCGCGCTCGTGCTCATGGACATCAACATGCCCCGGCTGGACGGAGTCGCCGCCACGCGCAGGATCCGCGCGACGCCGGGGCTCGAACACACGGTCGTCATCGCCGTGAGCGCCCGGATGAAGGACGCCTATACCGGCTCGGCCGAATTCACCGAATACCTGATGAAACCGCTGCCCATCGAGAAGCTCCGCGCGATGGTCCGCAAATACCTGAACCTGTAACGGCGGCTGAAACGGCTAGACCGTGCTCGCCTGCGTGCGCGTGGGGTAGAGCGCCCAGCCCGGGTGCGCCTGCGAGAGCTGTTCGTAGGCCGCACGCACGTGGGCGTCGGTCTCGAACAGGCCGAACACCGTGGGGCCGCTGCCGCTCATCATCGAGGCGCGCGCACCGGCGCCGAGCAGGGCCTTCTTGATCTCGCCGATCTCCGGCATCAGCGCGATACTCACCCGCTCCATGTCGTTGCGCAGCCAGGCGGCCGGGTCGGCGCACATGCCGCGCGCCATATTGGCGATCCGCTTGCGGTCCTTGCGGGCGACGATCTGCGCCCGGGGTTCGGGCTTGAAACCGAGGCCCCGGTAGACGTCCGCAGTCCCCAGCGGCTTGCCGGGATTCACCAGCAGTATGGGATACGGCGGCATCCCGGCGATGGGCGAGAGTTCGTCGCCCACCCCTTCGACCAGCGACGGCCCGGCGTCCAGAAAGAACGGCACGTCGGCGCCCACCCGGGCGGCGGCTTCAAAGAGCTGCTGTTCGTTGAGCGGCCTCCCCAGCAGTTCGTTCACGCCCAGCAGCACGCTCGCGGCGTCACTGGAACCGCCCCCCACGCCGCCGGCGACAGGCGAATGCTTCTGGATGATGATCCGCAGGCCAAAGGTGATCGTGCTGTTGCCGCGCTGCTTCTCGAACTCGCGCACCGCCTTGTGGACCAGGTTCGACTCGTCCAGCGGCACGCCCGGGTGATCGCACCGGATCTCTATATTCCCGCCGTGGTGGTGACCCGGCTCCTTGAGCGCCACCGTGATCTCGTCGCCGGTCTCGGTGGGCACCATCACCATCACCAGCTCGTGATAGTTGTCCTCGACGCGCTTGCCGGCGACTTCCAGGTACAGGTTGATCTTGCAGGGCGCGAATAGCGTCAGCGAACTCAAACAGACTCCGTTGTACTCAGGCGAACTTGATGTGGTGCTGCGGCTCGAAGCCGAGGATCTCTTTCGCCTTGTTCGTGTCGAGCAGGCAGGCGTATTTGACCCGGTCGATGTTCGTGCGCGGGTCGAACTTGGAGAGCCCGAGCTGCTTGGCGATAATCCCCAGCGGCACCACCAGCGACTGCGGCACCGACACCGTGACCGCCCCGCCCAGATGCGCGAAGTCGTCCAGCGGCGCCGTCTCCTTGCCCGCGATGTTGAAAATCCCCTGCACGTTCTTGTGAATGGCGATCTGGATCGCGCGGATCACGTCCTTCACGTGGATGAGATTGACCATCGGGTTGAAGCCGTTCACCCGCAGGCAGACGGCCGATTCGAGGTAGTTGTTCATGAAGGCGTGCACGTTGCGGCCGATCGTCGCCGAGGGGCGCAGGATGACGATCTTCATCCGCTTGCTGTCCATCTTGGCGCGGCAGAGCATGTCGGCGTCCACCTGGTCTTTCAGCAGCGGGTCCACGTTCGAGTCGAAGTTGAGATCGTCCGTCTCCTTCAGCCGCACCGAGTTGAACGGCCGGATCTTGTAGACGTTCGCCGAGCTCTTGAAAATGAACTTCTTGATCGACGGCGTCTCCAGGCACTTGTCGAGCAGGTTCTTGGTCCCCTCCACGTTCAGCTCGTGGGCCTCGCGGGTGGTGTCCTCGGGCCGGTGCATGAACGCCAGGTGGCACACCGTGTCGATTTTCTCCTCCTTGAACGCGTCGTCCAGGAAAAGGTTAGTCAGTTCGCGGGGCTTCAGGATGTTCACCTGCTTGTAGTGGAACTTCTTCGAGTTGAAGTCGTCGAAGTAGTACGGCCGCGCGTCGCGCGACACCCCCACCACCGTGTCCACCTTCTTGTCGTGCATCAGCTTCTCGGCCAGCTGGCGGCCGATCACGCTGGTGACGCCCGTAATGAGCACATGCCGGCGGTCGCCGGAGGAGCGCCGCTTCGAATCTTCCTGTGTATCTTCGGTCATTTCGTCATCAACCTCTTTAGGAACCAGTCTCGATTTAAGAAAAAATGCCTTTTCGCTCGCTGAGTCCCTGCTTCACCAGGTCCTGCACCGCGTCCTGGACTTCCTGCGCCAGTTTCTTCACGACCTCGGGCCGTTTGGCGGCGTCGGGGCCGTACTCCCGCGAGAAGTCCAGCTTCTCGCCGTAACGGATATGATACTTCACGGGCAGCGGCAACAGGCCGAGCACCCCGAGCAGCGGGAAGGTCGGCGTGACGGGCAGGTAGGGGATCCCCAGGCTCTTGATCCACCGGTTCTCGATCCGGGTGAGGATCGGCGCCTGTTCTTCGGCCCCCACCACCGACGCCGGGATGATCGGCGTGCCGGTTTCGAGCGCCAGTTCCACGAACCCCACGTTGAACTGCTTGAGCCGGTAGCGCTCCTTGTACAGCTTGCCGATCCCCTTGGTGCCTTCGGGGAACACGGTCACCAGCTCCTCGCTTTTCAGCAGCGCCTCGAAGTTGCGCCGCGTCCCCACCACCTGCCCCGCGCGCGACATCCCCTGCCAGATGAACGGCAGGCTGGGGACGAAGTTGTCCACCATCGCCCGCATGGGTCTCGGGTGGTCCAGCTTCTCGATCAGGTCGCAGCCGATCATCACGCCGTCGACGGGCAGCGAACCCGAGTGGTTGGCCGCGATAATCGTGCGGCCTTTGGCCGGCACGTTCGCGTGGCCGTCGCTCTCCACCCGGAAGTAGTTGAGATAAAAGAGCCGCGACACGAGGTAGGCGATCATCGCCGACTCGCGCTCGAACCCGAACTGGTCGTAACCGAACCCCAGGTCGTTGAACGGCATCTGGCGGAGCTTCTCCACCCGCTCCTCGCCCACAATGGATTTGGCAATACGTTCGACCAGTAACCGCTGCCGCTGATTCATTCCGTAGCAGGCCGCCGTTACAGGTATCCGCATAACCCGGAGGCGGCCCGCCCCCTTACTAAGGAGGAGTTTAGGACGGAATGGGCGGGGGGCAAGAGGGGGCGGGAGGGGGTATTTCGAGACGGGAATCAGGGTCCGTTAATCAGTTCCGGGGTGGTACGCCAGGCCGTTCCATCGCCCAACTGACCACTGCTATTGTCACCCCAGCAATAAAGCGAACCGGTACCCCTCCGACCGCAAGTCGCAACACCGCCCGGCGAAACTTCAAGCCAGTCAGTCGCACTCCCCGTTTGGGTAGGTATGGTTTTCCTGACGGTTGTTCCGTCACCGAGCTGGCCGCTACCATTGTAACCCCAACAATAAATTGCCCCACTCTGACGTTGTCCGCAGACGAAAGCGTCACCCGTCCATACCTTTACCCAATCGGTGGCCGTGCCCGTCTGAACCGGCGAATTCTTGTTCATCGTCGTACCGTCGCCCAACTGGCCATACAAATTATTGCCCCAGCAATAAAGGGAACCGGCACCCCGCCGCCCGCAGGTCTCATCGCCGTCCGCCGAGATCTGAACCCAGTCGGTAGCCGTACCCACCTGCGTTGGCCTGACTTTACCCACCGTTGTTCCGATTCCCAACTCGCCACTGGCGTTTATACCCCAGCAGTAAACAGCCCCGTTCGACCGGCGCCCGCAGGTGTGCCACGCGGCGGCCGAAATCTCTACCCAGTCGGTCGCCGTCCCCACCTGAACTGGAGAACTTTGATCCGTCGTCGTTCCGTCGCCCAGTTCGCCGTTACTGTTAGAACCCCAGCAATACAGCGTTCCGGTGCCTCGACGTCCGCAGGTATGGGTAAAACCTGCTGAAATATCCAACCAGTCGGTCGCGGCTCCTACCTGGACCGGCGAACTCTTGTTCACCACGGTCCCGTCGCCCAGCGCACCAGAACTGTTATTGCCCCAGCAGTACAGGGCACCGTTCTGCCGCCGTCCGCAGGTGTGATACCCGCCTGCTGATATCTGTACCCAGTCGGTGGCGGCACCCACCTGGACCGGCGAACTCTTGTTTACCACCGTACTGTCGCCCACCTGACCCGACGAGTTAAGCCCCCAGCAGTAGATCGTATTGTTCTGACGCCGTCCACAGGTGTGATATTCGCCTGCCGACATTTGCACCCAGTCGGTAGCAAGCCCGACCTGCACTGGCGAACTCTTGTTCCCTGTCGTCCCATCGCCCAACTGACCGACACTGTTCAAACCCCAGCAGTACAGGTTGCCGTTCTGACGCAGGCCGCAAGCGTGGAGATATCCTGACGAAATCCGTGCCCAGTCCGTGGCGGCTCCCACTTGTAATGGCGAACTCCGGTTTGCGGCTGTGCCGTCGGCTACCTGGCCCAACGAATTATCACCCCAGCAGTAAAGGGCTTTGTTCTGCCTGCGTCCGCAGGCAAAGGCGTAACCCGCCGAAATCTCCACCCAGTCGGTGGCACTTCCCACCTGGACCGGCGAATTCTTGTTCACTGTCGTTCCGTCGCCCAGCGCACCAGAACTGTTATTACCCCAGCAGTAAAGGGCCCCGGCCTGCCGCCGCCCACACGCATGCCGCCCGCCAGTCGAAATCTCCAACCAGTCGGTGGCAGCCCCCACCTGAACCGGCGAATTCCGGTTCCCAGCCGCCCCGATACCCAGCTCGCCCGAACCGTTATATCCCCAGCAGTAAAGGGCACTGCTCTGATTCCGGCCACAAGTGAAGCCATTTCCCACCGAGACATCCAACCAGTCTGTGGCGGCCCCCACCTGAACCGGCGAATTCTTGTT
>CAZMGV010000002.1:186380-250956 GCA_964565925.1 uncultured bacterium
CCGAGACATCCAACCAGTCTGTGGCGGCCCCCACCTGAACCGGCGAATTCTTGTTTACCGTCGTACTGTCGCCAAGTTCGCCCCAGCTGTTATCACCCCAGCAGTACAAGGCATTATTCTGCCTGCGACCGCACGCGTGCCGATCGCCTGCCGAGACGTCCATCCAATCCGTCGCCGTCCCCACCTGTACCGGCGAATTCTTGTTCACCGTCGTACCGTCGCCCAGCTGTCCCCGGAAATTGTATCCCCAACAGTATATGATCCCATTCAGCCGCCGTCCGCAGGTGAAGCCATTTCCCGCCGAGATCTGTACCCAGTCGGTAGCCGAACCCACCTGGACCGGTGAACTCTGGTTCTCCGTGGATGCGATGCCGAGCTGACCGTAACTATTCAAACCCCAGCAGAAAAGCGCTCCATTCAATCCCCGTCCGCAGCTGTGATTATACCCCGCTGATATCTCGGCCCAAACCACGGGAAGCACATCGACCATCACTGTCGCGGGCGTCGCATCAGCTATGCCCCGCGCATCAGTACATGTGTAGGTGATAGTGTAGGAACCCTGATGACTGAAGGTGACACTGCCCGGGTCGGCGGCCGTTGAATTCGTCGCCCCGCCGCCGAAATCCCACAGGTGGGTAAGCGTTGCGCCGCCGACATTGTCGTCCGTACAGGCGCTGGTGAAGTTCACCGACTGCCCGGCGGTGATCGCTACATTTGACGACGGGGTATCGATCACTCCGTTCGGTGCACCGTTTACAGACACCGTCATCGTCGCCGGCGCCGGATCGGCAACCAAACGTGCATCGGTGCAGGTATAGGTGACGGTGTAAATCCCGGCCGTATTGAACGTGACACCGCCGGGGTCGGCGGCGGTCGAGCTCGTTGCACCACCTCCGAAATTCCAGAGATGGGTCAGCGTCGCGCCGCCGATATTGTCGTCCGTGCAACTGCCGGTGAAGTTCACCGACTGTCCGGCATTTATGGTTGAATCGCCCGCAGGAGTATCGATTGTCCCGTCGGGCGTACCGTTCACCGATACCGTCAGTGACGCCGGCGCCGGATCGGCAACCGAACGCGCGTCGGTGCAGGTATAAGTGACCGTATAGGTCCCGGCCGTATTGAACGTGACACTGCCCGGATCAGCCGCCGTTGAGTTTGTCGCCCCACCGCCGAAGTTCCACAGGTGGGAAAGCGTGGAGCCGCCGATATTGTCGTCCGTGCAACTGCCGGTGAAGTTCACCGACTGTCCGGCGTCGATGGTCACATCGGCCGCCGGAGTGTCGATTACTCCGTTCGGTGCGCCGTTCACATAGACCGTCAGTGATGTAGGCACCGGATCGGCAACCGAACGTGCATCGGTGCAGGTATAGGTCACGGTGTAAATGCCAGCCGTATTGAAGGCGACACTGCCAGGGTCCGCAGTGGTCGAATTCGTCGCCCCGCCGCCAAAATTCCAGAGATGCGTGAGTGTGGAGCCGCCGATATTGTCGTCCGTACAGGTGCCGGTAAAGCTCACCGACTGTCCGGCGTCGATCGTCACATTTCCTGAGGGGGTGTCGATCACTCCATCAGGCGCGCCGTTCACATAGACCGTCAGCGACGTAGGCACCGGATCGGCAATCGATCTCTCGTCAGTGCAGGTATAGGTGACGGTGTAAACGCCCGGCGTATTGAACGCTGTGGTGCCTGGGTCGGCCGCCGTCGAGTTTGTCGCCCCACCGCCGAAGTTCCACAGGTGGGAAAGCGTGGAGCCGCCGATATTGTCGTCCGTGCAACTGCCGGTGAAGTTCACCGACTGTCCGGTGTCGATTGTCACGTCGGACGCCGGAGTGTCGATCACTCCATCGGGCGCATCATTTACAAATACCGTCAGGGTTGCAGGCAACGCATCGGCGACCGACCGGGCGTCCGTGCAGTTATAGGTGACGGTGTAAACGCCCGGCGTATTGAACGCTGTGGTGCCTGGGTCGGCCGCCGTCGAGTTTGTCGCCCCACCGCCGAAGTTCCACAGGTGGGAAAGCGTGGAGCCGCCGATATTGTCGTCCGTGCAGGTGCCGGTGAAATCGACCGACTGTCCGGTGTCGATGCTCACATCGGCCGCCGGGGTATCTATAACTCCGTCCGGTGTGCCGTTCACAGAAACCGTCAGTGACGCTGGCACCGGATCGGCGACCGAACGTGCGTCGGTGCAAGTGTAGGTCACGGTATAAATACCGGCCGCATTGAACGCCGTATCGCCCGGGTCCTCGGCCGTCGAGTTCGTTGCACCGCCGCTGAAGTTCCATAGGTGCGTGAGCGTCGTGCCGCCGATGCTGTCGTCCGTGCAGGTTCCGGTGAAATCGACTGTCTGCCCGGCGTCGATCGTCACATCGCCCGCCGGTATGTCTATCGTTCCATCCGGCGCAACATTCACAGATACCCTCAACGACGCCGGTACCGGGTCAGCAACCGACCGGCTGTCCGTGCAGGTATAGGTCACCGTGTAAATGCCCGCAGGCGGATTGAACACTGTACTGCCAGGGTCGGCGTCCGTCGAATTCGTCGCCCCACCCCCGAAATCCCAGAGATGGGAAAGGGTGGAGCCACCGATACCGTCGTCCGTGCAGGTTCCAGAAAAGGTAACCGTCTGCCCGAACTCGATGGTCACATTACCGGCCGGAGAGTCGATGCTCCCGTCCGGGGGACCGTTCACCGTGACCGTAGCATTTGCTGAAACCGGGCCGCCGTGGCCCTCGCAGGTAAGGACATAGTTCGTCAGCAGGTCCGGACTTACATTCTGGCTTCCGGATTTTTTACCCACCGCACCCAAACCGTTATCCAGCGTGCAGGAGGTCGCGTGCTCCACCGTCCATTCGAGCGACGAAGGATCGCCCAGATCGACGATTTCCGGGGTCGCTGAAAACAGCGTGATCGAAACATCCGGCACCGATGACGTTCCGCCAGTGTCATCCGGTTTCGACCTGGGGCAACCGCCGAGCAAAAGAATGGCGGACGCACAAAGCGCAGTTCTCGGGAACAAATTCCACGATTGCGTCATGGGACCTCGCAGGGGCCTGACAGCAGAACTGGTTGAAACGGAATTATCTCACTCCGTATCTATCGATTCAAGAAATCGATACGGATTTCCAGCCCCGCAGGATAACCGGGTGAAGCGGCTTCAGGGCCAACATCGTGCGGGATGGTCGCAATTTGCGGCCATCCCAAAGACCTGCGGGCTCCGGCATCCCGCTCCCGTAATTAATTTTCAGCCTCGTGATTCCGCCGGGTTACAGACCGGTCGTTTCGGGTCCGTATGCTAAAATGGCTGCAAGGTCTCTCAGTGACCGCCAGCCACTTGCGCAGAAGGAACCTCCCCCCATGTCTGACTCCGTTCATCCCGCTGCCGGTCACCGGTACAGCGGCCAGTTCAAAAGTGGCCTCCGCTGGCACCAGCCGCGGGTGCGCCCCGCGCCCGAGTGGGGTTCGCCGCGCACGCCCGGCCGGATCTGGCCGGACACCAACGGCGGCGTCACTTGCCGCACAATTCAGTCGCCCGTCGAGCGCGACACGGTGAGCCGGGCGCTGGGCGCGCTGTTCGGCGGGATGGCGAAAGCGCTGCGCCGGGCGGTGGACCGCCGCCGTCCGCGCCGGCACGGAACTCACCCCGCCAGCTGAAAATATTTATTCCACTGTCATATCCATGCCTTAGTAAGCCATCTAAGCCACCTTATTTGATTATACCGTTTATATATTCTATCCTTTGAACTGTAGGTAAGTCTCCGTCCGGAGCCGGAAACCGAGGGCCCCAAAGGTCCCCCGGGAGTACGGAGCCGGAAGTGAGCTCAGGTCCGGGCGACCGTGATGAGCGGGCCCTGGATCCAGTGAAGTCCCTCCCGGTCGCGTCCTTGTCGCGTGGGTCCACCGCGTGAGCAGGGAAGGATCTCCCCGGAGAGGGCAGGTTCCCGCCATTCGATGGATCTTCCGGTTTAGCGCCGCTACGGCTGTCGCACCCCCCTTCTCGCTCGTCGAGCCGGGGTGAACAGACAAGGCGCCCGCGACCGGCGGAAGGCGAGTGGTGGAAACCGGAAAGGCGGCTCGGTGACCTGAAATCCCGCACGCCGCGATAGATGTTTGAAAACTGAATAGCCCTAAACCCGCTGCTGGCAACAGGAGTTTAGGGTACCGGCCCTGAGCGGCCATCCCTGTGACCTGCGGTCACGGTCCCTTCCATGGGAAGGGACTTCGGACAGCCCTCTTCCTCCGGAAGAGGGTGCCGCCGCAGGCGGCGGGAGATGGCCGTGCGGGGCAGAATTTAGCTCGTTCCGGGTCCGCCGTTCCTATTGACGCGCGCGTCAGTTTGCCGGTAGTTTCGCCGCGCTCCCGACCGGTTGTACTGGCGGCGACGCGGGAAAGGCACTGGAAACTATGGCGACTTACGCAATCACGGGATGTTCCGGCTACGTCGGCACGCGGATGACCAAACTGCTGCTCGACGCGCCGGAGGGCCACAGGATCATCGGCTTCGACGTGCGGCCGCCGCGCGTCCAGAGCGACCGGCTCGAGTTCCACAACCTGGATATCCGCGACAAGAAGATCGCCGACGTGCTGAAGGGCCGCGGCGTGGAGACCGTGCTCCATTTCGCCTTCGTGCTGGACCCGCTCTACGACGAAAAGGAGATGACCGACATCGATCTGGGCGGCACGCGCAATATCCTGGACGCGATCCTGAAAGCCGGCATCGGCCACATCATCGCCACCTCGTCCACCACCGCCTACGGGGCGCTCAAGGACAACCCCGTGCCGCTGCGCGAGGAAGACCCCACGCGCGCGGTCCGGCCGTTTAACTATGCCTACGACAAGCGGCTCATGGACGAGATGCTCCGGGCGTTCCAGAAGGATCACCCCGAGGTGAAGGTCTGCACGATCCGCCCCTGCATCGTGCTGGGGCCCAACGTCTCGAACTACATCGCGACCCAGATGCTCAACAACCCGGTGGCGACGCTGCTGGACGGCAAGAACATCCAGTCGCAGTTCGTCCACGAGGACGACCTGGTGCGGCTCATCCACCTCTGCGTCCAGAAGAAGGTGCAGGGGATCTACAACGCCGTGGGCGAGGGGTATCTCGATTCGTACGAGATGGCGAAGATGCAGAAGAAGAAGGCGGTGAAAACCCCCTACTGGCTCGCCTACGCGCTCGTGTGGACCACCTGGAAGACCAAGGCGCTCCCGTTCTCGATGCCGCCGGGGATTCTCGACTTCTACCGCTACTCGTGGGTCGCTTCCGGCGAGAAGGCGAAGAAGGACCTCGACTTCAAGCCGCAGTATTCGACGCGCCAGTGCTTCGAGATCATCGTCGAGCGCAAGGACGTGATCCTGAAAGCGTTCAACGAACAGATGATGGCGCGCTGGAAGAAGTAGCTAGTCGCCCGGCGCCGTTAACGATCGGTCTTTAACCGTCAGTTTTTCACCATCATCGCCCGCGCGATGACCGGGAGCAGCGTCTTGACCGGGTCGATCTTCGGCTGGTGGCTGTAGAACACGCCGCCGATGGTCATCAGCGCGCGGCCCACCATGACCGCCTCGACCGGCACCTTGACGACCGGGTCTTCCAGCAGCCGGAAGGCGGCGTCCTCGAGCTTCGACTTCATTTCGTCGGTATTCCAGATATCGGTGCCGCCGGCCATGAGCGACGTGAGCAGCTGGCGGGCCACCAGCACGAGCGGTTTGGTATCGCCCGAGCGGGTGCGGAAGCCCAGATCCTGAATGACCTGCGCCGCCTCGTCGTCGCGGCCGCCCAGGAACGCGCCCATCACCTTCGCCAGGTTGCGGCGGAACTCGTGGGAGATTTCGCGCGCACATCCGAAGTCGAGCAGCACCAGCGTGCCGTCTTCCTTCACCAGGAAATTACCGGGGTGGGTGTCGGGCTGGAAGAAGCCCCATTCAAGGATCTGCCGGGCGTAGATTTCGAGCAGCTTGGAGAGCACGGCGTCGTTCTGGTGCCTGTCGCCTCTGGCGGCCCGTTCGTCCAGCGCCAGGTCGATCCGCGCGCCCTTGTGGAATTCCGTCACCAGCACGTCGTTGTCCGACCAGCCGTCGATAACGGGCGGAACGACGACGCCGGGCAGGTTCTTCATCAGGCTCACCGCGCGGTCGATCGACTGCGCCTCGGCGATAAAGTCGACTTCCTTCATGACCTGCGTTTCGATCTCGTCCATCACGCTGCCGATCTCGAAGTCGGGCAGATAGGCCGACAGCGAGTTCAGCACGCGGCGCAGGTTCGCCATGTCGTGGCGCAGGATCACGTCGATACCGGGGCGCTTCACCTTCACAGCCACTTCGCGGCCGTCCGGGAGTATCGCCCGGTGGACCTGCGCGATCGACGCGGCGCCGATGGGCGTCGGGTCGAGCACGACGGTGGCGAGCCGTTCCTTGCCCCAGGCCGCTTCGAGCTGCAGCCGGATCGTCTCGGGGTCGAGCGGCGTCACTCGGTCCTGCAGTTTCGCCAGTTCGTCGGTGACGATCTTGGGCAGCAGGTCCATGCGGGCCGAGAGCATCTGCCCGACCTTGATCATGCCGCCCTGGAGTTTTTCCGCCATGTGGACGATGCGGGAGGCGTTCTTCTTGTGGAGGTTTTCCAGCCTGCGCTCGTACCCGGCGCGGCTCATGAACGCGCCGCCGATCGAGGTGAACCGGTAGGAAAGGATCACCGTCGAGACCGTGCGGGCGATCGACAGCAGCCGTACCAGTTCCGCTTCGAGGTCGCGGCGCCGGACGTTCAGGTCGCTGGTCGTGGATTTGGCTTCGGTCCAGCTGCGGACCGCCTCGTCGACGATCTCGTCGTACACCTGGCGCAGCTCCCACACGGCCTCTTCGACCGACGAAAGGAGCATCTCGGCGAACGCCACCCAGCGGGCGGCCCCCGCCTGGTTGCGGAATACCTTGGACGCGCGGGCGGCGCCCCCCAGACCGGCCTTCTTGGCGGCCCGGCGGTAGCGGTTCTCCTGATGGGACTCTTTCTTCGCCTCGGATTTGTGGCCGGCCTTCGAATCAGCATTATGATCCGCCTTGTGGTCAGCCTTTCTGTGGCTGCGCCGGGATTCCGAGTGACGCCCACGGCGGCGGGATTTCGAGTGCTCCGCGCCCGGGCCTTCGGCCGAATTGCCGGCCGAATTACCTGGCGATCCGGCAGCCGGATTAGCCGTCGTCTCGGGGTTATGTTCGGTGTTCCGGGTATTTTCGCTGTCCATGGTGGGGTCCCTTCAGGCGGTCTTATTTATCCCGCGCTTGGCGGTATTATGTTGTAATACAAAATAATATATCCGTGGGGTTTGTCAAGCAAAAAGCCCCCTTCCCGCCTCAAACACGCCACAAACCCTATGGAAACAGGCTGTTTCCCGGTTCCGTCGTAATCCGGATAGGTTTGGGTCATGAACGAAGTCATTACCGAGGAACATTCGATTGCCGTCTACGGCCGCATGATAAAAGGGACGCTCTACCGCCCGGTCCTTGCCGCCTCTCCCGCCCGGCCCGGCCGGCCGAAACCGGTGCCCGGAATCCTGTATC
Organism: uncultured bacterium; assembly: GCA_964565925.1. Lineage (GTDB taxonomy): Bacteria > JAGRBM01 > JAGRBM01 > JAGRBM01 > JAHCIT01 > CAZMGV01. The sequence goes on from CAZMGV010000002.1 coordinate 193,923, forward strand.
TCCACGAAATCTTCGGCGTGATCGACGGCTATGTGGCTGACGCCCGGGAACTGGCCTCGCTGGGGTTCGCGGTACTCCTACCGGACCTGTATTCGGGAATCGGCGCGATGAAGTTCTGCATCCGCGAGTTCTTCACCGAGGCGGGTCTTAAAAACACCTCGGATAATCCCGCGCTTAAAGAGATTTTCCACGTGCTCGACTACCTGGAGACCATCGACGGCGTGGACCGCACGCGCATCGGCGCGATGGGGGCGTGCCTCACCGGCGGATTCATACTGCATCTGGCCAGACGGCCGGAGCTGAAGGCACCGGTCGTCTACCACCACAGCCTGGGACTCACGGGCGCCGGTATTCCACCGCAGGACGCCCTTAACGTCCAGAACCGGATCCAGGGCCACTACGTGCCGAACGACCTCTTCTGCTCCCGGGCCAAACAGGAAAAACTGCAGGAGCTGCTCGGCACCCGCCTCGAACACCACCTCTATCCGGAAGGCCACCACGGCCTGCGGAGCCGCGACCGGGATACCGAAAGCGGGAAACTGGCGTGGGAGCGCACCAAGGCGTTCTTTACGGAGCAGTTACGTTAAAGGCGCTGATTCACGTCATGGACACCCATGGCCCGTTTGTGCGACCATAGCCCCATGAAACGCATCCTCATCCCGTACGACTTTTCCCAGTATTCCCGGCGGGCGCTAGCGCTCGCCATGCAGGGCTATCCGTTCGGCACGGACGTGGAGATCGAGCTGCTCCATGTGGTCGACGAAGCGCTCTACGAGAACATCCTCTCAAGGTCGCACATTCCCGATGAGGGAGCCGTCCACAGCTACGTCCACGACGACATCGAGAAAGTGAAGGCGGACCTGTTCGACCCAGAGGCCGTGAAAGTGGTCCCGATCGTGAAGATCGTCCGGGGCCGGCCGGCCGAGCGGATCCTCGAATCGCAGAACACGTTCAAGGCGAGCGTCGTCATGATCGGCGGCCAGGGCCACGGCGGCGTGAAGGAGATGTTCCTGGGGCGCACGGCCCAGCAGATCGCCCGCGAGGCGCCCTGCTCCGTCTATGTGGTGAAATCCACCGACCGCGCGCGGCCGCCCAGGCGCATCCTGTGCGCCGTCGACAAGAGCGACCATTCGAAGAAGGCGCTGGAGGAGGCGAACCGCCTCTGCGTGCTCACCGGATCCAAGCTCTCGGTGGTCATGGTGATCGAGAACCCCTACCTGCCCTACCTCCAGAAGCTCGCCATCGAAATCCACGACGACGAGGCCCTGAAAGACCTGCTCTCGGGCGAGCGGACGAAACTGCTGGCCTTCGAAGCGGGCACTCTCGGGTCCAACCGCGCCGACTCGCACCACGCGGTGTTCGGCCCGGTGGTCGAGACCATCACCAGCCACGCGGAGATCCTCCACGCCGGAACCATCGTGCTGGGCCCCAAGGGGCGCGGCGCCATGGGCCGCGCGCTGCTCGGTTCCGTCACCGAGCGGATCATGGTCCGCTCCAAGGTGGACGTGCTGGTGGTAAAGTAGGTTCCAAGTGCCGAACCCCGATACGACTGCCGCCACCGGGCAGCAACGCCCTTCCAGGCCCGCAATAGTTGCCGGACTTCTGTCCGGTTACGCGATCTGGCTTTTGTCCAAGCCGGTCACCGGACGGAGCGAGCCATGGGACGCGGGCGGGGCGGCGGCCGCTTACTATCCGGCGGCGCTTTTTGCGGCCGGGTTTCTGGGCCTGCTGTTCACACGGAAACGCCGGCCGCTCCTGTGGAGCATTTACTTCGGACAGGTGGCCTTCCTGTTTACCGGTCCGGAGGGTCCGGGTGGCCTGTTCCCGCTCGGCCTGATCGTGCTGGTTTTCTACATGCTGCCGGCGCTGCTGGGCGCCTGGATCGCAGGGTTTATCGTCAAGAACGAAGATGCCGGGGGTCCGTCAACAACGCGAACCACGAGCGGAAACTATCTGGACGACTGAGACGCCGAACTGGCTGCCCTAGCCTCTGATAGCCTAAACGAAACCGGCCGCCCGTGAGGGGCGGCCGGGTTGAGAAAAGCTTGCTTGGCTTCGCTACGGATTAAATTTCCATATCAATACGTTCTGATTACTTTGAGACGTCAGGAATTCAGTCCCATTTCCGATGACTCCATTGAAGGCACCGACAGCAACTACATTCCCATCCGGTAGGGCTGCCATATCGGAGATGGTCCCATTCCCACCGTAAGTATACGACGAGAGCAAATGGATATTGCCCACTACTCCCGGGTTAGGCTCGCTAAATATTATATTGGTCGCATCTGTAATTGGTTTACCGTCCACCAATGTCCCGTCAATGTTAGTTACTCCGTCAAGATTTCCGAAATATACAGCTTGTCCATTTGGAACAACTGTAGAGGCCAAGATATCGACCGTTCCCATCTGTGAAAAATAATTGTGATAATTGATAAGATTTCCAGAGGAATCGAACTGATTGACACTGCTATACCCTCCATTATTGGGTGGTACTCGTGAGGTCGATCCATCATAATAAGTATAGGCGCTTTGACCAAAACAAGATGCCAATATCTCATCATCGTTCTCAACTATAACAGAATCGCATATCTCGTACCCGGGTCCATTCATTGTATGTAGCCATGCTTCATGTCCTGTCGAATCTAATGACATAATGAACCCATCTTGCTGCCCCCAGGATGTCGTCAGGATAGTTCCACCAAAACTCGTCAGGTCATTAAAGTAATACCCAGAAACCACTATATTTCCACTTGAGGTCATTTTCATATCTAGGACATAGGCATTTCCGTACACCGATATCCACTGAATACCTCCATTTGCATTATATTTCGCAAGAAACTCGCAATACTGGCAAGGAGAACTGATGCTTATATTGTCAAGACTGATAACTGAGCCAATGGACCCCACATTATAGAACCCACTAACTATAACAGAATTATCGGGGGTTGTGGCCAATCGGTTCGCATATGAACTCGCCGCGCCGACCATTTGCCGACCCCACGTTGGATTTCCTAATTGATCAAGCTGAACCACATAGAACGATCCAGTCACAACGTCCAGATTTACGCTTCCAAAGGACGAAACCCCATAGGTTACTCCGGAAACATAGGTTACCCCGGACTGTGCTGTAGCAACGTCATACGCTACGCCAACACCGCTTCCAGTTGAACTAGATTGGATAGCCCATATTGGATTTCCACTGCTATCTAATTTTGCAACCCATGCATCATTTGTCGAAGTTGATAATTGGATAGGCCCAATACTGGTATTACCCTGAAATACTCCGGCGGCCACAACGGAATTATCTGGGAATGCGGAAACGGCATTGGCAGCAGCTATACCGGTTCCTCCTAAGCCAATAAAATACGGACCGATCGCGTTCACCGTCACCAGCGTATCCGCATCGTCAAACGATCCGTTCGCTCCGTCACAATGGAGATGATAGGTCGTCGTCTGTGTCGGATAGACCCGCCAGGTGCCATTCGCCAGATCAGGCGCAGGCACTGTGTAGACAGTCGCATCGCGATCGTTAGTAATCTCGCAGCTGTCGGCATTGATCGTTGTCCAGGTCAGGTCTGACCACTCGCCGGCATCGATCGCAGGGGGATCGGCGTGAAAATCGGTGATGATGACGTCAAACGCGCAGTTCACACCGCTGTTCAGATAAACCACTACGTTGCCCGGATACGTCTGATATAGTCCGGCGATATCCTTGCACCCGTCGTTGTTGAAATCGGCGGTGCGCAGATCATAAGTGTATCCTGGTGGTGTCAGGCTGGTATCGAACGTATACAGACCATTGGGTTGTCCGGGCTGTGATACCGACTGGTTCCCCGAATAGAGTCTGAGTTGATACCCGGGAGAGCCCGCAGCGAATAACTGCCAGACAACATCCGTAATGTTGTCATTTCCTGAAATGGTATCCGCAACCGCGGGGCTAAACGGAGTATAGTATCCGGCAGTAAACGGAAGATACGGATTCGGGAAGGAGAATGTTCCGTTACCATTTCCCTTGAAAAGCCCGCCGTTCGTCAGCACATCAGCGTTGCTGTCTTCGGTAAATTTCCCGGCTCCGGCGATCGAACCCATTCCCCGGTCGCAGACCACCTGCCCTTGCGGGGTCACCGAATAGGGCTCGTACCAGAAGGAATATCTGAATACGGTGCCCTGAGTTACAAAGACCTCCAGTGATTTACATGTGGACCCCGAGACCCGTTCAGTGGCGATGTCCGTCACACCGTCGCCGTTAAAGTCAGCAAATCCAAACTCCAGGTGAAAGCCGTAAGCGGTAACGTACTGGCGATATCCAACCCCTGGAACATAGACGAGACTAGGCCAACCAACGACCCGGAACGGAGTAAACTGGAATGTCCCCCCCAAATAATTGGCGATAGTCGCCAAAGGTTCGACCGTACAATTCATCAGGTAGAAGCAGGTGGTCGGATAGAGCCCGGATATCATCAGGGATGTCGAGTTCGATGTCGCCGTCGGCCGGAACGCCCACATTTTGACGGCCACGTTTGGCAAGTTAGCGGTTGTACTTGCCGTAACCGTCCCGTCGCCGTTGCCTTTGAATAGTTTTATATAGCAGCTTCTGATGTACCAGTTGCAGTAACTGACGACGGCATCCCGCTTCCCGTCGGTGTCGAAATCCGCCACCCGGATACCGACCGGGTAAACGCCGTTAATGTGCGAAAACGTGTATTCCGTACTGCCGAAGGTCACGTCGCCTTTTCCGTCGTTGTTTGCATCCTGCCCGAGACGAACAATGATTTTTGCCGGTGCGGGTGACGGATCATTCGGAGAACCGCTGCTCCGGAAAAGCACCATGTCCTCAATTCCGTCGCCATTCAGATCTCCGACGTCAAACTGGGAGGCCATGTTGCTATACAACGTGGGGACGACAACCGGCTGGAACGTGGTAAACGATGAAATAGTCGCAGTAACCGTGGAACTGTCGCTGTCCGCTTCATAATCGGCGACTTCAAACGGGGTATTGCCAAGTTCTTCCTGTCCGAACAGCCGAACTTCTTCTCCGTCCGGATCATATGCCGAAACGACTTCCGGGATGTACGACAGTGTGATGATCGCCGGGATCGCGAAAACGGTGCCAGATGGTTCGAATTCGATCGCCTGACCAGCCGGAAGCATCTGATGGCCGAATTCGTCGTTCGCAACGATACTTTCCATGCGGCTGTATATTTCGATCGTCGTATTCTGCGAAAGCGAGCCAGCCGGAACACAGATTTTCGCGCTGGCGGGGGCGGACAGATCCAGTTTGGGAGTCTCAATACATCCCCCCGTCGCCGCATTGATCGTCTGGCTCGCCTCGGGAGCCAGTGTCACATAACCCCGGATCGATCCGCCCTGGCGTCCGGCGAGTGCCGCGCTGATGCGGTTCATGGCGAGGAGCGGCACGGTGCGGACAATCGTCGCACCCGGCGTGAGATCGCGCGGGGCAGCGACGACGGCGTTATTGAAGGTCACAAACCCTTCGACTCTCCCGGTCACCTTGAGGGTGAGCCGCCCCGTCCGGCCGTCAGGAGCCGCGAAGGTGTCGGTCCCCGCGAACACCGGGATACGCCCCAGCGTCACCGTATGGTCGTAGTAATGCGTGGGCTCGGCCCGCGCCCCCGTCGCAAACACCAGTGCCACAAATGAAAGGGCCAGAGCCCGGCGGATCAAGCGTCCCATGTATCCTCCTGAGGATGTCGTCGGAATTGACGTCGAGGTCATAAAATCGGATTGCTGAAGAACTTATAGAAACCCGTGAAAACGGGCAAGTGAAATCTTTCCAGTATTTGGATTTACTGTATTCCGGACTGTATTCAGAATGCGTACGTTCCGATTTGAAACGGGTCCCATTACTCCTGCAACAACCAAGAAAAACGGAGAACTACGGGCGTAATTATCGGCTTTCACACCCGGCGGCTCCCTCCGGAATTCGCTTTGCCGGTAATCTTAAATACGATAAATAAATTCTCTAGGGGAATCAGATCAGAGTGAATGCGGAGGACCTCATTCAACGAGAGGATCCGGGTGCAAGCTCCTGGACCCCTTCCAGGAAGCTGCGCGTGCTGATGCTCGTCGGGGCGGGCGCGCACGCAGTGACCATTCTCGTCGGCGAGTTCTGGTTCGGTCTCGAGCAGAACCGGGTGTTCGTGGACGACGAACTGGCGTTCCCCTGGATTCGCGCCGGCTGGTGGCATCTGGTCTGGTACGGGGTCCTCGTCGCCGCCAACGAAGGTGCCGGACGTTACTATCCGAAGCTGATGCCGGCGCTGATCATCCTGTTCTTCACAGGCGTCGGGTTCGCCCATGCCCACTTCATGATCCTGGCGGGGTTCCTCTCCAACCTGCTCGTGTTGCTGTTCCTGCTCGACGTCGTGATCGCCTATCTCCTGTTCGGATTCGGCTACGCGACCTTCGCCACCCTGTACGGCGCGGTGATGCTCATCCTGATTTCCGTCCTCTCGGTGGCCGGGGTGCTCCCATACGCGCCCGTGCTGGCGGACAAGAACGCCCGCTACTACCTGACGCCGCCGGTGACGATCTTTCATGTCGCCCTCTTCCTCGCCTTCATCGCCGGGGTGTGGTGGCTGGTCCGGCTGGTGGACAGGCGGAGCCGGGAACTCAGCGCCGCCTATCTCAATCTCCGCGAGGCGCGGGCGGGACTGATCCGGGCCGAAGCGCTCGCCTCGATCGGTTCGCTCGTGACCGGCGCGGCCCATGAACTCCGGAATCCGCTCGGGGCGACCGGCTCGCTCCTGTCCAACCTGTCGGTGGACATCACCGATTCGCCGACGCTGGCCGAGGCCGAAAAGAAGGATCTGCTCGGGCTGATCGACATGGTCATCAAGGGCGAGAAGCGCCTGGCCGCGATCGTGGAACGCCTCTATGGCCTGAGCGACGACCTGGCCGAAACAGGCGAATCGGCGTCCCTGGAATCCGTAATCCAGATCATCCGCGACCGGCATCCGGAGATCGTGTTCCAGGTCGCCGCCGAGGCATCTTCGGTCTGGGTGAATCAGCTCCAGGCGCTCACGATCTTCTCGAATATCCTCGACAACGCCCTGCAGTCGGGTTCGGCGGTACCGGTTGAGCTCTCTGCCGGTATTGAAGGACCAAATTGCGTCGTCCGGATTTCCGACCGCGGACGCGGCATTCCCGCCGACATACAGCGCGACCTGTTCAGGCCGTTCCGGACGGGCGAACGCGCGGGCGAGGGACACGGAGTCGGCCTGGGGCTTTATATCGTCCACGAACTGTGCCGCCGCCTGAACTGGACCATTCTGGTCGATAGCGCTGCGGGACGGGGGACCACCGTGTCGGTCCAGTTCCCGGGCGAACGCAGGAGCCGGCAACCCTGACCTCCGGATCCGCCCTCCCCCTCACAGCTCCGGAATATCCGGGTGGACAGTGAAGTCGAGGTGGAGGGTGAAGTCCGGGTCCCAGGAGCCGTTGCCCAGCGTGCAGTTCTGTTCCTCCGTCTGGAAGTCATCATCGGAATGGTAGTCTGGCAGATACTGCAGGATGCGGAATCCGTCGTGCGTGTCATGGCGGCCATAGAAGGCGGTATCGGTCCAGCAGGCGTGCTGGGCATCGTCGTAGCCGTCGCATTTGACCGCCGGTGTGAACGTGCCCCCCAGCAGACTGCAGACCACCTCGGCGTCGGCGACGGTGGAGCGGATCTCCGCCTCGTCATCCTTGGGCATTTCGTGCGAGGTGAGGTTCACACAGACCTCGTCCGGCTGGATCACGCAGTTGCCGAGCATGGTTCCGTATACTTGTGAATCGCTGCAGCCCGCGACGAAGAGTGCGAACAGGATCGAAATCGCGATATATATCGAAAACAGGTTCTTCAAATCAGGACTCCTTGAATGGGCCGCTTCCGTTACTGGAAAGGCGGCCGGGTTGATGGAGTCCAGCGTAGGGATGGGACGGCGGTATTGTCGTGGTCTGGATCACAGACGGGCCGGTTTCGGAATAAGCGCTGCAATACCAGCCGGTTAGGCGCCCAAAAAATCCTGCGGAGCAGATGCATCATGCCAAAAACAGACCGGGCGCCCCCTTTACGGGGACGCCCGGCCGGCTGAATCAGTTACCGGTAAGGATCAGGCCCTGACGCCTGTGCTTATCTGATCGCCTTCGCCTGGTCGTCAGTAAGCCCCTGCGGAGCGTAGGGCCCCAGCGGCGAGTTGTACTCGTAAGGACCGCGGTAGACGGTCGGGATGCCGACGAAATTGCCGTGGGCGATCGGCGGCGACGACGTCGACCATTCGAGCGTCGTCGACTCCCACGGGTTGTTGCCCGCCGTCTTGCCGCGCTTGAGCGACGTAATGACGTTGTAGAAGAAGAGAATCTGCGTGGCACCCAGGAAGATCAGCGAGATCGTCATGAACTGGTTGATCTCCTGAAGCTGGTAAAGATGCGGGTAGATCTTCCAGCTGTAGATGCGGCGCTGCATGCCGCCCAGCCCCAGGATGTGCATCGGCATGAACACGCCGTTATAGAAGATCAGCGTCAACCAGAAGTGGATCTTGCCGATCTTCTCGTCCATCAGCCTGCCGAACATCTTCGGGAACCAGAAGTAGACGCCCGCGAAGATACCCATCAGCGAGCCGCCGAACAGCACGTAGTGGATATGCGCCACGACCCAGTAGGTATCGTGAATGAAGAGATCGACCGGAACGGCTGCCGAGTAGATGCCCGACAGTCCGCCGATGGCGAACATGCCGACAAAGCCTAGTGCCCAGAGCATGGCGGTCGTGAGCCGCAGGCTTCCGCCCCAGATCGTACCCAGCCAGTTGAACGTTTTCACGGCCGACGGCACCGCGATGAAGAACGTCGTCACGAGGAACGTCGTGCCGAGCGTCGGGCTCATTCCGGAGGTGAACATGTGGTGGCCCCACACGATGAAGCCGAACCCGGCGATCGAGCAGATCGAGTAGATCATGGCGCGGTAGCCGAAAATCGGTTTGCGCGAGAAGGCCGCGAGCACGTCGCTGACAATGCCCATGGCCGGCAGGATCATGATGTAGACGGCCGGGTGCGAGTAGAACCAGAAGATGTGCTGGAACATCAGCGGCTGTCCGCCGGACGCCTGCACGAAGAAGCTCGTTCCGTAGACGCGGTCGAGCAGCTGCATCGTGAGCGCAGAGGCGAGCACCGGGGTCGCGAACAGTGTGAGCACCGACGTGATAAATATGGACCACACATAGAGCGGCATGCGGAACATCGTCATGCCCGGGGCGCGCATGCCCAGGATCGTGGCGAGGTAGTTCACGGCGCCCATCGTCGACGAACCGCCGATGATGATGACGCCAAGTGTCCAGCAGGTCTGGCCGATGCCCGAGTACTGGGCGCCGGCGAGCGGCGGGTAGCTGGTCCAGCCGGCGGCGGCGGAACCGCCCAGCGCGAAGCCGAGCAGGAGGATGAAGATGGCCGGGACCATCGACCAGTAGGAAAGCATGTTGAGCCGCGGGAACGCCATATCCTTGGCGCCGATCATCAGCGGCACGGCGAAATTGCCGAACGCGCCCACCAGCGAGGGGATGATCACGAGGAAGATCATCACCGACGCGTGCATGGTGAGGAACTGGTTGTAGCGGTCAGGGGTCGGGATGAGCTTCGAGGCGATCTCGCTGCCCGGCCATGCCAGCTGGATGCGTACCAGCAGCGCGAACAGGCCGCCGAGAATGACCGCCACCATCGTCGTGAACAGGTACTGGATGCCGATCATCTTGTGATCGCAGGAAAATATGTACTTCTGCATGAACGGGAGTTCGTGGTGGCCATGGCCGTCGCCATGTCCGTGATCGTGCCCGTGGTCATGCCCGTGATCGTTGTGCTTCTTGTCGCTCATGGTTGCTGTTCCTTAAGTAATCTTTGTCAGTCGGTGCGTTCAGGCCGGACGCGGCCGGATCAGAACGATTCCTCGGCGCCGGTGGAGGCCTGCGACGCCACCCAGGCGTTGAAATCCTCTTCACTGACGACTTCCACACGGCCGGCCATCTTGAAATGGCCGTTTCCGCAGAGTTCCGCGCAGGCGACCGGGTATTTTCCGAGCTTGGTCGGCTTCACCCAGATCCGGTTGATGTGACCGGGCAGAGCGTCCTGCTTGATACGCCATTCAGGCACCCAGAAGGCATGGATAACGTCCAGCGAGGTGATCTCGAACACGATCACCTTGTTCACCGGAAGCTTGATCGGAGTCAGGTTGTCGAAACCCGAGACGAACTCCTTGGGGAATTCGCGGTCAGGCTGGGCCGATTCCGTGGAGTTCGTGCCCGTATCGATGATCGGACGGTTCTTTTCCTCGATCGGCTGGCCGTTGTTTTCGAGAACCTCGAAGTTCCAGTTGAACTGGCGGGCCGTCACCCGGATGCGGACATCGGGCTTGTCCGGGATCGCGCGGATCTCGGTATTGAGGAGGTTCTCGCTCCACACCGCCAGAACGATGAGGATGAGGACCGGAATAATCGTCCAGATAAACTCGAGCTTGTTGGAGCCGTGGGTATATACCGGTACACGACCGTCGCCCTTATCACGGTATTTGAGGGCGAACCACACGAGAACCACTTCCACGCCGATGAAGACGACCATTGTGATCCAGATGATCGCCCACATGAGCACGTCGATTTTCTGTGCGGTTTCAGTGATTGCTTCGGGGACCAGGTATCTCCAGGAGCATCCCGACATCGTCGCCGCAATCACTCCCATAACACCCAGGCGCAGCCAGTTACGCGATTTCATCAACAGTCCTCTTTCCCTCAACTGGTAACTCCGGACATGGGCAGCTCGCCAACGCGAACTCTCCGGTCATCCGGCCGGGTACCCCTCACTTAGGGGCACCCCCCTGCGACGTTTTGCCGCAGGCCTCCAGTAGCCCCCGGATCGGCGGTCAGTCAAGACTATGACAACAGTCAGTTTTAAGGAAAAAGAATAGCTAGCGGGGCCCTATCGAACTGGCTGAAATTCATGGGGAATTAGACAGTATTGGTCCATGTTTACCTGTCGATTGTATACAGCGCCCAGTGCCGGACCGGCATTGGAACGCCCCCGGCCTCAATCCGGCTCCTTTCCATACCTGCGCAGGTGCGATATTCAGGGCGAACACGCTGTTCCGGAAACAGGTTACAGGAGACCACGCCATGTCCGATTCGAATACGCCGTCCGCCTCAAGAGCCCTGCCCGCCGCCATACTCGCCGCGGGCATCGTGCTGGCCGGGGTATTTGTGGGTACCGGTTTCTACAAAGGCCGGAAAGCGGACCGGTTCGTCAGCGTCAAAGGCTTTGCGGAGCGCGAGGTGAAAGCCGACCGGATCGCCTTCAATCTCTCTTTCCGCAGCGACGGCCAGCAGCTCGACCCGGCGATTCATGCGGCACTGGCCGACGAAAAAAAGGTCCGCGAATTCCTGAAGAAGAACGGCGTTACCGATGGTGAAATTTCCGTGCAGCCGCCGCGCGTGGAATCTACTTACGGAAACAACGGGGTCGGTTCCTATTCGGTGAACAGCACTTTCCTGATCTCAAGCTCCGATGTTCCCAGGATCACGGCGCTCATCTCCAAGCTGTCGGACCTGCTGTCGGCCGGAGTCGCGCTCTCGGGCTGGGAACCGCCTATGTACTATTTTACCAAACTGAACGAGATAAAACCGCAGATGATCGCCGAAGCGACGAAAGACGCCCGCCGTGCGGCCGAGCAGTTCGCCGCCGATTCGGGCAGCCGGGTCGGCGGAATCCGGACCGCCTCGCAGGGGTTTTTCTCGTTCGAGGGTGAAAACTCCGGAATGCCGGAGATCAACCAGATCGCCAAGAAAGCGCGGGTCGTGATTTCAGCCGACTACTATCTGGTGGACTGAGTAACTGCAGGGCATCTCACGGCAGCACGATTTCGAGGGTCGCCTTCTGTCCGTCGGGCGGCATGATTGAAAGTCTGTTCGTGCCCTTGGCGAGCTTCAGGTCCGACACCGGTGTCGTCCGTACGGATCGGCCGTTCAGATCCACCTGTGCGTAGGGCTTCACGTTCACGCTGGCCGTGCCGCCCAGCGCGTTTCCGTTCTGGCGGGAGATCTCGAGTCTCAGGGTCAGGTCCTGCCCGCCCGGGAACTGTCCGCGGAACAGATAGTTCCCCTCGCCGATGTCGGCACCGCCTCTGGCGGCCGGTTTCCCGTTCATCGTCAGGCCGTTCACCGCGCGGCCACTCCATGCCAGACGGGCGACGACCGGTTCCAGTTTCAGGGAGAGGTCTTCCGGCGACCCGTTGAACGGCATGAACACGTCCTGCGCGTAGGTGCGATAGCCGTCTTTCTGCACTTCCAGCTTGTAGATCTTTCCCGGTTCGGCCTTGTCCCAGTTGAACGGCGTCATTCCCATTTCCTTGCCGTCGATACTGACCTGGGCCCTTTCAGGTTTCGATTTGACCAGAAGACGGGTTTCCGCACGGACCATTTCCACCGTCATCCGGCGCATCAGAGCCGATTCGAGGGTGAATTCGATGACCTCCGTACGATAGCCGTCCAGCATAAAGGCGATCTTGTTCGGGGCGAACAGTTCCACGTCCTTCATCTCGGCCGGTGTCGTCAGACCGGTCTCCTTGCCGTTCAGGACGATGGCGGCTCCCGCCGGGACCGAAGCGGCGAAGATACGGCCCTTTTCGCGTTCCAGTGTGTACTGGATCTTCTGCTGGCCCGGAGCTTCCACACGCAGCGTAGCGGCAAGCGGTTTGTGGTTTTCGGCCTCGATCCGCACGGGATAGTTTTTGCCGACAACAATATCGTGAAGCTCGACCGGAGTTCTGCCTTCGAGCCACGCCCCGTCCAGATTGATCCGGGCGCCGGGCGGATCGGTGACGACGGAGGCGATCGCCAGCTTGGGCGCACGGGTCGCCTTGTACCACTGCTTCCCGTACCAGGCACCTCCGGTCACCACCAGAAAAATCAGCGTCATCACGACCGGGTTGTAAAGTTTTCCGAGCGCGCCCAGCGGCAGCGGGTCTTCAGCCGCCGAGATTTCTGTAATACCCGAGGCCACAGCCGTACGCTCGGCATTGTGATTGTGCTTGTAGATGGCGATTTTCTCGCCGAAGAACTCCTCCATCCAGGTCTTGAGCGACGGGCCTTCGCCGCAGGCCTTCGTCAGCCGCAGCGTCTCGAACGTTTCGAGCATCTCGGACGTCGAGGCGTAGCGGTCCTCGGGCCGGTAAGCCAGAGCCTTCTTGAGCGCGTCCCTGAGCGCTGCCGGCACCCGTTCCCACAGGTCGCGCCCGTCCAGTTCGCAGGAGATATCGCCCGCCGCGATCTTTTCGAACATCGGCTTGAGGCCGAGCCTGGACGGGAACAGCTTTTCCAGAGCGAACAGTTCGAACCCGACGCAGGCGGCGCTAAACAGGTCAGTCCGGAAATCGAGCGGCTTGCCCGAGATCTGCTCCGGCGACATGTAGGAATACGAACCCTTGAGCGTCCCGGCATCGGTCTTGTTGTCGTAAAGGGTCGCCTTGGCGAGTCCGAAGTCGATAATTTTGAGCTCGCCCTCGAAGGATACCAGCAGGTTCTTGGGTGATATGTCCCGGTGGACGATATGGAGCTGGGAACCGTCGGTGTCGGCCTTCCGGTGGGCGTAGTCGAGACCGCGCAGAAGCTGCACGAACAGTTCGAGCACGACAGTCGGCGGAATCAGGATCCCCCGGCTTTTCACCTCGTCCAGCAGGTCGCTCACGTTCTCGCCCAGCAGATACTCCATGGCGATGAAGTAGGAGTCGTCCATCTTCCCGAGGTCGTAGATCTGGATAATGTTGGAGTGGTTGAGCTTGGAGGCGAGCCGGGCCTCGTTCAGGAACATCCGTACAAAGCTCTGGTTCTGCGCATAAATCGGCAGGAGCTTCTTGATAACCAGTTCCTTTTCGAACCCCGCGTCGCGTTTGAGCCGCGCAAGATAAATCTCGCCCATCCCTCCGGACGCGATTTTCTTCACGATCCGGTAGGAGGTGGCCGTCGATTCGGACGGCAACGGTTCGAGAGCCGGTTCAGACATTCAGCGTGCGGGCCCCGCTAACGGGTCCGGCAACCTCCCCTTTCCACTCGTCTACATCGGAGCCGCCGCGACAGAGCCATTGCCCCGGAGCCCCCATCGCGCTCAACGGGACGAGAACAGGTCCCGTACCATTGGCATGTCCTTGGCTTCTTCCTGGCCGGAGGTTTTTGTTTTCGCCGGTTTGGCAGCCGGTTTTTCACGAGCGGAGCCACGCCCGTCGCCGCCGTTATTATCCACCGGTTTGACTGCAGCCACCGGGCTCGAAGCGGTCTCCACATATTCCCCGGACAACCCTTCGCGGCCGCCCTTCTCCACCGGAAGCGGGACAAAGCCGGCGGGCAGCTCCCGCGGACGGTCACCCCGGTAGAGCGGTCCCTGGAACTGCTTCTGGTAGTCGGTCCACCGGCCGTTCACTTCCGGGTTGCCTTCCAGCGCCATCGACATCTGGTTCACCTTGGAATCCAGGTTATCCGCCATGTGGACGACCATCGCCTCTAGCGTCTGGGGGAGTTTCGGTGAGCCGAATTCGTACTGTCCGTGATGAGCGGCAATCAGGTGCTGGCATTCGAGCATCAGCGGCTCGGGGAAACCGGGAATCGCCGAGGCGATCTCCTTCACCTTCCCGACCGCCATCACGAGATGCCCCACGAGCCGGCCCGAATCGGTCATATCCAGCTTGCGGTCCCACGAATATTCCCACACCTTGCCCATGTCGTGCATGACCGCGCCGACAAGGCACAGATCCTGGTTCACCTGCGGGTAGTGCGGCGTGATCCGTTTCATCAGATAAATGAGCGACAGGGTATGTTCGAGCAGACCGCCGAGCCACGCGTGGTGGTTTCCCATGGCGGCCGGAGCCTGTCGAAAGCGGACAGCGAAGGCTTCATCGTCCAGCAGGCGGTTCAGAAGTTCCCGCAGGAACGGGTCCTGCATCGCATTCACGTGTTCACGCAACCGGGTCCACATCCAGGGGACATCGCACTTGGTAGCCTTGAGAAACATGGACGGGTCGACATCGGCGTCGTCCACGCGGTCGACCGCGTTCAGTTTCAGCTGGACCACGCCCTTGTATTCGTTGGCGAGGCCTTCGATCCGCACATAGTCGCCGGACTTGAAACGGGTGGCCATCCGTTCGGCATCGTCCCACACCCGGCATTCGATGGAACCGGTACGGTCCTGGAGTTTCACGCGGAGATACGGTCCTGTCCGCGCCTGGGACAGGCTGGCGTCGGCGCAGAGGTACACCCCCGTCACGCGGTCGCCGTCCGATATATCCTTTACAAACTGCCGTTCTGTTTTTTCAGGCACTGTTCACCCGCCGGTTCCGGTCCGCACAGACTGACCTGACAGACAGCCGTTCGGCCCGGAAATTTCCGAATATCGCACGCCCCCGGGACTGAAAGCCAACTTTACCGCTCTCCGGCGCGGGGTTTCAACCCGGCGGGCCGAAAAGTTCCCCGGTTTGTTCTATGCTCCCGGCCGTATGGCACTCCCGCCTCTGGACGACACTATCGCGGCTATCTCGACGGCACCGGCTGCCTCCGCGATCGGCATCGTACGGGTCACCGGACCGAAGTCGTTCGAATCGGTTGAAAAACTGACCCGTCAGAAACCCGCAGAACCCAACCACCTGGTACGCCGCACGCTCGTGCATCCGGCCTCGGGGCGGATTCTGGACGACGCAATGACCGTGGTGTTCAAGGCTCCGAACAGCTTCACCGGGGAAGACATGGCGGAGTTTCACGCCCACGGGAACTGGTCGCTACTGCTGGATATTCTCGAAGCCATCCTCGGCACCGGCGTGCGACGGGCAGGTCCCGGCGAGTTCACGTTCCGGGCGTTCGTAAACCGGAAGATGGATCTCGCCCGGGCGGAGGCAGTGGCCGACCTGATCCACGCCCGCTCGGAAGAAGGCCGGCGTTCCGCGGCCGAGGCCCTCGCCGGTCAGCTCAGCGCCAAATATCTTCACTGGAAGGAACGGATTCTCCGGTGGAAGGCGCTTGTCGAAGTATCGATAGATTTCAGCGAGGACGTGCGGGAAGATGAACAGCCTCCGGTGCTTGCGTCCGAGGTCGAGGAACTCCGCCACGAAATCGACGCGCTCATCCGGACCTATCAGCTTGGCAAGGCGATCACGGAAGGTGTCCGAGTCGTTCTCGCCGGAAGCCCCAATGCCGGAAAATCGTCGCTCTTCAACCGGCTGCTCCGGGACAACCGGGCGATCGTCCACGACGAACCGGGTACCACCCGGGACCGGATCGAGGAGTGGTGTAATCTGGGCAAACTGTCGGCGCGCCTGGTCGATACTGCCGGTATCCGGGCAGGAGTGGCCGGTGTCGAGGCACAGGGGATCGAGCGCTCCCGGGAAGCGCTCTCCACCGCCGATCTGGTCCTGCATGTCGTCGACTCCACAGCGGGTCTGACGGACGAAGACCGAGGTGTCATCCGGAACGTGGAACCGGAACGGCGCCTGGGCGTCTGGCACAAGACTGACCTCAACGGAGCCAGACCCGTGCCGTCCGAAGGCGGTCCATGGCTGCGGGTAAGCAGCGTGACCGGTGACGGCATGCACGAACTGGTCGAAACCCTTGAGCGGCGGCTCAGCCACGGTGTCGAACCCCGTGAAGGGCTGGTCATTGTTCGTGCCCGCCACCGGGATACGCTTCAGGAAGTTTCCGGAGCACTGGAAAATGCCGCCAACCTCATGCGAAAAGGCCGATCGGCGGAAATTGTCGCCGTAGAGCTTAAACGGGCGCTGGACGGGATTGGCGAACTGACCGGCGAAACAACCACGGAAGACGTTCTCGGGAAGATTTTTAGCGAGTTCTGTATCGGGAAATGAATCCCGTTCGGAAGCTGGCGTGTTAACAAGCCCTTCCGGTTATACGAGTTTCAGCCCATACTGCTTATCTAGGGTTGCAGGTCTGTTCAGGGGGTTCCGTCATGCGCCGCATCGCCGCCATGTTCATTGTTTCAATTGCCGCCGCACTGGGCGCCGGGTGCGCGACTTCGGTCGATCACGATCGTGTGCCGGAACAACAGCCGGGTTTCCAGGAAGAACTCGGCAAGGGAAAGCTCTACGTGTCGGCGCTTCCGATTTCAGGGATGGCTTCACGGCTGGGCAAGGTGATCGGCGTCGTCGACGCTCCGGTGGAAGACGTCTGGAAAGTGGTCGTCGACTACCCTACCTATAAGGAATACATGCCGCTCGTCTGGGAAAGCGAGATCGTGAAGTCGCAGGGGAACAAGGCGGACATCCGTCTCCAGTACGAAGTGAAACCGATCCCGGTCAAATACTGGACCATTCTGCGCATGTCTCATAATCCGCAGCTCTTCCACATCGACTGGCAGCAGGTGGAAGGCAATCTCAAGGACACCTACGGAAGCTGGGATCTGGCGCCCTACCCCGGCCCCGGAGGCAAGCGTACCAAGGTCACCTATCAGCTCTATTTTGAAATAGGCAACGCCGTGCTCGACACCGGCGCCGACTGGCTGACCGAAACGGTACTGCCCGGCGTCATCAGCCGGCTGCGCGACCGGATGAAAAAAATCGACATTGCGATACTCACCGTGCCCGAGTTCGCCAGACCGCAGGCAAAACAGGAACAGAGCATGGACAAGGCAATGGAAGGTGTGGAACTGAGATAGTCCTATCTCAGCCACCCCGCGACGAGGTGAGCCACCTCGCGGTTACCGGTTTCGTTAAAATGCCCGTCGAACTGCCAGTGCCATTTCTGTCCGGTCCGGGTGGCATCGGCTTCGTATGGACCAAGGTCGAGCAACGGCACGCGATGCCTCACGGCGAAATCGTTGATCTGACGGACCCGGTCCTCAGGGACACCCGGAACCAGCAGCAGATATAACCGCGCACCGTCTGCTGCGGTATCGGCAGCAGCCGTTTCCAGCGCGGCCATCATCACCAGATCTTCCCGGGCCTTTCGGTCCGCATCGTTCAATCGCGCCTCCCGAAAGATCAGTTCGTGCAGAAACCGTTCCCACGCCACCAGCAGATGCATAAACAGATGGGACCGGCGCATCAGCCAGGCATCCGTCTTGAACGACAGGGTTTCCGGAAGCGGCGTAATCTTCAGGCGGGCAGCGCCGGCGGCAGGCTGTTCAATCGCGTAGGTGGCCCGGATTCGATAGTTCAGATTCTCCGCCCAGTCGTTGTCGTAGAGCTGCAGGATCACTTTCGCCGGCAGGAACCGTCTCGCCCGTGCGGTGTAGGAGGCCACTTCCTGAACTGCCGAATAACCGCCCATGCCGAAATCCAGCGTTTCGCAGCCAGGGCCAAGTTCCTCACCCACAAGTGATACCCATGACTTGTCGTAGGGGACCTCGAGCGCCTCCGTGAACGAATCTCCCAGGAACGCCACACGCAGCCGGTTCGACGGATTTCCGGCCGTCACTTCGGGGCCCCGGAGCCCGAACCGGTTATATGTAATCCGGTTTTCGAACTCCCTGTGCCGGTAGAGAAAACTGCTGCCGGGAATGCGCGCGTACAACGTCGCGGGATCCAGCTGGCCGACCGACACCCGGGCCGGGACCAGATACGGAAGCAGGCGGCAAACCGCCTCACCCGCGACAACCAGCGCGATCAGGCAGATGCAGAGAAGCATGCCCCACCGGTAGGGCGGCGGCGGTTTGGGAAGTTCGGGGCTGTCCACCGGTTACCGGACGGGCTTGAACGCGTCGATCCTGCGTTTGATGTCAGGCAGAACCGACGGCAGGCGAAACAGGGACGTGAGATGTCCCCCGGTAATCCAGATCTCCTGTACGCCCGACCAGCGGTCCAGCTGGCGGCGCATGGAGTCGGCCCGGACGATCAGGTCGTCCTCGGCAGCGACCACGATAATCCGCTCTCTCGGGATGAGGGGTTTCAGGCTGGTAAAGCCCACAAGCTCCATCAGTTCGGCAACCCGTTCCGGCGAAATCCCGAAGCCGCGGAGTTCCTTGCGGACTTCTTCGAGTATGGGGGCCTTGGCGATCACATCCGGCAGGTCGAGATTACCGATGATCGGCACCGCCCACGCGATACGCGAGTCGACACTCGCGACCATCTTGGTCACAACGCCGCCGAGACTGATGCCGGTCAATCCGATTTCGTCGTAACGGTTCATGTTCAGCACGTACTGAAGAACCGTCCGGGCATCGAGCACCGACTGGCGGAGTGCCTCGAACGTCTGCATGAGATCGGCCGTCACGAACTGGGATCCGTCGTACTTGGAACGGCGAATCTGCCGCTCTCCGTGGTGCGGAAGCTGGAAATGATAAAGGTCGCAATCGAGCCCCCGGGTCATCAGGGGGCCGACGAGCAGATCTTCCAGAATCTGTCCGGGCTCCATGAGGCCGTGGATATGGATGGCAGCCCGGCGTGGTGACGTTCCAGACCTGGATATGCGGCGGGCCTTAAACCGGTGGAGCGGCGTCTGGTGCCGGCGGTAGTTATCGATCTCCTCGTCCACGAGCGGCAGATGATCGCTCTGGAATTCCAGCGTCTGGTAGTCGAGCCCGAGAATATTACGGGTCTTTCCCGCCTTCACAGCCGGGTCCGCTACCGGTGCGGGGAAGAGCTCTTCCAACGACCGATTCAGATAACGTTCGAGCCAGACCGTCGTATCCGTCTTGGGCTCAAGCGTCTTCTGCTGAATCCCCGCCAGCACACCGACCAAGCTGTCGAGCCCTGTATGAATATTCATCCGTTGCGTCCGCCTTCCGAATCCGGCTTTCCAGACAATTGTAACAGTTTAGCTGGAATTCACATTCTTGTTGCATCCCTGTCATGCAGTTGTCATTAATTCCAGAGAGAAAGAAAATGAGTGGAATTCCTCGACATCTGGGTCCCTATCGCGAAGGTGGCGCATTTGAAGAAGCCTGGCGGCAACTGGCCAGCCGTGCGGGCGCGGACGAAACAATTGCCGGGTATTCTGTGGATGGCCGCCCCATCTACTCCTTTGAACTGGGCTCCGGCGACAAACCGGCCGTACTACTGACCGCACTTATTCACGGTTCCGAGCTGATCGGCTCCGAAGCCCTGTTCCACCTGGTTGAAACTCTTGCGTGCAGCGAAGATGGCCGCCGGTCGGCCCTTCTGGATCAGGCGAGGCTGGTCATATTGCCCATTCTGAACCCGGATGCACTGGCGGAAAACAGTTCGCGCTTGGCTGGTGGGCATATCGCCTGGCAGCGCGGAAACAACCGCGGAGTCGATTTGAACCGGAACTTTCCGGTGGTCGGTACCGGAACCTGGCTGAACCCGCTGGCCGGTTCGAGGCTCCCCTGGTCCCCTTATTACTCGGGTCCCGAAGCCTTTTCGGAGCCTGAAACAGACACACTCCGCAAAATCGTGCTGAAAGAAAAACCGGCGCTCTCGCTCGGATTCCACAGTTTCGGCAACCTGCTACTTTACCCGTGGGCCTACACGAAGAAGCCTAACCCGAGGGAAAGCTACTACCGGGGAATCACCCGCAACTTCTTCAATCGGGTCCGCAAGGCGCCTTACAAGGTCATGCAGTCCAGCCACATGTATCCGATTCTGGGGGATCTTGATGACTGGCTGGAAACGGAATTCGGCACCGCCGCCTTCACGGTGGAAGTAAGCCAGCTCGACTGCCGGCTTCTAAACCCGAAACGGCTCGTAAATCCCTTTTCGTGGATGAACCCGACCAACGTCCGCGGCACGGTGAAAAACCTGACGCCGGGGCTCGTCGCACTGATGCAGGATTGGCTCAGGCAGCCCGCCGCTCTCTAGAGAAATTATCTGAGAATCGTGACCAGACCGGCGCTCGAGTAGATCTGCTGGACGATGTCAATCACGTTCGGCGGATCGGCATCGAGCGCATGCTGCACCGCCACGCGGTAGAGCAGAATCGAAGGTATCACGACAAAATCGCGGCGCCTGGCCAATTCCGCCAGGTCCGGTTCGATCGGTGCGCGCTGGAGTGCGTTTTTCTCACGCTCGTGATTAACGACAATGACACCCTTGGTCTGGATATCCGCGTCCGCAAGCGCATGCAGCAGGAGCCGCCCCACGTCCGGCCTGGCTACGTCGTCCTTGGTCACCGGGAGGACCAGGAATTTACCGATTCCCGCATCGGCCATGATGAGCCCCTGATGGGTAATGTCGGTCGAAGTGCTCAGGATATTGCCGAAAAAGTTCCGTACGGCACGGTGGAAGGTTTCAGGCTCTCCGGTCACCAGGGGCGACCAGCTGTCGACGCGATTGCGTTTGGCCTGAAGGGTCTTGTGCTCGTCTTCAAGCTTCTGGATTTCGTCCCGAATTCCCTTCTGGCGGACGAGAATGTCCCCCAGTCCCGGAAGCGACGCATGCAGTTCGTCCATCCACACCGGTGCGGAAGGCCCGGAAGCCACCGTCGCAGCGGCAACGGGAACTTCGAGATCGATCGGCGGTGGCTCATTACCGTCTTCGGAGGCCGCCGCCTGTTCAGGGATAACGAAATCGGGCGCCGGCTCGTTAGCGGGCGGGCGCGGGATCCCCGCGTGCAGTGCGGCAGCCACCGGCTCGTCCGCCTCCGGTTCAGTGCCGAGCGGACTTGATATTTCGCTGCCGCCAGAGTTGACGCTGGCACTGTCCGCCGCCGGGGAGTCTTCCGAATCCCATTTGTTCGATTCCAGGGCACCGAACGGATCGGGGCTGTCCAGGTTGAAGGCTTTGTCGAAATCTTCGGGGTCTCCGGCCGGGGGCGGCGCAACATGCCTGGCCCCATGCTTGTCGGGAGCCGGCGCGGCCGGTTTCGCCGCCGGAATGGTCGGCTGCATGAAAACGGTGCGGTCCGCATCCGGGGCGGGGGCCTTGGTTGCCTGAACAGGATCGAAGCTGAGCCGCTTGCTGAACGGATCGTCCCCCGTCGCGACAGGTTCGTCGTCCGAAGACGTGGAAGACTTCTCTTCCAGCGCGCTCGCATCGAATTCGTCCGTTTCCTTGAGCGACGGTTCGGCAGCAGTTTCCAGATCCACCACACCTTCGGCTTCCGCCTCGGCCGCCAGTTCATCCATCGTCGGCACCGACAGATCCGCCGCCGACGCGACATCGACCGGATCCGCAACCGCTTCCGTCGCGGCGGCGCTGGTGGCGACGGCATCCATATCAAGAACTTCGTCCAGAGCAGAGGCCTCCGCCGGAGCAGGAGCCTGTGTGACTGGCGTTACAATAGCCGCCTCGCTTCTGGCTCCGCCCTTGGGCCGCGTCTGCACCCAGTCGATGACGGAAGTGAGAAGCCCCTTCTTGTCTTCCGACTGGGGCAGCATCATGACGAAACCGGCCCCCAGGTTCTGCGTAATACCGACAGGGGTCTTGTCTTCGGAAACGAGGAAAGCAGCCGCACCGTTCAGTGACGCGGCATCGAACGCGCAGGTGGCAAACAGACTCGACAATATCTGGGCAGGGAACGACGGACCCGCCGCATTGGGCTCGTAGACGACCTTTGTGACGAGATCGTCTTGAACCTTCATCGTCTCGCCGAGGGCGGGAACCCAGGTATAGACGTTTTTGGTGCCCGCCGAAGTGCGGATCGTTGGTCGCGTGGTGAGGCAGATCAGGCCCGCGCCACGCTCGATGGCCGCCCGAAGATCGGGCTGAATATCGAGGAGGAACCGGTAGGAGTCCTCCCGGAGGAGATTCATGTCGCAAATGAGGATATCGGACGTGCCCAGCGCCGAGACAAGCGTGTCCCGCTCGGAGTTGGATAATCCGTATTTGGACGTTTCCACACCCGGCCGGTCGATCGCGAGATCGGTCTGAAGTAACGCTATCCGAGTCACCGGAGTAACCGTAGCCCTTTCCTCAATATTTCTAACGACTTACGCGCATTAAGACCGTTTTGCGCGGGTCTCGTCAAGTGGATTCCGCCAGCAGTCAATCCAAAGAGAGTTTGGACGATTCAAATTGAAGCGGGGAATCGGCTCAGAACCCGAAATGGGAAGGGAGTTCGACGATAGATTCGAGAATGGCGTCCGGCCCTGCCTTCTCCAGTTCGTGCACCGGGGAACCGCCGGTTTTCACCGCAACGGCCCAGCCGCAACCGGCCGTCCGTGCACTGGTAATGTCCTGCGAGAGATCTCCGACCATTGCCATCTCGGCCGGCTTGACGCCGAAACTGTCCGCTGAATGGTAGATCATCGTGGACTTGCACCAGGATGCACCAGCGCCGGGACTCCTAAAGTTGAAGCTGCCCTGCGACAGCACGAGGTCGAAATGATGATGGATGCCGAGCGCTTCGAGCTCGCCCTTCACATGCCCGCTCGCGGCCGAGCGGTTCGTGATGATCGTGGTCTTGATTCCGAGTCCCCGGATACGGTCGAAGGTTTCGGATACGCCCGGATACGGAACACCCAGATGATCCCCCGGATCGAAACAGAACCGGTCCAGGAAAGTCCGCCAGAACGATTCGATATTTCCGGGCTTCACATCTCCGGAGAGACCGCCGGTTTTGTACAGCACCTCGAAGTCGATCGCCTCGATCTCAGGCAGACCCATCTCACGACGCGCAGTGTTGAAGGCACGGTGAAACCGTTTCTCGACATTCACGACCGTGCCGTCGAGATCAAAATTGATGACTTTCGGAAGCGTCCTTGGACGAGGGTGACTCAATTGGGAAGGTCCTCTCGCGGACTCTGGCGGCCGGTAAAGACGTCCATCTCCTGCGGTGTGAAAAGATATTCGGCATTGCACCAGTGGCAACTGGCCACCGCCGAACCGTCGGGTTCGAGCAGCGTAACGAGATCGTCTGCGCTCATCTGGCGGAATATGTTTTCTACCCGTTCCCTGGAGCAGTTGCACTTGTACTGAACCGGCACGCTTTCCAGCACGTATGGCTTGAACGGACCCAGCACGGTTTCCACCAGTTTCACGGGGTCGTCGATCAGTTCTACCGGCCAGCCGCTGCGCTCGAATTCATCGAGCCGCTCGCGTACCGGAACAAACAGGTCGAGATCCGTACCCGGCAGCGCCTGAATGACAATTCCGGCGGCTCGGCCGGGACCGGCATCCAGAATAATCCGCACTTCGGTTTCCACCTGATCCGAGGTCGATACGTGAAGCGCGATGTCGGCGCCGATGGCGCCCAGCCGGAACTCGGTAATGCCCTGATAGACGACCTGATCGGGAAGCGACCTCGTGATCTGCATGACGCCCGGCGGCGCCAGGAAATCCGAAGGGGTGACCCCTTCAGGCCATTCGGCTTCGGGTGCAGTACGGATATAGCCGCGCAGATTGCCCCGGTGATCGATGTCCGTATTGAGCGAACGCATGAGCCCCTTGCCGTAGACCGACAGGGCGTACTTCTCCTCGGTCTTGATCGGAGACGCCAGGATGGCCGTACTGACCAGCGCTTCCGAAAGAACCTGGGCACTCGGACCTTTGAGTCCGTGCATGAGACAGGCTCTGCCAACCGATTCCGAAAGCCGTCCGGCGACGAAACGGAACGCGCCGTCGTCGAGCACCCCCTTCACAAGGTGATCCCCGGCAATGTCTTTCCGGACGGTTGAGGCGATTTCCATGACGTCCTATCCGCCGGCACCCAAGCTCCGGCCAACCTGCCCAATATAGACACGAATGGCGGAATGAACAGGGGTGGCAGTCCAGAGGGTTTGTGGAGGGGATTTCACCCGGTCAGCCGCGTCTATCAGCCGCCGATGGCGGACATATAGCGGTTGGACGGGGCCTGATCGTACTGGCCGATCAGATGGGCTTCCGGTTTTTCCAGCGTGATCCGCTGGAATACTCGGACAATATCCGCATCGGATTTCGCCGGATTGCGGACAATGGCCCTCAGGTCGCACTCGGCGTTGTCGAACAGGCACCAGCGAAGCTGGCCTTCGGCAGTCAGGCGCAGCCGGTCGCAATGTTCGCAAAAACTGTGACTGACAGCCGAGATAAATTCGACCCGGCCGGGCGCACCGGGCACCTGGAACAGAAGGTTGTTGCCCTTGGAACCCGCCTCGGGGGTCTGCTCGAACGGATATTCAAGACGTATCCGGTTCACCAGGTCCATGGACGGAATCGTCGTGCCAAGGGTTTCCACCCCTTCGTACTGGTCCGAAAGCGGCATATTCTCGATGAAGCGGACGATCACCGGTTCCCGCGTCGTCCAGTTCACGAAGTCGAGCACTTCGTCGTCGTTCACGCCCGGCAGCACCACACAGTTGATCTTGATCGGGTCGAAGCCGGCCTCGCGAGCCGCCCGAATTCCGTTCATCACCCGATGATGGTCGGCCCGCTTGCTGATTTTCATGAACGTGTCCGGCCTGAACGTATCCAGACTGATGTTGATCCGTTTCACTCCGGCCTTGCGGATGTCGTCGGCCATGGAATCGAGCAGCACGCCGTTGGTCGTCAGCGTGACGTCCTTGAGGCCATCGATGGCGCAGAGCATCCGGAGGAAATCGACGATATTGTTCCTGACCAGCGGCTCGCCGCCCGTCACACGGATCTTCTCGATCCCGAGCGGCACAACCGCTTTCACGATCCGGGCCCACTCCTCGTACGACAGCAGCTCGTGGCGATCTTTCCACTCAAGCCCCTGCTCCGGCATGCAGTAGGTGCAACGCAGATTGCAGCGGTCCGTCACGGAGATCCGCAGGTAGCGGATCCGCCGGTGAAATGAATCGGTCAATGTGGTTCCGGTGCTCACAGGCAAAGCCTATCTGCAGTCGTTCCTGCAGAGCCAGCGTTTCAGGGGCTGCCCTGTCATAAAAACAGTGGGGACACAGCCGTCAGTCCTTGGGGATTTCCGCCGGCACAGTCTCTTTGGGTACTTCGGCTGGTACCGGTTCGGCACCCGGTTCCAGCTCTTCGTACAAAGAACTGGGACCATCCCCGGCTCCAGTGGAACCGGCCTCGGGCAGCGGCGGTTCCGTGCCCCGGCGGAACGGGAGCAGGATGCCTTCCGAGGGGCGTTTGACACCTTCCAGCTTCTCTTTGGGCACCGGTCCGTTACCGCCGGTGGAGTAGAACTCGTCCACTACCGGATCGGGAATCCGGCGGACATTCTTCGTGTCCATACGGGCCATCACGATGTCGTCAGGCATGGGGAACGGCTCTGGGTCGCCCGCCGGGGTCGCCTGCTGCATGAAATCCAGCCAGGTGGGGGCCGCCAGCAGACCGCCCGAAGCGTTGCCCCCCAGTGACCGGTTGTCGTCGAATCCAAACCAGACGGCGCAGACCAGTTTCGGATTGAAGCCGATGAACCATGCATCGCGACTATCGCTTGAGGTACCGGTCTTTCCGCCAGCCGGACGCCCATACGTAGCAGCCCGGGCGCCGGTGCCTTCGGTGATCACGGCTCCCAGCATCGAAGTCATGATGTAGGCCGTCTGCGGAGAAATCGCCTGATCTTCTGGCGGCTCGCCATTGGGACCTGGTTTCTGAAAATGGGTCTGCGGCTGGCTGAAGAGGGGCTCGCCGTCGGGGCCGTCGCCCTCGATAACCAGGCGTTCCTTCACCTTGTGGCCGCCATTGGGGAACATGGAAAAAGCACGGGCCATTTCAAGCAATGTCACGGGGGCCGAACCCAGCGCGATGGTAAAGTCCTTGGGCATTTCCGACTGCATTCCGAGTCCCGTCACGAATTCCCGGGCGCGGCTGACACCCACCTTGTCATCCAGAACGAGTTTCACGGCGATGGTGTTGATCGAAAGTGCCAGCGCCTTGCGGAGCGTGATCTCGCCCCGGAACTCGTCGTCATGGTTCTTGGGCATCCAGAGCTCTTCCTGCCGGGCGCCCGGCAGCACGACGGCGGTGTCGAACACCTTCGTCATCTGCGTGTAACCGTTCTCGATGGCGATCGAATAGATCAGCGGCTTGAACGAGCTGCCCGGCTGACGAAGCGCCTGAGTCACGCGGTTGAAACTGCTTTTTTCGAAACTGTAGCCGCCGATCATCGCCCGGATGTCGCCCGTAAACGGATCGAGCACGACCATGCCGGCCTGCATCTCCGGATCCTGCTCCAGCGATAGCTGCCAGAGCGGGGTCGGGGTGTCGTCCGGGAGTTTGGCAAAATCGAGCGTGGCCTCTTCCGTATCGAGGACGTTCGCCATAACCACGCTGCCTACCGACAGCGCCTGCGCCGGATCCGTGATCTTCTTTCCGGCAGGACCGCGTGCCGCCACGTAGGCCGACGCCCAGTCCATGCCGGAGAGCGGAATCACTCCGGTGATATTGGGCGACAGTCCGACCAGCGCCGCCTTCTCGCCCGGAGCGCCCTTATCCTTGGCGGATCGTGCGGTCACCCGCTTGACCGTGCCCAGTGCGAGCACGACCGCTTCATAACGGGCTCCCTTTTCGACCTTCGCGTCGGTTTCGTCGAGGCCGTTCGTCTTCGCAACTTCCTCAAGTGCTGCTTTAAGTCCGTCTTTCTCGGCTTTTCTCAGCGGACCGCGCCAGCCAGAAAGCTTGTCGGCATGCTCCAGTCCGCGCCGAAGTGATTCGTAGGCGTATCTCTGGAGCTGATCGTCGAGGGTAGTCTTCACCCTGACGCCGGAGGTATAGAGCGTCTCCTCACCCATTCGGTTGATGAGGTCCAGGCGGACCTCTTCCATGGCATAGGAGAGATGCGGGAAGTCCGAATGGAACTTCGCCTGCGGATAGACCGTCACATTTTCCGCCGTCGCCGCTTTGAATTCATCTTTCGTAATCATGTCGTGTTCGAGCATCTGCCCCAGAACGTACCGCTGGCGGTCGATGGCAGCCTCGTAATGGAGTACCGGGTTCAGCTCGGTCGGTTTCTTGGGCAGCGCCGCCAGCAGGGCCGCTTCGGCAATGCTCAGCTCGTCCAGATCCTTGTGAAAATAGGACTCCGCCGCCGCCTTTACGCCGTAAGCGCCGTTCCCAAGGAATATCTGGTTCAGATAGAGATACAGAATCTCCTGCTTGGTGAAGTTGCTCTCGATCCGGTAGGCGAGGATCGCCTCCTTGGCTTTGCGTGAATAGGTCTTTTCGTTGGACAGCAGGAATGTCTTGGCCACCTGCTGCGTAATCGTCGACGCGCCCTGTTTCTTGCCGCCGGAAACGAAGTTCTTCACCGCCGCGCGTGCAATTGCCCACGGATCGATTCCGCCGTGCTCGAAGAACGAGGCATCCTCGGCCGCCTGGAACGCGTTCACGACAACCTTCGGTATCTTCTCGTAAGGGACAAGCTTGCGCCGCTCCTTCCAGAACTCCCAGATCACCTTGTTGTTGCGATCCAGCACTTCGACCGACAGGTATGGCTTGTAGGACGACAACGCATCGAGCCTTGGCAGGTCTCTCGCCATGTGCAGATACAGGGCAAAGGCACCGCCGGCCCCCACTGCGGCGAGCAGGATCAGGACGGCAAGTGCGTACCAGAGCAGGTTCCGGCGGCGGGCGGTTTTGGCGTCCATCGCGGGGCCGATCATGTCGGCATCGGGAGCCGGCGGCAGGTCGCTGTCTTCCGGAGGCGGCTCCCCTTCGGGCTTGTCGGAAGTAGGCGCCGGGTCCGCCAGCCAGTCGGGTCCTTCATCGGACAGGTTGAAATCCAGCTTGCCGACGAATCCGCCTTCGGAGGCTGCCTTATCGGCGTCCTTTTTTTCCGGCGCAGCGGCGTCCGGACCGGAGGTCGTGCCTTGCGGCATTTTGTTGTCTGTCGGGTCGCTCAAACGGATGGTCCTGCTTCCCCGCTTTAACGGGCATTAATAAAAATACGGGCGGGGTAGCCGCCTGAGTCTACAACTTTCCGGCGGGCCGGGGTAAATGACACATCAGGGAGCCGATGAAAAACCCGCCGACCATTCCGTCCGATGTCATCCAGAGCGTAGGCCTTCTGTGGGCTTCGTTTGCGCTCCGGGCTTTCAGGTTCGATCTGGCCGGCTCGCTGCTGGGTTACGCCGTACTGATTTACGCCCCGCTCTGGTGGGAACGCAAAGGCGGCGACTCTGTTAAGGATCTTCTGGGTCCCGGCGAACCGGTAAGAGCAGGGCTCATCGGCCTGCTGGCCGGCGTCATCGCCTGTGCCCTGTTTGGCGCCGGCTGGAAGCTGATCGGCGGCCATTTCCCCTGGGTAGGCCAGCTCGAAAATCCCGACTTCACACGCCTGATCTCAAGCTCCGCCGTGGGATCGATCCTGCTCTTCCCGCTGGCCGAGGAGTTCTTCTTCCGCGGGTACGTCCAGAAACGGCTCACCGATTCCGACTTCAGCCCGCTCCAGGTGAATTTGATCCAGGCGGCGATGTTCGGCTTCACCCATGTCATCTCGTTCATGAGCCCGGCCGGGTTCCTCACGTTTATACCCGGCCTCATCATGGGCGAGCTGCGCCGCCGCTGCCGGAACCTCGCGGCACCGGGCGTATTCCACGCCATCTCGAATGCGTTCGTTCTGGTGTTCTGATCAGGCCGGTGCCGGACCGCCGGACCGCTCATGGAGCCGTTCGGCGGCCTGCCGGATCTGGAGCAGCATGAAGCCGATCACGAAGTAGTGGATCCACTGGAAAAACAGCAGCCACACGGCGCGGAACAGCGGGTCCTCGATCGAGCAGTCACAGGTGAACTCAAGAATCGTCGCGTTGTCGTTCGACTTGTCGGGCTCCAGCGTCCAGGTGACTTTCCCCTTCAGCGGGCCGTCCGTGTATTTGAGCCTCACCCGGCGGTCTTCCTCCGCCTTGGTCACTTCGAAGCCGATCACGAGGCCGTCGAACAGGGGCTGCAACGTGATCTCGTCGCCCTTCTCCATCCGGTCGTGAGCGGGGAAGCCGAACTTGTAGCCCATCCGTGAACCGCTGATCCGGTCGCCACGGGCGATATCGCTACCAGCCCCATTGGAACCGGAAACATTCAATGCCTTCTTGAGGAATTCATAACCGCCGATGACCTGATACACCTGCTCGACAGGCGCATCGATACGGACAGCATACCGCTCGAATTCGAGTTCACCCGTGATCGGGCCGATGACAAACTGGTCGAGAAGCCGTGGCATCGTCGTACTCCTCAGTGAAGGCCTGCCGTCAGCACAGGCTGACCCCGGGCGTCAGCCGAACCAGATGCTCTGGCGTTTGGCCAGATCCTCGTCGACCATCCCCTGCACGATATCCTGAACCTCTTTGGCGAGCTTGCGCATGAGATCGGGATCCTCGATGGCATGCTCCGGATATTCCCGGTGCAGTTCGATCGGCTCGCCGTAACGGATCTTGTATTTGGTCGGCAGCGGCATGAGGTTGAAGGGCGGCGGCAGAAGCATCTGCGGCGTGATCGGGAAATACGGAACACCCATCAGGTCTGCCAGTGGCTTGATGTTGGCGAGCGCGGGGTACTGTTCCTCGCCGCCGATCACCGACGTCGGGATGATCGGCACGCGGTACTGGATCGCCAGCTCTACAAAACCGACGTTGAAATTTACCAGTTTGTAACGGTCCTTGAACGGCTTGCCGGGCCCCTTGGCGCCCTCAGGGAACACTGTGACCAGCTCTTCGGCCCTGAGCAGCTGCTCGAAATTGTATTTCGTGCCGGTCACCTGGCCGCATCGCTGCATCATGGTGCCCATGACCGGCAGCCCCGAAAAAACCTTTTCAATAATACCGCGCATGAGGCGGGGATGCGGAGCCTTCTCGATGATGTCGAGATAGATGAGGAGCCCGTCGAACGGGAGCACGCCCGAGTGGTTCGGCACGATCATCGTGCGTCCCTTGGCCGGCAGATTCTCGTGACCGGTGCTTTCCGCGCGGAACCAGGTGTCGTACCAGAACCGTGAAATCAGATACGCGGCCAGTATCGATTCGCGCTCCATCCCGAACTGGTCATAACCGAATCCGAGATCATTGAACGGCGCGTTCATGATCATATCGACGCGTTCGTCACCCAGCGTACGGCGGGCGTAATCAACCACTTGCTGTCGTGTGGACTGTCTCATGTATCTGTTTCCCGCTCATCCGGAACCGGAGGCGGTGCTGGAACCCCTATTGGCCTGCCGCCCGAACCATAGTCCAGACCCCTGAGCGGCGAGGCTCGGTACTATGTAGCACGGGATAACGGGTGTGGAAACGGCAATGAACCCGGCCCGAAAGATCCTCCGAATGCGGACAATCGGTGTCAATCTTCGAACTGGCGCCGGATCTCGATCATGATGTGTTCGCGGGTGAACGGTTTGCGCAGGTAGCCGTCCATGCCTGCTTCAAACGCTTCTTCTTCGGCCGCACCGGAGGTGTGGGCGGAGATCGCCACAACCGGAAGGGTTTCTCCGTACGAACGGGCGCGGATCTCGCGGGTAGCCTCGATGCCGTCCATGCGCGGCATGGCAAGATCCATCAGCACCAGGTCGAACTCGGCGGTCTCGAGCTTGTTCAGCGCCTCGACACCGTCCTCGGCGACCTCGACGCGAAAGCCCTGCCCTTCGAGCATCTCCCGGATCATGTGCCGGGTTTCCTGGTCGTCGTCGACGACGAGTATGAGCTTCCCTTCCATTCGAACCCCGTACCATTAACTCAAATGGCAATACACAACCTTCACCTGAAGGATATTATAAACCGTGTGGCGAAAATATGCCCGCCGCGTCAAGGGTTTGGGAAAAGATCGACTCAAAAGGACATCGATGTCCAGTATGAGTTCCGTTTAACACTGCCTAAAGCACGGTAACCATGGACAAAACCGGAGGTCATACCGGATAGACGCCGTGCTTGCGCCACGGGCGGTTCAGGCGCTTGGACTCCGAATAGAACAGCGCCTGGATGATCCGCTGGCGCGTCTCGCGCGGGTCGATCACGTCGTCGATCATGCCCCATCCGGCCGCAATATACGGATCGATCGTCTCGCGGATCTTGTCGGCCATCTGTTTCGCCATGTCGGCGCGCTTGTCTTCGGGCAGACCCTCGAGCGTCTTGCGGGCGAAGATCGCCACCATGCCCTCCGGGCCCATGACGGAAATCTCCGCCAGCGGCCACGCAAGGATCTGGTCCGGTTCGTAGGCGGCACCATTCATGACGAAGTAACCGGCGCCGTAGCACTTGCGCAGCAGTACCGTGACCTTCGGAACAGTCGCCGTCGCCACCGCATGCAGCATCTTGGCGCCGTGGCGGATAATGCCCGCCTGCTCGACCCTGGAACCCACCACGAAGCCCGGCGTGTCCTGCAGGAAAATGAGCGGAATCGAGAAGGCGTCACACAGCCACACAAAGCGCGCAGCCTTGTCCGCGGCGTTCAGGTCGAGCGCGCCGCCCAGGAACATCGGGTTCGAGGCGACGATTCCGGCCGGACGTCCGCCGAAACGGGCGAAGCCGGTACAGATGTTGCGGGCCCACTTCGCCTTCATCTCAAAGAAAGAGCCTTCGTCCGCGATCAGATTGATGACCTTGTGGACGTCGTAGGCGCGTTTGGGATTCTCAGGAATGACGTCGAGGATCTTATCATCAACCAGACCGGCATTACCGCTGTACGGCACAATCGGCGGTTTCTGCTCGCAGTTGTCAGGGAAGTACGACAGGTACTGCTTGATCTTTTCCATGCACTCCTGATCACTTGCCACTTCCATGTCGGCGTTGCCGGACATCTCGTTATGAATCTGCGAACCGCCGAGGTCCTGTTCGGAAATATCCTCGCCCACGGCCGCCTTCACAAGGTAGGGCCCCGCGAGCGCCATGCTGGAAGTCCCCTTCACCATCGGGACAAAATCCGCGAGACCGGGGATATACGCCGTACCGGCGGCGCCCGGTCCGACCATCGCGCACACCTGCGGGACCACGCCCGACAGCACGGCCTGTTCCTGGAACAGGTAGCCGGTTCCAGCGAAGCGGCTGGCTTCTTTTTCATGACCGCCGCCACCCGCGCCGATCCGGGCGCCGGCCGAGTCAATGAGCCAGATGACCGGGATGCGCCAGCGGAGCACCATCTCACGCAGCCGCGCCATCTTCGTTTCGGACACCTCGCCCATGGAGCCGCCGAATACCGTAAAGTCGTAGGCGGCGACACCGACCTTGCGGCCGTTGATCGTGCCGTAGCCGGTAACGCAGCCGTCTGCCGGCGAGCGCGCCTTGCCGTCGCCGTGGTGCATCCCTAGGCGGCCGAACTCCATGAACGAGCCCTTGTCGAGCAGAAGGTCGATCCGCTCGCGGCAGGTCAGCTTGCCCCGCTCGTGCTGCTTCTGGATCTTGTCCTCGCCGCCCAACAGCAGCGTGTCTTTGCGTTTTTCCTCAAGCTGGGCGACTTTTTCGCGAAGCGTAGCCATCGGTATGCCTTCCGTCCGAACCGGCCTGAAAAATGAACAGCCGTTCAGTGCGCGGCAGTTAACTAGGCCGGGCGACGGAGGTCAATGGGAAGAGTCACTGGGAAGAGAGGGCAGGTATCAGAGCTTTTGCGCCGCGCCCATACCCTTGGTATCTGGTGCGGCATCCCCGTCGGGATTGTCGCGGCGGTTCTTGAGCCGCTTGATCAGTTCGCCGAAGCCGTGCTCCTTGATGATCTTGGTGAAGCTGACTCGGTAGGTGTCGACGAGCGAGGCGTCGTCCACCGAGTAGTCGACGATCTTCCAGCTGTCCTTGTCGTCCGGCTCGAAGAAGTAGTCGAGCCGAATGTCCTCGCCCTTGTAAGTGATCTTCGACGAGACGAGCGTGCGGCGCCCGACCTTCTCCGGTTTCTTGTACTGGATACGGCCGTTCGAGTAGTACTCGAGCGACTTGTCGGAAACCGAGTTATTCATCGTCACGTCGCGGAACAGCTTGAGGAACTCGTCCATCTCCGCCTTGGTGGCGGCCTTCTGGTTCCGGGCGCCGAGAGCGTCCAGCGCTATACGGTCGTAGTCGAACATCTCGTTCAGCATGCCCTTGAGCGGTTCCTTGTCCTTTTCCGGCAGGGGGAGCTTGCGCTTGCCGAGGTAGCCGCGGATCTCCTTGTCACGGGCCTGGATAAGGGTGAGCGGGTCGGAGGCCGCGAAAGCCGCAAGCGGAAGCAGCAGCACCGACAGCATCGCCATAATCGCCAGACGTTTCATTACTCGAGATCCTCCAGGCCCGAAGCCTGTACCAGCTCGGCCCATGCCTTGTTGTTCTCGAACAGCGCCTGCAGATATGCACCGCGCGTTTCCAGATATTTCTGATAGGACATCAGCAGGTTGTCGGTGGTTTCAACCCCAACGCTGAAGTTGAGGCTCGTCGACCGGAACCATTTGCGGCTCGAACTGCTCGCGTCCGTCAGCGCCTTCACGGTGTTCTGCGCACGGACCATCTCGTAATAGGCCTTGCGGGCC
Organism: uncultured bacterium; assembly: GCA_964565925.1. Taxonomy (GTDB): domain Bacteria; phylum JAGRBM01; class JAGRBM01; order JAGRBM01; family JAHCIT01; genus CAZMGV01. The sequence goes on from CAZMGV010000002.1 coordinate 228,158, forward strand.
TGGATCCGCAGCCCCATGACGGCCGCTTCCTGCGCGATGCGGGCCTGCTCGTACTGTGCAAGCACCTCGTCACGCTTGGCGCTCTGCATCCACCCGTTGAAGTCGAAATTCAGCCCCAGCACGATACCGCCGCCAACGGAGTGGAAGTAGTCGCCCCCGAACAGAGATTTCACTTCCCGGCGTGGTGCCCAGGCGGCGAATCCCTGACCACCGATAAAAACATCCGGCTTGCGCCAGGACGACAGCGTATCGAGCTGGGCGCGCCGTGCGTCGATACCGACACCGACGCGCTTGGCATTGAAGTGGTTCACCGAAGCCGAGTCCTCGTAGAAGGTCACCGGATCCAGATCGATCCGCACCTGCTCGATGTCCTCTTCGGCAAGCTTGAACTCATCCTCCGGGTCCAGCCCCAGCATGATAGCAAGGGTCGTCCGCGCCAGATCGCGGTCTGCATAGATCTTCTCGAGGCTCATCCGGAGCTGTCCGAGAAAAATTTCCATCCGGTAGAGGTCGGGCAGCGTGACGTCGTCGTCGCCGTTATCGATCTTCTCTTTGGTCGAATCCCGGTTGTCGGCGAGCTGCTTCTCGACATCGTCCACGAGATCTATGGCGTCGTTGGCGGCTTCATAGCCCCAGTACAACTCGCGAATGCGCTTGCGGATTTCCGAGCGCTTCTCGGTCAGTTCGAGTTGCGAATTCCGGATACCCGACCGGGCAAGTGACTGGGCCGCGTCCAGCTTGCCCCAGGTATAGATCGGCTGGGCGAACTGGAACTCAAAGCGGATGAATGGGCCCAGTTTCTGAAGTGGTGCAGGATTCTCAACTTTGACCTGCGGACAATTAGGATCACGAATGCCATCCAAAGTCAGATCACAATTGCCATAATCAGCGCCTTTCGGCGGATCTGCCAGTGCATTGAAGTCAACAACGTTCTTTAATGTCTGGCCAGGAGCCGGTCCAACCAGCAGCTTTCCGGTAAACTCCGGCAGAAAAGCCGCCGCCTTGGCCTGCGCCATCTGCGCTTCGCTTTCGACCACCTTCATGCGGTTGATCATGATTTCGGGCGAAATCTGGTCCGCGATGCGAAGGCAGGCCTCCAGATTGTAGATCTTGGTATCCACGTCCGGGAGCGGCGGGCCGGGGAACCGTTCCTTCTTCGGGGGCACTTCGGCAGCCGGGGTTTCTTCCGGCGCGTTTTCGGCGGGAGCGGCCTCCGTCGCCGGTTCCGCTACGGGTGCTTCAGCGGCAGGCTCGGCCTTTTCCGGCTTCGCTTTCGGCGGTTTCGCCGTTTTGGCTGCCGCCGCCTTTTTCTTCGGCGGTGCCGAATGGGCAGGCGCCACCGCGACCAGCGTCAGCGGCAAAAGCACAAACAGGGCGTGGCGGATCGCACGCATGGCTTACGGTTTCACCTCGCGCCCGTGACCGGCATCATTCAGCGCGCGCTTCTCGTCGGCGGGGGCAAAACCCTGGTAAACCGTGAGTGCGGTGTAACCCATCAGCGAGAACACCAGCGTCCGGACGCGGCGCACAACGCCCGACGACAGGCCGTCCTTCCAGCCGAGACCGATCGCCTTGAACAGTACGGCGTGCCCGCCTTCGTTGGCGCCCACCTGCTGCGGAATAAACGAGAAACTGGTGTTCACGATGACCGTGGCCGCGGCAATGGCGTACGCGCTCATCGGAGAGATCGCGACGCCGAAAGCTATGCCGATAAGAGTCAGGTCAAACATCCTGCTTGCGCGGCCCGTGAAGTGGGCTGTGACTGCCAGCCAGAACCGCCCCCGGTGGCTCCGGTAGAAGGTGGTGATTTCGTCGTCGATTTTTCCAGCCTTTTCCAGTGTTTCCGGCTTGTACCGGATACCCAGACGGCTCCCCCAACCGAGGACCGACCTTAGCGTTTTTCCCCGGCGAATCAACGTGACCAGCATCACAATACCGGCCACTAAAAGCCCGGTTAACAGGAATTCAATCCACTGCACCGAGGACGGCAGATCAAAGACGTACAGGCCGACCAGAACACCCGTCACCATGTGAATGACGCTGGCGATCGAGAAGAGGGTCTTGTCCACAATCACCGTGGCTGCGGCCGACGGACCCGCCAGATGCTTGCGCATCATGACCATCTTTACCGGCTCACCGCCCAGATTCATGAGCGGCGTGACGGTATTGATGCTTTCCCCCACCCAGCGGATGAAAAAGAGTTTAGGAAAGCTGACCGGTTTCGGGCTTTCCAGAATGAACCACCAGCCCAGCGTCGAGCAGAGGTTCCAGAAGAACGAGAGCAGCATCATCAGGCCGAAGATCCGGAACCCGACGCGCGAGATACGGCCCCACATCTCGCCGAACCCTTCGTAGGCGAACATGCCGGCAAGAAACGCGAGGCCCGCCAGCAGCAGGCTGACGCGCAGGGCCTTTTTCTTTCCGGGGGTCACTCAGCCACCCACGTTGCGGCGGGCCACTGTGAAATAGATGTTCATCAGCACGATGGTCCCGACCGTCGCGAAGAAAAGCAGGTGGTAAAAGAACGGAATTTCCGGGATCGCGCCAAGCCAGGAGACGACTCCGACAGCGAGCGACCACGAGTCGCGCTTGCCGAGGATCTTGATCCGGTCGAGGAACCGGTAGACGAAGCCTGCCTTCTTCGCATCGACGCGCGCCTCGAAATCCTTGTAGACGGCGACCAGCGTTCCGCTCTTCTTGTTGCGGTGCAGGTACAGGTACATGCCGCCCAGCAGGAACACGGTCATTGCGAGCGACCCGAACCCGATGATCCGCACATAGGGCGACCAGAAATATTCGAACGGCGCCGCGAACCTGGAGTAACCCAGCGTCAGGCCGATCAGGTACGCGACATATGTCAGGTTGTCGCCGAAGGTGTCGATCCAGGCGCCGTTGGGCGAGTCCATGAACTTGCTCCGGGCCATCTCGCCGTCACAGCGGTCCAGCGCCGCACAGAGCTGGAACAGCGTCCCGCCCCAGAAAAGCCCCGTCCAGCTGCCGCGCGAGAACATCCAGGCGCTCACAAACCCGATCAGCGTTGTCGTCACGGTGATCATGTTCGGCGTAATGAACGTCTCGGACATCATCCAGCTGAGCGGGATGGACAGCTTCGAGTTGAAATGGACGGACACGGGCCCCGACGTCGGTTTGAAGACGCCCTTGAAGATGGCGCTCTTGGCCTTGCGGGCACTCGCGGAATCGGTCACCGGCACAACGTAGTGGGTGCTGGATAGCGCGGCACCGTCAGCCCAGAGAGGCTTCGGGACTTCCCCCGGCCTGCCGTGTTTCACCATGAGCGGCGCACCGGGAACCGTTACCGCACCCGTCGCCTCGCTGAACTCTTTCCAGACGGCCGGGCCGACGACGACGCCGGCTTCGATCTCCGCGCGCGCAAGCTCCGGGTCCGGCTTCGCACGCGGGCCCCACGATATATCCGCACCGGCGAGCCGGGGATCGCCCGACACTGCCCGCTTCGCATCTTCAAGGCCCGGCCCGGTCACATCGATCTGTCCGGCGCCGTGGCGGAACGCTCCGACGAGAATCCGCAGCAGGACGCTCAGACCGGCCACGCCGATGAGTGCCGGGGGTTTACCGTTGACGGGTTCTGGCAGCCGGATTTCAAGACGGAACGCCAAGCGAATACGATCCTTCGGCGGTGGAATCAGCGGGAAAACCGCGCCGCCCTAGTAGTCCAATTCCCGGGGAAAAGCACAAATCAGATGTCGGCGGTATAGAGACTGAGGTTCTGGCGGACCTTCTCCAGATCCTGCGGGAAGTCGATCTCGGCCCACTGCAGGTCACCGATGGAACAGATCCCGACCGGGAAATTGCGGCGGGCGATGCGTTCGATGGCACGGGTATACCAGTCGGTGGTGGCGGTCTGGCCTCTCACCATGTCCTCGAGCATCGATTTCAGACGCTCCCTGCCCTCGCCCGTGAACTTCATGATGCCGATAGATTCGCCGTCGGCCTGATCGAGCGGAATACCCTTATTAATGGCCGTGATCCGGTCGCCTTCCAGCAGCACCTTCATGTCGTCCTCGTCGTAGGACTCCTTCTGGGCCGTGGTGACGGTGATCGGGTATTTGCCCGTCTCGCGCAGGCGCTGGAGAATCCGCCAGTCGAAGACGTTGTCGCCGTTGATGGTGATAAAATCCTCGTTCATGAACCGCTGGGCGGACCAGAGCGAAATCAGGTTGTTGGTCGTATTGAAGAACGGGTTGTAGGCGGTCTCGATCCGCATCCGCGCAAGGCCATTCTGGCGCCAGCGCGAGACGTAAGCCTCGATCAGCTGCCACTGGAAACCGGTCACCACGACCGTTTCGGTGATCCCGGCGCGCCGGCACGCTTTCATCTGGAGTTCGAGGACGGTGGCCCCGTTCAGGTCGAGCAGGCACTTGGGCGTGCGCTCCGTATGCGGAAGCAGCCGCGTTCCCTGACCTGCCGCTAGAATGATCGCTCTCAACGAATCTTATACCCTGTTTCGAACCGCCGCCCCGCCCGAGTGCGCCGGATTCCACCGCCAACTGCTAGCCGGAAGCCTTTAGCCGCCGGGCCTTGGGCAGTCTAGGGCCGCCCCGGCCGCCGGTCTGTGATCACCGTAACGAATAACCTGTTATTCAAATAATTTCAAATACTTATCCGCTTATCCACAAGCCGTTCACAGGGTGGGGAGAAGCCGGATTTCGTGTCCAATCGTGCCAGACTGCCGCTTAACCCGCCCCCCTCAGGCGACAGCCGTGCCGCTGGCCTGGATGATCGCGAAACATTTGCCCAGCGCCTCGCTCTGGAAGTGTGTGATCGAGAGCCGGTAGTCGGCGACCGCCGTCGCGCCCAGCTGGAGCGCCTTCAGCTGAAGTTTCGACATGGCGGCGTCCTTCGCCTGATCGAGCGCGGTATTGTCGATCCCCTTCATCGCCTTGGAGAGCGAATCGAATACCGAGTGCTCGTCGCACATGGTCTCGACGGAGATGAAGCCGATCACCTTGAGCTGCGCAGGATCGCCGAGCAGCGCCGCGCTCGTCACCACGCGGACCTTGGACCTCTGGTCGTCGACCGACTTGCGGGCGGCCTGCTGGGTTTTCTCCCGGCAGTCGCGACAGGTTGGATCTTCCCTGAGACACAGCGCACAGAGCGGCTTGCCGCATTCGGGGCAATGCCCCGCTTTCAGATCGTTCGGATGATACGGACAGACCATCAGCGGTGTCGCGCCGGTTTCGAATTTCGCCTGCCCTTCCTGGAGCAGCTTGATCAGTGGCGCATGGACCTCTCCGGTAACCTTGCGCTGCACATAAGGCAGCGTATCGAACTGCTTGCGGTACTGTTCGTACGTGAGGCGGCCGACTCCACGCTCCATCAGCAGCTTGGCGGCCAGATGCTTGGCCTTGTCGGCCTTGTCGGCGCGCCATTCCCTGACGACCACCACGAAATCAGCCGATGCCGGCGGCTGCCACCGCTGGCCGGTGACCGGCGGAAGCGGGGCCTCGCGAACGGCCGGTGCCGCAGGTGCCGTCGCCACCTTTGCCGCCGCAGGCGGCGCAGCTGCCGGAGCCGGTACGGGAGCCGGGGCGGCCGCAACCGGCACAGGCGCTTCAGATTCGGGAATCAGTTCAGGCTCCGGCTCCGCCTGAACCGCCGGGGCGGGCGGATCGGCGACCGGCAGCGCCTCTTCCTTTTTCCAGACAAACATGTGTTCGCACGACGTGCATTTGAGCAGGACCTTCGCGGCGTTCCGCTGGGCGTCGGGTATCGGGACCTGCACGCCGCATTTGGGACAGGTGGTTTCGATCAAGCGATGTCTCCCTCCGTACGCGCCTGCCCCTGAATGTTCGGCAAGGCGCGGACAGGAATCCGTGGATGTTTCCCCTGACAGGACGCCGGTAGTATAAGACCGCCGGTCATGGCTGCTCAACGGATTTCAGCGGGAGTTTATGGAATCGTCGATCCGGACCGGACGACTGATCCGGTACGAACCGTACGGGCCTGGACCGGTGCGGGGGTCCGTACCGTTCAGCTCCGGTGGAAGACGGCCCCTGCCCGCGACTACCTGGAACTGGCACGACGGCTGGACGCGGTCTGCCGCCAGTCCGGAACGCTGTTTGTCGTCAACGACCGGGTGGATGTGGCCCGGCTGCTTCGGTCGGCCTGCCACATAGGCCCGGAAGACCTGCCGCTTAAAGAAGTGCGGAACCTTCTCGGCCCCCGGGCGATCATCGGCGTGTCCACCAACAGCGCCCCCGAGGCCCGCCGGATGGAAAAGGCCGGGGCCGATTATGTCGGGTTCGGACCGCTCTTCCCCACCGCCAGCAAGGACCGCCTGCGGCCCTTCCGGACACTGAAGGAGCTGGAAGCGGTGGCTGCCGCCGTTTCCATCCCCGTCATCGGCATCGGCGGCATATCAGAGGCAACCCTTGGCGACGTGCTGCATCACGGCGCCCGGGCCGGAGCGATCATCGGGGCGCTTCATGGTGATAATCCGGGCGCGCTGGCCCGGGCGCTTGAAAAAGAATCCCGCCGGGCGCTGGCGCAAAACGGCTAAACATCGGATAAAACCGCATCTAGAATGGAAACCGAGGCTTTATCTGTGCGGATGACGTTTTTCACTACCAGGCCTGTTGCGGCGGCCGTCCTGGCGGCGCTTTTGCTGACGGCGTGCAGCCCCAAGGTTGACGCCAGACAGAAACCTTCGACGGCCACCCCGCGGGCACAGAGCCTGATCGAGGACGGCAAATACTATGAAGCGATCCGGGCGTGGCAGACGGAACCCGCCGGTGCCGATACCGACCAGCGCATCAAGGATACCGAGAAAGTACTGGCCGCGGAGATCGACAGGCGGCAGAAACGGGCCATCTCCCTCCAGAAGCGCGGACGTCTGGGCGAAGCCGTCCGGCTGTTCGACGAGTGCTACGGCATGGACCCGCGCCGGGACGACATGATCCCCAAGTCCCAGAACGCCAGAAGCGAACTCGCCCGGCGCAAGGCCGACCTGAACAAGGCGCTTGAGGGCCGGCGGGCGGCCAGCGACCTGGAAGGCTCGCACGAGCAGCTGCTGAAACTGAACTATCTCGATCCGTTCGACTCCGGTGTCCGCGGCGAGCTCGAGGACACCGAGAAGCAGTGGAGGCGCGAGCTGGACAGCGCCATGGACGCGGCGCTGAAACTGTACCGCAACCGCAGCTTCGACGAAGCGGCGCCGCAGTTCGACCGGATCGTCAAGAAGTGGCCGGGTCACGCGCTGGCCAAGAACTATCTCGCCCAGAGCCGGACCGACGCGCTCTCGGGAGCGAAGACCGAGAAGGAAAAGGCGGAACAGTCCGAACGGGCCCGGCTGGCGACCACCGTGCAGGCGCTGATCGCCCAGGCCGATGCGTGCCAGAAATCGGGCGATCTCAGGTGCGCGCTCGAAAAGCTGAACGCCGCGCTCGACGAAGACCCCGACTCCACGCTGGCCGACGAGAAGCGGACCGCCCTGCTTCGCGACCTCACGCCGCAGACGGAAGAAATCTACAAGAAGGGCCTCGATTACTACCGGTCCGAAGAACTCAACAAGGCGATCGAGCAGTGGAAACTCGTGCTGCTCATCAACCCGAACCACGATCGCGCACGTCGAGATCTCCAGCGGGCTGAAAACATGCTGAAGAATTTCCAGAAAGTCCCCGAAGGGCAGAAACCGCCGGAGTCCGGCGGAAACGGAACGGGCGGAAACGGAAGCGGCGGCGGCCTCTGATCTGTTGTCAATTCAGCGCCGCTTCAGTTGGCGGCCTGTTCCTCTTCGTCGTCATCGTCCGTGGCGTCGGCCGCAGCGCCCTTCTTGCCCGGTGATTTGCCGGACGCACTGGACGCGGTTTTCTCTCCCGGCTTCTCCGGCGGCGTAACGCCGTCCAGCGACTCGATCGCCTTGCGCGCCCAGAACTTCACCTTGTCGTCAGGGTCCTTTTTCGCGGCGACGAGGGCGGCCCTCGCCGGTTCGGCCGCCGCACCCATCTTGGCAAGCGCACGCGCGGCGGCGTGACGGAACCCGGCATCGGGGTCGGAACTCAGAATGGGGATCAGCGTCGGGACCGCCGGCGCTCCGATCCTGATGATCGCCTTGCCTGCCAGACGGCGATGCTCCTTGGGGCGCTTCTTGTCCCGGATCAGTTCCACGAGTTCCGGCACGGCGGCGCCGGCCTCAGGGCCGATCTGTGCGACCGCTTTCAGCACGGCCTCCATGTCGCGGTCGTTGCGGGCCTTCAGCCGCTCGACGAGCGCCGGAACCCCGTCCTTCGCCGCCGGTCCGATCCGCCCCAGCACTTCCGCCGCACGGCTGCGGATGAGGGAGTTTTCCTCACTGAGCAGCGGTATGATTTTGGGGACCACTCGCGGGCCCGTTTCGGCAAGCGATCTGACCGCCTGCTTGTGAATCTCCGGTTCGATGCTGCGGAGATCGCCGAGCCGGGCCATGATCATGATGTCGACAGGATCGTATTTGGGCTTGGCCGTTTCGTTGCCGCCCCAGGAGGGCAGCCAGTCGCAGCCGCCAAGCGCCAGCGCCGAAAGCAGCGCAAAGGCGATCAGGGGCTGTGGGCGTCGGGATATCCGCATGATTGGGCAAAATCATAGGCCCGCCGCCCTGCCCTGTGCCAGTGCCGGATGAAGGTTTTCTGAAACGGCGGTGAAAAGAGGGGCATATGCCGCATTGCGCCTTTCCACCGGCACCAGAGGGTTCAAGATACAAGGTGTGTCCGCATCGTAGTCCGGCACGGCCCCTATGAACGAAATCGCGGCGCTGCACGGGGAAGAGGCGAACCCTCCACAGGAGGTGTCCCGTGACCCAGCGTCAGATTTTCCACCCCGCCGCGTTGGCCGTCATCCTTGGACTGTTCATCCCCGCCGGACCGGCCGGCGCCCAGGTGATCGATCTCCATCCGCCCGCGCTTGAGTTCATTACCGTCACTCCCCCGCCCGAGACCCGCGACGCGGTCCGGATCCCCGGCGCTTTTCAGGAAGTCCGCCCGCTCCAGTACTGCGACTTCTGCCCGAAGCGCGACCGGTTCGACGAGGACCTCACCCAGTTCCTGCTGCTCACGATGGTGGCGAACCGCGTCTACCGCCCCAAGACGGACGGATTCTGGAAACCGGAGACCACGCTCTGGAAAGAGAATGTCAGCCGGTTCCGGTTCTACGACGGCGACCGCTGGCAGACCGACACATTCCTCCACCCGGTTGTCGCGACGGCGACCTATCTCACGCTGAGAGACCGGGGGTATTCCCGCGCCGGTGCGGCATTTTTCCTGATGACGTCGCTCACCGCCCGGGAGTTCGCCGTGAAGGCCTGGGGCGACCGCGTGTCGATGGACGACGCCTTTATCTTCACCGCCAGCGGGCTGCTGTTCGGAACGATCATCGAGAAAGTCCCGCCGCTCAGACGTCACCTGATGCCCCATCGCCACGGAGACGAGAAGCCGGGCGATCTGCGGTGGGACTGGTCGCCCACCCGCGTGTCGGTGCAGTGGTAAAAATGGCGGTAACGGCTTCGGGACTCACCGGAACAGGAACGGGATCACGAGGTGCGCGGTGCAGTGGGCCGCGACGATAAACGCCGGCCCGATCCAGAACGCGGCGCCGCTCATGACCACGCCCGGAAACAGGAACCGGGTGGCGAGCAGCTTGGGCAGGAATCCGGTCCCGGCGGGCGGCAGCTCATGGGACAGGCTGAACAGTAGCCCGACCGCAACCATCGTCAGCAGTCGCGACGGCATTTCTCCGAGCCGCCGCCGCAGGGCCGAATAAACGGCCGGCAGAACCATCAGCCGGAACAGAACCTCTTCGATCAGACCCGCCGAGAACCCCTGCTGGAGTCCGGGCCGGGAACTTTCCTCGGGCGGAATGAACGACGGCAGCTTTGATCCGAAAATCCAGTAGAGAATGAACGCGACGGCGACCGCCACGGCGGCGCCCGCTGCAGCCCGTGGAAGCTCGGTGATCACCTCCCTGGGGGAGGGCCGGAACCGGACCGCCCAGAAGGCGATCACCGCCAGCGAAACCGCCGGGATGGCGAGAGCGGATCCGAAGCCCGCGAAAGTCTGCACCAGCGGATCGCCTGCCGGGAGCTGCTCCTGAGTCGCCGGAGAGGTCCAGTGGAGCGCGGCCATCACCAGCCAGTACGGAACCAGAATGACCGCCGCCGAGGCGGTCCGGCGCAGGAAGGGTCGCTCGCCGGCGCCGTCCGGATTGGCACCCGGGCTGGCGGCTGAACCGGTTTCTATACTGGTCTCTGGCATGGGAGTTTCAGGATGAGAGACAGGGCCCCGGCTGGCAAATGTGACCTCTCCGCAAAAACAGCTAAGCTGTCCGCACCATGTCTTTCTACGCCGAAAAAATATTCCCCCGGATCAACGATCTCGCCACCCAGCCGTTCGCGGATTTGCGCGCGCGGGCGCTGGAACAGGCGTCAGGCACCGTGCTCGAGATCGGGGCCGGAACGGGCCTCAACTTCGCGCACTATCCGAAGGCGGTCACGAAGGTCACCGCGCTGGAGCCCTCCCCCGGGATGCTCAAGCGGGCCGAGGGCCGCGTCGCCGGGGCCCCCGTGCCGGTAGAGCTGAAACTGGGCGAAGCGGAAAACCTCCCCTTCCCCGACAGTTCGTTCGACACCGTCGCCGCGACACTCGTCTTCTGCTCGGTCGCAGATCCGGCGAAGGCCGTAAACGAGGTGAAACGGGTGCTGAAACCGGGCGGCAAATGGCTGCTGCTCGAACACATCCGCTCGGCCGAGCCGGGAATGCTCCGGTGGCAGCAGCGGTGGAACCCGCTCTGGAGCAAGATATTCCTGGGCTGCACGCTGGACCGCGACATCCCGGCGCTGATCCGGGCGGCGGGTTTCGACGCCTCGGGCGTGAAGGAGTTCGACATCGAGGGCGTGGGGGTCGTGAGACACCTGGCCGCCGGGGTGGCGCGCAAAGCCTGAACTGCGCCCCGGAATCCCGCTCCAAACCTTCACATCCGTTTGAAATCACCGTTTGTCGCTTCGGCCCCTACGCGCTAGGTTCGCCATCCTGACGTGAACGTCAGCCACGGGGATTCAGTGAAAAAGTTCTTCTACTCGGGCCTGCGGCTTGTCGCCATCTACCTGCTCGTCATCAAATACAGTTTCGTGTTCGCGGGGCTGACCGTCTCGCGGTTCCTGCCGGGCGGCAAGAAGGACGGCCACAACGAGAACGCGGTGGCGCGGTTTTCCTACTGCTTCCGGCGGATGCTGGAAGACCTGGGCGCCACGTTCATCAAGATGGGCCAGATCATGTCCACCCGGCCGGATATTTTCCCGCCGGCGTTCATCGAGGAACTCAAGCACCTGCAGGACAACGTCCCGCCGTTCGACCCGAAGCTCCTGCCCCGCGAGTTCGAGCTCGCCTTCGGCAAGCAGCCCTCCGAGATCTTCGCCGAGTTCAACGTCACGCCGATTGCCTCGGCGTCGGTGGCCCAGGTCCACGAGGCGAAGCTCAAGACCGGCGAGCGCGTGGCCGTCAAGATCCGCCGCCCCGGCGTGAAGCAGAAGGTCGAGTACGACCTGTCGGTCATGCATACGTTCGCGAAATCGATTTCGTTCATTCCGTCGGTGGAAGTCACCTCGCCGGTCGAATCGGTGGAGGAGTTCGGCAACGCCATCAAGGGGCAGCTGGACCTGCGCAACGAGGCGAACAACAACCGCCGGTTCCACAAGAACTTCGCGGGCAACAAGTTCGTCGGCTTCCCGAAGCTCTACGACGACTACTGCGCCGAGAACATCCTCACCATGGAGTTCGTCACCGGCTACCACATCGACGACGTCGCCAAGACCGACTGCGACCCCAAGGAGCTGGCCCGCTACGGCCTGCGCGCGATTTTCCAGATGATCTACAAGGACGGGTTCGTCCACGCCGACCTGCACCCGGGCAACTTCCTGTTCAACAACGGGAACCACGTCACCTACCTGGACGTGGGCATGGTGGCGACGCTGACGGACAAGGACCGCGAGAACTTCATCGAGGCGTTCATGGCCATGGCCAACAACGACGGCCGCAAGACCGCCGAGTGCATGATGAACTTCGCCCCGTCGCACCGGATCACGGACTACGAGGATTACGTCAAGGACGTCTCGGAGCACGTGAACGAGTTTTTCTCGAAGCCGCTCAACGAGATCGAGATCTCCATCGCCGTCGCCAAGATGGTGAACGTGCTCAGGAAGCACCGCATCCGGGTCAACGCCGCCTACACGGTCGTCAACGTCGGCCTGCTGGTGTCGGAAGGCGTGGGACGCACGCTCTACCCCGAGATCAACCTCAACGCCGAGCTCTATCCGTATCTCGCGGAAGTGTTCCAGGAGATGATGAAGCGGCGCATGGCGAAGATGCAGGCCGAGGCCGCCGCCAGGAAGGCGCAGGCCGAAGCGCTGGCCTGAGCGCCGGCTGACCCTCACCCTGGCCGCTGCCGGGAGCCGCACTCCCGGCTATTCAGTTTTCAAACATCTATCGCGGCATGCGTGGTTTCAGGCCACGAGCCGCCTTTGCGGTTTCACCACTCGCCTTCCGCCGGTCTGCGGCCGCCAGGTCAGTGCGCACCCCGGCTCGACGAGCGAGAAGGGGGGTGCGACAGCCGTAGCGGCGCTAAACCGGAAGATCCATCGAATGGCGGGAACCTGCCCTCTCCGGGGAGACCCGCCCCTGCTCACGTGGTGGACCCACGCGACAGCGGCGCGACCGGGAAGGACTTCACTGGATCCGGGGCCCGCTGATGACGGTCGCCCGGACCTGAGCTCTACCTCCGGCTTCTGAAACAGGACCCTTGCGGGTTCCGTCGTTTACCTCCGGGCCCCTTATCGGGACCATCGGGTTCGTCCGCCGGACGGAGACTTACCTACGCAAGTCAGTATAGAATATATAAACGGTATAATCAAATATGATTGTTAAAATGGCTGGATAAGCCTTTGTAATGACAGGAGAATAAATATTTTCGTGGTGCGCCCTATTTATATTTTAGCATATCGGGATTTCCGGACCGGCCGGTAACCCGGCGGAATCACTGGGGCCGAAAATTAATTGGGGCGACACGTTTCAGAAGCGTTGGCGAAGGGAAGGGAGGAAGGGAGAACGAAGGAGCGGGACTACGCGCCGATTTCGGATTTGGCCCACTCGATAGTGGCCTTGGCCAGTTCCAGAAGACAGGACCGGGATATCTGCGCAGTATCATCGGTCGCGGAATGTGCATAACGGAACACTGTGGCGAAGGGAGTGAGCATGTCGGCGTTTTCGAGTTTCGGCGGAAGCCGGACGCCGTGGTCTGCCAGCAGGTCCATCAGTTCGAGCAAGTCGTGAATCTTCGGATAGTCGCCGGTTTTCAGAGCCAGTACTGCCTTGAACGATTTTTCCACTGCCTGTTGCGCGTGAAACCCCAGCGTATCGATCGTTATTTTCGGCTCGCCGGTCCCGGTAAGGATCATCAGCAGGTCCTGTTCCGCTTTCCGGATCAGGACAAGCGCGGTCTTGCGGTCTTCAGGCAACCTGCCGGCCTTCCCGGTTCGCGTCGTAGAAGACCGAACTCGGGGAATCCTTCCCGTCGTCGAACTGTTCCTGGCTGGTGACGAGCACGTCCGCCCGGACACGCAGCGGCCTGAGCACCCGGCGCAGCCTCACCATCTCGTCCAGCTTCGACTTCACCTGCGGCTCCACCACGAGGAAATCGAGATCGCTCGATTCGCGCGCGTCGCCGCGCGCGTACGAGCCGAACAGGATCACCCGCGACCCCTCGGGGGCCGCCGCCTTCAGTTTCGAGATGGCGGTCTGGATCAGTTCGTCCGAATACATGGGGTTATTGTAGCCCGGAACGGGAGGGAGGGGGAAGGAGGGCGCCGGAAAGCGGCAGGAAGCTCCGAGCCCTAATCCCGTTCCGTTCTTCTTTGGTTGCCTGAATCCGGCCGGGGCCGGTATAATGAAAAAATGCTGGAGAGCTCAGCCAGAGCCGGTGCGCGTCCCCTGCCCGAGATCGAGCGCGGTCTGGGGCACGAAGGGCTTTTTGCCGGTATCCGGGGCGCTCTGCAGCAGACGTTCGGCGGACGTCTGCAGGACGCGATCCTGTTCGGTTCGTACCGGCGGGGCGGCGGTCACCGTCACAGCGATCTGGATATTCTGCTGGTGCTGACCGAGCCGATCCGCCGTGAAGCCGATCTCGAAGCCGCTTACGACGCCGTTCTGGAGATTCAGCAGTCGATCCGGCCGCTCATCTCGTTTTCGATCACCAACGAACGGCTGGAGTTTCCGGCGGAGCGCGGATCGATCCGCGACGACATCCGCCGCGACGGAATCCGGATTTGAGCGCGCACCGGGACGAGTGGGACCGGGCCGTCCGGGCGCTCCACGCCGCCCGGTGGATGCTGGAGAAGGGCGATTCCGACGGCTGCGGGTCCCGTTCCTATTTCGCGGTGTTCCATGCCGTTTCCGCGCTGTTCCTGTTCGAGGGCAAATCGTTCCGCAAGCACGCCCAGGTGGAATCCGAGGTTCATCGCAGCCTGGTGAAAGCGGGCCGCTGGAGCCGGACGCTGGGCGGGGATTTCAAGAAACTGTCCGAATACCGCAGCGTCGGCGACTACGGCGGCGAGCACCACGTCAGTCTGCCACAGGCCGAATCCGCCATCCGGCGATGCGAGGGCATCCTGAAAAAGATCGAGGCCGATCACCCCGGCGAGTTCGTGATCTGGGATGACGAGGACGAGGGCTGAGGTGCTCCCCTAACCTCGCCCCTTCACGCTCTTCTGGTTTTTGAACGTCGGCTTCTGGCGGCGCTCGGGCGGCGCGGACAGCTCTTCAAACACAAGCTGGCAGATCGGATCGCCTTCGCGGACCAGCACTTCGAACGGACCGTGGTTGAACATCTCGAGGGTGATCCGGCCGTGGGTATCGGCGTGGATCGTCGGCGCGGTCATGTGAACGGAGATGCCGAGGCGGGCGAGCGAACTGCGGCCCTCCACACGCGCGGCGATGCGGAACTCGGACGGGATCTCCAGCCGCTCGCGGGTAAGCGCCAGGCAGAACATGCCGGGTTTCAGTTTCCAGCGGCCTTTGGAGTCGGGCTTCAAGGCTTTAAGCCCCTCGCGGGCGAGCTTCGCGTAGTTGAGCGTCGCCAGTTCGACGGCGCGTCCCTGCATCGCCTTTTTCCAGACGTGCACGCCGCCGCCGAAGGTGAGGTCCACCGACGACGTCTGGAACGCGGACGCCGGCGGCACCGGGTCGATACGTATGCGGCCGTCACGGATGGCGCGGCGGATATCCTGATCGGAAAGAATCATTGTGAGGGGATACTACTCTATTCCCCTTCGGACTGTCTCGCGTTCAGTTCGCGGGTCTTGAGACGTATCGGATTGCGGAGCCGTTCGAACTCGCGGGAGATCTCGCGCTTGAAGGTGTCGGTGCGGGCCTTGCGGTACTGTTCGGCCAGCTCTTCCAGCCGGGCGTAATCGTCCCTGGCGCGCGGGTTGCGCATGACCGACTGGATCCACGCCTTCTCGCTCTTCCAGAGCGCGTGAAAAACATCGAGCCCCTGCACCTCCAGATGCCGCTCGGGATCGAGCGACCGGGCCCAGTGCTTGGCGTCGCCGCCCTTCACGAGAAAATCCCCCAGCGTCGGGTATTCCAGCAAGAGCTGCTGGAGTTCCACCGAGGCGGCCAGTTCGTCGCCCTGGGCCTTGTGGAGCAGCGCCCGGCCCAGACGTCCGGTCAGCTTGTCGCCCTGACGCTCGGCAAGCGTTTCGTAATACCGGGCGGCGTCTTCCAGATGACCGGACATATGGGCCGTGACCGCCCGCAGTTCGACGGCGAACAGCGCGCTTTTCGGGTCGATCTGGACCAGCTCTTCGGTGGCGCGGAAGGCATCGGGGTAGCGCTGCAGCCGGAACAGCACCCAGGCGAGCAGGTCGAGCGCGCGCGCATAGGCGCGGGCGTCGGCGTCCTGAAAAAAATCGAAGGCGAGTGGGAACGGCTTGTCCTTCAGGAACGGATTCTGCTGCTGGCGTTCAATCAGCTGCTCGCGGGCGGTCTCGGTGATATGAAAGAGAATCCTCGCGGCCTTCTCGTCGTTGCCCCGGGCCAGCTCGATCTCGGCCGGCACCAGCAGGGCGTCGACCAGATGGGGTTCGAGGTCGAGCGCCTGCGCCGCCAGCTCTCTCGCGGCGTCGTACTCCCGGTGGGCGAGCCGCGCGCGGGCGCCCTCGGCCAGCTCAACGGCCTGGCGCCGGTTGGCGACCCCTCTGGAGGGGCGGCCGAGGTCCTCGGCTTCGGTCTCGCCCTCGGTGGAGTCGATCTCTTCGAGCCATCCCGACAGGTAGTCCAGCGTCTGCCGGATCTCGGTGGCGCGCTTGGGGCCCGGCCCGCTTCCGTGTTCGGGCCGGGAAAGTTCGTCCTCCAGGTTCGTGCCGATGCGGATCAGCTCCGACAGGTCGTCGGAGAGCTTCGGCAGCCGGGACTCCACGATCTTCGCGGCGGCCAGAACGGTTCTCGTCCGCTCCAGGAGCTGGAGCGGGGTGAGATCGGGGCCGTCTGAATGCGATTTGGTCACTTCGGGATCATACCGCAAAACTCATCTGCTTTCTTCACGCCCGGCCTGTGTATCCGGTCTGGCCGGAGGAACCCAGTAGATAACGAACTCTTCCAGCGGCCGGCTGCTGAAGGACCACGGCAGTGAGACGCGGAAATTCCGGGTGTCGTAGTTGAACCCGTAAAAGAGCGTCCGTGGATCGTCTGATATCGTACGGACCGGGAACCAGCCGGGATAGGTCTTCGATATTTCAAACCGCCCGCGGCGGAACAGCCAGGGGGGCGGTTTGGCCTGCAGGTACGGCATGAACGGGAACACCATCACCATGGGTGCGGCGGGCTCGGGGGTATTGCGGGAGAGCTGAACGGCCCCGGCCCGGTTCATGTAGTACTGGAATCCCCAGGGCTGCATGTACCCGACAGCCGGTCTGGCGAGCGGCCTGGCGGCTGATCCTGCGATAGTTCCGGCGTATTTCGCCTGCAGCCCGGCGACGATCTCCGGCAGCCGGACGGCGGCGAAATCCCGGTTCGTTCCGGCCTGCAGGTAGTCCGCCGTTCCGACGCCGAGTCCGAGAACCGCCGTCCCGATGACGGCGGCGCGCAGCGCGGGCGCACCTGGACGGAAATACCGCCACAGCAGAAAGACGAGCGGCGGCACGAGCGGAAGCAGATAGCGCACGCCCAGCGACAGGATCTTCAGGTTGAAGACGAGTATCCCCGCCGTCCAGCAGAACAGGAAAATATCGTCCGACCCCATCCCGTCGAGCATCGACCGAAGCCCGGTTTTCCAGTCGTGCGAAAACAGGGCGAGGAGACAGAGCAGGGCCGATCCGAAGGCGAGGGCTTTCAGGGCTGCGGTGGGAGCGTTGTCCTCCTGAATCAGCGACAGGATCACCGAACCGGCCAGCGCCAGTCCGCAGACGTACAGAACGGTCCGTCGCCTGTGCCCGGAGACCGCGAACCCGGCCAGCGCCGCGAACCCCGGCGCGGCCATGCCGAGACCGAGCAGCTGGTACTCGAAGGCGAAGAAGTAACGGATCCACCAGATCTCTCCGGCGGGCAGCGTGTTTTCGAACCTGACCATCGCGTGGAAGTGGGTCTCGCCGTAGGCGGCGATATTCTGCGCGCACCAGAGGCCGAACGGAACGGCGGCGGTCAGGGCCGCAAGCACCGTCAGCTTCAGGGTCCCGGTGCTGAGCCGGCGGCGCGACCCTCCGTAGAGAAGAATGAGCGGTATCACGGTCAGGCCGTTATAGCGGAAAATCGCCGACAGGCCGGCCGCAAAGCCGCCCCCCGCGGCCAGCCCCGGGCGGTCTTCATCGATCCCCCGGATGACCAGCGCCAGGCCGCCGAAATAGGCCGCCAGCATCGGCAGGTCGGGCATGAGCGAACCGGCGGTGACGATGAAGGCCGGGTTCAGGATGCAGAGCAGGACGGCCAGGGTGATCATGGCCGGGCTTGCGCCGGCGATTCCGCCCAGAAAACGCCGCGCGAGCCGGAGCACCGCTTCGAGCACAATGACAGGAAAGACGAGATAGGCCGCGTGAAAAATCCACTCGCGGCCGCCGGCCAGCGGCATGAGCAGCGACAGGAGTAACGGATGCCCGAACGGGCTCGCGATCGTCTCGAAGGCGCGCCGCGGCTCTCCGAGCCAGTTCAGGTACTGGTTGTAGGGGGTCCACAGGTCGAAGCGCATCCAGCCGGCCACGGCCAGGTAGGCGGCGTCGTCGACGTGAACCGCCTTGTTGACGAACGGCAGGAGCGCGCCCAGCAGGGCGAGATGCGGCAGGAACCGGAAACGGGCGGCCGCCGGTTCGCCCGGCCGGCCGCCCTCGGGTTGATCGTTGGGTGTATTGTCGGGCAGATCGCTCGTCACACGGGCATTATACCGTGCTTGCGGTGCGGCCTTTCAATCTGTTTGCGCCAGACTATTTCGATCGCCTTGCAGAGCACATGGCGCGTTTCGCGCGGGTCGATGAGATCGTCGATGAAGCCCCAGTCGGCCACCTTGTGGATGTCGATGGCGGGGCGGATCATGTCGGCGATCATCTTGGCCACCTGCGGGGCCATCTCGGTGCCCGCCTTGGTGAACTTGCGGCCGAAAATGCCGACCATGCCTTCGGCGCCCATGATGGAGATCTCGGCCCCCGGCCAGGCGACCAGCAGGTCGGGCTCGTAGGCCCGGCCGCACATGGCGTAGTAGCCGGCGCCGTAGCTCTTCCTGCAGACGACCGAGAGTTTCGGCACGGTCGCCGACGCCATCGCATGGATGAACTTGGCGCCGTGGCGGATGATGCCGGCGTGTTCGGCCTTGGTGCCGACCATGAAGCCCGGCACGTCGTGCAGGAACAGCATGGGGACGTTGAAGGCGTCGCAGATCTGGATGAAATGCGCCGCCTTGTCGGAGGCGTTGATGTCGATGATGCCGCCCATGTATTTCGAGTTGTTGCCGATCACGCCCACGGGGTAACCGTTCAGCCTTGCGAAACAGGTGATGATGTTGCGGGCGAACCGGGGCTTGATGTCGAGGATGTCGCCGTGGTCGACCACCGCCTTGATGACGGCGTACATGTCGAAGGGTTTGCGCGATTCGTCCGGCACGAGATCGAGCAGCGACTCCTCGCGCCGGTCGATCGGATCCGTGCAGGGGATGATCGGCGGCTTCTCGTCGCACGAGAGCGGCATGAACGAGAGATATTTCCTGGTGATGTCGATGCAGGCCTGGTCGCTGGCCACTTCCACGTCGCCCACGCCGGACACTTCCGTGTGGACCTTGGAGCCGCCAAGCGTCTGCTCGTCGACCAGTTCGCCCATGGCCGCCTTCACGAGCGGCGGACCGGCGAGCGCCATGGAGCCGATCTCCTTCACCATCGGGACGAAGTCGGCGAGCCCGGGGATGTAGGCCGTGCCGGCCGCGCCGGGGCCGACCATGGCGGCCACCTGCGGGACGACGCCGCTCATGACGATCTGTTCGCGGAACAGGTAGCCGGAGTCGGCGAAGATCGAGAGCATGTCGCCGGCCGAATCGCCCAGACCGCCCCCGCCGCCGAACATTCCTCCGCCGCCCTTCTTGTCGCCGCCGCCCGCCTGGGAAATATCGATGCGGCCGCCGGCCGAGTCGATCAGCCACACGATCGGAATCCGTTCGCGCAGGGCGAACTCGCGGATGCGCGAGCATTTCTTCTCGCCCGTCATGCCGATCGAGCCGCCCTTTTCGGTGAAGTCGTAGCTGATGGCCGCGACCGGGCGTCCGTCGACCTTGCCCCAGCCCGTCACGACGGCGTCGGCGTTCACACGCTTGTCGCCCGAGCCGCCGGGCATCGGCGTGCCGCTGATGCCGATCTCGAAGAAGCTGCCCTTGTCGAACAGCAGGTCCAGCCGCTCGCGGGCACTGAGTTTGCCGCGCTCGTGCTGCTTCTGGACCTTGTCGGCCCCGCCCATCTCCTTGATCTTCGCGCGAAGTGTCTCGAGTTTCTGGACCCGTTCCCGCATGGTCGGCATGGTTTTGTCTCCCTGTGGCCTGGAGCGCGTTCGGAGCTGCTCCGGCACTGCGCACAGAATGAATGAATGATCATTCAGTGGCAAGGAGGGATGCGATTCCCGGTTGAACGGGGGTTGAACGCGGTTCACGGCAATTGCCGGTCGATTGACGGCGGCCCGCGGTACCGGCCATCAGAGCGGCTGGAATTTAAGGAGTACCGTTATGCCCGCCTGGTGGCACATGCTGTTTCTGATTTCGTCGGGTCTGTGGCTGGGGTCGCTGATCTTCTTCAGCTTCCTCGTGGCGCCGACGGTGTTCCATGCGCTGGATCTGCCGAACGCGGCGAAGTTCATGCGCGTGATGTTTCCCCGCTACTACACCTTCCAGACGATCCTGACGGTGGCGCTCACGGGGCTGCTCGCCTTCGCCTCGTCAGGTGCGGCAATAGACGGCGTCTTTTACGGAGGCCGGGCGGCGGTGTTCCCGGTTCTCGTCGGGTTTGTCTGCTCGACGCTTGGCCGGCGCTGGCTGACCCCCAACGTGAACGAGGCCCGCGACGCCCGGGCGGCGGCTGCGCCGGAGAGCCCGGAGTTTGCAGAGGCGCAGGCGCGGTTCAGCAAGTACCACAGGATCAGCGTGCAGGTGAACCTGGCCGCCATGGTCGCGGCCCTCACTTTTAATGGTCCTTTATTCGATGGCAGCCGCCGGGACGGTGGCCGGACTGCCGGGCATCGGGCCGCAGTAAGCAGCGCCCCGGCCGCTACGCGAGTCAGGCTGTTCCGGGCTTTTGACTTTCCCCGCCCGGTATGGTTCACGAGGGCCTCCAATCCATCGCTGCCGTGGGGCAGCGCGGCCCTCACCAGGCTGACGGAAGGCGGGTGATACAACTTGATCGAAGTACGTGATGATGAACCGTTCGAGACAGCCCTGCGCCGTTTCAAGAAACAGTTTGAAAAGGCCGGTCTGTTCGCGGAGATCAAGAAGCGCGAATACTACGAAAAGCCGTCCGTGAAGGCGAAGAAGAAAGCCGCCGCGGCCCGCAAGCGCGCGCTCAAGAAGGCGATGAAGGCCAACCGCGGCTGATTCGTCTGAAATTAAAGCAACTCACCGCAGAGGGCGGGCCGGATCACCGGTCCGCCTTTTGTGTTTTTACATCTTATACGTTGCACTTTCGGTAGGTTCTGATACCCTCGTTTTTCATGAAACTCACCTACACGAACGACCCGTCGCAGGATCTTCAAACCATTATCGCCAGCTCCCGCTGGGGCCGGATCGAGGTGTCGTATGACGGCGACTCGATTCACGAGTGTTCGTTTACGGCTAAGCCCGCTTCAAAGTCCCCCGGCCAGCTTCCGGCGCATGTCAGAACCTTCCTTAAGGAATGGGACGCGTTTGGGGTCAGTGGTGCCGGCGGTGAAGGCTTCAGCGGCAGGTTCGTGGCGAAGGGCACGGAGTTCGAGCACGAGGCCTGGAAGGCGCTTCGCGAGGTGAAGTTCGGCCGGACCTCCACCTACGGCGAGATCGCCCGCAAAATCGGCCGCCCGGGTGCCGCCCGGGCCATCGGTCTGGCGTGCAACAGGAATCCGCTCCCGCTGCTCATCCCCTGCCACCGGATCGTGGGCGCGGGTGGCAAGCTGACCGGCTTCGCCGGCGGGCTCGACGTGAAAGAGAAGCTCCTCGCCATGGAGAGCAGCGAGCTGCCGCTGGGGCGGGTCGCGGACCGGCCGGTGAAACGGCCTCTGGAACGGATGGCTGCAAACGGCTAGTGGTAGCCCCATGGCTACCATCCTCGAACGGCTCAACGAAGACATGAAGACCGCCATGAAGGCGGGACAGAAGGACAGGCTGGAGACGATCCGGCTCATCCTGTCCGACACCAAATACAAGAAGGTCGAAAAGGGTTCGGACCTGGACGACAACGACCTTATCGCCATCTGCCAGTCGATGGTGAAAAAGCGGCGCGAAAGCATCGACCAGTTCACCAAGGGCGGCCGCGCCGACCTCGCCGCCAAGGAACAGGCCCAGATCGAGGTGATCCAGGGTTATCTGCCGGCAGCCATGTCGGCGGCCGATCTGGAAAAAATCATCGCCGAAGAGAAAGCAGCCACCGGCGCCGCCTCCGTCAAGGACATGGGCAAGCTGATGAAGGCCGTGCAGGCCCGTGCCGGCGGCCGTGCCGAAGGCAAGCTGATTGCCGATCTCGTCAAAAAAGCGCTCGGCTGAACCTATGAAAAAGACAAACCCGAAGAACCGGACCCCCGCGTCCGGAGCAAAACCGTATTCAAAAGCCGCCCAGAAGCGGATCGCGAGGCTCGTCCAGACGCTTCCGCTCCATAAATTCCTGGGAGTGAAGCTCGTCGGGTTCCGTCCGTATTCCGGAGAGATCCGGTTCAGGGCGGGAAAAACCGCCGTGAACGTCGCCGGCGTGCTCCACGGCGGCGTCTTGTACGCGCTGCTGGACGCCGCCGCGTACCAGGGGCTGATCCCGCTGCTCAACGAAGGCGAGAACGCCGTCACCCATGACATCCACGTCTCGGTGCTTAGGCCCGTCATGCTGGGCGACACGGTCGATCTCAAGGGCCGCATCCTCAAGCGCGGCCGGACGACGATCTTCGCCGAGAGCGAAGCGTGGGTGAAGGGCGAACTGGTCGCCGTCGCCCGCGTGACCAAGTCGGTCATCAGCAAGAAGCTGTCGGGCAAGGTCTGACCGGCAAGGTCTGACCGGCAAGATCTGACCGGCAAGATCTGACCGGCAAGATCTGACCGGCAAGATCTGA
>CAZMGV010000002.1:251056-406497 GCA_964565925.1 uncultured bacterium
CGGCAAGATCTGACCGGCAAGATCTGACCGGCAAGATCTGACCGGCAAGATCTGACCGGCAAGATCTGAAACCGGAACAGGCCTCTTTAATTCGCGAAACCGGCTGCAAAAACGGGCTTTTACCGTTCCTTGACTCGCCGCCCCGCCCCCCGCTACAGGCCGCGCGCGGACCGCAGCCCCCGGATACCGGGGTTCAAGGCTGCGGCAAACCATACGCAAACGAGGATTCCAGACAATCATGGCGAAATGCGCGGTTACCGGCGGCAGCGGCTTTATCGGTTCACACGTTGTGGATGCACTGAAGGAGGCCGGGCACGACGTCGTCGTGATCGACCACCGCGTGCGCCCGCACCGCACCGACGTGGGTTTCGAGGACGTCGATCTTCTGGACCTCTCGTCCATGATCTCCGCCACCAAGGGCTGCGAGCATATTTTCCACCTCGCCGCCGTCTCGGACGTGAACTACGCGTTCAAGTACCCGGTCTACACGACCGCGCTGAACGTGCAGGGCACGGTGAACATTCTCGAAGCGGCCCGTATCCACCAGGCCAAGCGCGTCTATCTCGCCAGCACCGTCTGGGTGTACGCCGGCTCCAAGGCGCCGCAGCCCATCGCGGAAGATTCGCCCTTCTATCTGGCCGAGGCGGGACACATCTACACGTCGTCCAAGATGGCGGCCGAGATGCTCTGCCACAACTACCAGCAGCTCTTTAACGTGCCGACGACGATCTTCCGCTACGGCATCCCCTACGGACCGCGCATGCGCGAGGCGCTGCTGATCCCGATCTTCCTCAAAAAAGCGTTCAACAACCAGGCGCTCACGGTCGCGGGTCAGGGCGAACAGTTCCGCAACTTCCTCTACGTGACCGACATGGCGAAGGCCCATGTGCTGGGCATGAAGGACGAGGCCGCCGGCCAGATCTACAACCTGGAAGGCCCCGACAAGATCACCGTGAAGCAGGTGGCCGAGGCGGTCATCAAGGCGTCGGGCCGCAAGATCGGGATCGAATACACCCCGGCGCGCCCCGGCGATTACGGCGGCAAGGAAGTCTCCGCCGCCAAGGCCGCGAAGGAGCTGGGCTGGAAGACGACCATTTCGTTCGAAGACGGTGTGAAGCGGACGGCGGACTTCTTCCGTCAGAAGTGGGACATCAAGGACTGAACGCCCTTCCGGAATGTGATAAAAGACACAAAACGGGCTCCTCAGGGAGCCCGTTTTCCGTTTTAGATACAGGCACTTGCGCCAACCGGGAACGGCCCTGGCCTCTGTTACAAACCTTTACCGTATCGCGCTCAGCCGGATGCTAATTTTCAGATGTAACGGCTTCTAAAAACCGGCATCGGGTGCGTTGCGTGCGACGGCCTGTGGCGGTTAGTGTCAGCCGCTTGTGGGGGAGCGTTTCTGCCATCGGAAAACGGCAGGCAGGAACAGCTGCAATTTTCAGGACAATGAACATCCGCTTCGTTAACAGATTGAACCTGACCAGACAGGCCGTCCGGCTCGCGGGTGCGTGTGTTCTGGCGGCGTTCCTGCTGGTGAACAGCGGCTGTTTCTGGATCAAGGCGGTCGGCCACGCCAACGAGCAGCATTTCACCGAGACCAAGGACGGCTGGAAGCTGGCGCTGCACCGCTACAAGCCCGAGCAGCTCTCCGTCGAAAAGGAACCGGTGCTTCTGGTTCACGGATTCGCGTCCAACCGGTTCACCTGGTCGCTGGCCAGCGACCGGTCGTTCGCCACCTTCCTGTTCGACAAGGGCTACGACGTCTGGATTGCGGAACTCCGGGGATCGGGCGACAGCGACGGTTCGACCGCGTTCACCGACCGCAAGCCCGACTACAACTTCGACACGTTCCTGAAAATGGATATCCCGGCGCTCATTAACTACGTCAAGTTCACGACGCAGAAGGAGCAGGTCACCTACGTGGGCCACAGCCTGGGCGCCATGCTGGGATACGCCTATCTCGGCACGAACCCCGACGGCGGCGGCGTGAAGAACCTGATCGCGCTCTCGGGCGCGGCCAACATGCGGGACCGCAACTCCGCCATCGATTTCCTGATCAAGCTCAAGGGAATGTTCGCACTGACGCCGAAGATCTACGGCGAGCTGATCGCCCAGAGCAACGCCAACAACATCGGCTGGACCGACACCCGTTTCGACGCGCTCATGTGGAACAACGAGGCGATCAACCCCCGCGCGCTGTCCATGTTCGCCTATAACGCGGTATCGAACTTCCCGGTCACGATGCTCGACCAGACGACCGACTGGGTCGACAGCGGCCAGTTCCGTTCCGCCGACAAGACCCTGAACTACGAGGAGCTGCTCCCGCAGATCAGCGTGCCCTGTTTCATCGGCACCGGGAAAGTGGACGCCATGGCGACCCCCCGGGAGGTGAAGGCGACCTTCGACAAGATCGGCGTGAAGGACAAGGAACTCAAGATTTTCGGAACCGCCAACGGTTTCGCCGTCGACTACGGGCACGTGGACCTGGTCACCGGTGACCGCGTGATGACGGAAGTGTTCCCGGCGATCTACGCCTGGCTGGAGAACCACTGAACCTCATGGGCATCTTCCGCAACTGGCGCAACCGATGGCTGGGGGCCGCCTCCGCGTGCGTTGCCGCGCTTGTGCTGGCGGGCGGCTGCCAGGGCCGCGCCTTCAACCCGAACCTGAGACTCGAACGGTTCCTGCCGAACGTCTCGCGCAAGCCCGACGTGCTGTTCACGCAGACGACCGACGGCAAGATCCTGGCGCTGGAGCGGATCACGCCGAACCAGATCAATCCCGACATTCCGCCGCTCATCTTCATCCATTCGGAAGGGTTCAACCGGAACTTCTGGACGGCGGCCGGCGAGCGGTCGATCATCCACTACTTCCAGCGCTACGGCTTCGACATCTGGCTGCTCGACCTGCGCGGCCACGGCGACTCGACCAAGCCCGAATGGTACAACGAGGAAGACTGGGACTGGACCTTCGACGACTACGTCCACAAGGACATTCCGGCCGCCATCAGCTTCGTGCAGGGACAGACGAAATCCCGTCAGGTGACGCTGGTCGGTCACGGCATGGGGTCCATGGCGATCTACGGCTATCTCGAGCTCGAAAACTTCTTCGACGAAGTCGCCAACGTCATCCTGTTCGCACCGCCCGCGTTCCTGTCCGAGTTCAACGAGTCGGTGTCCAAGGTGACCCAGCTCGGCAAGAAGCTCGACAAGAACGAAGCGATGACCATGCTGTTCGCGCTGGAAGACGACAAGAAACTGGCGCTGTTCAAGGAACTGTACATCGACGGCTCGTTCGTGAAGACCCCCGTCGTCAGGCGGCTGGGCCTCACGGGCGTGGATAACGTCTCTCCGAAAGTGGTCCAGCAGGTGCTCCAGTGGGTCGATCAGGAGGATTTCCTCTCCGCCGACCTGCAGCTCAGCTACCGCGTGAAACTGGGGCTCGTCCGCGTGCCGACGCTGATCGTCGCCGGATCGAAGGACCGCGTCGCTCCGGTCGGGGCCGTTAACTACGGCTTCCGCTCGCTCACCGTGGGCGACCGCGCGCTGCTCGTGTTCGGCAAGGACTACGGATATATCCACGACTACAGCCATCTGGGTCTCATCCTGGGCGACGGCGCCTACGATGAAGTGTTCCCGGTGATTTTCGAATGGATCGAAGCGCGCACGCCCGGCGTTCAGGCGTGGGGGAGGTTCTGATGAATCTCCGCATGCGCCATCTGCTGGGGCTGGCCGGTATCGTCGGCCTGATCGCGGTCGGCCGCGGTCTGGCACAGGACACACCCGCGCCGTCCGATACTCCCGCACCCGTCGATATTCCCGCGGAACCGTTCCCGGGTGCGGACCAGTCCGCTCTGCCGCCGGCCGGGGGGGACGACCAGCCAGCCTCGCCGTCGCCCGAATCGCCGGCTTCCGGAACGGCGGATCCGGCCGGGTCCGGCGACAAGGCGCAGCCCGCAGCGGCGCCCCAGGGCTATCAGCCGGGACCCGACGACCTGCCTCCCGAGAACCAGGGTCCGGCCCAGAAATACGGCGATGAAACCTCCGTGCCGGTCACCGAAGCCGAACGGAAAGCCGGCACGAAGGCCCGCACCTACGGCGACGGAGTCCTCTACCGGGTCAAGACCGACGACGGCTGGCAGATCGCGCTCCAGTATTACGAGGCGACGTCGAGCGAAAAGCTGTACCCCGTGGTTCTCGTTCACGGCGAAGGCATGAACCGCTACATTTTCGACTTCGGGCGCAGCCATTCGCTGGCGCGCTATCTCGCATCGCGCGGTTACCCGACGTACGTGGTCGAGCTCCGGGGCCACGGCCTCTCGTCCGTGGAACTGGCGGCTCCGTCGATGAAAACCACCTGGGTTTTCGAGGACTATCTCAAGGACGTCCAGGCGGCGATGAATTTCGCGGCGCAGCAGTTCGAGATCGACAAGGTGCTCCTGGTCGGACATTCGACCGGCGGCACGCTCGTGTACGGGATCATGGAGGACGAGCGGTTCGGCAAGATGGTGGCGGGTTCCGTCACGCTCGGCGCGCCGCTCATCTACAACCACCCGAACGAGACCATGCTCGCCCTGTTCAACAACCGTGACAAGCTGTTCCAGCACCGCGAGCTGTCGGAAGTCACGACCCGTCACGCCTACTACCTGCCGGCGCCTTTTGCGAAGAACACGGACACGCTGCTGGGCGCCCTGTTCTTCAACGACTTCTTCCTGAACAAGAACCGGGTCGAGCGGTTCCTCGACCACGGCATCGAGAACGTCCGGGTGGATATCCTGCGCCAGATGTCGCTGTGGCTCCAGGAAGAGCGCGTCTACGGGACCGAAGACACGGCGGTCCGGTATCTGGACGACCTGAACCTGATCAAGAATCCGGTCTGCATGATGACGGGCTGGCGCGACAACTTCGTCGAGCCGGAGACCGTGCTGGCCGCGTCGGAGCTGATCGAGCCGGGCTTGAGAAAAGTGGTCAATTTCGGCAAGGTGAACGGCCACAACGACAACTACGGCCATCTGGGCTACCTGCTGAACGATTACGCCCCGGAAGACGTCTACCCGGAAGTCGGCCGCTGCCTGCAGGAATGGACCGACCGCGCCACGGCCGAAGAGGCCGGTACCAAGGCCCGCCATACGACCGAGCCGGAAGAGCAGAAGGTCGAGGAGCCGAAGAAGCCGGAAGAGAAGATCGAAGAGAAGGAACGGCAGGAGAAGGACCTCAAGCCCGAGGAAGTGCCGTTCCAGGAAACGGGACCGGGCTTCTGATCCGGTCTCTGGCCTGACTTGCCCGCCTGACGGGGCGGATCAAACAAAAGGGGCGCTGGTGTCAGCGCCCCTTTTTCATTCGCTGCCGAAAGGGTCGGGCAGGCCCGCCGTTGCATCAGCCCTTGCTATCAGTCCTTACTGTCAGTCCTTGCAGGCGGTGGGGATGGCGTCGATCGCCCGGATCATCCGCATGACGTTCTGGCGGCGCCCGATGTGGTCGAACCCTTCCAGTCCCTCGAACAGCTTCATCAGCCCGTAGGCGGCGAAATCCGCCGACATCGGCTCCTTGCCGAAGCAGTACGGCCCGTCCGACAGCAGCTCGTTCAGCCGGTCGAGCTGGTAGTCGAACAGCTCCGTGTTGGCTTTCCAGCCGCGGGATTTCACCTGCTGGTTCATCTGGTAAACGAGCGCCCGCTGCCCGGCGAAAGCAAGGGCCTTGATCTTCAGGCTGTCCGGGTAGCGTCTGGCGCTCGTCTGCATGAGCTTCGCGGCGTTGTCGCCCTGGCACCATTTGAAGGGCTGCAGGGTCGAGGACAGGGCCTCGTCGGCCCAGTCCTCCAGCAGCGCGTTCAGCGCCCGGTCGCGCTGTCCTTTGGGGTGCACCGGCTTCACCGGATAGCGCTCGTCCAGCCAGTCGCAGATCGTGGTCGAATCGGTGATCCATTCGTTCCCCACGACGATGACCGGGACTTTCGTGCGGCCGGTCTTCTTCTTCAGCTCCGGACGGCCCTCCATGGGCGCTTCCTTGCGGACGTAGGCGAGACCCTTGTAGTCCAGCACCTTGCGGATTTTTTCGCAGTAGGGGGAAATCTGAAACTGGTGGAGAATGATCGCTTCCATGAAGGGTTCCTTTGCCGGGGTTATTTGTAGCGGGACACGATCCGGGCCCGGATCGCCATCTGCGCTCCGAGAAGCCCCGAAAGGTATCCGTCCTCGAAATTGAACTGTTCGCTGGCCCGCAGCTCCGGGTAGTCGTGGGGCTGGGACATGTCGTCCTCGGTCAGGGCGGGGACGAGCGACCGGGCCAGCTTGAACACCTTTTTCCGCTGGAGCTCGATGTCCGCCTCCAGCAGCCGGTCGACGTCGACGAGTAGTTGCATGACTTCGGACATAACGGAATTCACTAGTAGCCGTTAGTTTCCGGGTAGACAAAATGGGCACCGAATTTCCGTTTGGCGGGTGCCGGATGGCGTATACTGCCGTCAGGAGTGCGCAGACGCCATGGGGCTCTACGACGAAGACCTGGACGAGGACGGCGGAGAGCCCGGCAAACTCCGGTGTCCGCACTGCGGCGAGCAGATCTGGCTGGCCGTGGACGCCGGCGGCGGCGACGAGCAGACGGTGATCGAGGACTGCCCCGTCTGCTGCCGGCCGATGACCGTGAACTGGTACCGCCGGGGCGGCCGCTGGAGTGGAAATACCGGTGCCTCGTGAGATATGAACCTGCAAGGAGTGGCCAGAAGATGACGACCCTGACGATCAAGAGAAACACAGTTGCCGCCGCTATGGCGACCCTGCTGCTGGCGTCCGCGTTCGCGGCGCGGGCCGAAGATATCGTTCCCCCGAAACCGGTTCCCGCGCTCCAGGGGAAGACCACGGCCGGCAAGAAGCTGGATCTGGCGAAACTTCTCAAGAGCAGGAAGCCCAAGGAAACCTGGGTGCTGTTCTGGGCCAGCTGGTGCCCGCCGTGCGCGTTCGAACTGCCTGAACTGGAGAAACTCTGGAAAGAGCTCCGCGGCAAGGGGTTCGAGGTCGTCACCGTCAACGAAGAGGCGATGAGCCCCGACATGGCCTGGGCCAAGGGGCTGCCGGATTATGTGAAGATGATGAAAATCTCCTACCCGGTGATCGACGACAATGACGGAAAACTGGCCGACGCCTGGGGCGTCGAAGGCCGTCTGCCGACCCTCTACCGGGTCAATGAAAAGGGAGAGATCATCGCCCGCGAACTCGGATTCTCGGAAGACGTGTTCCGTGTCCGGGAAAAAGGCCTGAAAGAACGGCTGGGCGTGATCGAGAAGACCGAAACCGCACCGCCCGCGCACAAGCCGCTGGAGGAAAAACCGGCGGCTGAAAAAGCGTCCGGCGCAAAGTCCCCGGAAGCAAAGCCGGCGGAAGCAAGACCGGCGGAGAAGCAGTAGCTACTTCTTCCGGTATTTCTCCAGCGCCTCGCCTTCCATCCGGCAGATCCGCCAGTCGGGCAGAATCTGCGCGCCAAACGACCGGTACAGGTTCTGGGCGTTCTCGTTCCAGTCGAGCACCGACCATTCGAAACGCGAACAGTGGTGTTCGGCCGCCACGCGGGCGACGATTTCGAGCATCCGGCGGCCGATCCCCCGCTTGCGGTGGGACGGCGTCACGTACAGGTCCTCGAGCCAGAGGCCCTTTTTCATCCTGAACGTGCTGAACGTCTCAAAGAAGATCGCGTAACCGATGACCCCGGCGCCTTCGGCGTCCGCGACGATGCACTGGGCGGCGGGGACATCGGCAAACAGGGCCTCCACCAGTTCGAAACGGGTGCCCGTCACCTGGTGTTCGAGCTTTTCGAAGCGGGCCAGCTCCAGGATGAGTTCGTAGACCCGTTCGATGTCGGTCATGTTGGCGATACGGTAGCTCACTGAATCCATGGGACTCCCCATTAACACGGGACGGGAACGTGCAAAAGCGGTCCCCGAATGCTTTCCGGAAGGCGTTTCCGGGGCTGACGGCGGCGGGATTTTCCGGTACAATGAAATCCTGCGATGTTGGGAAAGGCGGCCGTGAGGGGATGGGTACGGTTTCACGTCAGTCGGCAGTTGCCGTGCTTTGGGCGGCGGTTTTTCTGGTGGTTCCGGGATTCGTTCCGGTCGCACAGGCGAAAATCTACAAATACCGGGACAAGTGGGGGATGACCCATGTGGTGGATTCTCCGGGAAAAGTTCCGCCGGAGTACCAGGATCAGGTGAAGTCCGAAGCGGGGAGCCCGGCGCCTGCCTACCAGCTCCAGCAGCCTTCGGCCCCGATTGTCCCGGCCCAGAGCGGCAGCCCGGCCGGCAGACCGGCCGCCGGAGGACCCGCCGGGGGTTCCGATGCCGCCGGCGATGCCAGAAAAAAGCGCTGCGAGCGCGAGATCGGCGAGCAGACCGCCCGAATCTCCGAACTGCGGAAAAAGGCGGATGCCTGGACCGACGAAGAGATGAACCGCAACTGCGGCGACGCTTCGCGTACCAAGGAAGGCGGCTGTTATTACATTACGGCCCGCGGCGGCATGCGGGAGATGCTGGAAAACCAGCGGAAAGAAACAGAAGCCAAAAATCCATACCGCAAGCAGGCGGCGGACGCCGAGCTTCGTCTGAAAAAACTGGAAGGGGAATGCCGCTGACCGGAAACGGAAAGCAGGCATCTGAACGTGAACGATTCCTATCTCACCGCCGAACGTGAACTCACCCGGCCTGTCGATGAATGTCTGGCCGACGGGACGCTCAATCCAGAGGCCGTCGGCTGGTCCCGCCATCCGCTGCACCGGTGCAATGTGACCGGCAACTGGGGCCGCAAGAAGCGCTGGGACTACTGGGCCGTTACCAGCACGGAGTGCCTGCTGTCGGTGACCTATGCGGATCTGGACTATCTCGGATTCATCGCGGTCTCGCTGGTGGATTTCGAGACCCGCCGGAGTTTCGACCACGCCATGCTGGTGCCGTTTTCGCCGGGGTTCAGGCAGCCGGAAACCGTCGGCGGCGGGGACATTTCGTTCAGAATGCCGGGCTTGAATCTTTCGTTCCATGAGGAACCGGGAGCGACCTTTATCGAAGCGGACATGAAACGTCCGGGCATTCCGGCCGTACACGCTCAGGTCCGTATCGAAAAACCGCCCAGCCATGAAACACTCAATGTGATCATTCCGTGGAGCAGGGAGCGGTTCCAGTTCACCTCCAAGCAGAACACCCTTCCGGCGACCGGCAAGGTGACGGCCGGAAACCGCACGTACCGCTTCGGGCCCCAGAACCAGTCGTTCGGCTGCCTGGATTACGGGCGCGGTATCTGGCCTTTCAAAACCATCTGGAACTGGGCGAGCGCATCGGGCGTCGAAGACGGCCAGGTGATCGGCCTTCAGTTCGGAGGCAAATGGACCGACGGGACCGGCTATACCGAAAACGGGCTCTGTCTGAACGGCCGGCTGCACAAGATCGGCGAGGACCTCGACATCCAGTACGACCGGAGCGATTTCATGAAGCCCTGGTCGCTCACCGCGCCCAGATCGGGACGGGTGAACCTCAAGTTTGAACCTTTTCTCGAGAAGCCCCTGAAAGTGCCCCTCGGACTGGCGGGTGTCGAGCTTCACCTCTGTATCGGATACTTCAGCGGCGAGATTCTGACCGATGAACGTGAATCAGTCCGCATCCGGAAGCTCGTGGGCTGGGCGGAAGAGATGCAGGCACGCTGGTAATCCGGCCATTCCGGCGAACTGGCCCGTTGCGTCATAAGCACTCGGTAAAAGAACCGTAAAGACGGTTTTCAGTCATACCGCTCAGGCTGTGAAGGTTCTACCTTGCAGTCGTGTCACTCAAGAAAATCATGGGAATAGTCGCGATGTGGATGTTCGGCTGGAAAGTGATCGGCCGCAAACCCCCGTTCGAGCGGTATGTTCTCGTCGCCGCACCGCACACGTCCAACTGGGACTTTGTTTTCTGTCTGGGCGCCGCGTGGAGATGGGACATCAAGCTCTACTGGATGGGCAAGAACACGCTCTTCAGATGGCCATTCGGCGGTTTCATGCGCTGGGCGGGCGGCATCCCGGTGGACCGGAGCTCGTCGCACAATCTGGTCCAGCAGATGACGGAAGCGTTCGAGAAAACTCCGGACCTGGTCGTCTGCATCCCGCCGCAGGGCTCGCGCAGCCGCCGGGAATACTGGAAGTCGGGCTTCTATCACATCGCCCAGGGCGCCAAGGTGCCGCTGATTCTCGGCGTACTGGACTACAAGTACAAGGAAGCCGAATTCGGTCCGGCCGTCTGGCCGTCCGGCAACATCAAGGCCGACATGGACATCATCCGCGAGTTCTACAAGGACAAGAACGGAAAGTTCCCGGCTGATTTCGGTCCCGTCCGTCTGAAGGACGAATCCCACGGCGAAGATCTCCCGCTGGCAGCCAGCGGCGGCTAAGATCCCGCACATGTCACGGCCTTCTTACCACCGGATGCACCGTGTCCGGACCGGCGACGGCTGGCCCGTCACCCTGTACGAATACGATCCGTCGGGGCCGGACCGGAAACCGGTTCCGGTCATTCTCTGCCACGGCAGCTACTGCCGCTATAATTTTTACGACATCGGGGGCGGCGAGGGGTTCGCGCCGTGGCTTGCGGCCCGGGGCTACCGGGTGTTTTCGGTGGACCTGCGCGGACGGGGCCGGTCCGTACCGGGTCCGTCCGATGAAAAGCCCCGGAACTACCGCCGGTGGCACTGGCGGGTTCACGACATTATCGAGTTCGATATTCCCGCCATCGTCGAAGTGGTGGTGAGGCTGTCGGGGAGTCCCGCTGCCGACTACGTGGGCCATTCGATGGGCGGGATCGTCGGATTTTCCCACCTGTTCAGGACACAGGACCCCAGAGTCCGCAAAATGGTCGCGGCCGGCACGATCAGCCCCCGTACCGGACATCGGTTGATGAAGGAGCTGGAATCCGGCGGGGATACCGGCGCCTTCAACCTGATGGAGCTGATGCAGCCCATCGGCCGGATGATGCCGTTTATACCGCTGCAGCCGGCGGCAAGAATCGCCGCGCAGGTGCTCCCCGGTTCACTGCTTCACCGTCAGCCCGCGTTCAATTTTTCCAACATGGAAGACCGGGTCATGCGGTTTTATATGCGAAAAGGGACCGTGAACGTCTCGGCCGCCAAGATGGCGTCTTTCAAGGAGCTGTTTGCCGGAGCGGAAGGCGAGCGTCTGGCGTCACGGGCCCGGGATTACACCCATCCGACGTTGTGGATCTCCGGCGAAAAAGATTTTCTGGTGCCGCCCAAGTGGGTGAGGTCGGATTTCGAGCATTCGGACGTGGCGGGAAAGCACTATGTGAATTTCGCCCAGAGCGAAGGCTTCAGCGCCGATTACGGGCACGGCGACCTGTTCGTGGGCAGGAACGCGCACCGGGAGGTGTTCCCGGAGATCGCCCGCTGGCTGGAAAGATAGGACGGTCCCGGACTAGCCGCCCAGCTTGGCCAGAAAACGGCGCAGCAGGGTTTTGCCTTCCGATGACAGCACGATGAATTCGACGCCGAAACCGACCGGCTTGCCGTTGGGATAGGGTTTATGGTGGGCGACGCTGCCTTCGATCCGCAGCTTGTCGTTCGTGTCCGGCAGATCGAGCTGGAGCGTCACCAGGTCTCCGATATCGAGCGGATGGTCCGCAGAGACGTACATTCCGCCCTGCGAGATGTCGTCCGACACGGCGTTCCGGAGTTCTTCCCGGTCGTGAAAATGGACTTCCAGATTGGCCTTGATCCGCGGATGCCTGCGGTTATCGGTTTCCATGTGACCCCCGGCGGCCCCTTCGCCGCCCCCATTCCCATATGCTGCAACAGGAAAGGCCGCTTGCCAAGATTTTGCCGGGTGGCAATAGTGATCCGGCACCAGCGGCTAAAAGGGGCGTGTTTTTATGAATATCCATGACTTTTTCAGCGGACGAAGCGTTAATTTCAAGGAACTGGCCGGCTATCTGGACGGCCTGTCGTCGGCCGACCGGATTCGCGAGGCGACCTCGCTGACGGCCAGAGAACAGTCGGCGCTCTGGGACGCGGCCAAGGACAAGAAACCGGTGCATATCTCCGACTTTGTGCCGGAAGGCACCCCGGCGATGAAGCAGATCATTCATCACGGAAAAAATTCGCTCCCCGTTTTCTCCCTGTTCCAGAAACGGTTCTGCCGTTCCGACAATCCGTCGCTGAACGAGCTGTGGGGATACAACCACCAGACAATGGCGCCGGTGACCGGTCCCGGTTATTTCGTAGCCAGCGATTCAAGAGACGGAGAAGTGCTGATCGACTATCTCCGGGTGCCGCCGCGCAAACCCGACGGCTGGCCCACGATACTGCCCAACTCCGCCCGGCTTTCCCGGTTCGTCTATTACATGACGCAGGATTTCATGCGCGGGGTCTCGAACCACGTCACCATCGGGCACGCCACCCGCAAGGGCAAGGACATGGACAACTGGTTCGTGCTCTGCCGCGAAGACTAAGGCGCGAAGACAAACGGGCGAACATCGATCCGTCAGTAACCCCGGTCCTTCGAGGGCCAGAGGTATTTGTGCAGCTGGATCTGGAGACGGCCGGGCAGTCGGTCTTCCAGAATCCACTCAGCCAGTTTTGACGGTTCCAGTTCCCCCTGGACGGCCGAATACAGAACCCCGCACACGTCGCCCAGCTTGCGCGTCCGGATCTGGTCACGCGACCATTCGTAGTCGGCGCGGTCGGCGATCACGAACTTGATCTCGTCGTGGCCGTGCAGGAGTTCGATATTTTCGTACAGGTTCCGGTCCGATTCGGCGGAACCGGGGCATTTGAGATCGACGATCTTGCGCACTTCGGGCGGCACGTCGGCGACCGAATAGGCGCCGCTCGTCTCGAGCATCACCTCGTACCCCTCGATGAGCAGCGCTTTCATGAGGGGGACGGCGCCGCCCTGGGCCAGCGGTTCGCCGCCGGTCAGCTCCACCAGCTTTGTCCCGTAGAGCCGCACCTTGTCGATCACCTCATCGAAAGTCATTTCCGTGCCGCCGGTGAAGGCGTACGCGGTATCGCACCACCGGCAGCGGAGCGGACAGCCCGTCAGCCGTACAAAGACGCAAGGCCGCCCGGCCTGGGAGGACTCTCCCTGGAGCGAATGAAAAATCTCGGTGACGGTCAGGTCGGACATTCTGTTCAGGTCTCACGCACCGGATAGGCAACTCCGCCGATCCGCAGGTTCAATTCATCGTCCACCCAGCGGGCGAGTTCAAGCTGGGGTGCCCGGTGAAACTTGGCCTCCATACCGCTCCGGAGCCGGCAGTAGAGGGCGCCGTTCTTGCCCGACCGCAGGGTGCCGGGATCGAGCGGCTCGGAGCGCCCGGTGCCCACCGTAAGGTCAATCCCGGCGAGTTTCCCGGCCGGGTCCGCCGGATCGGGATGGAACCGGATGGATTCCACGAACTGGGGCGCGTCCTCGACGGTGACCTTGCACTTTTCCCCCTCGCATTCGAGCCACCACGAACCGTCCGGTTCGCGGTAGAGCCAGCTGAAAAAATCCCGGGCCAGGGCGGGGTCGGTCACCGGATTCCGGCCGTAGTGCCACTGGCCCCTGGAATCGAGGCGGTAAACGTACAGACGGCCTGAGGTATCCTTCGGTTTCATTAAAAAGCCTGCTGACGGTTAACGACCGTTACTGGCCGCTACTGGCTGGTGCCGGCCGGAAACGATGCGCATCGCCGGGGGTTGAAGCAAGGGGGTGAAACGGAAACGGGTGTGGCTAAACGTATGAAATTCGCTAGAATATTGGAACTGAGAATCGTGTCATTTTGATTTTGTGCGTGGAAGCGCGGTTTCGCACTTTCCGGCAGTTTGCAGAGGAGTTGGATCGGTGATGAAGACGAATCGCGGTTTAAGGAGTTTTCCCGGATTCCGGGCGTTGGCAGTAACGGGCCTGCTGCTCTCGGGCCTGTTTGCGGGCTGCGCCGGCAAGCCGATGCCCGGTACGCCGGAGTTCAAGGAACGGATCAAGAAGGGCGATATCATCGTCTGGGCGACGCCGGTCGGCAGCAAGGGCCTCAATCTCATCACCGCTGCGGGAGCTGCGAAGGCGTCCATTCAGGGCGGCTGGGATATCATTACCGACGTCGAGAAATTCCCCGAGTTCGTCTTCCGGTTCGAGCGCGCCAAGGTGCTGGAGGTCCGCAACCCGAAAAATCCGCGGGAAAACCGGCTGATCAGTTTCTATCTGGATGCGCCGTGGCCGTTCTCCAACATCGACGCGAACGTGGAATACATCTGCAACGACGATACGTTTTCCTGCGATCTGAGGGCGGTGGAAGGTAACGTCGTCGAGATGTGGGGCGGCCTGCGCCTTGAAGACTGGGGCGACGGCTACACGTACGTTCTGTTCCAGGTGTTCGCCGATTTCGGTTACGACAACGTGCCTTCGTCGGCGATCAACGAGACGGCGGAAATCGTGATCAGGACCTGGGCCGATAATATCAAGAAACGGGCGAGCCAGGAGCCGTGGGTGAACATGCCCCGCAAGGTGAAAAAGGCCATGCAGCCCGGCGAGATCAAGACCGAAGGGCTTGATGATCTGATGCACTGACACTGGCACTTTCCCGGCTGCGCCGATATTCTGTCTGCAGTGGCAGGCAAGCCGACATCCAAGAAACCGACGAAGCCGGGTTCCCGAACCGGTCTGAAGAGTGCTGCCCGAAAACCGGAATCCAAAACGGTTCCGAAATCCGCCATAAAGGCGGCGGTTTCGACGCCGCAGGGGAAGACCGGTTCGAAGGCACCGCCCGTTCCGGCCGGGCCCGAGGTAACCCCGGGCAGGCCCAGGGGTGTCCGGGCACTGCCGTCCCGTCCAGTCACGAAATCGACTGTGAAACCGGCTGCGAAACCGGCTGCGAAACCCGCCTTGAAGACCGTCCAGCCGGCACCGCCGGTATCGCCGGTGTCGGACGATCTGGACGACGCAGACGAGGTCCCGCCGGAAGCCGAAATTCCCAGTATCGTGGAGATCTCCGAGCCGGCGGCGGTTGCGCCGGTACCGGAACTTCCGGCTCCCAGGGACGGGTTTCACACCGCCCTTACCTCGTACATGAAGGATGTGGAACGCTACCCGATCCTTTCGCGCGAGGAGGAGCAGGAGGTCGCCCGCAGGTTCCGGGAAACCCAGGACCCGGAACTCGCCAAGAAACTCATCACGGCGAATCTGAAGCTCGTGGTAAAGATCGCCTGGGAGTATCACAACGCCTACAAGAACATTCTCGATCTGGTGCAGGAGGGGAACATCGGCCTGATGATGGCCGTCAAGAATTTCGACCCGTTCCAGGGCGTGCGCCTGTCGTCCTACGCCCAGTACTGGATCCGGGCGTACATCCTGCGGTACCTGGTGAACTCGTACCATCTGGTAAAGCTCGGCACCACGCAGGCCCAGCGCAAGCTGTTCTTCAACCTGCGCAAGGAGAAGGCCCAGCTGGAACGCGAGGGGTTCGTGCCGACGGCTAAACTGCTGGCCGAGCGCCTCGATGTGAAAGAGAGCGAGGTGGCCGAGATGGACCAGCGGCTGTCGCAGGGCGAGGTATCGCTCGATGCGCCGCTGGGGCCCGATACCGACATGTCGCTGGGCGATACGCTCACGGGCGGCGAGCCGGGGGCCGACGACCGGCTGGCCGACAAGGAACGGATGGAGCGGTTCCGCGCGGCGATGAACGCCTACCGGGCCACGCTGGAAGAGCGGGACGCGCTGATCTTCGACAAGCGGCTCGACACCGACAGCCCGATCACGCTCCAGGACCTGGGCGACCAGTTCAGCATCTCCAAGGAGCGGGCACGCCAGCTCGAAGAGCGCATCAAGCTCAATTTCCGGAAATTTCTGGACCAGAACAAGGACAAATACGCGATCTGACGGCGTCGCTGTCCGCCGTCAGCGTATTTTTCCCTTCACCACGTCATCGCGGTCTGAAGTGCCGGGTCTGGCTCCCGCATCGAAACCGGGGAGTTTCACCTTCCCCTTCTGCTTGCGGACGGTCACGGCGGTCTTGATGTTCCCGCGGACGTTGAAGTCGCCGGTCACCTCGATGAACACCGGATCCAGCAGTCCGGCGAGATCGTCCAGAATCCGGTTCGTGACCGCCTCGTGGAACGCGCCCACGTTACGGTAGCTGTTGATATACAGTTTCAGGGATTTGAGCTCGACGCACCATTTGCCCGGCACGTAGCGGACATAAATTGTCCCGAAATCCGGAAACCCGCTCTTGGGGCAGAGGCAGGTGAATTCCGGACAGGTCATCCGGATTTCATAATGCTCCCGGTTGGGATTGGGAAACCGTTCCAGTTCGTGCAGTTTGCTGGGATAAGCGCGTTTTGCCGGCATTTTTCACCTGACCGCCGCGAAGAGGGGCTTTATGACCCTTGTCGTGGCACAATTCCGTCACAAACCATAGCCTAGTATGGAGTCCGCAGCGAGAATCCCGCCAGCAAGATGGCAGAAGATCCCTCAGGAGCCCGAACGTGAAGTCCCCGTCCCCGGCCGATACCCCAGCAGCGACGACGCCCGGCTTGCCTGATCTGCCCGATCTGGCAAGCCCGCTCTGCTACACGAACCGCGAACTGTCGTGGCTCGAATTCAATGCGCGGGTCCTCGAAGAGGGGCTGGACGAAACCGTTCCGCTGCTTGACCGGCTGAAGTTCCTGGCGATTGTCAGCTCCAATTTCGACGAGTTTTTCCAGATCCGCGTGGGCGGACTCAAGGAACAGCTCCACGCGGGCGTCGAGGAGCGTAACGCCGACGGCCTGTCGCCGCAGGAACAGCTGAAGCGTATTTCCATGCGGACCCATGAACTCGTGGATGCCCAGTACAAATGCTTCCGCGAAATCGTGATGCCGGGTCTTGAGCAGATCGGCATCCGGTTCCGCAAAGTGCGGGATCTGGGGGGCAAACAGAAGGAGTTCGTCGACAACTATTTCACGGACGTGGTTTTTCCGGTACTCACGCCGCTCGCGGTGGACCCGGCCCATCCGTTCCCGCATGTCCTGAACAAGTCCCTGAATATCGCCGTCACCTTGAGGGGCACGGGGCGCGGCCGCCGGCACGAGACGTCGCTCGCCATCGTGCAGGTGCCGGGTGTGCTGGACCGGCTGGTCCGGCTTCCGGAGGAAGCCTCCGCGGACGGCGGCGGCCAGATCGATTACGTGCTGCTCGGCGACCTGATCGCCGCGAAATCTATAAACCTCTTTCCGGGGCTCAAGGTGCTCTCGACCTTCTCGTTCCGCGTCTCGCGCAACGCCGACCTCGATGTGGACGAAGACGAGGCCGATGACCTGCTGAAGGCTATCGAGAAGGAACTCCGGGCCCGCAACCGGGGCGAGGCCGTCCGGCTGGAACACCATGCCGACGCGGACCCGGAGACGCTGGACCGGATCCGTACGGCGCTCGGTCTGGACGCCGAAGACTGCTATGCCGTGCAGGGACCTCTGCAGCTGTCCGATTTTCTGGGCCTCTACGGCGTCGAGGCCGGCGTGAAGTACCGCGAGGCGCCCTATACGCCGCAACCCTCGCCGCTGCTCCGCGACACCGCCCATATATTCGAGGCGATCCAGAAGCAGGACATCCTGCTGCATCATCCGTACGAATCGTTCGGCGCCGTGATCGATTTCATCCGTCAGGCGGCCAACGATCCGAACGTGCTCGCAATCAAGCAGACCCTCTACCGCGCGGGCAGCGACAGCCCGATCATGGCGGAACTCCAGCGCGCCGCCGAGAACGGCAAGCAGGTGACGGTGCTCGTGGAGCTGAGGGCCCGTTTCGACGAGCAGGCCAACATCAAGTGGGCCCGTGCGCTCGAGAAAGCCGGCGTGCATGTGGTGTACGGTCTTATCGGACTCAAAACCCACTGCAAGGTGGCGCTGGTGGTCCGGCGCGAAGGCAGCCAGATCCGCCGGTACGTCCATCTGGGAACGGGCAACTACAACCCGTCCACGGCGCGCATGTACGGCGACGTGGGCCTCTTTACCTGCAAGGAGGCGTTCGGCGCCGACGCCACGGCGCTCTTCAACCTGCTGACGGGATACGGCCGGGCGCCTTCCTGGCACCGGCTGTGCGTGGCGCCCATCGGTCTGCGCGAGCGGGTGATCGAGCTGATCGACCGCGAGGCGAAAATCGCCGCCGACGGCGGCCGGGGGCGCATCATCGCCAAGATGAATTCGCTCGTGGACCCGCTGGTTATTCAGGCGCTCTACCGGGCGTCCCGGGCGGGCGTGGAGATCGACCTGATCATCCGGGGCATCTGCTGCCTGCGGGCGGGCGTGCCGGGACTGTCGGAACGGATCCGGGTGCGCAGTATCGTCGACCGGTTTCTGGAGCACAGCCGGATCTTCTATTTCGAGGCGGGCGGTGCGGGAGAAGTGTACTGCTCCAGCGCCGACTGGATGCCGAGAAATTTCATCCGGCGCGTGGAGACGATGTTCCCTATAGAGGACCCTGTACTCCGCACGAGAATGGTGGACGAAATTCTCGCGGGTATGCTGGCCGACAACGTGAAGGCGCGGATCCTTCAGCCGGACGGTACCTGGAAACGGGTCGAACGCGGTCCGGACGAGCCCGAGTGGCGGTCCCAGTTCCGGTTCATGGAACGGGCAAAGAGTTCGTCATCGGCTGCCGCGCCGGAACACTTCGCCGTGCGGACGATTCACTCCGAACCGCCCGAAAAGTAGTTCAAGAATATAACGGAATTATCCGGCCATCACGCGGCGCATGTACGGCACCGGCGAAGGATGGTCGTCGGCTTCCGGGAACAGCCGCTGGACCGCCCGGAACAGCTCGTAGTAGCGGAGCGGCTTGGTCAGATAGTCGGTGGCCCCGGCGGTTTTCGCCTTCTCGCGGTATTCGGTCGCGGAGAAAGTGGTCAGCACGAGAATCGGAAGTTTTTCGGAACTTTCGGACTTGCGCACCAGTTCGATCAGCTGAACCCCGTTCAGGTTCGGCATCGAAAGATCGGTGATCATCAGGTCGTAGGGGGTTCCGGCGTCCCGGGCCATGCTGAGTTTCTGCATCGCCACCAGTCCGTCGCTCGCCGTATCGACATCGCAGGCGCACATCTTGTGCAGCCACAGCACCAGCAGGTGCCGCACGACACTCGAGTCGTCGGTTACCAGGATTTTGAGTTTCTGACGCCTAATCACGGAACGCGCCCTCACCAGTCAGGGGCAACAGAAGTAACGGTTCCTATTTTAGCGAACCATGAAGATTTTCGTCAACTTGCAGTCCACAGGTGATTTTGTGCGGCGCGTCACGTTCAGATCGTGAACTCAAGCGCCGTCCTGTTACCCACGTACATCGGCACGTTCTTGCTGATCCCCGGCAGCGTCACCGCAATGCCGGTCTTGAAAGTCGCCGTGTCGTTGATCCGCCAGGCGATATGGGGACCGACCGTGCAGTCCCGCTGCCGGTCGAGCGGTCCGGTCAGGCCGTCCCAGGTGAACTGGGTGTGTTTGGTGTTGTAGAACGTCTCTTCCAGAAACAGCCGGATTTTGTCGGAAGCTTGGTATCCCAGTGCCAGATCCACCCTGACAAACTGTTTGGGACCGGAGTCCTTGTAGTTGGTCGCCGTGGATCCGCCTTCCGCCAGCTCAATGTCGGCGTTGAAATGGTTCTTGCCGTCTACCGAGACCACGACCCCGACTTCACCGGTGAAGGCGCTGTGTTTGGACACCAGCGGGAACATGACGCTCGTGATCAGTGCCACATTGATATTCTCGGTATTCACCAGCCGCCATTTGGCTCCGAGCGAAGGGTTCAGCATCGAGCTGTAACTGCCTTCGGCCGGATAGGGTGAATAGTACGGGTAACCGGGGAGCGTTGAGTGGAATGAAAAATGCGACAGGCCGGTGGCGGCGCCGAACTCGAGGTTTCTGACCGGACTCACCGTCAGTCTCAGTCCGAGGCTCTGGTAGCGGTCTTCCACCTTTGTTTTTGCAGAGTCGAGAAACCGGTTGCTCCACTGGCCCCTGTATCCGATAGCGGTTTCCAGATGGTCTTCTTCGATGGTTGCGGCCGAGATGACATCGAAGTTCCGGGTCGACATGCCGTCCATGGCACGGCCAGGCCGGGCGGCAACCAGTAAAATAGCGGCGGCGCCACCCGCCGCGAAACGGACCAGTCCCCGCAATGTATGCATTGCCAGCTCTCCCCGGTTTCCAGAATGAATGCCGTAACGGTATCGAAATTTCCAAACGGTTTCAACGCGGCTTTGCCGCAGTGCTTTGAACGAAGCGCTTGATGGTTAAAACAAAAACCCCCGCCGTTCCGGGCGGGGGTTCCTGCTGATTTGTGTCCGTGTGGACGATCAGTCGGCAGCCATCAGTCGATGCGAAGGTCCGGCATCATACGGCGGCTGATGATCAGCTTCTGGATCTGGCCGGTTCCCTCGAAGATGTCATAGACCTGCACGTCGCGGAACGCTTTCTCCACTAGCATCTCTTCCTCGCAGCCCGAACCGCGGATCAGGTCGAGGCAGTCGCGGGTGACTTCCTTGCCGACCTTGGCCGAGTACGCCTTGCAGGCCGAGGCTTCCTTCGTGTTCGGAAGGTCCAGGTCCGCCATCCACGTCGCATGCCAGGTGAGCTGGCGGGCGGCGGCGATCTTGCGGTCCATCACCGCGAGCTTCTCCTTGATCGCGCCGTAGCGGCCGATCGGACGGTTCAGCTCGTAGTTTTTCTTGAGGTAGTCGCGGGTGGTGTCGTAGGCGCCCCGGGCGATGCCTACGGCCATGGCGGCCACGAGCGGCCGGGTCGTGTCGAAGGTCTTCATCGCGGTCTGGAAACCGCCCTTGGCCATCTTCTCGTAACGTTCTTCGCCGCCCAGCAGGTTGTCCTTGTGGA
This sequence comes from uncultured bacterium, assembly GCA_964565925.1. Classification (GTDB taxonomy): domain Bacteria; phylum JAGRBM01; class JAGRBM01; order JAGRBM01; family JAHCIT01; genus CAZMGV01. The sequence goes on from CAZMGV010000002.1 coordinate 271,911, forward strand.
TGCGGCACTCTTCGAAGCCGAGCATCGCGGTCTCCGAGGCGCGCAGCCCCAGTTTCTTCTCGATCTTGAGGACCGTGAAGCCCGGTGTGCCCTTCTCGACGATGAACGCGCGGTGGCCGGCGCGGCCCTGGGTCTTGTCCAGCGTCGCGAAGACGATGTTCCAGTCGGCCCGGCCGCCGTTGGTGATGAAGCACTTCGTGCCGTTCAGCACGTAGTAGTCGCCGTCCTTGCGGCAGGTCGTGGCGATATTCGCCACGTCGGAGCCCGCACCCGGTTCGGTGAGGGCGTAGGCGCCCCAGCGGACCGTGTTCTTGTCCTTGAAGATGCCGAAATACTTGGCCTGCTGCTCGGGCGTGCCGGAAGACCGCAGCGGCGGTCCGCCCAGGCCCGGTCCGGGGAGCGCCAGCATGAGGCTGGGGTCGCCGACGGCGAGCTCTTCCGCGCCGACAGCCGCCATGCGGTTGGCCGCCTTGGGGCCCTTCTTGTCGGCGGTCGCGCCGATGCCGTCGCCGTCGCCGCCCAGTTCCTTGGGCATCGCGCCGCCGCCCAGACCCATCGCGGCGATCATCTTCAGGAAGCTCGTCTCGTGGACGTGGTTCCGGTCGGATTTGAGCGCCTGCGCGCGGATCTGGGTTTTTGCGAACATGCGGACCATTTCGCGGAGCTGGTTCTGTGCCTTGTCCAGTTCGAAGTCGATTGCCATGGTAGATATTCTCCTGTGTGTCCGGTCCGGTTACTTGGTACCGGCGAGGATAAGGTCGGCCGCGGCCGAGTCGCACATTCCGATAGACCCGATGAGCACGCCGAGCTGGCGCGAATCACGGAGCCACTTTTCGGCCGGGTAGTCGTCGATGAAGCCCGCGCCGCCCAGCGTCTGCACGCAGTCGTTGGATGCGCGAAGCGCCACATCCGCCGCCTGGGCCAGCGCCTGGAGGCTCTTCAGCTTCGAGTCCTTGCCCTTGTCGTGGATCGACGCCGCTTCCCAGACCATCCAGCGCGCCGAATTGGTCTCGGTGAACATGTCGGCGATCATGAAGGCCACCGACTGGAACTGGCCGATCATCTTGCCGAACGCAGGGCGTTCCTGCGCGTACTGCGTCGAGTACTGGGTGGCCGCCTGCGCGATGCCCACCAGCCGTGCGGCCGTCAGGATGCGGATGCGGGAGAGCGCCTTCTCGATGTCCGTGCCTTCCAGCGCCGTGCCCTTTACGTTGGCGAAGGTCACCTTGAAGCATTCGACCGTGCGCAGGCCGCACTTTTCAGAGGCCGCACCGATCGTCACGCCGGGTGCACCCGCCTCGACCACGAACGCGCGGAGGTCGCTCGTGTTCTCCGCGGTGCCGGTCTTGGCGATCACGACGAACAGCTTGGCTTCCTTGGCGCCGTAGACGAACAGCTTTTCGCCGTTGATCACGCCGTCCTTGGCGGTCACCGTCATGTTGCCGAACGTATCGTCGTCGATATTCTTTTCCGAGATCGCCAGCGCCACGCGGAACGAGGCGTTCGAGATGTTCGAGAGATAGGTCTTCTTCTGCGCGGCGGAACCCAGTTCCAGGATCACCTGCGCGCCGAGTCCCGGGCCGTCCAGGCCGAGCGCCATGCCGGCGTCGCCCCAGGCCAGTTCCTCTTCCACGATCGCACGGGTCACCGTGCCCTGCGCGAGACCGCCCAGGTCTTCGGGGAAATCGATCAGCGGGAAGCCGTTTTCCACATATTCGTTCCGGATCTTGTCCGGAATCGCCTTGTGCATTTCGCATTCGCGGTAGACGTATTCCTTTTCGCCCTTGCCGCGGATGCGGTCCACGGCGAACTTGCGGGCCGTCTCCTGCATCTGCTTCTGTTCGTCGGTGAGCTCGTAATCGATCACAGTGACCTCCATGCGTGGTGTCCGTCCCGCCGGCGCACGGTCGTTGGGGGATCGGACCCATTCGGGTTTGATTGAAGCGGAGGAGGAAACCTCTGGTGAAGAGGAACGCCGCCCACGCCCGCCACTTAAGGCGGGGAAGATTTACCGCGCTTGCCGGAAAGCGTCAAACCCTACGGTTTTATTGGGCTTCCGGCTCGTCGAACCTGACCGAATCACGGTTCGGTGAATCTCCCGGCCCCTGAATTCACCCGTTAAACCTGTGATTCCGGGGGGTTTCCTCGAACCACTGTTCGGCGAATGTCCTGTCCAACTTGAAAATATTTACACTGGAAAACGGGGCCGGGCAGCGATTGGAACGGATCAGGTCACGATTTCGCCGACCAGATCGTAAACGTCGGCGTCGGTGATTTTGACCGGCACGATCTTCCCGATGAACTTCTCGCGCGGGATCTCCTGGATGATGTCGCCGTACTCCTTGCTCTGGATCCCGGCGATATGCACGCAGCCGTCGATGTCGGGCGCCATGCCGCCCGTGCGGCCCACAAGCAGGTGCTCCGATTCCGGGTGCGGTCCCTCGACCAGCACGTCCATCGTCTGGCCGACCAGCGCGCGCGAGCGGTCGCGGGCGATCCGCTGCTGAACGCGCATGAGCCGCGTGAGCCGCTTCTTCTTCACGTTCTCGGGAAGCTGGTTCTCCATCTGTCCGGCGGGTGTGTTCTCTTCCTGCGAGTAGGTGAACGCGCCCATGCGGTCGAACTGGTACTCTTCCACGAAGTCTATGAGCTTTTCGAACTGGTCGTCGGTCTCGCCCGGGAAACCGACGATGAAGGTCGTCCGCAGCACCAGACCCGGGATGTCCCTGCGCAGACGGGTGAGCAGGTCGCGCACGACCTTCTCGCGCGTGTTGCGCCGCATGTGCTTGAGCATCTCGTCGTCGGCGTGCTGGATCGGCATGTCGAGGTAGTTGACGATCTTCTTTTCGGAGCCGAGCAGGTCGACCAGTTCAGGGGTGAACTTGTCCGGGTAGTTGTACATCATCCGGATCCACTGGATGCCGTCCACCTGCACCAGCTCGCGCAGCAGTTCGGCCAGCTTCGGCCGGCCCGGCAGGTCTTCGCCGTAGGAGGTCAGGTCCTGCGCGATCAGGTTGATCTCGCGGCAGCCCCCGGCGGCAAGGCGCTGGGCCTCGGTCACCACGTCCTTGATGGAGCGCGAGCGCTGCGCGCCGCGAAGCTGCGGGATGATGCAGAACGAGCAGGTGCGGTTACACCCTTCGGCGATCTTGAGATAAGCCGAGTAGAGCGGACCCGAACGTTCCCGCTCCGCAAAAGCCTCGAAGGTCGCCTCAGGGTCGCCGATGGGCGCCATCACGAGCTGGCCGCCGTAGAGGTCGTCCAGCACGTCGGCGATCTTGGCGAACTCGCCGGTGCCGAGAAACCGGTCCACTTCGGGAAGCGCCGAATGGATGTCGTCGTTGCGGAAATTCTGCGGCAGGCAGCCGGTGACGACGAGCTTTTCGCAGGACCCGGCCTGCTTCATTTTCGAGAGGCCGAGGATCGTGTCGATCGACTCCTGCTTGGCGGACGAAATAAAACTGCAGGTGTTCACGACGATGACGTGGGCTTCGGCTTCGGAGCGGGCGACTTCGAACCCCCGGCGCCTGAGCACGCCGAGCATGACCTCCGAGTCCACGAGGTTCTTCGGACACCCGAGACTCTGAAGGAAGATTTTTTTGGGCCCCAGGCCCTGATTTGCCGATTGAACCGCCACACCACCACCACGGGCCGGGAGTTAAGGCTCCGGCCCTCAGGGACGGGGGGATTATGGGTACGTTTCGGCCGAAGGCAACCGTGAATACATAACGTAGGGGCGAGCTGTCTGGGCGAGGGGGCGGGGGTGTCCTTCCAGAGCACCACCAGATGTACCCCGCCAAAGCGGCCGTTTGCACGGTGCTCACTATGTGGTGCTCTGGAAGGACACCCCCGCCCCCTCGCTAACCATTCGTTCAATGGATCGTTTTCGGGTTCGGTTCCCCGGTTTTACCTTCGGACTTGCGGGTGATGTCCACGCCGTCGTCCGTGAATCCGGTCCCCGGTTCGTAGCTTTCGAGCTGGAACGGTTCCGGATCGGGTTCCGTCATCACCGTCCGAGCGAACTCCTCCCGCACGATCAGTTCGTGGACGAGTCGCATGAGCGTCTGACCGGGCGGTTCGGCGCCGGTAATACCGAGATCGGCGCGGCACCGGTGGCAGACCATCAGCAGGCCGTGATGTTTGGGTGCACCCGTTCCCGCAGCGGCCGCTTCCGGCCACAGGGAGAGTTTCAGCTCGGCGTGCGGTTCGCCGGGAAGCACCGCCCCTGTGCAGAAGGTGCAGTTTCCGGCTTTTTCGCTGAAGTTGAGATTCATCGGGTTTCCTCCGTGCGGGTACGTCGATGGTTAAAAAGTAGAACAGGTGTGTGACAAGGAGTGTCACACACCTGAACTCCGCACAGGGCGCGGCCGATAAGGCCGCCGCCGGTACCGTTTTCAGAGCTCCCTGACGAGCTTCGACCGTTCCCGCCGCCACTGGCGGCCCCAGAGGCCCCGGTCCGAGCGGTAGCCGAAACCGAGTACCATCGGGATGTCCCACTTGCTGCCGGAGACGCCGACGATCTTCGCGACACGGACCGCGTCCATGCCTTCCATGGGGCACGAATCAAAACCCTTGGCGGCGGCAGCCAGCATGATGTTCTCGCAGCACAGCGCCGCGCTTTTGACCGCCCACACGCGCATGTCTTCGTCCGACATCGGCGCACGCGGCATCGGGCGGAACAGCCCCGTCGCCGTCACCGTCGCCTTGCGCATGGCGCCATAAACGCCCAGCGGTCCCTGGTTGTACATCGTCTGGGCGAGGCGTTCGTAATAAAGCATTACGGGCTTGGGGATACCGGTCTCGCCGCGGAGCCACTGGACGTACTCCTTGCGGCACTCGTTCCACTGGTCCCAGCGGGCCACGCAGACGACCAGTTCCTGCGCGGTCTTGGCGGCGTTCTGGGAGAGGCAGGCCTCGACGAGCTGCTTCTTTTTCTGCGGCGAGCGGACCCAGTACAGCTCGAACGGCTGGAGGTTCGAGCTGTTGGGGGCGAGCAGGCCCATGTCGAGAATGTCGTTCATGTCCTTTTCGGCAATCGGCCGGTCTGTATATTTGCGGACGCTGCGGCGGCGCCGGGCGACTTCCTCGAACTCGGCCCAGTGACCGGCGAAATCCAGCGAATCTGTGGCTGTGCTCTGGGGTGATGCGGGCATCTTCCGTTCCTCTCCATGCTGAGGCCCCTTCAGTGGGGCGACGGGATGCTAGCCGGACAAAGATTGACTGGCGAGTCAATATTTTCAGCCGGGCATTTTCTGTCTGACAGACCGGTTTTCAGCCGAACAGGACGCCGGGGTTGAGTATCCCTTTGGGGTCGACGGCCCCTTTGGCGGCCTTGAGCATCTGGTCGAACAGCGGGACCCGCTCCCGGTCGAACCACGGGCGGTGATCGCGGCCCACCGCATGGTGGTGGGTGATGGTGCCGCCGTATTTGAGGATGGCTTCGCCGGCCGCCTCCTTGATCTCCGTCCACTGGCTGATCTGGGAGCCCGCTTTTCCGGGCGCAATGACGGTGTAGTACGGGGCGACGCCGTCCGGGTACACATGGGTGAAGCGGCAGGAGACGAGACCGGTTCCGGCCACCTTCTTCACCGCCGCCTCGACGGCGCCTTTCACCCCGGCATGGAACTCCGAAAATCTGTCCCAGGTGACGGCGGTCTCGAACGTCTCCGTGATCATGCCCAACGTCACCAGGCCGTCGCGCAGGTACGGACCGTCGAGGAACGTCCGGCGCCAGGCGCCGGCGGCGCCCTCGCGGTCTCCCCCGGTTTTGACCTTGTCGGCGTCCGGCGGAATCTTGCCGTCATACGACCGGCAGATCTCGAGCCCGGCTTTCATGAGTGGTTCCGGCGAGAAGTGCGCTTCCTCGAAGGCCAGCAGCAGAATGCTTTCCGGGCCCATGCCCGCTCCCGACACCATCGCCTCGTTCGGATCGAGCAGGCGGCAGTTGACCGGTTCGAGCCCCGACTGGGCGAGCGTGCGGATGCAGTCGACCGCTTTCTCGTACGTCGCGAACTTGACCGAGCAGTTGGTCCGGAATTTGGGCGGATCGATCACCCGCATCCACGCTTCGGTGATCACGCCAAGCGTGCCTTCTGAGCCCGCAATGAACCGTTCCGGCGACGGCCCTGCGCCGGAGGCCGGCAGTCTGCGGGTTTCGAGTACTCCGGCGGGCGTCACCATCCGGACGGACTCGACGAAATCCTCGATGTGCGTATGTACCGTGGCGTAGTGGCCGCCTGAGCGCGTGGCGATCCAGCCGCCAAGGGTCGAGAACTCGAACGACTGCGGGAAATGGCGCAGCGTCAGGCCGTAGGATTTGAGGCCCGCCTCCAGCGCCGGTCCGTAGATCCCCGCCTGGAAGCGGGCCGCGCGCGACGTCCTGTCCACTTCCATGAGCGAACCCAGATGCCGCAGATCGAGGCTCACGACACCCGGCCATTTGTCCCGGGGCGGCGGCTCGACACCGCCTGTCACGCTCGATCCTCCGCCGAACGGAATGACGGCGTAGCCCTTTGAGGCGCACCAGTTCAGCACCCGGACGATGTCTTCTTCGTTTTTCGGCAGGGCGACGGCGTCGGGCGGGTTCGAAAAATCCCCGCTCGCGGCCCTGACGACATCGCGGAACGACCGCCCGTAGCTGTGCAGTGTCCGCTCGAATGGTGACTGGTCGAAGATGGCGGACAGTTCCGAGGGCGGACTGATCCGGCTTGCCGGCAGGTTCACCGCGGTTAATGGCAGCGGTTCAAGCGGCGAAACGTCGAATTTTCCGAGCCGCATGCCGAGCATCGCCTTCAGGTTCTGCTTCTGCGCTGCGCCCAGCGACTTGTCGGTATATCCCCATCCCCAGAAACTGCGGTTCGAGAACATCGGTGATCCTCCGCCGGTCTTTGTCTGCTGAACGGCGGGGAGTATGTCAGGCGGGACGCAGGGGAGTCACGTTGGTGGCGGCGGGATCGTTGCGGGTAAATCGCCAGGAACCGTCCCCGTTCAGCTCAAGCACGAAGTCGGCCTTGCGGAGAATGCGGGCGTTGTGCGTGACCGTCACGACGGTTTTGCGGCCGCGCAGCGATTCGAGCAGGCTGATCACCCGCTGCTCGTTGGCAGCATCCAGAAACACGCCCGGTTCGTCCAGCACGGCGACGGGAGCTTTCGAGACGAGCAGCCGGGCGAGGGCCAGCCGTTCCCGCTCGCCGCCCGACAGGCTTTTGGGGTCCAGCAGACGGTCGAGACCGGTTTCATTGACGCGGTCATCGAGCCCGACCTGGTGAATGGCGTCCCGGATCAGCGCCTCGGATGCATCCGGGTTGGCGATCAGGAAATTCTCCCGCACCGTGAGTCCCAGCACCAGCGGCTCCTGGGTCAGCAGAGAGAACAGCAGGCGGCGCTGCGCCGCAGGGATATGGTTCAGGTTGATCCGGTTCAGCCGGACGGAACCGTCCGGGATCGTCAGGAATCCGAGCAGCGCGCGGATGAGCGTCGTCTTGCCGCTGCCGGACGGCCCGGTGACCGCGAGCCAGCCGCCGGCCGGTACCGTCGCAGCCAGATCCTTCAGAAGCAGCCGCCCGTCCGGGTAGCGGTAGGTGAGTCCGTTCAGGGCGAGTTCGATTCTGCCCGGGAAAACGGCGGTCTCGGCGGAAGTTTTCTCGGGGACCGGCAGCCGGTCCAGGCAGGAGAGTCCGCTCTGCACATTGATTCCCGCGCCGATCAGAGAGGTTACTGCGCCGATCAGGAAGTAGGCGGCCGGCAGAAGTCCGGCCTGTATCGCCGCCGTTTCGGGGTGACTGCCCACGGCCCAGACCGCCGCCAGAAACACCGCAATCTTCAGCCCTTCCGAGACGCCGGTGGCCAGAACGCCGTGACTGGCGAACTTGGCGGAGCGCAGTTCCAGATCGCGCGAGCGGCCCGCCAGCAGTTCGATATACCGCCCGCCGCCCTCGACCGCGCGCAGAAGTTCCGCACCCCGGCCGGTTTCAGCCAGCACCGATGACAGAATCGCCTCGCTCTCGCTCCGCTCCCTGGCGGCATCTGCGAGCCTGCGGCCCAGCAGAAACGAAAACACGGCCGACACCGGCACGAAAGCCAGCGCGAGCCAGGCGAGTTCCGCTCCGCCCCGGCTGATGAGGAATGCCGCCAGCACGGCCGCCGTCACCGGCATGGAGATCAGGGCACGCGGAAGCTGCGCGGCGGCGGACACCGCCCGTTCGGAGTCGCGGGTGAGCCGCTGGACCATCTCGCCTTCCGGAAGGCGGCCCTCCGGCGAATCGAGCTTGGCATCCAGCAGGGCGTCCAGCGCGCGGGTCTGCACACGCCGCAGCAGCGCGTGTTCCAGCCGGTTCTGGGACATGGCCTGCCAGTACCGGACGAAAACGAGCAGCGAGACGAGAAGGATGGTCGCCAGCGCGCCGGAGAGCGCCGGTTCCAGATGCGCGGACATGAGATCGGCCACCTGGCCGCTCAGGCCGACCATGACGAGCGAGGCCCACAGGTCGGCGGCAAGTCCCGACGCCACGAGCCGCCATTCACGGCGGAGCAGCCGCCAGGCGCGCGGCAGGTGCCGGAGGTGTGCGGGTTGTCCGCTGGTCATTGGTTGCCGCCGGTAATCAGGTGATTACCGGGCCAGTTCCCAGCGGCCGTTGAATTCGGCGGCGCGTTTCTCGCCGGTCAGTTTTTCGAGGTGGCCTTTGACGACCTGCGCGGCAAGCGGACGCACTTTCGGATCGATGGTGTCGGCATAAACCCGGTCCACGAGGTCGGATACAGAAGCGGCGCCGGTTTCGAGCGCCTTCAGGATCTGCCGCTCGCGCATGAGCCGGTGCTCGTAATATTCGTCGATCTTTTCGTGCGGCTTCGTAACGAGCGGGCCGTGTCCGCCCCGGATCTCCTTGAGCGGCAGCTCGTTTATTTTTCGCAGCGAATCCATGTACTGCGCGATCGAACCGTGCGGCGGGCCGACCCAGGAGGTGCCTTCGCCGATGACATGGTCACCGGTGAACAGCACGCCGCTGTGTTCGAGGGCGTCTTCGAGGAAGAAACAGGTATGTCCCATCGTATGGCCGGGGGTGCCGACCGCACGGACCGAGAACCCGGCACCCGTTTCGATCGCAAGCCCGTCGGACAGGTCGCGGTCGATCTCGTCCTTTTTAACGTAGCCGCCGACATTCACTTCATAAGGGTGCGCCCACAGGGCTGCACCCGTTTCGCGACGGATCCGGGCGGCCGATTCGGCGTGGTCCGGATGAAAATGGGTGACGAGGATATCGGTGAGCGTGAGCCCCTTGAGCTGTTCGGACACGAGCGAGCGTGACTGCTCGTGGTCGTAGCAGCCGTCCACCAGAACCGCTTTCTTGCCGTTCACCAGCAGATAGATGTTGTTCTTCTGCTCGGGCTTGAACGACTTGGCGTTTCCCTCGATGACCAGTGTGCGAATCTCAATACCCATCACGGATAAAGTAGACGTTTTTCCCCGGAAAAACCCCCGGCCGGAGCGGCTGTCCCGCCTGTGCCGCCTTTATTCAGGCCTTGCCCGGCGCGGCGGCAGGGGCCAATCTTGGGGCATGGGTTTCCAGAAACGAATACCGGGCTCCTTTGCAAACTACCTCTACTGGGTCCGCCAGGCGGCGGTCCGGCTGCCGGCGCTCACCCGTACGGTGAACGGCCGCGACGGCGTGGACGGGATTTTTCGCGAAGAGATCATGCTGGCGGTCACTAGCGTGAACGAATGCCGCTACTGCGAATTCATTCATTCGTCGCTCGCGGAACTGGAAGGCGTGGAACTCGAGGAGATTCACAAGCTGCTGGACCCCGCGTATGTGCCGGGCGATCCGCGTCTGGCGGCGGCGGTCCACTATGCCCGCGAATGCGCGCAGGCGGGAAAACTCCCACCCTCGAAAGCGAGCCGTGAGGCGCTCAAACAGTATTTTTCAAAGACCGAGATCGGCGAAATCGAGGCGTCGATCGCCGGTATCCAGCTCGGCAACCTGTCGGGGAATACCATCGACGCGTTCGGAGCGCGGCTGACGGGCGACCGGAAATTCACGGAAAAGGGCCTGTTTCTGGAAGCGGTCGTCGCCGGAATCGGAATCGGCGCCGGCGCCCCGGCGCTGGCGATGGGTGCGGCGGCCAGAGCCGCCGCCCGGCTCCGGGGCAGACGTCTGCCTGCGAAAACCGTCTAGTTCAGTATTCCTTGCTCAGCCAGCCGAAATGGACGATGTGCCACAGGGCGGCCACGCCGTCTTTCCAGCCGATCTTTTTGCCTTCGTCGAAGGTCCGGCGGTTGTAGCTGATCGGCACTTCATAGATCGGTATCTGGCGGCGGGCGAGCTTGGCGGTCACTTCGGGCTCGAAACCGAACCGGTCGGATTTCAGCGGAACCGCCTGGATCACCTCGCGCTTGAAGCACTTGTAGCAGGACTCCATGTCGGTGAGGTCGAGGTCGTTCACCACGTTTCCGAAAGTCGTGAGCGTCCAGTTTACGAAGTAGTGCCAGAACGGGGACTTGCCGCGCCAGCCATCGGCATAGCGGCTGCCATAGGTCACCTCGCACAGGCCCTTGCGCAGCGGCTCCAGAAGCACCGGATAGTCGGCCGGATCGTATTCGAGATCCGCGTCCTGGATCAGGACGTACTTTCCGGCCGCTTCCTGGAATCCGCGCCGGAGCGCCGCGCCTTTGCCCATGTTTTGGGGCTGCAGCGCGATCCGGACCTTCGGATGGTTGATCGTCGCGAGAATATCCCGGGTGCCGTCGGTGGACCCGTCGTCCACGATCACGATTTCCAGATCGAGTCCGGTCGCAATCACCCGGTCCACGATCTTCGTGATCGTGTCGCGCTCGTTGTAGCAGGGAATGACGACCGACAGTTCAGGCATTGAGATAGTCGTAACCGGGAGACCCGGCGCAAGACAACCGGATCAGACCGGGCTGAGCCGTCTGCGGAAATCCTCGATGGTCAGCTTGAGACCCGTATCCAGCGGCACATGGGGGTTCCAGCCGAGCAGGTTCCTGGCTCTCGTGAGATCCGGCTGGCGCTGGAGCGGATCGTCCTTGGGGAGCGGTCTGTAAACGACTTCCGACTTCGTCCCGACGAGCGCGCGGATCAGGAGCGCAAACTCGGTAATGGTTTTCTCGAACGGCGTGCCGAGATTCACCGGGCCGCGTACATCCGACAGCGACAGCCTGAGCAGCCCGTCGACCAGATCGCTGACGTAACAGAACGACCGCGTCTGGCGGCCGTCACCGTAGACGGTGAGCGGCTCGTTCCTGAGCGCCTGGCAGATCAGGTTCGGGACCACTCGGCCGTCGTCCATTTGCATCCGAGTACCGTAGGTATTGAAAATGCGCGCGATCCGCACGTTCGCCCCGCGTTTCGATTCGTAGGCCGTGGAGAGCGCTTCCGCATAGCGTTTCGCTTCGTCGTACATCGAACGCGGCCCGACCGGGTTCACATGACCCCAGTAGGATTCGGGCTGCGGATGCACCTGCGGGTCGCCGTATACTTCGCTGGTGGACGCCTGGAGAAAAACCGCCTTCTCTCTCACGGCAAGCTGCAGGAGGTTTTCCGTGCCGAGGGAGCCGGTTCGCAGGGTCTCGACAGCCCATTTCGCGTAGTGAACGGGGGACGCCGGAGACGCCAGGTTGAACACGAAATGGACCGGGGCGTTCAGCTCCGGCAGGGGTACGGTTATGTCGTGACGCTTGTAGGCGAGCCGACCCGTCTTCAGCGCGGCGGTCAGGTTTGCCGGGTCACCGGTCATCTCGTTGTCGAGAACCGTCACCGTGGCGCCCAGCTTCAGCAGCTGGTCTGACAGATGTGAGCCGACAAAACCGGCGCCGCCGGAGACAACCGCGTGCCGGCCGCTGAACGCTCCGGCCGGAATTTCAGTCGTGCCGCTCAACCGAGGTGGCCTCCGACTCCGGTGTAGCGGAAGCCGAACCCTTCCATCCGTTTGCGCCGGTAGAGGTTACGGCCGTCCACGATGACCCGGCCCCGCATCAGTGACAGCAGGCGGTCGAAATCAGGCTCCCTGAACTCGTTCCATTCGGTAAGGACCACCAGCGCGTCGGCGTCTTTCACCGCGTCGTAGGGTTTCTGGACGAGCGTGACGAGCCCGGCGGTCTCGCCCAGGTTTTTTGCCTTGGCTTCCGGATCGTAGGCGGTGATCACCGCACCGAGCTTGTGCAGGCCCTCGATGACGGTGATCGAGGCGGCGTGACGGCAGTCGTCCGTGCCCGCCTTGAAGGCGAGCCCCCAGATGGCGATCCGTTTGCCGCCGGCGCTTCCGCCCAGCGCCTCGACGGTCTTTGCGACGATATGGAGTTTCTGGCGTTCATTCACCCGGTGGGTCGCTTCGGCCAGTTCCAGCTGAATTCCCGCATCGTGGCCCAGTTCCCGGTAGGCGAGCACGTCCTTGGGAAAGCACGATCCGCCGTATCCGGGTCCGGGGAACAGGAACCCTTCGCCGATTCGCGGATCGCTGCCGATGCCGCGCCGGACGGCATTGATGTCGGCGCCGACTTTTTCCGTGAGCAGCGCCAGTTCGTTCACAAACGAAATCCGCATCGCCAGGTAGGCGTTCGCCGCGTATTTGCTGAGCTCGCTGCTGGCGATGTCCATCCGGTGAATGGGCTTATTTGTGCGGACGAACGGGGCGTAGAGCGCGTCGAAAGTTTCAAAGACTCCCGGACTTTCCGCGCCCACGATCACCCGGTCGGGCTTGAGGAAATCGTTGACGGCGGTGCCTTCCTTCAGGAACTCCGGGTTCGAGGCGACGTCGAACGGGACCTTTGCCGTCTCGGCCACCCAGCCCTGGATTTTGCGCGTGGTCCCCACCGGAGCGGTGCTCTTCAGGGTGACGATAGTACCGGGAGCGATAATCGGCCCGAGCCCGCGGGCGACGGCCTCGATATGCCGGGTGTCGCAGTGGCCGTCCGGGCCCGGCGGCGTCGATACGCAGATGAAGACGATCTGGCGGTTGGCCGCCGCCTTCAGATCGGTGGTGAAACTGAGCCGTTCGCCCTTGCGGTTGCGCTGGATCAGGTGATCGAGCCCCGCCTCGTAGATCGGGCATTCGCCGCGGCCGAGCGCGGCGATCCGCGCTTCGTCGATGTCCACCATGACCACGTCGTTGCCGGTCTCGGCGAGACAGGTTCCGGTGACCAGACCGACATATCCGGCTCCAACGACGGCGATCCGCATCGGGGAATCGATCCTCCTGAACTGATAACCCGTCCAGTCTAGCCAACCGTTCGGTCAAAACCCCAATCGCCTGAAAATTCCAGGCCCGTCTTCAGGGATATTCCGCGCGCGGCCCGGATGCGGCTACGATGGTCCCGTGTCCGGTTACCCCCTATTCGACAAATTTTCCCGGCTCGAGCGAACGCTGCCACGCCTTCCGCTCGGCCGGTTTCCGACGCCGGTGCGCCTGACAGGAAAAGCGGGGTCCATCGATGAACTGTGGGTGAAGGACGACGGGCAGTCGTCGCTCCTCTACGGCGGCAACAAGGTCCGCAAGCTCGAACTGATTCTCGCGGATGTCCGGCAGAAGGGTTCCACCCGGATCATCACCGCAGGGGGGCTGGGCTCCCATCATGTACTGGCTACGGCGCTCTTCGCCCGCGAACAGGGAATCCGCACGACGGGCGTGGTCGTCGAGCAGCCGTGGACGCCGCACGTCCAGGAGATCATCCGGCTCAATCATCGTTCCGGCGCCGATCTGGTCCCGGTCCGCTCGCGGACGGCGCTCGCCCTCACACTGCTGAAGGAGTACGCGAAATCAAAGGCGGCCGGCGAGAATCCGTATCTGCTGCTCCCCGGCGGGTCCACCCCCCAGGCATCGATCTCGTATGTAAACGCGGCACTCGAACTGGCCGCGCAGGTCCGCGCCGGCGAATGCCCGGAGCCGGGTTCCATTTTCGTCGCCGCCGGATCGGGCGGAACATCCGCCGGACTTCTGCTTGGGCTGTGTCTGAGCGGTCTCAAAACCCGCCTTCATGCCGTGCAGGTGGTCGAGCCGCCTTCGTCCTCCCGGTTCGTGGTCAGGACGCTGGCCGAACTCACGCGGCGGCGTCTGGAGAAACTGGCCGGCACTGAAGTCCCGAAAATTTCGTCCGGAGAACTCGACAGCCGGCTGGTTTTTGAAACCGGTTATATGGGCAGGGAATACGGCGACTGTACACCGGAGGCGATGCGGGCCGCCCATATGGCCGCCGGCTGGGGCCTGAAGCTGGAAACGACCTATACGGGAAAGACGCTCGCGTGCCTGCTCGATCCGGCGAAACGGTTTACCGGCCGGGTGATGTTCTGGAACACGCACAATGGAGTGGATCTGTCGGCGGAGGCGGCCAGGGTGAAAGACGGCGAGCTGCCGGAAAACGTCCGGACGGCGCTTGCGCGAATGATCGACCGTTGTGGACAGAGCCATCCGGACGGCCGGAATAAAGACTGAAACCATGCGTGAAACCCTGGAAGCGAAAACCAAGCGGACGGCGGAGATCCTGCGGCGCCTCAAGGGGCGCTATCCGGACCCCGAATGCGCGCTCGTCCATGAAACGCCGCTCCAGCTTCTCATCGCCACCATCCTGTCGGCCCAGTGCACGGACGTCCGGGTGAACATGGTGACACCGGCGCTCTTCAGGCGGTTTCCGACGGCGAAGGCGTTCGCTCAGGCCGATATACTGGAGATCGAACAGCTCATCCGCTCGACCGGCTTCTATCACTCGAAGGCGAAATCGATTCAGGCGACCTGCCGGGATATTGTGGAAAAATTCGGCGGCAAGGTGCCCGGCACCCTTGAAGAACTGACGACGCTCCGCGGCGTCGGCCGCAAGACCGCGAACGTTATTCTCGGAAATGCTTTCGGCGTGCCGGGGCTGGTCGTCGACACGCATGTGGGGCGGCTCTCGAGACGCATGGGGCTCACCCGCGAGACCGATCCGGTGAAGGTCGAGTTCGCGATCATGAAACTTCTCCCGCCCGAGGAGTGGACGAACTTCTCGCACCGGCTCATCTGGCTGGGCCGCGAACTCTGCAGCGCGAGAAAACCGCTATGCGGCGAATGTCTGCTGAAGGATGTCTGTCCGAAGGCGGGGATCAAAAACGCCGGCGGGAAATCCTGATTCAGGTGATCAGTTTCTGTGCGAGCCTCAGGACCGCTTTGACGTCCGTGCCCTTGGCGTCGAGGGTTTCGAGCAGCAGCGCGCCGGTGATCGAGCTGATGAGCAGCGTCGCACGGTTGCGGGCGCCCTCAATATCCTTTTCGCGTCCGGACCGCACATAGTGGGACGCCAGCAGTTCCTTGTAGTTGATGACCAGCTGGCGGAGCAGGTTCGGGATCTTGCTCGTGGCGTCGTCCACTTCGAGGATGAGGCTCAGCATCATCCGGAACAGTTCGCCCTGCTTGGAGATGATGTCGAGGTCGTCGTCCGACAGCACCGCGAGGATATCGACCGGAGAAGCGAGAATCTCGCTCTTGTCGGACACTTTCAGCATGAGCTGCTTGATGGCGTCGTCCAGAATCGCCTGGAGCAGCCCTTCCTTGGTATCGAAGTGCCAGAAAACGGCGGCCGTGGAAATGCCGACGTCCTGGGCGATGGCCCCCACGGACGTGTTCCGGTACCCGTGCCGGGCAAAATGGCGGACGGCAGTGTCGATAATCGCCTGCCGGGTCTGCTCGGCGGACTGCCCCCGTTTGGTCGTATTTTTGACGGCCTGCACCACGGAACTGTTCCCTTAAAGACCGTTGAGCGAATCTTCCCTAACTAAAGATGATTCCAGACGAATTATCATATCGGAAGGGCATCCATGGCGCAACCTGCCAGCCTGTGGCCGGGTGGTGACGGGGGTGTCGCGGAGGGCCGGCGGCGGGGGTCCCGGTCTCTATTGATTCCAGAGACCGGATAGAGCATAAGGGGCAGGCTCCGCAGCGTCTTTAGACGAGGCGCGGGGCGTGTTTGTCCCCGCTGGCGTAGCTCAATGGTAGAGCAGCGGTTTTGTAAACCGCCGGTTGTAGGTTCAATTCCTATCGCCAGCTCCAGCGTGTGACAGGCGAAAACGCCGCAAGCGGGCCGGCAGTATCCGGGAAACCGGAGATTCCAGGTCGGCTGGCGGCGCATGTGTCAGTTCCTGATGGAAGCGTGGCCGAGTGGTTAATGGCAGCAGACTGTAAATCTGCCGGGTATTGCTCCCTACGAAGGTTCGAATCCTTCCGCTTCCACCACTTTTCCTGACACGGGCCGGACGGGTGTGAAAGCGCCCGGAAAAGGCTGAAAAGGTTAGCGAGCGGGCGGGTTTAGCTCAGTTGGTAGAGCGCCATCCTTCCAAGTTGGAGGTCACGGGTTCGAGCCCCGTAACCCGCTCCATATTAAAGGTAGACCGAAGGATCTTGCTAACGTAGCTCAGTTGGTAGAGCACGTCCTTGGTAAGGACGAGGTCGTGGGTTCGATCCCCATCGTTAGCTCCAGATCACAACCAGCAAAGGCAAGGAAGAACGTAGTCATGTCGAAAGAGAAATTTGAGCGTACGAAACCGCACTGCAACATCGGAACGATCGGTCACGTGGACCACGGGAAGACGACGCTGACGGCGGCGATCACGACGGTTCTGTCGAAGCAGGGGATGGCGCAGGCGCGCGCGTATGACCAGATCGACAACGCACCGGAAGAGAAGGCTCGCGGCATCACGATCAACACGGCGCACGTGGAATACGAGACGTCGAAGCGCCACTACGCGCACGTCGACTGCCCGGGCCACGCCGACTACGTCAAGAACATGATCACGGGCGCGGCGCAGATGGACGGCGCGATCCTGGTGGTGAGTGCGGCCGACGGCCCGATGCCGCAGACGCGCGAGCACATCCTGCTGGCGCGCCAGGTAGGCGTTCCGTTCATCGTGGTTTACCTGAACAAGGTGGACATGGTGGAAGACAAGGAGCTGCTGGACCTGGTGGAGCTGGAAGTGCGTGAACTGCTCAAGCAGTACAAGTTCCCGGGCGACCAGATCCCGATCGTGAAGGGCTCGGCCAAGATGGCGCTGGAAGGCGACGCGGGGGAGCTGGGATCGCAGTCGATCATGAAGCTGATGGAAGCGGTCGACAGCTACATCCCGCAGCCGGAGCGTCCGCTGGACCAGCCGTTCCTGATGCCGGTGGAAGACGTGTTCTCGATCTCGGGCCGCGGCACCGTGGTGACGGGCCGTGTCGAGAAGGGGATCGTCAAGGTGGGCGACGAAATCGAGATCGTGGGCCTGCGGGCGACGCAGAAGACGACGTGCACGGGAGTGGAGATGTTCCGCAAGCTGCTCGACCAGGGCCAGGCGGGCGACAACGTGGGCGTGCTGCTCCGGGGCACGAAGAAGGAAGAAGTGGAGCGCGGACAGGTTCTGGCGAAGCCGGGATCGATCACGCCGCACACGAAGTTCACGGGCGAAGTGTACGTGCTCACGAAGGAAGAGGGCGGCCGTCACACGCCGTTCTTCAACGGCTACCGTCCGCAGTTCTATTTCCGGACGACGGACGTGACGGGCAACGTGAAGCTTCCGGCGGGCACGGAAATGGTGATGCCGGGCGACAACGTGACGATCGAGGTGGAACTCATTACCCCGATCGCCATGGACAAGCAGCTGCGGTTCGCCATCCGCGAAGGCGGACGCACCGTGGGCGCTGGCGTCGTCGCAGAGATTATCGCGTAAGCGAAACAAGAGTTACGGACGAAGGTATAACGGGAACGGCCGCTCAAAGGCGGTCCTGAAGCGAGAAGAAGGAGTCCCCTCATGGCATCCGATCACCGAATGGACGTAGGACTGCGGTGCACCGAGTCGGGTCACATCAACTATGTGACGACACGCAACCGCAACAACACGAAGGAAAAGCTGGAGATCAAGAAGTACAATCCGCATCTCCGCAAGCACACCATTCACAAGGAAGTGAAGATACAGACACATCAGAAGAACTGATGTGTTAAACGGATACACCGCTTCCGCCGGCAGGCGCCTTAACAGGCAGCCCGGGCCGGCCGGAAGCGGACGTCCGTTTTCGGGCATAACCCCGAGAGTTTCCCCGGGCCAGTAGCTCCAATTGGTAGAGCAGCGGATTCCAAATCCGACGGTTCCAGGTTCGACTCCTGGTTGGCCCGCCAAAATACCCGCCGTCCGGCGTTTTACAGTCCGGACGGCCGTTTGACCCCGGAGGGGCAATCCATGACGACCCAGGCAGAACAGAAAGAATCGGCAGGCGGCTCCGCAGCGGGCGGGCTGGCGGATTTCCTTCAGGAGACGTGGGAAGAGCGGAAACTGATCGAGTGGCCGTCGGCTGAAACCGTCAAGCAGGCGACCTGGGTGACGGTGGTGTTTATCGCCATCTGCACGACACTGCTGGGAACCGCGGATTTTATATTCTCGCGCGTTCTGGGCTGGATGGTCCGGTGAAAAAGAAGAACTCCGGGACGGAGACCCCCGTGACTGAACAGGCGGCAAAACCGAAGAATCCGGCGTGCAAGTGGTTCGTGGTCCACACGAGCACCGGTTTCGAAATGAAGGCGCAGAAAGCCCTTCTGGAACGCATCAAGGCGTACCACCTCGAGGACGTTTTCGGCGACGTGCTGGTGCCCCAGGAGAAGGTCGTCGAGGCCGCCAAGGGTACGGGCAAGAAGAAGACGACCCAGCGCAAGTTCCTGCCGGGCTACATCCTCGTGCAGATGGAGATGAGCCAGAAGACCTGGCATCTCGTCATGGGAACACCGAAGATCACCGGCTTTGTCGGTGCGGCGAAGGTGGGCGGCGCGGCCTACAACCCGCTGGACGTTCCCTCGGTCACGGAAGAAGAGGTCCAGCGGCTCACGGCCCAGATGACCGAGTCGTCCGAAAAGCCGACGGTCCTCAAGTCCTTCGAAAAGGGCGAGAACATCCGGGTGGTCGAAGGGCCGTTCGCGAACTTCACGGGCATCGTGGACGAGTTCAAGCCCGAAAAGGGAAAAGTGAAGGTTCTGGTGTCCATTTTCGGCCGGGCCACCCCGGTCGAACTCGACCTCATGCAGGTCGAACGGGCATAGGATTTTGCCCGTTCTTGACTTCAGGGGAGCGGGCATATACAAGGGCGCTCCTCCTGCGGGGTGGGCCCGCTAACTTTGGAACGGTAACTTACCGATATTATTAGAGGTTTTGGGCGATGGCGAAAAAGGTCACCGGTCAGGTCAAATTGCAGATTCCGGCCGGCAAAGCGAATCCCGCTCCGCCGGTTGGTCCGGCGCTCGGTCAGCACGGCGTCAACATCCAGGAGTTCTGCAAGCAGTTCAACGCAGCAACTCAGGCGATGATGAAGGAAGACATCGTCATCCCGGTACTCATCACGGTGTACCAGGACCGGTCGTTCACCTTCATCCTGAAGACTCCGCCGGCCTCGGCGCTGCTTCAGAAGGCGGCCAAGATCCCCAAGGGTTCGGCGACGCCGAACAAGACCAAGGTGGGTTCGGTCACCAAGAAGCAGATCCGCGAGATCGCCGAACGGAAGATGCCCGACCTCAACACGACCGACATCGAAGCGGCCATGCGCACGATCTCGGGCACGGCCAAGAGCATGGGGCTCACGATCGCCGACTGAGTGTCGCGGATCGTTCGTCCCTGTCGAGAGTTCAGTTAAACCCGTTGTTAAACCCCTGAACATCGGATGCGGGAGCGGCCGGACGGGACCGGCTGCGCGGACCGCTCAAGAGGAATAAAATCATGTCCGGCAAGAAGTATCGGGATCTCTCCAAGAAGGTCGATCGCGAAAAGCACTACACCCTCGAAGAGGCTGTGAAGCTCGCGAAGGAAACCTCCGCCACCAAGTTCGATTCGTCGGTGGATATCGCCGTGCGTCTGGGTGTCGACCCCAAGCAGGCCGACCAGAACATCCGCGGCATGATCAAGATGCCCCACGGCGGCGGCAAGGAAGTCCGTGTCGTCGTGTTCGCCAAGGCCGACAAGGCCGAAGAGGCCAAGAAGGCCGGCGCCACCGAAGCGGGCGACGACGAACTGATCAAGAAAATCTCCGAAGGCTGGCTCGATTTCGACGCCGCCGTCGCCACTCCCGACATGATGGGCAAGGTCGGCCGTATCGGCAAGATCCTCGGCCCGCGCGGCCTGATGCCGAATCCGAAGCTCGGCACCGTGACGATGGACGTGGCGGGCGCCGTGGCGGAACTCCGCGCCGGCAAGCAGGAATACAAGGTCGACAAGGCCGGTATCGTGCACCTGTCCATCGGACGGGCCTCGATGACCGAGAAGCAGATCACCGAAAACGTGAGCATGCTGATCGACATCCTGAACAAGGTGAAGCCGGCGAGCGCCAAGGGCATCTACATCAAGACGATCGCGCTTTCGACGACGATGGGCCCCGGGATCAAGCTGAACCCGGCATTTGCCCGCGGCGTCACCGAAGCCTGAGAAAGTTTTCCGGCCCGGTTCATTGAGCCGGTCCGGATGCGGAAGAGATCTTAAACAGCATTCAGGGAGATACCGCAGCAGAACAGAAAACGAACACCGGTCTGGCCAATGGTCCCAGGGGGGCCCCAGGAAGCCGGTGCTCACATACAAATTACTTTTCCGCTTGTGTTCGCGTGTCGAAGACAGCAGGTAACGTGAAACTCATGTTCCAATGCGGGGGAAGAGAACCCCGCGCCTGCCGAGAAATGCGAAGACATAGCGGCGTCTGTGTTTATAGACGCGCATTGGCTTCCTTAGGGGTCCTTAGACTCGCGGGGCAGAGCTGGAAAAGGCACTAGAAAACCTCCCCCGCGAGGAGAAAGGAAAAGCCAAAGAAACTATGGATAAAACTCAGAAAAACGCACTGGTCGAGAAGCTGAACGTCGAGTTCAAGCAGGTCCAGTCCGCAGTGGTTACGCAGAACCTGGGCATGCCGGTTTCCGAAGTCACCCAGCTCCGCCGTGAAATACGGTTGAGCCAGGGCCGCTACAAGGTTGTGAAGAACACCCTGGCGCGCCGGGCGGTCAAGGGAACCAACATGGAAGCGATCGGCGATTCGCTGGTCGGTCCCACCGGTATTTCGTATTCGCTCGTGGATCCGGTCGCTCACCTCAAAGCCGTCGTGAAGGCGTCAAAGGCCCCCGACTCGAAGGTGAAGATCGTGGCCGGCGTGTTCGAAGGCAAACTGCTCAGCATTGCTGAAGTGGAAACGCTCTCGAAGATGCCGCCCAAGGAAGAGCTCATCGCCAAGATGCTCGGATCCATCAACGCCCCGGCGACCAACCTCGCCTGCGCGCTGAAGGATGCCGGCAGCCAGCTCGTCCGGGTCATCGAATCGGTGCGCAAACACAAGGAAGCGACGGCAGCCTGATCCTGTCAAAGGGACAAGGGATTCCGTTCGCCAGAAACAGTTATCTGAAAACGCGGCCCTGAAAATCCGCGAATGAAATAAAAGGTAGATAGAAAATGTCAGCTCTGAGCAACGAACAGATTGTGGAAGCCCTCAAGGTCAAGCCGCTCATGGAAGTGGCCGACCTCGTCAAGAAGATCGAAGAAGCCTTCGGCGTCTCCGCAGCGGCCCCGGTGGCCGTGGCGGCAGCCGGCGGCGCAGCCGCGGCTCCGGCCGAGGTGAAGGACACGTTCGACGTGATTCTGAAGGCCGCAGGCGACAAGAAGATCAACGTGATCAAGGTCGTCCGCGAACTCACCTCGCTGGGTCTCAAGGAAGCCAAGGACCTCGTCGACGGCGCGCCCAAGACCGTGAAGGAAGGCGTGAAGAAGGACGAAGCCGACTCCATGAAGAAGAAGCTCGAGGCCGAAGGCGCCCAGGTCGAGATCAAGTAGTACTTGATCCCGGCCGGCCGGGTTGCGGGATCTGAAATCCCGCTCCCGGACGGCGCGGCCCGCCCCTCCTTGGTGAGACGGCGGGCCATCGTCCCGAAACGGGCGAACGGGGTCCGGACTTTCCCTCAAGGGAAAACGGACCCCGCGCACGCCCCCCGCCGGACCAGCACGGCGGAGACCGCCGGAAACGCCGGCGGATGCGCGAAGCAGAAACAGTTAGGGAGCACCCAGGATGAAGCAGCGTATTGAGGCCCACCGTTACCGCAAGAACTTCGCCAGAGTCCAGCAGGTGATCCCGATCCCCAGCCTGATCGACATCCAGAAGCGCAGTTTCGACAAGTTCCTCCAGGCGGATATCGCGCCGGAGAAGCGGGATGACACGGGCCTCCAGGGCGTCTTCAAGAGCGTTTTCCCGATCCGCGATTTCAACAAGACGAGCCAGCTCGAGTTCGTCAGCTACCGTCTCGATCCGCCCAAGTACGAAGTGGACGAATGCCACTCGCGCGGCATGACCTTCGCGGCGCCGCTCATGGTGACCCTGCGCCTCGTGATCTGGGACATCAGCGAAGACGGCCGCACGCAGTCGGTTCGCGACATCAAGGAAAAGGAAGTCTATTTCGGCGACATCCCGCTGATGACCGAGCACGGCACGTTCATCATCAACGGCACCGAGCGCGTCGTCGTCAGCCAGCTGCACCGCTCGCCGGGCGTGTTCTTCAATCACGACAAGGGCAAGCACCACAGCTCGGGCAAGTTCCTCTATTCGGCCCGCGTGATCCCGTACCGCGGCTCGTGGCTCGACTTCGAGTTTGACCACAAGGATCTGCTCTACGTGCGTATCGACCGCCGCCGCAAGCTCCATGTCACCGTGCTGCTGCGCGCACTGGGTCTGAACGACGAAGAGATTCTCAACTCCTTCTACAAGACCGAGACGGTCGAGTTCGAGGGCAAGGACCTCTACAAGCGGTTCGACTTCAACCTGCTGCTCGGCCAGCGCGCCCCCCGGGACATCAAGGACCCGGCCGGCGAAGTGGTCGTCGCGCGCAACCAGAAGATCAACAAGCGCACGCTGAAGGAGTTCGCCGCCCGCAAGATCGAGCGCCTGCCCGTCTCTTCCGACGAGGTCGTGAGCCAGATTTTCGCCTTCGACGTCGTGCACCCCGAAACGGGCGCCGTGATCGCCGAAGCGAACGAGACGGTCACGGAAGACCAGATCACCCGGATCCGCGAAGCCGGCATTACGAGCTTCGAAGTCCTCCACATGGACGGCCATGTGGTGCCGACCGCGATCCGCGCCACGCTGGCCGTGGACAAGATCCACGACCGCATGGACGCGCTCACCGAAATCTACCGGCGCCTGCGCCCCGGGGACCCGGCCAGCCCCGCCGCCGCCGGCAAGCACTTCGCGTCGCTGTTCTTCGACCGCGAGCGCTATGACCTCTCGAGTGTCGGCCGTGTGAAGCTGAACGAGAAGATCGGCCTGCACGACTACCGTATCACCGTGGCCCCGCACCGCTTCAAGGGCGTGACCGTGGCCCGCGTGCTCGCGCACTACTCGTCGCAGGTGGACTACAAGAAGAACGTCGACATGCTCCGCGTGGCCAATCGCGCCATCGACTTCATGCGCGAATTCGACCGCCGCGAGACGGACAACCACGACAACTGGAAGCCGCTCATGGTGGTGCTGCCCGCGGGCACGTTCACCTCGGAAGGCAGCCGCCAGCTGGACACGCTCATGCAGTCCAAACGCCGCGGCAAGGATTACGAGAAGGAGATCGAAGACCTTCTCAAGAACTCCTACATCGTGCGCGAACTGCGTTATCTCGCCGAGACGAACCGCGTGGGTATCGTCGCCGGCTTCGATTCGAAGCCCGAAGCGGGCAACGAACGCGGCGGCGCCGAAGGGCTCCCCCATGCGCGCGTCCAGCTCGGCCTCTACTGTCCGCCGGACGGCTCGCTCCCCCAGATCTTCTGGAAGAACAAGGAGCTGTCGGGCGAAGAAGGCGTCTACATCAGCGAGCAGAAGCGCGAAGACGTGATCGAGTTCTCGGGCGTGAAGTTCGGCGTGGCCCTGTGCGCCGGTGCCAAGGGCTACGAGAAGAAGAACAGCGTGGACGGCGTCATCATGCTGCACCACTACCTGACGAAGTCGCAGACGCTGCCGCTCGACACGGTCGAGAAGCACAAGCCGTCCTACCTCACGGTCGCCTCGGCGTTTGTGAAGGATGACGTGGACGAAAAGTCCGCCATCGAAGGCCTGGTCCGGGGCGGCGAGATTTCGCTCTCCGCGCAGACGCTCAAGAGCGTCGACCAGACGACTCTCGACCGCTACGACATCCTGGAAACGATCGGTTATCTCGTGCGGCTGAAGGGCGGCGAAGGATCGATCGACGACATCGACAACCTCGGCAACCGCCGCGTGCGCGCGGTGGGCGAGCTGCTCGAGAACCAGTACCGCATCGGTCTCGTCCGGCTGGAGCGCAGCGTCAAGGAGACGATGAGCTTCAAGGAAGTGGAAACACTGAAGCCGGACGAGCTCGTGAACACGAAGCCGGTCTCCTCCGTCATCAAGGAGTTCTTCGGCTCGTCGCAGCTCACGCAGTTTATGGACCAGACGAACCCGCTCTCCGAGATCACGCACAAGCGGCGTCTCTCGGCGCTCGGGCCGGGCGGTCTCACCCGCGAACGCGCGGGCTTCGAAGTGCGCGACGTTCACTTCACGCACTACGGCCGTATCTGCCCGATCGAGACGCCTGAAGGACCGAACATCGGCCTGATCTCGTCGCTCTCGACCTATGCGCGGGTCAACGACTTCGGCTTCATCGAGACGCCTTACCGGCGCGTCGTGAACGGCGTCGTCCAGAACGAGGTCAACTTCCTTACGGCCAACGCCGAGGAAGGCGCCACGATCTGCCAGGCGAACGTCCGTATCGGACCGGGCGGCGAACTCGTCGACGAGTTCCTGCAGGCCCGTATGAACGGCGAATTCGTGCTCGCGCGGCGCGACGAAGTCCAGTACATCGACGTGTCGCCGAACCAGCTCGTGTCGGTGGCCGCTTCGCTCATCCCGTTCCTCCAGAACGACGACGCGAACCGCGCCCTCATGGGTTCGAACATGCAGCGCCAGGCCGTTCCGCTTCTCAAGAGCGAGCCGCCGCTCGTCGGCACCGGCCTGGAACACGTGGTCGCCCGCGACTCGGGCTCCACGGTCACGGCGCGGCGCGACGGCGCCGTCGTGTATGTGGACGCGAACCGTATCGTCGTGAAGGCGGACGAGATCTCCGACCGCACGACGGACGTGGGCGTCGACATCTACACGCTGGGCAAGTTCCAGCGCTCCAACCAGTCAACCTGCCTCAACCAGCGCCCGATCGTCCGGATCGGCGAGAAGGTGAAGCACGACCAGGTGATCGCCGACGGCTCGGCGACCTCCGACGGTGAGCTGGCGCTGGGCCAGAACCTCGTGGTCGCGTTCATGCCGTGGTCGGGGTACAACTTCGAAGACTCGATCCTGATCAACGAGAAGGTGGTCATGGAAGACCGCTTCACGTCGATTCACGTCGAAGTGTTCGAATGCGTCGCCCGCGACACGAAGCTCGGACCGGAAGAAATCACCCGCGACATCCCGAACGTCGGCGACGAAGCGCTCAAGAACCTGGACGAGGCGGGCATCATCCGCATCGGCGCCGAGGTGAAGCCCTTCGACATCCTCGTCGGCAAGATCACGCCCAAGGGCGAGACGCAGCTTTCTCCGGAAGAAAAGCTGCTCCGCGCGATCTTCGGCGAAAAGGCCGGCGACGTGCGGGATACGTCCTCGCGCGTGCCGCCCGGTGTGACCGGAACGGTTATCGGCGCGCAGGTGTTCTCGCGCAAGGGTATCGACAAGGACGAACGCGCCCGCGAGATCGAGGAACATGAAGTCGCCCGTCTGGAAACGGACAAGCGCGACAACATCAAGGTCGTGCGCGATACCGCCTACGACAAGATCCGCGACATTTTCCTGGGCAGCCAGGTGGCGTCCGACATCGCCGACAGCGACGGCCACAAGCTCGTCGCCAAGGGCGGAACGATCACGGCCGAAGTGATCGAAAAACTTCCGCGGTCGAAGTTCCGCGATATCACGCTGAAGGACGACAAGAAGGACGAGCAGGTCCGCACGATCTTCAAGCGTTCCGAGGGCCAGATCGAGCACGTCTCGAAGGCCTTCGACGAGAAGATCGGCCGTCTGCGCCGGGGCGACGAGCTCCAGCCGGGCGTGATCAAGATGGTGAAGGTGTACGTCGCCATCAAGCGCAAGCTGCAGGTCGGCGACAAGATGGCCGGCCGGCACGGCAACAAGGGCGTCGTAAGCCGCATCCTTCCGCAGGAAGACATGCCGTTCATGGAAGACGGCACCCCGGTGGAAGTTGTGCTCAACCCGCTCGGCGTGCCCTCGCGCATGAACGTGGGACAGGTTCTGGAAACCCATCTGGGCTGGGCCGCCCGCGGCCTGGGCGCCCAGATCGGCGATCTGATGGAACGCGCCCGCGCGAACATGGTCCAGCAGCTGCGCAAGAAGCTGAAGGAAGTGTACTCAGAGGCGATCTACAACAGCATCTTCAAGAGCGCGACCGACGACGAGGTCGTGGACATCTGCCGGCGCCTGAAAAACGGTATCCGGCTCGCCACGCCCGTGTTCGACGGCGCCGCTGAAGTGGATATCTGGGACGCGCTCGAAATGGCGGGCCTGCCCCGCTCCGGCCAGATGCGTCTGTTCGACGGACGCACCGGCGAAGCCTTCGACCAGCCGGTGACGGTCGGGTCGATGTATGTGCTGAAACTGCATCACCTCGTGGACGAAAAGATCCACGCCCGCTCGATCGGTCCGTACTCCCTCGTCACGCAGCAGCCCCTGGGCGGAAAAGCCCAGTTCGGCGGCCAGCGGCTCGGCGAAATGGAAGTGTGGGCGCTCGAGGCCTACGGCGCGGCCTATACGCTGCAGGAGTTCCTCACGGTGAAGTCCGACGATATCGCCGGCCGTAACCGGATGTACGAGTCCATTGTGAAGGGCGAGCACACGTTCGAACCGGGACTGCCCGAATCGTTCAACGTGCTCGTGAAGGAACTCCAGGCGCTCGCGCTCGACGTGACGCCGATGGAAAACGACACGCCCGTGGTCACGAGCGACGGAAGCGGCCTCTAAACAAAGCCGCTGACGGAACCTGTAACCGCCGGACCGAGACTGGATAGCCTGGGAGATACGCGTGAAAGACCTTTATAACCTGTTCGAGAAGCCGAAGAACCCGCTGAGCTTCAACAAGATCCGCATCGGACTTGCGTCGCCTGAGACCATCCGCAAGTGGTCGCACGGCGAGGTGAAGAAGCCCGAGACGATCAACTACCGCACGTTCAAGCCCGAGCGCGGCGGCCTGTTCTGCGCCAAGATCTTCGGCCCGATCAAGGACTACGAGTGCCTGTGCGGCAAGTACAAGCGCATCAAGCACCGCGGTATCGTGTGCGAAAAGTGCGGCGTGGAAGTCATCCAGTCGAAGGTCCGCCGCGAACGGCTGGCGCATATCGAACTGGCGACGGCCGTCGCCCACATCTGGTTCGTGAAGAGCGTGCCGTCGCGTATCGGTACGATCCTGGACATCTCGCCCAAGTCGCTGGAACGCGTGCTCTACTTCGAAAACTACGTCGTTGTGGATCCGGGCGACCCCCAGAAGACGGGTCTCCAGGAAGGCAAGGTCCTCACGGAGGACCAGTACCGCAAGCTGGTGGTCGAGTACGGCCCCGAGTTCGACGCCCGCATGGGCGCCGAAGCGGTGCGCATGCTGCTGGCCAAGATCAACCTGGCGGAACTGTCGAAGCGCCTGCGTGCGGAACTCAAAGAGTCCACCTCCGTCGCCAAGACCCAGAAGCTCACCAAGCGTCTGAAAGTGGTCGAGGCGTTCCTCCAGAGCGGTAACCGCCCGGAGTGGATGGTGCTTGAATGCATCCCGGTCATCCCGCCCGAGCTTCGCCCGCTGGTACCGCTCGAAGGCGGCCGGTTTGCCACGTCGGACCTGAACGACCTCTACCGCCGCGTGATCAACCGCAACAACCGTCTGCTCCGTCTCATGCAGCTCAATGCGCCTGAAATCATCATCCGCAACGAGAAGCGCATGCTGCAGGAAGCCGTCGACGCGCTGTTCGACAACGGCCGCCGCGGCAAGACGATCACGGGCGCCAACAAGCGCCCCCTGAAGTCGCTCTCCGACATGCTCAAGGGCAAGCAGGGCCGGTTCCGCCAGAACCTGCTCGGCAAGCGCGTGGACTACTCGGGCCGCTCCGTCATCGTCGTCGGTCCGGAACTGAAGCTTCACCAGTGCGGCCTCCCCAAGCGGATGGCGCTCGAGCTGTTCAAGCCGTTCGTATACAACCGGCTGGAAAAGCAGGGCTACGCCGCCACGATCAAGGCCGCCAAGAAGATGGTCGAGCGCGAAGATCCGGTCGTCTGGGACATCCTGGACGAAGTGGTGAAAGAGCACCCCGTGCTGCTTAACCGCGCTCCGACGCTTCACCGTCTCGGCATCCAGGCCTTCGAGCCCGTGCTGATCGAAGGCAAGGCCATTCAGCTGCATCCGCTCGTCTGCACGGCGTTCAACGCCGACTTCGACGGTGACCAGATGGCCGTCCATGTGCCGCTGTCGATCGAAGCGCAGATCGAGGCCCGTGTGCTCATGATGAGCACGAACAACATCCTCTCGCCGGCCTCCGGCAAGCCGATCATCGTACCGACGCAGGACATCGTGCTCGGCCTCTACTACCTGACCCGCGAACGCGCCTACGCCCGCGGCGAAGGCCGCGTGTTCTCGTCGCCGGAAGAAGTGCGCATGGCGTACGACGCCGGCGAAGTGGACCTGCAGGCCGCCATCGGCCTGCGCCTGAACGGCCAGCGCGTCCAGACGACGACGGGCCGCGTGATCCTGTGGGAGATCGTGCCCAAGGGAACGCCCTTCTCGGCCATCAACAAGGTGCTCGACAAGAAGGCGACGGCGAGCCTGATCGACGTCGTGTTCCGAAATGCGGGCGACAAGGCGACGGTTATCCTCGCCGACCGGCTCAAGAACATGGGCTATTTCTTCGCGACCCGCGCCGGTATCGCCATCGCCATCAAGGATATGCGCATCCCGGACGCCAAGTACCGGATCATCGACGAGGCCCGCAAGAAGGTCCTCGAGATGAAGACCTCCTACGAAGAAGGCCTCGTGACCGACGGCGAACGCCGTAACCACGTGGTCGACATCTGCTCCCGTGCGACGGAACAGGTGAAGGAAGAGATGATGCGCGGTATCTCCACCGAGCGGCTGATGAACCCGGAAACCCCGGGCGAGTTCCGCGAAGTGCCCTCGCTCAACCCGATCTTCATCATGGCGGACTCCGGAGCCCGCGGTTCGCAGGACCAGATCAAGCAGCTCGCCGGCATGCGCGGCCTGATGGCCAAGCCGTCGGGCGAAATCATCGAGACCCCGATCGAGGCGAACTTCCGCGAAGGTCTCACGGTGCTCGAATACTTCGTGTCGACGCACGGCGCCCGCAAGGGTCTGGCCGATACGGCGCTCAAGACCGCGAACTCCGGTTACCTGACGCGGCGTCTGGTCGACGTGGCGCAGGACTCGATCATCAGCGAGCACGACTGCTTCACCATGGACGGTGTGGAAGCCCGCTCGCTCGCCGAAGGCGGTGAGATCATCGAGCACTTGGGTGACCGCATCCTGGGCCGCACGGCTCTCGAAGACGTGGTCGATCCGGCATCCGGCCGCCTGGTGATCCAGGCGAACCAGCAGATCGGCGAAGACCTGGTCAAGCAGGTCGAAGAGTCGGGCATCGAGTCGGTGAAGATCCGCTCCGTGCTCACCTGCCAGGCCAAGTACGGTATCTGCCAGCTGTGCTACGGACGAGACCTCGCCCGCGGCCATCTGGTGAACCTCGGCGAAGCGGTCGGCGTCATCGCCGCCCAGTCGATCGGCGAACCCGGCACGCAGCTCACAATGCGTACGTTCCACTTCGGCGGCGCGGCGACGCGGCGTGCGGAGCAGAGCCACGTGGAAGCGCGCGGCGACGGCAAGCTCGAGTACCACAACCTCTCGTTCGTCACGAACGAGAAGAACGGCCGCATCGTCATGAACCGTAACGGCGAACTCGTCGTGAAGGACGCGACCGGCCGCGAACGCGAACGGTACAAGATCCCCTACGGCTCCAAGCTCATGGCGGGCCCGGGCGAAGAGGTGAAGCGCGGCATGCGGCTCGCCGACTGGGACGCCTTCGCGGTTCCGATCCTCTCCGACGTGGGCGGTATCGTGAAGTTCGGCGACATCATCGACGGCGTCACGATGGCCGAATCGACGGACGAGGAAACCGGCCTCACGACCCAGCGGATCATCGAGACCCGCCAGTCGGCCGACCACCGGCCCCGCATCTCGATCAAGGATCCGGGCGGCGCGACGCTGACGATCCCGGGCTCCTCCCAGCAGGCCCGTTACTTCCTCCCCGTGGGCGCGATCCTCGTGGTGAAGGAAGGCGACGTGATTCTCCCGGGCGATCCGATCGGCAAGCTGCCGCGCGAATCGACGAAGACCAAGGACATCACCGGCGGTCTGCCGCGTGTGGCCGAGCTCTTCGAGGCCCGCAAGCCGCGCGAACTGGCGGTCATCAGCGAAATCGACGGCTACGTGTCGTTCGGCAAGGACATGAAGGGCAAGCGCAAGCTGGTCGTCACTCCGCGCGATCACGAAGGCACGCAGCTGGGCGAACCGCGTGACTATCTCATCCCGCGCGGCAAGCACATTACCGTGCACGAAGGCGACTTCGTCCGCGCGGGCGAGGCGCTTACCGACGGCAACCCGAACCCGCACGACATTCTGGCGGTCCTCGGTGAAAAGGAACTGGCGCGGTTCCTCGTGGACGGCATCCAGGAAGTCTACCGGCTCCAGGGCGTGAAGATTAACGACAAGCACATCGAGTCGATCGTCCGCCAGATCATGCGCAAGGTCGAGATCAACGATCCGGGCGACACCGCGTTCCTCAAGGGCGACCGTGTCGAGAAGTGGCGCTTCCAGGAAGTGAACCAGGAAGTGATCGAAAAGGGCGGACGCCCGGCCTCGGCCGACCTGCTGCTCCTCGGTATCACCAAGGCGAGTCTGGCGACCGAGAGCTTCATTTCGGCGGCCTCCTTCCAGGAGACCACCCGGGTGCTCACGGACGCGTCGATCAACGGCAAGGTGGACCTGCTGCGCGGCCTCAAGGAGAACGTCATCATGGGACGTCTCATTCCGGCTGGCACGGGCAACGAGGCCTACCATACGGTGGACTACGAGATCATCGCCGAAGGTCAGGACGAAGCGGCGGTTCCGGAAGGAACCGGCACGGCCGCAAACTAATTAACTGGACCCCAAATGGGCCCGGAACAGGATTCCGGGCCCATTGTTCTTGACGCAGGGGGGTGCTGCTGCTATAAGCGGGGCTCCCTGAACGGAAAAGCCGTTCAAGTGGTGGGTTCAGTAGATCAAAAAGCCGAGTAATTTCGGATACTTACAGGGTAACGGCAGGCCACCGAAAAGGGCCGGTCCGGGTCCCTGCAATGTATGTGAATTCCGGCACTGGATGAGAAGAAGAGCGTTTATACACGATGCCGACCATCAACCAGCTGGTTCGTAGTGCCCGGAAACGGGACATTGTCCGGACAAAGTCTCCGGCGCTGACGCAGTGCCCCCAGCGGCGCGGCGTCTGCGTGCGCGTCTATACGACGACACCGAAGAAGCCGAACTCCGCCGTCCGCAAGGTCGCCCGCGTGCGCCTGACGAACGGTTACGAAGTGACGAGCTATATCCCGGGCGAAGGCCACAACCTGCAGGAACACTCGGTGGTGCTCATCCGCGGAGGCCGTGTGAAGGACCTCCCGGGCGTGCGTTACCACATCGTTCGCGGGCATCTGGACACGACCGGAGTCGCAAACCGCAAGCAGAGCCGTTCCAAGTACGGCGTGAAGCGGCCGAAGTAGTTTTTAACCCGGGGGTTAAGGGGGCAGGATCCAAGAGAACCTGCTTCAGATCCCCAGACAACCAAAGGCGAGGTGGACCGGAAACCGTTTGGTCGGACCGGCCCGCCGCTTAAGTCGAGGAAACCATGGCACGGAAATCACGCGCTACGCGGCGCGAGGTCCTTTCGGACCCTGTTTATCACAGTCAGCTCGTCACACGTTTCGTGAACACGATCATGCAGCACGGCAAGAAGGCCGTTGCCGAGCAGATCGTGTACGGTTGCATGGAAAATATCGGACAAAAGAGCGGGCAGGACCCGCTCGAGGTGTTCCGCAAGGCGCTCGACAACGTGCGCCCGGCCGTGGAAGTCAAAAGCCGCCGCGTCGGCGGTTCGACCTACCAGGTTCCAGTGGAAGTCCGTCCGGAGCGCCGCACCTCGCTCGGCATGCGCTGGATCATCGAGTACGCGTCGTCGCGCTCGGGCCGTTCCATGAAGGAAAAGCTCGCCGCCGAGATTCTCGACGCCGCCTCCAACCGCGGCAACGCCGTCAAGAAGCGGGAAGACACCCACAAGATGGCGGACGCCAACAAGGCGTTCTCGCACTACCGCTGGTAACCGGCGGCCAACGGCCGGCCCCTTAGTTTCGCCCCCGATCAGGAGTTTTCACCTTGCCTCGTAATGCACCGCTAGAACGCTACCGTAACTTCGGCATCATGGCTCACATCGATGCCGGCAAGACCACTGCGACCGAACGCGTGCTGTATTACACGGGCGTCAACTACAAGATCGGCGAAGTGCACGAAGGCACCGCGACCATGGACTACATGGAGCAGGAGCAGGAACGCGGCATCACGATCACGTCCGCCGCGACGACCGCCTTCTGGAAAGACCACCGCCTCAACATCATCGACACGCCGGGCCACGTGGACTTCACGATCGAAGTCGAGCGCTCGCTCAAGGTGCTCGACGGCGCGTGCGCCGTGTTCTGCGCCGTCGCCGGCGTGCAGCCGCAATCCGAGACGGTGTGGCGCCAGGCCGACAAGTACAAGGTCCCCCGCATCGCGTTCGTCAACAAGATGGACCGCGTGGGCGCGGACTTCTTCAACGTGTACGACGAGATCAAGTCGAAGCTGGGCGCACGTCCGGCGGCGATCCAGATTCCGATCGGCGCGGAAGACAAGTTCATCGGCGTCGTCGACCTGATCGAGATGCGCGGCATCACGTACAAGGACGAGACCATGGGTGCCGACTATGTCGTCGGCCCGATTCCGGAAGACCTGAAGGAACAGGCCGCTGAATGGCGCGAAAAGCTCATCGAGGCCGTCGCCGATGCGGACGACGCCGTGGGCGAGAAGTTCCTGGAAGGCAAGGAAATCACCGTCGCCGACATCAAGGCGGGGCTTCGCCGCGCCTGCATCTCCATCAAGCTCATTCCGATGATCTGCGGCACCGCGTTCAAGAACAAGGGTATCCAGCCGATGCTGGACGCCGTGATCGACTTTCTGCCGTCGCCGCTCGACAAGCCGCCGATGAAGGGCACCGAGCCGGGCCGTCCCGACGTTATCCTTGAACGCAAGGCCAACGACACCGACCCCTTCGCCGCGCTGGCGTTCAAGATCATCAACGATCCCTACGTCGGACAGCTCACCTTCTTCCGCGTCTATTCGGGCACGCTCAACACGGGCGACACGATCCTGAACGCGAAGACGGGCAACACGCAGCGCATCGGCCGCATCCTGAAGATGCACGCCAACAAGCGTGAAGAGATCAAGGAAGTGTATGCCGGCGACATCGCCGCCGCCGTGGGCCTGCGCGACACGATTACGGGTCACACGATCTGCAGCGTGGAAAAGCCGGTGCTGCTCGAAGCCATGGACTTCCCGGAGCCCGTGATCTGGATCGCTATCGAGCCCAAGACGAAGGCCGACCAGGAAAAGATGGGCATGGGCCTCTCCAAGCTCGCCACCGAAGATCCGAGCTTCCGCATGCGCACGGACGAGGAAACCTCCCAGACGCTGATCGGCGGCATGGGCGAGCTCCATCTCGAAATCATCGTCGACCGCCTGAAGCGCGAATTCAAGGTCGAATCGAACGTCGGCAAGCCGCAGGTGGCCTACCGCGAATCGATCACCGCCTCGGCCGAAGCCGAAGGCAAGTTCGTCCGCCAGACCGGCGGCCGCGGCAAGTACGGCCACGTCTGGATCCGCATCGAGCCGAACGAAGTAGGCAAGGGCTACGAGTTCATCGACGAGGTGAAGGGCGGCGTCGTTCCGCGCGAATTCATCCCCGCCGTGAACAAGGGTATCGCCGAAGCGCTGGGCCGCGGCATCCTGGCCGGTTATCCAGTGGTGGACGTCAAGGTTGCGCTGTTCGACGGTTCGTACCACGACGTCGACTCCGACGAACTTTCGTTCCGCATCGCCGGCTCCATGGCGTTCAAGGAAGCGGGTCTTCAGGCGAAGCCCCAGATTCTCGAACCGATCATGGGCGTCGAAGTCATCGTACCGGAAGATTACATGGGCGGCGTCATCGGCGACCTGAACAGCCGCCGCGGCATCATCAAGCAGACGACCCCGCGCGCGGGCATGCAGATCGTCACGGCCGACATCCCGCTCAGCGAGATGTTCGGTTACTCGACCGACCTGCGCTCGGCGACCCAGGGCCGCGCCAGCTACACGATGCAGTTCTCGCACTACGCGCCGGTACCGCCGAACATACAGAAGGAAATCATCGCCAAGGCCCAGGGGGCCGCGGCGCAGCGTTGATCTGAAAGCCCAAGGGACACCTTAAAACTCAGGGAAGTAAGAGAAGGAACACGTCATGTCGAAAGAGAAGTTTGAGCGCACGAAACCGCACTGCAACATCGGAACGATCGGTCACGTGGACCACGGGAAGACGACGCTGACGGCGGCGATCACGACGGTTCTGTCGAAGCAGGGGATGGCGCAGGCGCGCGCGTATGACCAGATCGACAACGCACCGGAAGAGAAGGCTCGCGGCATCACGATCAACACGGCGCACGTGGAATACGAGACGTCGAAGCGCCACTACGCGCACGTCGACTGCCCGGGCCACGCCGACTACGTCAAGAACATGATCACGGGCGCGGCGCAGATGGACGGCGCGATCCTGGTGGTGAGTGCGGCCGACGGCCCG
Organism: uncultured bacterium; assembly: GCA_964565925.1. GTDB lineage: Bacteria > JAGRBM01 > JAGRBM01 > JAGRBM01 > JAHCIT01 > CAZMGV01. The sequence goes on from CAZMGV010000002.1 coordinate 306,863, forward strand.
ATGCCGCAGACGCGCGAGCACATCCTGCTGGCGCGCCAGGTAGGCGTTCCGTTCATCGTGGTTTACCTGAACAAGGTGGACATGGTGGAAGACAAGGAGCTGCTGGACCTGGTGGAGCTGGAAGTGCGTGAACTGCTCAAGCAGTACAAGTTCCCGGGCGACCAGATCCCGATCGTGAAGGGCTCGGCCAAGATGGCGCTGGAAGGCGACGCGGGGGAGCTGGGATCGCAGTCGATCATGAAGCTGATGGAAGCGGTCGACAGCTACATCCCGCAGCCGGAGCGTCCGCTGGACCAGCCGTTCCTGATGCCGGTGGAAGACGTGTTCTCGATCTCGGGCCGCGGCACCGTGGTGACGGGCCGTGTCGAGAAGGGGATCGTCAAGGTGGGCGACGAAATCGAGATCGTGGGCCTGCGGGCGACGCAGAAGACGACGTGCACGGGAGTGGAGATGTTCCGCAAGCTGCTCGACCAGGGCCAGGCGGGCGACAACGTGGGCGTGCTGCTCCGGGGCACGAAGAAGGAAGAAGTGGAGCGCGGACAGGTTCTGGCGAAGCCGGGATCGATCACGCCGCACACGAAGTTCACGGGCGAAGTGTACGTGCTCACGAAGGAAGAGGGCGGCCGTCACACGCCGTTCTTCAACGGCTACCGTCCGCAGTTCTATTTCCGGACGACGGACGTGACGGGCAACGTGAAGCTTCCGGCGGGCACGGAAATGGTGATGCCGGGCGACAACGTGACGATCGAGGTGGAACTCATTACCCCGATCGCCATGGACAAGCAGCTGCGGTTCGCCATCCGCGAAGGCGGACGCACCGTGGGCGCTGGCGTCGTCGCAGAGATTATCGCGTAAGCGAAACAAGAGTTAGGCAAGCAGGAAAGCTTCCTGGGCGCGGACGATCCGCAGTCAGAGACGAAGGACTTAGAGACCGATGAATTCGCAGAAGATTCGCATACGTCTGAAGGCGTTCGACTACAAGCTGCTGGACCAGTCCGCACGGGAGATCCTCGACACGGCACGCCGCACCGGCGCGCGCGTTTCGGGGCCGATCCCGCTCCCGACCCGGATCAGCAAGTACACGGTTCTCCGGTCGCCGCATTGCGACAAGAAGTCCCGTGACCAGTTCGAAGTCCGCACCCACAAGCGGCTTCTGGACATTCTGGAACCGACCTCGCAGACGGTAGACGCGCTGATGAAGCTCGATCTGGCGGCCGGCGTGGATGTGGAGATCAAGCTCAACTAGCCAGGGGCTGGTGGAGCAGAGGCAAGCTGTCATGGCGGATAAGAAAAAAGCGAAATCGGGCAAGACCAAGTCGGGCGTGAAGTCCGTCAAGGGTGCAGGGCTGAGCGAGAAGATCACTTCGGTGTCGTCCAAGAAGGGCGTTGTTCACCAGGTGGTCACGGCCCAGCTCGCCAAGCGGCGCCGCGGCACGCACAAGACCAAGGTCAAGAGCGAAGTGCGCGGCGGCGGCAAGAAGCCCAAGAAGCAGAAGGGCACGGGCGGCGCGCGCGCCGGTTCGAACCGGTCGCCTCTGTGGCGGGGCGGCGGAACGATGTTCGGCCCGATCCCCCGCAGCTACGAGCAGGGCGTCAACAAGCAGGTCGCCAAGCTCGCTCTGGCCAGCGCGCTTTCCGACAAGCAGCGCGGTGGCAAGGTGACGGTGGTGGAGTCGGTTCCGCTGCCCGAGACCAAGACCAAGTACGTCAAGGCCGCCATCGCGGAGCTCGAGATGACGGGCACGGTCCTGATTGTGACCTCCGTTTACGAGAAGAACCTGACGCTGGCGGCGCGCAACCTCTCGAAGGTGAAGGTGCTTCCGGTCGAAGGTCTGAACCCCTACGACGTGGTCCGTTACGAGAACCTCGTGATCCTGAAGGACGCCGTCGACGGCGTGGAAAAGCGCGTAGCGGCCTGAGGCCGGCTGTAAGAGAGACTGGGAGATTCCATCGTGTTTACCGATCCGAACAACATCCTGATCAAGCCGGTCGTGACCGAACGGGCCACCGATCTGCGCGCCAAGAACCAGTACGTGTTCGAGGTTCCGCTGGGCGCCAACAAGATCCAGATCGCCGAAGCGGTCCAGGCGCTTTACAAGAAGAAGGTATCTTCGGTCCGGACGATGGTCGTCCGCGGCAAGTTCAAGAACCGCAAGAGCGGCCGTGTCCGTATGCCCTTCCGCAAGAAGGCCATCGTGACCCTGCCCGCCGGCGAAACCATCGACGAAATTCTCGGAGTGAAGTGATCCGCCTTTCACAGCGGAAAACTGAGGACAACAAGCCATGCCGATGAAGACATTCAAACCGACGAGCGCTGGAAGACGGCACATGACCGTCTCCGGTTTCGACGAGATCACCCGGGGCGCCACCCCCGAGCGTTCGCTGCTGAAGGGCGGCAAGCGCTCCGGCGGCCGCAACAACCGGGGCCGCATCACGACCCGCCACATCGGCGGCGGTCACAAGCGGCGTTACCGGCAGGTGGATTTCCGCCGCGAAAAGGACGGTGTGCCGGCGACGGTGCTGTCGATCCAGTACGACCCGTACCGTACGGCCCGTATCGCGCTGCTCTGCTACAAGGACGGCGAGAAGAGCTACATCGTGGCGCCGGTGGGTCTCAAAGTCGGTGCGACCGTGGAGAGCGGCGTGAAGGCCGACATCCTCCCGGGCAACTGCCTGCCGCTGCGGAACATCCCCGACGGCACGGTCATCCACAACATCGAGCTCAAGCAGGGCAAGGGCGGCCAGATCGTGCGCTCGGCCGGTTCGGGAGCGCAGCTCCTCGGCCGCGACGGCGACTACGCGCTGATCCGTCTCCCCTCCACCGAAATCCGCCGTATTCACCAGGACTGCCGCGCTGTGGTGGGCCAGGTGAGCAACCCGGATCACGAAAACATCACCATCGGCAAGGCCGGCCGCTCGCGCTGGAAGGGTATCCGCCCGACCGTCCGCGGCGCCGTCATGAACCCGTGCGATCATCCGCATGGCGGCGGTGAAGGCAAGGCCGGCCAGGGTAACCCGCATCCGGTGTCCCCGTGGGGCATGCCGACCAAGGGTTACAAGACCCGCGCCAACAAGCGCACGCAGCGGTTCATCGTCACGCGTCGCCAGCCCGGGAAGAGAGGATAATCCATGTCGCGCAGTATCAAGAAAGGCCCGTTCGTGGACGTCCACCTCGAAAAGAAGGTGGCCTCCTCCGGCAAAGCCCGCGATGCGAAGGCGATCAAGACCTGGTCGCGCCGCTCGGTCATCACCCCCGATTTTATCGGCGTCCAGTTCCTCGTTCACAACGGCCGCAAGTTTGTGCCCGTCTACGTGACCGACAACATGGTCGGCCACAAGCTCGGCGAATTCGCCCCGACGCGCACCTTCAACGGTCATTCGGGCGACAAGAAAGTCGTCAAGTAATCAGATTACTTCACGGAAAGGTTCAGTGATGGAAGCCCGCGCAATACTCAGATACGGCCGCATCTCCCCGAGGAAGCTCAAGGAAATCGCCGGCATGGTCCGGGGCCAGCCCGTGAACGAGGCGATCACCCGTCTCAAGCTCACGCCGCGCAAAGGCGCCGACATGATCGCGAAAGTGATCCAGTCGGCTGCCGCCAACGCGGCCGACCGCCACGGCGCCGATATCGACGGCCTGCGCGTGCAGACGCTGATGATTGACGAAGGACCGCGGATCAAGCGCTTCACGCCCCGCGCGCAGGGACGCGCGAGCCCGATCAAGAAGCGCACGAGCCACATCACCGTCGTCGTCGACGATGTCGCCGCCAAGAAGAAGTAAGCGAACCAGGAAAGAAGCGGATTTATGGGTCAGAAAATCAATCCAGTAGGTTTCAGAGTCGGTGTGATCCGTGGCTGGGAAAGCCGCTGGTTCGCCGAGGGCAAGAAATACACGACGCAGCTCCATGAGGACATCAAGATCCGTGACCTCATCAAGAAGCGCCTGTACGAAGCCGGCATCAGCAAGGTCGAGATCGAGCGCTACCCGAAAGAGACGAAGGTGTACATCCACGTCGCCCGTCCGGGTCTCATCATCGGCAAGCGCGGTGCGTCGCTGGAACAGCTCAAGGCCGAACTCCAGAAGCTGACCAAGAGCGAGCTCTACATTCATCCGATCGAGGTCCGCCGCGCCGAAATCGACGCGCAGCTGGTGGCCGAGAATATCGCGCTGCAGCTCCAGCGCCGCGTGGCGTTCCGCCGCGCGATGAAGAAAGCCGTGCAGACGACGATGCGGCTCGGCGCCAAGGGGTTCCGCGTGGCCTGCAGCGGCCGCCTGGGCGGCGCCGAAATGGCCCGTCACGAGTGGTACCTGGAAGGCCGCGTGCCGCTCCATACGCTCCGCGCGGACATCGATTACGGTTTTGCCCGCTCCGAGACCACCTACGGGTGCATCGGCGTGAAGGTGTGGATCTACAAGGGCGACATCATCGGCGACCGGCCGAGCCCGGGCGCGCGCGCTCAGGGAGCCCCGGCTCCCCAGGCAGCGGTCTGAAACGCACTCAGAGTTAACGATTCAGGAGAGTCTTGAACCATGTTGATGCCGTCTAAACCCCGTTACCGTAAGGTCCAGCGGGGGCGCAATTGGGGAAACGCGAAGCGGGGCACGTCCCTGTCCTTCGGCGAAATCGGAATCCAGGCCTTGGATCGTGGCAACATCACGCAGCGCCAGATCGAGGCCGGCCGTATCGCGATCACCCGCAAGGTGAAGCGTGTGGGCCGTCTCTGGATCCGGGTGTTCCCCGACAAGCCGATCACCAAGAAGCCCGTCGAAACCCGCATGGGTAAAGGCAAGGGCGCCCCGGAATACTGGGTCTGCGTGGTCAAGCCGGGACGGATCATCTTCGAGATGGAAGGCGTGCCGCCGGATGTCGCCCTGGAAGCGTTCCAGCTGGCCCGCGCGAAGCTGCCCTTCAAGACGAAGATCATTCACCGCGAGGAAGGACTGGTCTGATGGATATCCTCAACACAGCAGCTGAAGTCCGGGAACTGGCGACCAAGGAAATCGAGTCGCGTATCCGCGAAGCCAATGCCCGCCTGCGGGACATCCGGTTCAAGGGCGTCACCGAACGCGTCGAGAACACGGCGGAGCTGGGCATTCTGCGCCACATGATCGCCCGCTGCCAGACGGTATTGAGCGAGCGCAAGGGCGAGGCGAAGCAGCCGGCCGCCCCTGCAGCCAAAGCGGAAACCAAGGTCCCGGCCGCCAAAAAAGCACGCGCCAAGAAGTAAACGGAGCAATTGTCCATGAGCGAAGCACAGCAAACCAGCGCCCCGAAGGCGCGTCACAAGAAAGCCAAGATCCGCACGGGTCTGGTCGTTTCAGACGGCGCCGCCAAGACGCGCACGGTGGAAGTCACCCGGCTCGTCCAGCACCCGATGTACAAGAAGTTCGTCCGTCGCCGGTCGCGCTTTCACTTCCACGACGAGCAGAACGAGTCGAAGAACGGCGATATGGTCGAGGTTCGCGAAACACGCCCGCTGTCGAAGACCAAGCGCTGGACGCTGGTCCGCGTAGTGGTGAAGGGCAAGAGCGTCTGAATACCGGGAAGCCGGTCCAGATCGATTCAAGGAGCAGGTAAGCCATGATTCAGATGCAGTCCATAATGGATGTCGCCGACAACTCCGGCGCCAAGAAGGTCATGTGCATCAAGGTGCTCGGTGGCACGAGACGCCGCTATGCCGAAGTGGGCGACATCGTCGTCTGCTCGGTGCGCGAGTGCATGCCGACATCCAAGGTGAAGAAGGGCGAAGTGGTGAAGGCGGTCATCGTCCGCCAGGCGTTCCCGATCCGCCGCACGGACGGGTCCTACATCCGCTTCGACGGCGCCTCGGCGGTCATCGTGGACAAGGAAGGCGAGCCCGTGGGCACGCGTATCTTCGGCCCGGTGGCCCGCGAACTGCGCGCCCGCAACTTTATGAAGATCATTTCGCTCGCACCGGAGGTTCTCTAAGAGTCATGGAGACGCCAAGCAGATTCCGTATCAAGAAGGGCGACACGGTCGTCGTCATCAGCGGCTCGGAACGGGGCACCAAGGGCGAAGTCCTTAAGGTGATCCCCAAGACCGGCAAGGTCGTGGTGAAGGGCGTGCGGATGATCAGCCGCCACACCAAGCCCAGCCAGGCGAACCAGGCCGGCGGCATCGTCAAGCGCGAGGCCCCGATCCCGGTGTCGAAGGTGAAGTTCTGGGACAGCGCCAAGGACCAGGCGACCCGGATCCGCATCGAGAAGAAAGACGGAAAGCGCATCCGCGTGTCGGCCAAGAGCGGCGCGGCGCTCGAATAGGAATTTTAACCAGGGCGCGGAGACCGGAGGGACAGGGGTCCTTCCGAAACCGGTCCGGAGGATAAGCAGGCAAGATGGCGACGGAAAAGAAACCAGAGAGCGGCGCAACCAAGGGGCCCAAGCCCCAGGGCGGAGCTGCCGAGAAGAAGAGCAGCCGGCGTCAGATCGCCGCGCAGACGAACGAGAAGGGTCCTGAAAAGGGTCCCGAGCCCCGTCTCCGCGCGAAGTACAAGACGGAAGCCGTTCCGAAGCTCATGGAGCAGTTCAAGTACAAGAACCCCATGGAGGTTCCGCGGCTCGTCAAGATCGTCATCAACATGGGTCTTGGCCGCCACTCCGAAGCGGGCACGAACCTGAAGGTGATCGAGAACGCCGTCAACGAACTGATGGCGATCACGGGTCAGCGTCCGGTCGTCACGCGCTCCAAGAAGTCGATCGCGAACTTCAAGCTGCGCGCCGGCGTCCCGGTGGGCACGTTCGTCACCCTGCGGGCCGGCAACATGTGGGAATTCGCCGACCGTCTCGTGACGCTCGCGCTTCCCCGCGTCCGCGATTTCAAGGGCATACCGCCCAAGAGCTTCGACGGCCGCGGCTGCTACACGCTGGGCATCCGCGAACACATCATCTTCCCCGAGATCGATTTCGACAACACGGACAAGGTCAAGGGAATGAACATCTCCATCATCACCACGGCAAAAACCGACGAGGAAGGGCGCGCCCTTCTCGGTGCACTCGGGTTCCCCTTCCGGGCCTGATTGAAAGAGGTATTGGTTACCAATGGCTAAGAAATGCATGCGGCTGAAAGCCGTGCAGAAACCGAAGTTCTCGGTCCGGCGGTACAACCGCTGCCCACGCTGCGGCCGGTCCCGCGCCTACCTGCGTGACTTCGATATGTGCCGTCTGTGTTTCCGGGAACTCGCCACCAAGGGTCAGCTGCCCGGCGTGACCAAGTCGAGCTGGTAAGAGGAAAGCGAATATTATGAGCACGCTAGTCAGTGATCCGATCGCCGATCTTCTCACCCGCATCCGCAACGGCGCCATGTCCCGCAAGGACTCTGTCGACGTTCCGTATTCGAAGCTGAAGGAAAGTATCGCCGGCATTCTCGCGCACCACGGTTTCGTGAACGGCGTCGAGAAGGTGGCCAAGGAAGGCGAACGCCCCAAGCTCCGCATCGGCCTCAAGTACACGCGCGGCCGGTTCGGCGTGATCCAGGGGATCGAGAGAATCTCGCGTCCGGGCCGCCGGGTGTATTTCGGCGCGACGGAAATCCCGGCCGTGAAGAACGGCCTTGGAATCGCAATCGTGTCGACGCCCCGGGGCGTCATGTCGGATGCCGACGCGCGCGCCCAGAACGTGGGCGGCGAGCTGCTCTGCCGGGTTTGGTAGTCCGCGGAAATCCCGCAGGACAGGAGAAGAGGTCAGGTCATGTCGAAAATTGCACGCAAGCCGGTAGCGCTCCCCCAGGGAGCCTCCGTCCAGATCAAGCCGGGTCTCTTCGAAGTGAAGGGTCCCAAGGGCACGCTCTCCATGCCGATTCCGAAGGAAGTGGAGATCGTCCAGAACAAGAACGAGATCAGCGTCAACTGGCGCGGCGACAAGAGCGCGGTGACGCCCGTGTGGGGCACCACCTGGGCGCTCGCCAGCAGCCTGCTCAAGGGCTGCTCGACCGGCTTCACGCGGTCGCTCGAACTGGAAGGCGTCGGTTTCCGCGCCGAGATGAAGGGCAAGGCGACGCTCGTGCTCAACATCGGGTTCACCCACCAGGTCGAAATCCCGCTGCCGGCGGGCGTGACCTGCACGGTCGAAAAGAACCAGACGCTCATCAACCTGTCGGGCCCGGACAAAGCCGTGCTCGGACAGCTTGCCGCCACGGTGCGCGGGGTCCGTCCCCCCGAACCGTTCAAGGGCAAGGGTATCCGTTATTCCGGCGAGGTTATCCGCCGCAAGGAAGGCAAGGCCAAGAAGTAATCTGGCCCTGGACCGCAAGGTAGGAAGCACATGCCGAAAATCGAAGATCGTAAAGAACGGCGGGATCTGCGCCACACCCGGATCACCAAGAAGCTTTCGGGCACGCCCGAGCGCCCCCGGCTGGCCGTGTACCGCAGCAACAAGCACATCTACGCTCAGGTGATCGATGACGGCGCGGGCAAGACGCTCGTGTCGGCCTCGACCCTGTCGAAGGATCTCAAGGGCAAGATCAAGAAGACCGGAACGGTCGATGCCGCCAAGCAGGTGGGCACGCTCGTGGCCGAGAAGGCGAAAGCCGCCAAGGTGCAGAAGGTTGTCTTCGACCGCGGCGGATACGCCTACCATGGACAGGTGAAAGCCCTGGCCGACGCGGCACGCGCCGCGGGACTGGAGTTCTAAGAGTTATGGCAAATCCGGGTGAACCAAGAGGAAGAGGCGAAGGCCGCGGCCGCCGCGATCGCGGAGACCGGGACGAAGGTCTCGTCGAGAAGATCGTGGCCGTCAACCGTTCGGCCAAGGTCGTCAAGGGCGGCCGCCGCTTCAGTTTCTCGGCCCTCATCATCGTCGGCGACGAGCGCGGACGGGTGGGCTGGGGTCTCGGCAAGGCGAACGAAGTGCCGGACGCGATCAAGAAGTCCATCGAACGCGCCAAGCGGGCGATGAAACACTTCCCGGTCGTGGACGGAACGCTCCCGCACGAAGTGACGGGCCACTTCGGCGCCGGCAAGGTGTTCATGCGCCCGGCCGGATCCGGAACGGGCGTCATCGCCGGCGGTGCGGTGCGCGCCATTCTTGAAGCCATGGGCGTCAAGAACGTGCTCACCAAGAGCCTGGGTTCGAGCAACCCGCACAACGTCGTCAAGGCGGTGTTCGAGGGGCTTTCCCAGCTTCACAGCGAGCAGATGATCGCGACCCGCCGCGGCACGAACGCCGAGAAGAAGCCGGAAGCCGCGGCTTCCTGAGTTGATTGACTGCGCGGCGGTACCGCAAGGGTCCCCGCCGCGACTAGAGATATTGGATCGAGAGGTATTCGGCATGGGTGCGCAGAAGAAAATCAGGATTCGCCAGACCGGCGGCCTGATCACCTGTACAGACCGGGCCCGCGCGACAGTGCGGGGACTTGGTCTACGCCGCCGCCACCACGAGGTGGAGGTCAACGACACACCGGCCATTCGCGGCATGATCGCCAGAGTCCCGCAGCTGGTATCGGTCGTGGAGGAAAACAAAAAATGAAACTGAGCGAACTCCGTCCGCCGTCAGGCAGCAAACAGTCCGTGAAGCGGCTCGGCCGCGGTATCGGCTCGGGGCTGGGCAAAACGTCCGGCCGCGGCCACAAGGGCTATGGCTCCCGCACCGGCAGCAAGAAGAAGCGCGGCTATGAAGGCGGCCAGACGCCTCTGCACCGCCGTCTTCCGAAGACCGGCTTCACCAACGTGTTCCGCCAGACCTGGCAGATCGTGAACATCTGCCAGCTCGAGAAGCTGAACGGGGAGATTACCCCCGAGACGCTGCTGAGCGCCGGGCTGATCCAGTCGGCCACGGACCTCGTGAAGGTTCTCGGCAACGGGGATCTCAAGGCCGCCCTCAAGGTAACGGCCCACCGGTTCAGCGACGGCGCGAAGAAGAAGATCGAGAGTGCCGGCGGTTCCGTACAGGTACTGCCGTCGCCGCGGGCCAAGGCCGCCGAAGCGAAGGCCTGAGCCGGACCGGATTGCCGGAACGGTTCACAGGGAAAGACCAGGGGTAGAAAGAGCGCATGGCGGATACGACACCCACGTTCAATCCGAAGAAGCTCACCGAGCTTCAGACGCGAGTCCTTTTTACGGTTGGGGTGCTCCTCATTTACCGGCTGGGCATCATTGTGCCGACGCCGGGAATCAATCCGCAGGCCATGCGCGGATACCTCGAACTGACCTTCGGATCGCAGGGTTCCATCGTGACCCTGTTCAACCTGTTCTCGGGCGGCGCGCTGCGGAGCTTCTCCGTCTTCGCGCTCGGCATCATGCCCTACGTGACGTCGTCCATTATCTTCCAGCTGCTCGGCGAAGTGCTTCCTGAAATCAAGGAACTGCAGCGGGAAGGCGAGACCGGCCGCCAGAAGATCAACCAGTACACGCGCTACCTGTCGGTGGTGCTGTGCATGATCCAGGCGACCGTCATCTCCACGAGCCTTCAGACGGCCGTCGCCCCGGGCGGCGTGCCGGTCGTGCGTGAACCGGGCCCGCTCTTCGTCGCGACCGCGGCCATTTCGCTCACCTGCGGCTCCATCTTCGTGATGTGGCTGGGCGAGCAGGTGACCCGTTCCGGCATCGGCAACGGCATCTCGCTCATAATCTTCGCCGGTATCGTGACCTCGATCCCCGGCGCCATGGGCGGATTCATCCAGCAGATCAACCAGGAAACGATCAACCCGATCGGCGCCATCATGATCGGCGTGATCATCGTCGGCTCGCTGGTCGGTATCATCTACATGGAGCAGGCCGAGCGCCGGATTCCTGTCCAGTATCCCGGCCGGCTCGTGGGCCGCCGGCAGACGCAGGCGCAGAAGTCCTACTTGCCGCTCAAGCTGAACCCCTCGAACGTCATTCCGCCGATTTTCGCGAGCTCGCTGCTCGTGTTCCTCCCGACGATCGCCGGCATCACACAGGATGTGGAAGTGAAGGCCACGAACACGTTCTTCCAGAACCTGTGGCCGCGGCTGGTCGTAGACGTGATCCGCCCGCTGGGCGACTGGCTGAATCCGAGCCACTGGCTGTATTCGTTCGTGTTCGGCGTGCTGATCATCGCCTTCGCGTTCTTCTACACGTCGATCATCTTCAATCCGGACGAGATGGCCGAGAACATCAAGCGTAACGGCGGCTTCGTACCGGGTATCCGTCCCGGCACGCAGACGGCCAACTTCATCCGGCCGATCATGACCCGCCTCACGTTCATCGGCGGCCTGTATCTGGTCGCCATCTGCGCGATCCTGCCCTACAGCCTGACGCGCGGAACCGGCGTGACGTTCTTCTTCGGCGGCACCAGCGTGCTGATCTGCGTAGGTGTCGCTCTCGACACGTTCCGCCAGATTGCCGATCACCTGCGTAACACCAAGTACGACTCCCTCATGGAAGGTTCGGCGCTCAACAAGATCAAGGGGCGTCGCCGCATATGAGCGAACTCTCCGTGATATTCCTCGGCGCACCGGGCGCCGGAAAGGGCACGCAGGCGCGTGTGGCCTCGGAAGCGAAGGGTATTCCCCAGCTTTCGACCGGCGACATGCTGCGCGCTGCGAAGGCCGCCGGCACGCCGGTGGGTCTCAAGGCCAAGGAATACATGGACGGCGGCAAGCTCGTGCCGGACGAGGTCGTGATTGGCGTGATGGGCGAACGGCTCACCCAGGCCGACACGAAGAACGGTTACATCCTGGACGGTTTCCCGCGGACGATCGCGCAGGCCGAAGCTCTGGACAAGATGCTCTCCGAGCGCAAGCGCTCCCTGCCCCGGGTGATCGAGATCGACGTTCCGGACGATGTCGTCGTGACGCGGCTTTCGGGCCGGCGGACCTGCTCCAGCTGCGGAGCGATCTGGCACGTGGAGGCGAACCCGACGAAAAAGCCCGACACCTGCGACAACTGCGGCAAGAGCGGCACGCTGACGCAGCGGGCGGACGACAAGCCGGACGTCATCCGCGAGCGGCTCAAGGTTTATCACGAGCAGACCCGGCCGCTGAGCGGTTACTACCAGAAGAAGAGCCGTCTGACGGTGATCAACGGCAACCGGGCGGTCGATTCGGTGAATTCGGACCTGCTGAAAGCGCTGGCATAAGGTTAGAGATGGCGATCGAGCTCAAATCCAGGGACGAGGTCCGGATCATGCGTTCCGCGGGACGTGTGGTGGCGGAGATCCTCGCGCGCATGCAGGAAGTGGCCAAGGCCGGCATGACGACGCTCGATCTGGACCGGCTGGCCGAAGAGTGGACCCGCAAGGCCGGCTGCAAGCCCGCCTTCAAGGGCTACCAGGGTTTTCCGGGCACGCTCTGCGTGTCGGTGAACGAAGAGGTTGTTCACGGTATTCCATCCTCGAAGCGCAAGCTCGAGAACGGCGATATCGTCAGTGTGGATTTCGGCGTCATTCTGGACGGCTACTACTCCGACTCAGCCACGACGGTGGCGGTGGGCGAAGTGGGCGAAGAGAAACGCCGCCTGATGGAGGCGACCCGCGAAAGCCTGCTCAAGGGAATTGAGCAGGCCCGAGAGGGTAACCGCATCGGGGATATCGGTTTCGCCGTACAAACCTACTGTGAATCGCGCGGCTACGGGGTAGTGCGCGATTTCGTGGGCCACGGCATCGGGCGTAACCTGCATGAAGCCCCCCAGATTCCCAACTACGGGAAGCCGGGCGGCGGCGTGCGGCTCAGGGCCGGAATGGTCATCTGCATAGAGCCGATGATCAATCTGGGTACCTGGGAAGTGCGGAAACTTGACGACGGCTGGACCATCGTGACCGCGGACGGGAAACCGTCGGCGCATTACGAACACTGCATCGCGATTACGGACAAGGGTCCGGAAATCCTGACGCAGTTGCCAGCAGCCGCCTGAAGGCCTATGAGAAGCGGCCCTGCGTTGTGCGGGACCACGGAGACCGGATGCCCAAGGAAGATGCCATCACAGTCGAGGGGAAAGTGATCGAGCCGCTTCCCAATGCCATGTTCCGGGTGGAACTGGATAACGGGCACAAGATCCTCGCGTATATCTCCGGAAAGATGCGGATGCACTACATCCGCATCCTGCCGGGGGACAAAGTGACGGTGGAGCTCTCGCCTTACGACCTGACCAAGGGGCGAATCACCTACCGGGCCAAATAAAGGAAATGAACCAGCGGTAACGCCGGAGAAAATATGAAAGTCAGAGCATCCATCAAGAAACGTTGTCCCAAGTGCAAACTCGTGAAGCGCAAGGGCGTGCTTCGCGTGATCTGTCCGTCCAATCCGCGCCACAAGCAGCGCCAGGGATAATTTAGGAGACCACCATGCCCCGTATTTCAGGCATTGATATTCCGAAGAACAAACGCATCGATGTGGCGCTGACCTACATCTACGGCATCGGCAACAAGACCGCGCAGAACATCTGCAAGGCCGCGAAGATCGATGGCGCCCGCAAGGCCGACCAGCTCTCGGAGACGGAAGTCGCCGAGATCCGCCGCGTGATCGAGCAGAGTTTCAAGGTCGAGGGCGATCTGCGCCGCGACGTGGCGCTCTCGATCAAGCGGCTCATGGACCTGGGCTGCTACCGCGGCCTGCGGCACCGCAAGGCGCTGCCCGTGCGCGGCCAGCGGACCAAGACCAATGCCCGGACCCGCAAGGGCCCGCGCAAGACGATCGCCGGCAAGAAGAAAGAAACGAAGTAGTTTTCAGGAACGTGAACGTCCCCGGGCGCCGTCGCCCGCAGGACCGAAACAGAAGGCAGACGACTCATGGCTGACGAAACCAAAGAACCGCAGGCAGCAGCTGGCGCCGACGCCAAGACCCCCAAGGTCAAGAAGGCGAAGATGCGCGGCGTGGACCACGGCATTGCCCACGTCCAGGCGACCTACACGAACACGATCGTGTCGATCGCCGACACGGCAGGCAACGTGATCTCGTGGGGCACGGCCGGCGGGTCGGGCTTCAAGGGCTCGCGCAAGTCCACCCCGTACGCCGCCAGCGTCGCCGCCGAAAAAGCCGCCCAGAAGGCGATGGGCGTCGGCGTGAAGTCGGTGGCCGTGCAGGTAAAGGGTCCCGGACCGGGCCGCGAAGCGGCCGTCCGGGCGCTCAACGCCGCCGGGCTCAAGATCACCTCGATCAAGGATGTAACGCCCATTCCGCACAACGGCTGCCGCCCTCCGAAGCGGCGCCGCGTGTAAGGCGTTTACCGGGCTTATCCGGGCGGGGAAGGGTATCCCGTCCGGAATTTGCCTTTGATCGGGATCAGGTTATGTAGGGTCTCCTGAACGGGTCCAGGAGCCGAAAGCAGAAGGACGGTACAGCTTATGTCGCTCATCTCCAGGAACTGGCGCGAACTCATCCAGCCGAACAAGCTCCTCATCGAGGAAAGCACTGCCAACTACGGCAAGTTCGTCGCGGAGCCGCTGGAACGCGGTTTCGGCATCACCATCGGCAACTCGCTCCGCCGCATCCTGCTCTCGTCGCTCCAGGGCGCCGCGATCACGCATGTCCGGATCGAGGGCGTGAAGCACGAGTTCACGACCATCAACGGCGTCGTCCAGGACGTCACCGAAATCAACCTGAACCTCAAGAACGTGATCTTCCAGGCCCAGTCCGAAGGACCGGTCACGATCCGGCTCAAGGTCAACGGCCCCCGCACGGTGAAGGCCAGCGACTTCGAGCTGCCGCACGACCTCGAAATCCTGAACCCCGACCTGTTCATCGCCGAGCTGCAGAGCGGCGGCGAGCTGAATATCGAAGCCGTGGTGCGCATGGGCAAGGGCTATGTCCCGGCCGAGCGTAACCGCCGCGAAGGCGACCCGGTGGGCACGATCCCGCTGGACTCCATGTTCTCCCCGATCCGCCGCGTGAACTTCCAGGTTCCCTCGGCCCGCGTCGGCCAGATCACGGATTACGACAAGCTGGTGCTCGAAGTGTGGACCAACGGCGCCGTGACGCCCGCCGACGCGGTCGCCTACGCCGCCGCGATCCTCAAGAAGCAGCTCCAGATCTTCATCAACTTCGTCGAGGAAGAAGAACCGCAGCAGACGATGACCTCCTCCACCGTGGGCGGCGTCGCCAGCTCGGCGGAACAGGCCGCGAAGCTGAACGAATACCTTTCCAAGTCCGTGGACGAACTCGAACTCTCCGTGCGGTCGGCGAACTGCCTCAAGAACGCCAACATCCGCTATATCGGCGAGCTCGTGCAGCGCACGGAAGCGGAAATGCTCAAGACCAAGAACTTCGGCCGCAAGTCGCTTCAGGAGATCAAGGATCTGCTGGAGAGCATGGGCCTCGCCCTGGGCATGAAGATCGAAGGCTGGACCATGCCGATGTCCGGCGGCACGGGCGGCACGCTCGGCTGATTCCGGCGGCGACGCACGGAATTCAGGGACAGAAAACTCAAGTTAAAGGACGCCAGTTATGCGCCATCACCGCAGAGAAAAGAAGTTCGGACGCAGCACGGAACACCGCAAGGCCATGTTCCGCAACCAGCTCAATTCGCTGATCGACCACGAGAAGATCCGCACGACCGACGCCAAGGCGAAGGAACTGCGCCGGTTCGCCGACCGGATCATCACGCTCGGCAAGGAAGGCATCGGCGCCGACAAGGTCGTGCAGTACACGCTGCGCCAGCGCGCGTTCGCCAAGCTTCGCTCGGAAGTGTCCGTGAAGAAGCTCTTCGACGTGCTCGCCCCCCGGTTCAAGGACCGCCAGGGCGGCTACACCCGGATCATCAAGCTGGGGACCCGCGCCGGCGACGCCGCCAAGGTGTCGCTGATCGAGTTCCTCCCGGCCGAGACCGCCGGCGGAGCCAAGAAGAAGCCGGCCAAGCGCCGCGCTGCCGCCGGGGACAAGGCCAAGGCCGCCCCGAAGGCGAAGAAGGCCTCCACCAAGAAGGAAGCTGAAGCCAAGGCCGAATAAGCCCGCTTCAAGCACTTTCACCGAAACGCCCGGTCCCTGACGGAACCGGGCGTTTTCTTTGGCCGGACAGGGCCGTGGTAGGATCGGAGCCGGAGAGGGAAACCATGAAAACGCTCGTTACCGGCGGAGCCGGGTTTATCGGATCGCATGTCGTGAAGCAGCTGGTCGCCGAAGGCCGCGACGTGCGGGTCATGGTGCTCCCCACCGAGAATACGAAGAACATAGACGGCGTCAGTTATGAAAAAGTAACCGGGGACATTACCGACCGCGACGCCGTCAAATCTGCCATGAAGGGCGTCGACAAGGTGTTTCATCTCGCGGCGATATATGCCCTCTGGCTGCCGCGCCGGGAGCGGATGTTCGAAGTGAACTGCATCGGCGCCATGAACGTCTGCTGGGCCGCACTCCGGGCGAATGTCGAGAAGATCGTCTTCACGTCGTCCATCGCCGCCATCGGGTACGAAGACGGCGGCGGGGTGGCCACCGAAAAGACCGCCTACAACCATCAGGGAAACCACAACGACTACATCACCTCCAAGTGGCTGGCCGAAGAGCACGCCCTGACCTTCGCCAAGGAAGGCCTGCCGATTGTCTTCTGCAACCCGACCGGTCCCATCGGCGCCGGCGACATCGGCCCGACGCCCACCGGCCAGTCGCTCGTCGAGATGATGAACGGCCTCATGCGGTTCTATTTCAACAGCGGCATCAACCTGGTGGACGTGGACGATGTGGCCAGAGGGCACCTCCTGGCCGAGAAGAAAGGCCGCATCGGCGAACGGTATCTGCTCTGCAACGAGAACCTTCAGATGAAGGACCTGTTCACCCGCGTCTCGAAAGTGACCGGGGTGCCGTTCAGGGCGGTTCCGGTGCCGATCGAGCCGGCGATTTGGCTGGGCGACGCGCTGGAGGCCTGGTCCACCCGTGTCTCGCACAGGAAACCGCCCGTGACTGGCGACTCGCTCCGCTATCTGCGTCACCCCATGTATACCGATAACACCAAGGCCCGCACCGAACTGGGCCTGGAGTTTACTCCGCTGGATGAGTCCATCCGCCGTGCGGTCGACTGGTTTGTGGAGAACGGATACGTGAAGAACCGGAAATTCATCGACGACTACCGCAAGGCGTCGCGGTAGATTTACGGGTATCCAATGGCACTGCCCAAGGCCAGCGATCTTACCCTGCGGGAAAAAACCGGCCTCATGGCGGGCCCCGTTCCGACACCGTTCGAAGCCGTCCGGCTGGCGCTCAACTATAACTCGTCGGCTTTTCCCGCGGCGGGGATTCCGGCCCGTGGCATCCCGGGTATTCATTTCACGGATGGTCCCCGCGGTGTCGTTATGGGCCATTCGACCTGTTTTCCGGCGGCGATCGCCCGGGGTGCATCGTGGGACCCGGATCTCGAAGAAGCGATCGGCGACGCCATCGGGCGGGAAGCCCGGTCGCTTGGCGCCAATCTGTTCGCCGGCATCTGTATTAATGTCATCCGCCATCCGGCCTGGGGCCGGTCGCAGGAGTCCTACGGCGAAGACCCGTTCCATCTGGGCGAAATGGGGAGTGCGCTGGTGCGGGGCTCTGGCAGGCATGTGCTCACCTGCATCAAGCATTTCGCCTGCAACAGCATGGAGAACGCCCGGTTCCGGGTGAACGTCGAAATCTCCGAGGAAGCCCTGCAGGAGATTTACCTGCCCCATTTCCGCCGTTGCATCGAGACGGGGGCGGAATCGGTGATGAGCGCCTATAACCGGTTGAACGGCGACTACTGCGGCGAGAACCACCACCTGCTGACGGACATTCTCAAGCGTCAGTGGGGTTTCGAAGGTTTTGTCATGACCGACTTCCTGATGGGAATCCGCAACGGCACAAAAGGGGTTAATGCGGGACAGGATCTCGAGATGCCATTCAGATGGCGTCTCTTGGGACTTGGGCGGGCGGTCAGGCAGGGCAAGGTCCCGGTCAGCCGGATCGACGATGCCGCGACGAGGCTGCTCTGGGCGCAGGGCAGGCTCGAGACCAAGAGTCCGTCCGTACCGGTTTCCGTGGACGCCAACCGGGAACTCGCCCGCCGGTCAGCCGAAGCCTCCATGGTACTTCTGAAAAACGAACGCGCACTGCTGCCGCTCGACCGGAGTACTGTCCGAAACGTCGCGCTGATCGGGCCGCTGGCCAGCATTCCCAATACCGGCGACCTTGGCAGCAGCCGGGTGCGGCCGGTCCATGTGGTGACTCCCGAAGAGGGGATCACGGGATATTTGAAAGGCGGCGCCCGGGTTTCCGTGTGCAACAGCCGCAGCCCTTCCAGAGTCGCCGCCGCTGCGGCAGCGGCGGACGCCGCCGTCGTGGTCGCCGGTTACACGCACCGGGACGAAGGCGAATATATCCTTCTCATCGGCGGCGACCGGAAGCGGCTTTCGCTCAGCGCCGACGACGAGGCGATGATTCTTGCCGCCGTGAAGGCGAATCCAAAAACGGTCGTCGTACTGATGGGTGGCAGCTCCATCGTTGCGGAAAACTGGCGGCATGAGGTTCCGGCCATCCTGTGCGCCTGGTATCCGGGGCAGGAGGGCGGCCACGCGCTGGCGCGGGTGCTGTTCGGTGATGCGGAGCCGGGTGGCCGGCTGCCGCTCGCAGTTCCGAAATCGCCGCGGCAGCTTCCGTATTTCGACCGTAACGCCGATAAAATCCAGTACGATCATTTCCACGGTTACCGGTTGATGGACAAGCGGGGGGATGAACCGGCGTACCCCTTCGGCTTCGGGCTGGGATATGCCGATATCCGGAGCACGGCCGTCCGGCCGCTCGCAACCGAGGTCGCCCGTGACGGCCAGATCGAATTCGAAATCAGGTTGGAGAACCGCAGCCAGCGGGCCGGTTCGGCCGTTATCCAGATTTATGCGGGACGTAGTCAGAATACCGGTCGCCCGGTGCGCGAACTGAAGGCATTTCAGAAGGTGCACCTTGGTTCCGGAGAAACGCGGGAAATACGGTTGGGATTCCCGGTCTCGCGGCTCGCCCGTTTCAACACATCCTTGAGCACTTGGTCGGTCGCACCGGGTCCGGCCCAGGTCTGGGTGGGAAGTTCGTCCAGAACCGAAGACCTCAAGGCGTTCGAGATCACCGTAGAATAGGGGAAAACCCGCCCTTCACCCCGCGCTTTCAGTCCGGGTCGTCACCCCGAAACCGGCGGCTTGCGGTTCTTCCAGGGGCGGGCTTCTTCAAGCTGCCCGGCCAGCCGGAACAGCGTGTTTTCGTCGCCGAACTTTCCGGTGAACATGACGCCGATCGGAAGATTCTCGCGGCTCCAGTAGAGCGGCAGGCTCATGCTGGGCTGTCCGCTGGCGTTGTAGACCGGCGTATAGGGAATAAACGCGAACGTGTCCTCGGCTGCCAGGTCGAGCGCCGGGCCGTTGGCCATGAGTTTTTCGATCGGCAGCCACACGGCAAGCCGCTCCAGCATCCCTTTGAGCCCCTTGAGCTGCAGAAAGCCCAGGGGCTGCGGCGGCAGCGCCAGTGTGGGGTTGAGCAGCAGGTCATACCCTTCCGTGAACCGGTGAACCTCGCGGCACATCTCGTGAACCCGTCCGACCGCCTCCACGTATTCGCCTGCACTCAGCACGGCGCCCATTTTGTGTGACAGCCAGGTCTGTTCCTCGAAATCGGCCCGGGTGGCGGTCCGGCCCATCCGGGTTTCGGCCAGATGAATGTCGGCCCGGATGTGCGCGGTGACCATGACGAGAAACGCCCGGGCGAAGGCGTGGCCGTCGATCCTGGGCTGCGCCTCGACCACTTCGTGACCAAGTTCTTTCAGGAGCCTGATGGCGTCTTCCATCGCAGCGCGGCAGTCGGGATCCAGTTTGCCGGGGAGTAGCGGATCGAATCCGGCGGCGATCCGGAGCTTGCCCGGTTTCTTCGACACTTCATCCAGAAACTTCCTGTCCGGTTTCGGAAGATAGTGGAAGTCGCCCAGGTTCGGGCCAGAGACCGCGTCCAGCATGGCGGCACTGTCGCGCACGCTTATCGACAGGACGTGCTCGATGGCAAACCCGTGCCAGGCCTCGGCCGCATAGGGACCCGTCGGCGTGCGTCCGCGCGTGGGCTTGAGACCGAACACGCCGTTGCAGGAGGCCGGGATGCGGATCGACCCGCCCCCGTCGCCGCCCGAGGCGAGCGGAACCATCCGCGCGGCCACGGCCGCGCCGGTGCCGCCCGACGATCCGCCGGCCGTTCGCTCCAGATTCCACGGGTTGCGCGTCGGGCCGTAACTCACCGGTTCGGTGGAGGGCAGCATGCCGAATTCGGGAGAGTTGCTTTTGCCCACCACGATGACCCCGCTGGCGAGAAACCGGTTCACCAGCTCCGAGTTCCGGTCCGGCTTCCAGCCCTTGTAGAAACGGGTGCCGCTTTCGAGCGGCTTGCCGGCGAGCGCCGCCGCCAGATCCTTGAGCAGGAACGGCACGCCGGCGAACGGGCCGTCCGGGAGTTTTCCCTTCGCCTGCGCGCGGGCATCGTCGTAGAATTTGTGGATGACGGCGTTGATCCGGGGGTTCACCGCCTCGATACGGGCGATGGCTTCTTCGACCAGTTCGAGCGGCGTGATCTGCCCGCGCCGGACCAGTTCGGCGAGCCCCAGACCGTCGTAGCTGTCGTATTCGGTGAAACGAGCCATCAGATGATCTCCCGGATGATTGGTAGCGGCAGCCTAGCGCTCACCGGCCCGGGAAACCACGTGGCGCGCTACTCGTTTCCGAGCTTCAGATAGCGTGTCATCATCAGCGCCAGCTCGTCGGTGAGATCCCGGCGTCTGGCGACGGTCGTGGGGTCGGTGGCGATCTGCATGATGCTGGCACCGACCGCCACGCCCAGCACGTAGAACCGGTCCTGCATCTTGGTGACCGGCGCCCTGACCCCCTGCATGTCGGCGAACTGGAGTCCCAGCCGCTCCACCTGCGCCACCAGTCCCTGCACCCGGGGCATCTCCCAGACGAAGGGGACCTGCTGGTAGAGCGTGCGCACGAGCGGCGCGTCGGCGGCGATGAACTGCACCATCTGGTGGAGGAAAAACCGGACCGCTTCGAGGGGCGGTTTCTGCATGGCGATCTGCGCCTGCTGGACGGCGTGGTTGAACCCGCGGTTGGCGAACCGGTCGATGACGGCGGTGATCGCGGCGTCCTTGCCGTCGAAATATTCGTAGAACGACCCGATGCTGACGCCCGCCTCACGGGCGATATGGTTCGTTGTGGTACCGGCGTAGCCCCGTTTCACGAGCGTCCGAGCAGTTCCTTCAAGAATGGAATCGACGGTCTGCTTCGATCCTTCGTGAGAAGGCTTTCTTCTGCGTCCTTTTGCCTTTTTTATGGGTTCGGCCATTGTTAAAATCCATCCGAGTATTATCTGAGCAATTGCTCAGACATAATATGGAGCAGCGCGGTTTTCCGCGCAACGTAAATATACGTAGAGACCAGACCGGAACCCGGGTGCCGGATCAGGAGCATACGAAATGAGTTCAACGACAGCCGTCTCCGGCAGTGTATCCCAGCGCCGCGAATCCGCCGGAACCGATCCGTTCCGGCCCGACGGAACCTTCCGTCTGGACCCGGGGTTTGTCCCCGGCCGACACCGGCCGCGCGGCACCTACCGGCGGGTGAAATTTTCTGAAAATCCGACCGAGTACCTGCGCCGCCGGGAGATCCCTGGCGAAAAGTCATGGGACCGGGCGCGGGAACTGGCGATCATCGGCGATCCGCTCGCCGACGACTACGCGGCGCTGTATCCGAAGCTGGGATATGCGAAAGCCCGGGCGATGCTCGATCAGGCCCTGGAACTGGGGATCGAGCATGTCGAGGACGCCCCCGAGCCGCTCAAAGCGCTGTTTGCCGAACTGGACAATCCGCCGCCCTGGGTGGACTGGGACCGGGTCGAGCGCGGAGCCACCGCCATGCGCCGGTACGCGCCGCTTACCTGGCTGTTCGCCCGGCTGGCGTTCGCGCAGACCTACGTGAACGCCAACGCCGGAATGCCCTTGTACATGACCGGTTCGCTTGGCGAGGCGACCGTCGCCAAGCGTCTCAAGGAGACGAACAAGTGGCGGCTGGGAATCCAGCAGCCGGGCGCGCTTCGGCGTTTCGGAGACGCATTCAAAACTGTCGTACGAGTTCGCGTGCTGCACTCCCTTATCCGCTATCACCTGCTGAAAATGGGGAAATGGGACGTCGAGAAACTCGGCATGCCGATCCCGCAGCTCGACATGGCCGGCGCCAATATCGGGATGTTCATGACCCACAGTTTCATGCTGGCCGGTATCGGAGGGGTGATGACGCCCGCCGAATACGGCGATGTCATGCACCTGTGGCGCTACCACGGGCATGTGATTGGGGTATACGACGAACTGAATCCGAAATCGGTCAAGGATCTGGGCCGGATCGGAACGCTTATGACGCTCACCACCCGTAACGCTTTCGATAAGCGGGCCCGGGCGCTCACCCGGTCGACCATGAACGCGAAGCTGCGCGAGGGCGAAGGCTGGCTCGGCAATCTCATGGACTATGTCGATGTCCGTGTCTCTCACGGCCTCTACCAGCTCTCCAACGGCCGCAAACTGTACAAGATCATGGAACTGGGCGACGAACGGAAATGGCTCTGGTTCCTGCCGGCGGTATTTCCGGTTGTTTTCGCCGCCGACACCGCCCGGCGGCTCACTCCCGGCGGCACCCGCCTTGCCGACTATCTGGGGGGCCGCTATATCGACCGGATCATGCAGGTGGACGAGGTGAAAAACGCCCCGTTCCGTCCCTATCACATGCCGGCCTGAGCCCCGTCTGCGCCAAGGAAACAGTCCGATCCACATGAGCGACGCCCGTACCGCGTTCTGGACCTTTGCAATTCTCAATATGGCGGCGGCGTTCACCGCGGCCGCCATCGGTATCCGCCATATCCGCGCCGGACGGATTGCACAGCACCGCACCCTGATGCGGACGTCCGCCGTGCTGGTGGGCCTCTTTGTGGCTGCCTACGGCGTGAAAATATTCACGCTTGGCCGCGAGAACCTGTCGGCGTGGAGTTTCGCCGAGGTCGCTATCCTTCGGATTCACGAGGCTTTCATTTTCACGTTCCTCGTGGCGGGGGGACGGGCGTTCTATCTGGCGAATCAGGCGGCGGGCGCCGGGCCGGGCTCCGGCATTCGAACCAGCCACCGCCTTGCGGGACGGATTGCGATGATCGCGTTCTCGCTGGCCCTGCTCACGGCGGGGCTCGTCTACCGGACGATACTGACCCGCCCCGTGCTGTCGTTGTCGGAAATTGACCGGACGTCCGGGCAATCACCCAGCCAACCGGTCGATCAGGCAGCTGCCCAGGGATCCAGCAGTATTTTGCACTGACGGTCCGGTTTCTTGAGCGCCTCGAATTCGGCCGGGAACCGGTCGAGGTTCGTGGTGCCGGTAATCATCGGAGCGGGATCGATCCGCCCGGCCGCGAGCATGTCCAGACAGAACTGGAAATCCTGCGCCCGGTAACCGACCACGAAGTCGAGCCGTAGCTCCTTGATGATCGCGAAAAGCGGCATGAACGTGTCCATCTGGGCGCAGACGCCCACGACGACGATCCGGCCCCGGGGACGGACGGTCTGGACGCACTGCTGGATAATCCCCGGCACGCCGACGCATTCGAACACGACATCCGGCGGCCCGCCAGCGAGCTTGTGGAACTCCGACGCCGGACTCGTTCTGGACGCATCGATCACGGCGGTCGCGCCGAACTTCGCGGCCAGCGCAAGGCGGCCCGGGGCCTTTTCGCTCACGATGACGTGGCGGGCTCCGAAAAACTTCGCCCACATCGCGGTCACGAGACCCACCGGTCCGGCGCCGATAATCAGCACGTTCTCGCCGCGCTTTAAGTCCGCCTTGTTGACCGCGTGAAGGCCTACGGCAAGCGGCTCCACGAGTGCACCCTGCTGGAAACTGACGTTCTCGGGCAGGCGGAACAGTTCGTTCGATCCCGCCAGTACGTATTCGGCATAAGCGCCCGGAATCTGGCCGAGGCCGGTGTTCTTCAGGCGGCTGCACCGGATGCCGTCGCCCGACAGGCAGCCTTCGCATTTGCCGCAGCCGATATAGGGAAGCGCGCAGACCCGGTCGCCTTCTTTCCATCTGTCTTTCGCATCGGGTCCCACAGCGACGATCTGGCCGGAAAACTCGTGACCCATGACGGTCCTGGGCGGCAGCCCCGGCGGCAGGGAGGACACATGAAGGTCGGAGCCGCAGATACCGCAGTTGCAGACCTTGAGTACAACCTCTGAACCTTTGGGAGTGGGATCGGGAACGTTGTCGACCGTGAGCGGAGCCCCGATCTTGTGAAAGACGATTGCGCGCATGGTTGGTTACCTTCTCCCGGCCGGTCCTGGCCGGCCGCCGCTTGTCCGACGGTTATCCGCCGCTCAGGGCCATCAGGATGGCCAGTTCGTCGTCCGGCGTTACCGGAGTCTGCAATCTGGCCGTCTGTCCGTTCACGAATACCCGCATGTGGGTCCGGATGTTATCCTGTTCGTCCACGATCCGGAACCGGATTCCCGGGTACTGCCGGTCGAGGTCGGCGAGGATCTCCCCGACGGTCTGTCCGGACGCGTCCGCTTCGCTGCGACGCCCGGTGTAGGACGTGAGCGCCGATGGAATCAGTACCTTCATGCTTTTGCCGGAGCGGTCATCGCGTCACTCATCACATCGATCATCTCATCACCGCGACAGCGTCGCGGTTTCCAGCGAATAGATATGCGGCAGATGCATCGCGAGGCAGCTCCAGCGGCTGCCCTCGTTGCGGCTTCCCCAGATCTCTCCGCTGGTGGTCCCGAAATAGATGCCCGCCGGTGCGGCGCTGTCGGCAGTCATCGCCTGCCGCTTGACCGTGAACCAGGCATTGCTCTTGGGGAGCCCCGCCGAGAGTTTCTGCCACGTCTTGCCGCCGTTTTTCGTGCCGTAGACGGCGGGATTTCCGCCGGGGCTCGTCCGGGGCCAGACGTCCGTGCCGTCCATGGGGAACACCCAGCAGGTATCGGGGTCACGCGGGTGGAGCACGAGCGGGAACCCGACGTCGCCCACTTTCGCGGGCATGGTCTTTCCGATCCGCACCCAGGTGCTGGACGGGCGGTCGATCCGGTAGATGCCGCAGTGGTTCTGCTGGTACAGCCGGTCGGGCATCAGCGGGTGAAGCCGCACACAGTGCGGGTCGTGGGCCGCCTGTATTTTCACATCGAATCCGGTGACGACCTCCATACCGCCGAGCAGCCCGCTCCAGTTGCGGCCCCGGTCTTTCGATTCCATGACGCCGCCGCTCGACATGCCGATATAGAGATGATTGGCGTCGCGCGGGTCCACGATCACCGAATGCAGCTTGGGGCCGTCCGGGGTTCCGCCGTCGATTCCGCACCAGGTGGTGCGGTCGGGGTTTTCATTGAAACCGTTCACGCCGTCCCAGGTGTCGCCGCCGTCTTCGGAGCGGAACAGCCCCTGCGGCGAGGTTCCCGCGTACCAGACGCCAGGTTCGGAGGCATGGCCGGGGGTCAGCCAGAAGACGTGGTCCACAACCAGTCCGGTCTGGCCCTCGGGCACCTTCCGGAAGGCAGGGGGCCGGGTGGCCTCTTTCCAGGTCTTTCCGGAGTCGGCCGAGCGGAAAATCGTGTGGCCCAGGTGGCCGGTGCGTGCGGCGATCAGGATGACCGGAGGGTTCCGGGGGTCCTGAACCATGTGATGGACGATATGGCCGAGAAACAGCGGTGCCCCGAGGGTCCAGCTGCGGCGTCCGCCGTCGCTCTTCAGGATAAAAGCGCCCTTGCGGGTACCGATGAGGATCGAGACGGGGCGGGCTTTTGCGGCCGCCGCGCGGCGGGTGGGCTTCAAGGCGCTTTTGCGGCGGGCTTTCGGTGATTTTGATTTTTTCGACTTTGCGGGCATGGGCTATTCCTCCACCTGACCGGTCTGCAGGGGTTTCCTGAGGCCTTCGAACGTCATCCCGGGAAGTCCATAATATACATAAGCCGGGATATTTCAGGAACGGGAGAAAGGCGGTTTTTTGACGCCAAAAGGGCCATCCGTCACCGGCTTGACTAGGCGCACGCGCATATTTACATCCATGGTCCCGCGGGTGGTTTGCGGGCCTTCTAATGGAAAAATACCAACTTACGCACCTGAAACAGCTCGAAGCGGAAAGCATTCACATTATCCGTGAAGTCGCGGCCGAATTCGACAATCCGGTGATGCTCTATTCCATCGGGAAGGATTCCGCCGTCATGGTGCGGCTGGCCCAGAAGGCGTTCCACCCGGGCAAGATCCCGTTCCCGCTGCTCCACGTGGATACGCGCTGGAAGTTCAAGGCGATGTACGAACTCCGGGACCGGATCGCGAAGGAACTGGGCGTGGAACTGCGGGTGCATATCAATCCGCGCGGTATCGCCGAGAACATCAACCCGTTCGACCACGGCAGCCAGAAGCACACCCAGATCATGAAGACCGAGGGGCTGCTCCAGGCGCTCAACGAAGGCGGCTACAACGCCGCCTTCGGCGGGGCGCGCCGCGACGAAGAGAAATCCCGCGCCAAGGAACGGGTCTATTCGTTCCGCGACAAGTTCCACCGCTGGGACCCCAAGAACCAGCGCCCCGAACTGTGGAAACTGTACAACGGCAAGGTGAACAAGGGGGAGAGCATCCGGGTGTTCCCGCTCTCCAACTGGACCGAGCTGGACGTCTGGCAGTACATCTACCTTGAGAATATCCCGATCGTCCCGCTCTACTTCGCGGCGGAACGCCCGGTCGTGGAACGCGACGGCAATCTCATCATGGTGGACGACGAGCGGTTCCGGTTCCTGCCCGGCGAGAAGCCGGTCATGAAGAAGGTCCGGTTCCGCACACTGGGCTGCTACCCGCTGTCGGGCGCCATCGAGTCCGAGGCGTCCACGCTGCCCAAAGTCATCCAGGAGATGCTGCTCGCCAAGCAGTCCGAGCGGCAGGGCCGCATGATCGACTACGACGAGCAGGGTTCGATGGAACAGAAGAAGCGCGAGGGCTACTTCTGATGTCGCACCAGTCGGAACTGATCGAAAAGGACATCGAGGCGTATCTCTCCGAGCACGAGCGCAAGGAACTGCTGCGCTTTCTCACCTGCGGGTCGGTGGACGACGGCAAGAGCACGCTGATCGGGCGGCTCCTGCACGACTCGAAGATGATCTACGAGGATCAGCTCCAGGCGATCCAGAAGGATTCCAAGAAGGTCGGCAACGCCGGCGGCGAGCTGGATCTGTCTCTGCTCGTGGACGGCCTCAAGGCGGAGCGCGAGCAGGGAATCACCATCGACGTCGCCTACCGGTATTTCTCGACGTCGAAACGCAAGTTCATCATCGGCGACACGCCCGGTCACGAACAGTACACGCGCAACATGGTGACGGGCGCCTCCACCTGCGACCTGGCGATCATTCTCATCGACGCGCGCAACGGGATTTCGACCCAGACGCTGCGGCACAGCTTCATCACGGCGCTGCTCGGCATCCGGCACATCGCGGTGGCCATCAACAAGATGGACATCATGGGCTTCTCGCAGCAGGTGTACGACAAAATACGCGCCGATTACCTCGCCTTCTCCGCCAAGCTCGGCATGAAGGACGTGACGTTCTTCCCGCTGTCGGCCCTGAAAGGCGACAACGTCGTCGAACGCAGCACCAACACGCCCTGGTACAAGGGGCCGACGCTCATGGAATACCTGGAGTCGGTGCCGATCGCCGGCGACCAGAACCTCGAGGATTTCCGTTTCCCGGTTCAGTACGTGATCCGGCCGGATCTCAATTTCCGGGGCTTTGCGGGAACGGTCGCTTCCGGCAAGGTGAAACCCGGCGACGCGATCATGACGCTGCCGTCCCGCAAGACCTCGCGGGTGAAGTCGATCGTCACCTATGACGGCGAACTGAAGGAATCGTTCGCGGGCCAGGCACCGGTGCTGACGTTCGAGACCGAGATCGACGTGAGCCGGGGCGACGTAATCGTCCACCCCGACAACCTGCCGCATGTGGGCCACGATGTGGATGCCATGGTCGTCTGGATGGCGGAAGAGCCGATGGTGCCGGGCAAACAGTATGCCGCCAAGCATACGAGCCGCCTCAGCAACGCCATTGTCAACACGCTCCACTACCGTGTTGACGTGAATACCCTCGACCGGGCGCAGGGACCGGTGCTCAATCTGAACGAAATCGGCCGCTGCAGCCTGACCTTCAGCGAACCGCTGGCCTGGGATCCTTATGCCCGGAACCGCACGACCGGGGCGTTTATCATTATCGACCGGATGACCAATGTGACCGTCGGCGCGGGGATGATCCTGGACCCCGAAGTGGGCGACCCTTATTCGAAAGGCGACAAGCTGGAAGCGGCCCGGGGAATGAGCCGGGGCGGTATCCTGGAAGTTTCCGCCGAAGAACGTGCGGCGCGGTTCGGCCAGAAAGCAGCGACTATACTGCTCACCGGACATATTGCCTCCGGCAAGCGGGCGATCGCGCGCGCCCTGGAGCGCAAGCTGTTCGACGCGGGCCGTGCGGTGCTGGCGCTCGACGGCGACGAGGACTACCGGGATCTGGAATCCTCGCTGCTCAAGGCGGTGGAGACGGCGAAGGTGCTCAACCGGGCCGGAATGATCGCCATTATTCCGGCGGTGGCGCCCACCCGCGCCATGCGTGAAGCGGCTCGCAAGATCGCCGGCGAGAATTTCCTGGAGATTCACGTCGCAGCACCGCTGGATGTCTGCCGCCAGCGCGACGAACACGGCATCTATGCGAAGCTCGAAAAGAGCGGAATCCGCAACGTCCCCGGAGTCGGGGGCACTTATGAGGAGCCGCTCAGCCCCGATCTGACCCTCGACACGTTCAAGCAGCCCGTCGGGGATTCGGTGCTGAAGGTTCTGAAACTCCTTCGGGAGAAAAAAGTGTTCGAAACCGGCGCGGTTCCTGTCGCCGGCTTCGACATCTGAATTCAGCTTTTCAGTTTGTCCAGTTCGGTCTTGAACCCGATACTCAGTTTCGCGACGAGCCCGATCAGTTGCGCCTGTTCCTTCGGCGTCAGATAGCCGAGCAGACGTTTTGAAAAATCGGCGACCGAGAGCGACAGCCCGTCGACGCGCTCGAGCGCCAGTTCGGTCAGCCTCAATTTGGAGGCCCGGCGGTCTTCGGCGCTCTGGATCCGGATGAGCAGCCGGTCCCGTTCCATACGGTCGACGAGTTTGCTGACGGTACTGTGCTTGAGGCGCAGCTTGTCCGCGAGCTGGGTGACGTTGAGGTTTCCGTCCCGGCGCAGCACCTGGATTGCCAGATACTGGAGCAGGGTAATTCCGCGCTTCTGGGCGAGTTCTTCCTGCCGGTCCCGCAGCGTGCGCACCATGCGAAGCACCTGATCGAGAATCATCGAACCGCCCGAATCGGGCCGACGGCCGGTTGCCGCCTTGGATGGCGAATCCGTCCGGTTGTTTTGGACCATCCCAGCGCTCCCGGGCCCGTCTAAAGGGCCTTAGAAAGAATACCATAGAAAACGGGAATAATATGTAGTATACTACGGATCACTCGGTTGGTGCAGTAAATCAGGAGAAGACGGTTATGGCCAGGATTACCGAACGGAACCTGCTCGATATACCCAAAGACTTTCTGTTGTGGGCGAAAGATCCGATCAGCGGCGAGGGCGGCATGCGGGTGGCCCGGATGGTGATGAACGCCATCGGGCCCGAATTCGAAGCGGCACGCCGCAGCTTCCGCGCGCATCCCGTCGGCAAGCGTATTCTCAAAGAGCGTCCGTCGCTTGAGCGGGCCGTTCTGGATCTGGAGCACATGGAATCGCTTCCGGGCGATACGCTCGGCCGTCGGCTCTACGACTTCATGCACAACGACGACTACATCATCCCTGGCTACATGATCCCCGGTTTTTTCATGATGGACGGGTTCTACGAGAGCCTCGAGAAGGATGAAGAGATGGATTTCCTCCTTCACCGTTTCTTTTTTGCCTACGATCTGCACCACGTTATCGGCGGTTATGGTCCCGATCCGTGCGGCGAGGCACTTAACGCCATGTTCACGGCCGGCTGGTCCGGACTTATCTCGCGGCGGTTCTCTTACCTGACATTTTTCGGGCTGGCGGCGCTTTCCATGACGCCGAAGGTGGGCCGCAGGCGCTGGAAGTTCCTACTCGACGAAGCGTTCGAACGCGGCGCCGCCACCAGGCGTAACACCAAGCTGGCCTGCGTCTACTGGGAGGAGCTGATCGACAGACCGATCGAAGAGGGACGGAATACTATCGGCGTTCCGCCCAAATCGGTCCCCGACATGGGCACGGGCGATTGGATGACCCACAGCCGGCTCACCGAATCGGTGATTAACAGTTTCGGCAAAATGCCGCTTCTCAAGAAGAAGGCAATGGCGCTGACCGAGGCGGTCGAGGACTACGGAATTCCCTGGCGCGACATCCTTCGGACTCACCCCAAAACGATGGACAAGGTGGCCGTCCGCGTGATGCAGGGCCCCGCGACCCGGGAAGAGCTGCTGGGGATATTGACCCCGTAGCGCCCGGGGGATACCTCTCCTGCATGAACGTACAGAACATCTCTTTTCCGACTCGGTCCAGCGGTTCCATGCGGGGCTGGATGTGTGCCCCGGAAGGCGTCGCCGCCCGTACGGCTCCCGGCGTGCTCGTTATTCACGAAGCGACCGGGCTCGTTGAAAACATCAAACCGGTTCTCCGCCGGTTCGCCGAAAACGGCTACGTGGCCGTGGCCCCCGACCTGTTCGACAAGCCGGGCTCTAAACCCCTGTGTGTCGCCAAGACCATGGCGGCGATGATGACCGGCACCGGCGAAGCGCTCGCCGATCTCGAATCTGCCAAAACGTTTCTGAAAGCGCAGCCGGCGGTGGACCCGTACCGGCTGGCGGTGGCCGGGTTCTGTATGGGCGGCGGCTTCGCACTGCTGCTGGCGCTCACACCGGGAATTCAGGCGAGCGCGCCCTACTACGGAATGAGCCCTGTGTACCTGAAGCAGGCGGAACAGAGCTGTCCGGTGATTGCCAGCTACGGCGGCCGCGACCAGCTCATGCAATCGGCCTGGCCGCGCCTCGAGAAGGCGCTTGCGAAAACGGACGTTCCGCACGAGGTGAAAGTGTACCCCGAGGCGGGCCATTCCTACTTCACGGAAGACCAGCCGGGCCTGCTGTTCCAGCTCGGCAAGCTGGGGCCGCTCAAGGGCGGCTACCGGCGCAGCGCCTCCGAGGACAGCTGGCGGCGGATGCTGGCGTTCTTCGCCGAGCACGTCTGATACCGGAGGGACGCATGATGATCGAAGAGAGTTTCCAGAGAGCCTATTCGTCCGTCAGTTTCCGCCTGTCGAAGGGAATGAAGCGTATCTACAACCGGTTCAATCTCCCGGTGGTCAGCACGGGACGTTCATTCGAGCTCTACCGCAAGATCTTTTTTGACAACCGTTCCGAAGCCGACGTTCTCGCGGAACTGCGGGGCAGGCGGATCGTGGATGTGGGCTGCGGGCTTACTCCCTATACGAGCAACTCCATGTTCCAGGCCTGCCTGAAAGCGGGTGTGGAGTTTTACGGGGTGGATCCGAAGCTCGCCAGGGGCTTCTCGTTCGACCTTCTGGACCGGGCCAATATCTATTTCGTGGGTGGCGGCCGGATGATGCCGGACGCGCCGGGGATCGAGAAGGCGCTGGGGACCTATGCCGACAGCCTGCCGTTTGAAAACAGCAGCGTCGACCTCGTGCTTTCGTCCCATGCGCTCTATGCGTGGATCGACGACGAACAGGTCCTGGCGAAGATCTTTCGGGAGTTTCTGCGCGTCCTGAAACCGGGCGGGATCGTCAGGATATTTCCCACTCCCTACTACGACCTGAATGACATCAGGGACCCGGGCCTGCGGGAGGCGATGGAGAAGTTCCGGGTGAGCCAGAAGTTCAATACCCGGCTGATCGGTACCCGGGGGATTTATCCGGGTTATCTGAGGACGTACGAGAAGCTGTAATGAATGACCGGGCGGCCTCCCCATTTCGTAACGGCTTTTCCCATCTCAGGCGGCTCCCTGTGCGGAGGCTTTGCCGAAAAAACCGACCCGTTCCATCAGAGCGGTCATGTTCTGCAGGATCTCGTCCTAAGCATCATGTGCCCGCCCTGGTCCCGCAGGAACTGCATCAGGATCGCTTCCACGTCCGGTGGCCGATGTTTAGAGTGGCGTCCCGAAATTCAGCTAGCGAACCCGGGGACGGCCTCGCCGAAGAGCCGCGAAAATCGCGGGGGCCGGTACATTCCAGAACCACTAGTCACAATCAATACGAGCATTTCTTCACAGCCGACGACCAGCCTACCAGCCTGCTCATTTCCGGATGCTGTCCCAACATTTTGGAAACCCCAAGCCCCCCAATCGAACGACAAACTTGTATATCTAGTATACTATTTTATTCTGATCATGGAATCTTGGAGTCCTCTTTCATTGCTCGTATTTTCCCAAATTCTCAAGTATTATTAAATATATGGCTACTTTATAGTGAAAAACTCAATCAAAATAAATTGACCGCGTAACATAACTAGTACACTATATATTCGCTGAAGGGCGAGGTGAAGTGCGTCACGGCGCTTAGTGCCGCCTTTGGCCCGCACACCGATTTACCTGAGTTGAAACGGCCGGGATCACGAGGGAGCGATCATGCGCGAAAGAAGCCGGAATGACACATCCGAGCAGGCGGAATTCCGCGAATATTGCCGTAACTGGCTGACGGAAAACCGGCCGCCCAAGCCCGATTTTCGGATGCCCCAGTCCGCGCTGGAGATCATGAGTGACGTGCAGCGGGTCTACCTGCAGGACTGGCAGAAGAAATGTTACGACGCGGGGCTCATCGGCTGTGATTATCCGAAAGAATACGGCGGTGGCGGCAAGGACAACCTGCAACGCATCGCCAACGAAGAAATGAAGCGGGCGAATACGCCGTTCCTCATCCAGGCGATCGGGCTGGGAATGGTGGCGCCGACGATCCTTCATCACGGAACCGAGGAGGTGAAGAGACGCTACATCCCGAAAATCCTCTCAGGCCAGGAGATATGGTGCCAGGGGTTTTCCGAGCCGGGTGCCGGAAGCGACCTGTCCAATGTCCAGACCTCCGCAGAGAAGAAGGGCGACAAATGGATCATAAACGGCCACAAGGTCTGGACCACACTTGGCCACGTCGCACAATACATGATTCTG
This sequence comes from uncultured bacterium, assembly GCA_964565925.1. Classification (GTDB taxonomy): domain Bacteria; phylum JAGRBM01; class JAGRBM01; order JAGRBM01; family JAHCIT01; genus CAZMGV01. Next base: position 339,967 of record CAZMGV010000002.1, read on the forward strand.
CTGGCCCGACACGAGAAGTCTGACAAGTACAAGGGCCTCACCTACTTCCTCGTGCCCATCGAAGGGCATAAGGGCGTAACCGTCCGGCCGCTCATCAAAATGACCGGTGAGACCGGCTTCAACGAGGTGCTTTTCGAGGACGTCGAGGTGCCCGACACCATGCGTCTTGACGAAGTAGGTAAAGGCTGGGAAGTGGCCATGACGACGCTGCTACATGAGCGCGGTGCCGGCAAGCTGACCACCCCGAGCGCAGGAGGCGCTGGCGGCGCCAGCGAAACCATCGGTCGGAGTGCCTACCAGCTCATCGACCTGGCGAAAGAGTGCAAGCGAAGTGGACGGTCCGCGATTCAGGATCCAGTCCTGCGCGACCAGATCGTCGAGAGCCTCATCAACGAAGCGGCCATCCGCCAGAATGCGCGCCGGTCGCGGGTGCCCGCACTCAACGACAACCTGATGCGCCTGGATCTTCAGTTGAAACTCCTGACCACCGAGCACCCGCAACGTTGCAGCGCACTCGCGATGGAGATCCAGGGCCAGCGAAGCTCGCTTTACATCGGAGACGTAAACGCTCCGGCAGAGGGACGCTGGCCGCTCGCCTATATGAATACCTACGGTGCAACCATCGCCGGCGGCACCAGCGAAGTGCAGCGCAACATTCTGGGCGAGCGTGTGCTGGGCATGCCCAAATCGAAGTAAGTCGCCGCGGGCGCCCCTTTCCAGATACACGGCATCATCATCGACGCGATACGGAAGGAACCACAATGTCCGAAACGAAGAAAGACACCCCGGAACAGGCGGAGTTTCGCGCCTACTGCGCGAAATGGCTTGCCGAGAACAAGCCGCAAAAGCCGAGCTTCCGGTTGCCCCAGTCAGGTCTGGAAGTGATGACCGACGAACAGCGCATCTACCTGCAGGCCTGGCAGAAGAAATGCTACGACGCGGGGCTCATCGGCTGCGATTATCCCAAGGAATATGGCGGGGGCGGGCGCAAGAATTTCCAGCGTATCGCCAACCAGGAGATGTCACGCGCGCAGGTGCCGCTTCTCATCCAGATCATCGGGCTCGGAATGGCCGCGCCGACGATCCTCCATCATGGCAGCGAAGAGGTGAAGAAACGGTATCTACCCAAGCTCCTTTCCGGCGCGGAGATCTGGTGCCAGGGGTTTTCGGAGCCGGGCGCGGGTAGTGACCTCGCCAACGTACAGAGCTTCGTCGAAAAGAAGGGCGACAAGTGGATACTCAACGGTCATAAGGTCTGGACCTCTCTGGCCCATTTCGCCGACTATATGATCATCCTCACTCGTCATGACAAATCGGATAAGTACGAGGGGCTCACCTATTTCATCGTCCCCATCAAGGGACACAAGGGCGTCACCGTGCGCCCTCTGATCAAGATCACCGGCGAGACCGGCTTCAACGAGGTGATCTTCGAGGATGCCGAGATCCCCGACAGCCTGCGCCTTGATGAAGTGGGCAAGGGCTGGACTGTGGCCATGACGACGCTGCTCCATGAGCGCGGTGCGGCGCCGCTCGTCACCCCGAGCGCGGGCTCCGGCGGAGGGGACACTGTCGGCCGCAGTGCGCGAGAACTCGTCCCTCTTGCCAAGGAGTGCAGGCGAAATGGCAGGCCGGCAGCCGAAGATCCGATACTTCGCGACAGGATCGTCCGGATGCTCATTGAGGAAGAGGGCTTTACCCAGAATATGCGGCGCGCGCGCGTGCAGGCACTTACCGACCATCCCATGCGTATCCCGCTGCAGGGAAAGGTCGTGATCAGCGAGTTCATGCAGCGCGTGGGCGAGCTGGGGATAGAAATCGCCGGGCAGAGGAGTTCGCTCTATCTGGGCGATCCCAATGCCCCGGCAGGCGGAGGCTGGCCGCTCTCCTATATGAACTCCTACGGCGCCACCATCGCCGCGGGTACCAGCGAAGTGCAACGAAACATCCTGGGCGAGCGCGTACTCGGCATGCCCAAGTCGAAATAACGGGAAGGAAAACAAAATGGCACAGCCCAAAGACTTCGGATTCGGTGATGACGAGAAAATGCTGCGGACGTCGGCTAAGAAATTTCTGGCCGAGCACTGCAACGTGGAGAAACTACGCGCCCTGGTGGCGGGAAACCACGATCCCGACCGCAAGCCCGAGTGCAGGTGGGATGAGTCCCAGTGGAACAAGGCCGTCGAACTGGGATGGACCGCGCTGGCCGTTCCCGAGGAGGCCGGCGGGGTAGGCATGCGCATGGTGGCCGTGGCCGCCCTGGCCGAGGAGATCGGTCGCGCGGCCTGGCCCTCGCCGCTCATAGATACGATACTTTCGACGCTTGTCCTTCGCGAGTGCGGTAGCGATAAAGCCCGGGCCTGGCTCGGCAAGATCGCCGAGGGCGACTCCATGTCGCTCGCCATTACGAACGCCGATGGTTCCTGGGAGCCCGGCGACACCGACGTTACCTTCAGCGGCGGCAAGCTCTCGGGCACCGCGAGCTTTGTGCAGAACGCACGCAAGGTGAGGCACTTCCTCGTCTCGGCGAAGGAGGGCGGCAAGGTCTCCCTCCACGTCGTGAATGCCGGGGCCGCCGGCGTGAAGATTGAACCTGACCGGATCGTGGATCTCACCCGCGACCAGGCCCGCGTCACCTTCAAGGACGTTGAACCCGCTGCCACCGTTTCCAGCGACGGCGCCAAGGCCATCAGCGCGGCTACGCCGGGTATCCTCACCGTGATCAGCGCCGACCTGGTGGGCGCTGGCGAGTGGCTCCTTCAGACCACCAACGAATACGCCAAGGTACGCGTGCAGTTCGACCGCCCCATCGGGTTTTTCCAGGCGGTCAAGCACGGCATTGTCAATGTGATGCTCGACATCGACAAGGCCCGAAGCCTTATGTACAACGCCGCATGCGCAATCGATGCCGAGCCAGAGAACGCCGAGGTCTTCGCTAGAATGGCCAAGGCCAAGGCGAGCGATGCCGGCACCTTCGCCGGCGACCGCGCCGTCCAGTACCACGGCGGGATCGGTTTCACCTGGGAATGCGACGTGCACATCTACTTCAAGCGAAACCGGCACAACCAGTTCCTCTTCGGCGACTCGATCTATCAGCGCCGCATTCTCGCTGAAAAGCTCATCGACGCGGCCTGACGGACTTCATTTGGCTCGCGGAGCAGCCTGCCCCGAAAGGGGCGGGCTGTTTGCTTTAGAAGGAGTTCGACCCAGAGGAATCCGGGCCCGATTATTTGAACTTGCTCGTCATCCGCGCCATGCGTTCCTTGAAATCCGGCATATCCGCTGTCCGGCCGCCGAGCCTGGCTTCGAGCTCGAGTTGTTCTTCAAAGGAATTGTCGTAGGAGCCCATGTAGGCTTCGCGAATGAGCTGCATGGAATCGGCGCTGCCGGCGATCTGCTTCGCGATTTCCAGCGCACCCTTGTGCAGCTCGCCCGCATTTTCGTAGAGCCGGTTAACAAGGCCCCACTCGAATGCTTTCTGGGCATCCAGTTTTTCCATCAAGTAGGACATCTCGAAGGCCCGGTTCCTGCCGATGAGGCGCGGGAGGATATGGCTCGCGCCGCCTTCTACTACCAAGCCGAGTTTGGCAAAAACCAGATGGAAATAGGCCTCCTTGCTGGCGAGGATCAGGTCTCCGCAGACCGCCAGACTGACACCGATCCCCACGGCGCCGCCCTGCACAGCGGTGATCAGGGGGACTTTCTGTCGTTTGAGCGATGCAAAGAGCGGGTTGTATTCATTGCGCAGCAGCAGCTCACCGCTCTTCCATTTCTTGTTGAGCGAGGTATCGGAGAAGTCGCCACCCGCACAGAAGGTTTCCCCGTCGGCCGTGAGCAGGACGCAGCGAACCCCATTGCTCGGTTTGCCTATTTCTACGAGAACCTGCCCCAGTTCATCCAGCATGGTCGGACTCAAGGCGTTGCGCTTCTCGGGCCTCGCAAGCGTGACGACGGCTACTTGATCAACTATCTCGAATCTCACTTGTACCATCAGAGCAGTCCTTACACCGGCTCAAAGAGCGGGAGATTCTTGCCGTCGGGAAGCGCTTCCCAGGCGACGCGGACTTTCATCCCCACTCGCCCCTCGCCCGGTTTGCAGCCAACCAGGTTGCTCAGCATCCGCACGCCTTCGCGCAGTTCCACGATCGCCACGGCGTAGGGAATCTGGCCCGCCATCATAGGGTTTCCGGGCTTGTGCATCACGCTGATGGCGTAGATGGTGCCCTCTCCTGAAACATTTTCCCAGCTCAGTGACTCGCCGAAGCAATGCGGGCAGAAATCGCGGGGGTAGAAGACAAACTTTTCGCAACTCTCACAGCGCTGGAGAACGAGACGCTTCGTTTTCGTCGCCTCCCAGAAGGGCGCCGCCACCTCAGAGGTTCCAATAATTGCGCGCAGGCTCACAGTGTATCCCCCGTTCCCAGCACGATAGTCCCGGTGGATGAAAGTATTCCGCCGCAGCCGTGCGCCACGGCAATCCTGGCGTCCTTGACCTGCCGCTTGCCACACTCCCGGCGGAGCTGCCGCACGGCTTCGACGAGAATGAACATCCCGTACATTCCCGGATGGGTGTAGGAGAGCCCCCCGCCATTAGTGTTGGTGGGAAGAGAACCGCCCGGACCGAGCCGGTTTCCTTCGACAAATCGCCCACCTTCCCCCTTGGGGCAAAAGCCGAGATCCTCGAGGTGCAGAAGCTGCGTGATGGTGAAGGAGTCGTAGGACTCCAGAACGTTCACGTCCTTGTGCGCGATCCCGGCCATGGCGAATGCACGCGGGCCGGATACCGCACCGGCAGTGGTCGTAAGGTCCGGCATCTGCGAGATCATCATGCCGTGGTCGTGGTGAGTCGCCGCGCCCAGTACGTAGACAGGTGCTTTCTTGAGATCCCTGGCCCGTTCGGCGCTGGTCATGACGAGCGCGCCTGCACCGTCGGTGACGAGACAGCAGTCGAGCTTATGGAGCGGCTCGGCGACATACGGCGAGCCAAGAACGTCGTCAACTGTAATAGGTTCCCGGTAGCGGGCATTGGGATTCATGCAGGCCCACTGCCGCGTCGAAACGGCGATCTGGGCCAGCTGCTCCGGCGTGGTGCCGTATTCGGCCATGTGGCGGCTCGCCGCCAAGGCGTAGGAACCAGCTGGAGCGAGCAACCCATAGGGCAGTTCCCACTCAAGCTGAGGCGTCAGGCTCATGGAGCCCATACCGCCATCTTTCGGCTTGGACCCTGACTTGCTCTTTTCCTTCTTGCGGGCCGGCGTAGCCGCGTAGACGATCACAGCCACCTTGCAGAGTCCGAATGCAATGGCCATGGCGGCATGCTCGACCAGGACCTCAAAGCTTGAACCGCCGGTCATGGTGTTATCGGTATAGGTGGGACGAATGCCTAAATGTTCCGCCAGCTCCATTGATGGCATCAGGCGGCCGGTGCAAAGAAGTCCGTCAACGTCCGGGAACCCGAGACCAGCATCATCGAGTGCTTCGCGAATCATCCGGACTTCAAGCTGCCGGACAGATTCGCCAAGCACGCCGGTCGGAGATGCTGCATCGGCGGCACCGACTATGGCAGCGCGGCCACGCAACGAGATGTCATTCACGTATTTCTCCTGCGCTGGTTTCCGTCGCTGCCCGATCGCCGGTCAGTTTTCGATCAGCTCTTCGTAATCCGCTTTCTTGACGTGACAGACCGGACAGGTCCAGGTCGCCGGGATATCCTCCCAACGCGTGCCCGGAGGAATCCCGGAATGGGGATCGCCAAACTCCTCGTCGTAGACGTGGCCGCAGATCACGCACTCAAACTTTCGCCAGGGAATTGTCTGCGCGGCGCGATCATCCATCTCGAATCCCCTTTACCTGGTTTGGTGTCGCCTCAAGCCTAAAGCTCACGCCGCCGCCTTGGCAACGCGGCACCGCATGGGAAGGTGCTTGACGCCGCCCACGAAATTCGAGGCCAGATACTGGACTTCACCCGTCCGCTCAATGGAGTCGATATCCAGGCGGGGAATAAACTCCTCGAAAAACACCTGCATTTCCATCCGCGCGAGCGAAGCGCCCAGGCAGAAGTGCTCCCCGATCCCGAAGCCAAGATGCGGGTTGGGATCCCGGTCGACACGGAAGGCGAAGGGGTCCTTGAACACTTCCTCGTCCCGGTTCGCCGAGCCGTAGAAAAGGCACACCGACTCGCCCTTTTTGATGGTTGTCCCGCGGATCTCGTAATCTTCGGTTGCCGTGCGGCCGAACTGGTTGACCGGGCTTGTCCATCGAATCATTTCCTCGACCGCACTTTTCACGAGATCAGGATTCTTCTGCAGCTTTCGAATCTCGCCAGGATTCTCGATCAGCATATGCATACCCCCACTCATCGCCGTGCGCGTCGTTTCGTGCCCCGCGGTGAGGATGATGATGTAGTAACCAACGGATTCCATTGCGCCCAGTGGCTTCCCATTGATCACTCCGTTGGCGATGGCTGACGCCAGATCTTCGCCGGGGTTCTTTCGGCGTTCATCGTCGAGTCTCTTGAAATACTGGAATGCCTCCATGAACATCTTCATCGTATCGCTGGGGTCTTTGCCACGCTGGAATTCGGAGTCTTCGGATCCGAACACCTCGTTGGCAAGCTTGATAAGGTAGCCTTCCTCGCTCTCCGGGAGTCCCAGGATGTGCGAGATCAGGCGCACCGGATGAATGGCTCCGACATCGAATACGAAGTCCCCTTCCCATGTTCCCGCTGAAGCCATCATTTCCACCAGATCAATGGCAGACTGCCGCATGCGGTCTTCGAGCTTCTTGACGTTTCGCGGAACGAACCAGTTATTGACAAGTTTACGATAGGCGCGGTGATCGGGCGGATCCATCTGGATGAGCCCGCGGGCGGGGATGGCTTTCATCAGTTGTTCACGCACCCTTGGCCCGATGACCGATCTGGGCGCGTTAATGAACTTGTCCGGCTGGGTCGAGATCTCCGTGATGTCGGCATGTTTCACAATGGCATAAAACGGATCGTACCCTTTAGGTTCCAGGCAGACCAGGGTGGGCAGAGCGCGAAGCTCCGTCCAGCGATCATGAGGAAACCACTGCCGAGCTGCTCGATTGGGACTCATGACGTCATGCGCAATTTGTTTGAGGTCCATCTCTTCGTCCTTCTGATTCCTGCCCTCTCCCCGTGGGAAGTCGGGCGGAGCTGGGGTGCTACTCAGGCTGCTGCTTTTGCGATGCGACATCGCATGGGGAGATGCTTGACCCCGCCCACAAAATTCGAGGCCATGTACTGGACATCGCCGGTTTGCTCGATCGAATCGACATCGACGCGCCGGACGAACTCTTCGAAGAAGACTTTCATCTCCAGCCTGGCCAGGGATGCGCCCAGGCAGAAGTGCTCCCCGATTCCGAAGCCAAGATGCGGGTTGGGATCCCGGTCGGCACGGAAGGCGAAGGGATCCTTGAAGACTTCCTCGTCCCGGTTGGCTGAGCCGTAAAACTGGCACACCGACTCGCCGGCCTTTATCGTCACCCCGCGAATTTGGTAGTCCTCTACCGCCGTGCGGCCGAACTGGCTAACCGGACTCGCCCATCGGATCATTTCTTCGATTGCTGAGTCCATCAGACCCGGATTTTCCTGGAGTTTCCTAAGCTCGCCAGGATTCTGCAGGAGTGCGTGCATCCCGCCGCTCATCGCGGTACGGGTGGTCTCGTGCCCCGCCGTCAAGATTACAATGAGATAGCCGTAGACCCCCATGGGCGGAAGTAATTCGCCGTTGATCTTCGCATTGGAAATGACCGAAGCCAGGTCTTCAGTCGGATTCGCCCTACGATCGCGCATGAGCTTGCCGAAATAGATAATCGCGTCCCGGAAGGATTCCATCAGTCCCTTGAGACCGTCCCCGCTGGCCCTTCCGAATTCTTTATCCTCGGAACCGAAGGTTTCGTTAGCCAGCTTAATCAGGTATCCCTCGTCTTCGTCGGGCAGGCCCAGAAGATGCGTGATGAGGCGCACCGGATGGATGGCCGCTATATCGAAGACAAAATCACCGCTCCAAGTTCCAGATGCCGCCATCATGTCGACCAGGGCCACGGCCGATCTGCGCATGCGATCTTCGAGTTTATTGATATTCCGGGGCACGAACCACGGGTTGACAACTTTCCGGTAGTCGCGGTGTTCGGGCGGATCCATGTTCAGAAGCGTGCGAGCCGGATTGCTGTTGACCCACTTCTCCATCGCCCGGGTCTGCACAAAGGGGCGCGGTTTGCTGAGAAACTTGTCCGGTTGGGTGGAGATCTCCGTGATGTCCGCGTGCTTCACAATCGCCCAGAACGGATCGATATTCTCAGGCTCCAGCCGGACGAGCGTCGGCTGGGCGCGAAGCTCGGTATAGAATTCATGCGGAAACCAGTTTTTACCTATATATTTTGCGTTCAGTATATTATTGGCGATGTACTGCTTGTCCATTTGATCATCCTTCCCGGCTCCGATCAGCTTCGTGCCAATATGCAAGGGGTGCGTTCTATTTATGCCGCCGCTTTTGTGATGCGGCATTTCATTGGCAGGTGTTTCACCCCACCCACGAAGAACGTGGACATGTATTCGGCATCTCCGGTCTGCTCGATGGAGTCCACGTCCACGCGCCTGATGAACTCCTCGAAAAAGACATTCATCTCCAGGCGGGCGAGCGACGCTCCCAGACAGAAATGCTCTCCGATACCGAACCCGAGGTGAGGATTGGGGTTTCGATCAATCCGGAACGCGAACGGGTCTTCAAAGATTTCCTCGTCCCGGTTGGCCGCGCCGTAGAACAGACACACCGACTGCCCTTTCCTGATCGTCACGCCGCGAAGGTTGTAGTCCTCCACCGCCGTGCGGCCGAACTGGCTGACGGGACTGGTCCAGCGGATCATCTCTTCCACTGCCGCCTCCACGAGATCCGGATTGGCTTTGAGTTTGCGCAGCTCTGCCGGGTTCTGCATGAGTGCGTGCATTCCGCCACTCATTGCGGTACGCGTGGTCTCATGTCCGGCCGTCAGAATGATGAAGTAGTATCCGATGGCCTCCATCATACCTATGGGCTTGCCGTTGATCTCGGCGGTGGCAATGGCCGAAGCCAGGTCTTCACCGGGGTTTTTCCTGCGCGCCTGAAGCAGCTCGTTGAAATATCTCATGACCTGCATGAGCTGCCCCATCATATCGGTTTCAGTCCCGTCCCCCCCCCTGAATTCCGGGTCTTCGGTTCCGAAAGCCTGGTTGGCGATTTCGATCAGACGCTTTTCCTCGGTATCAGGAAGATCAAAGAGGTGCGTGATGAGCCGCAGGGGGTGAATGGCTGCGATATCGAAAACGAAGTCACCGCTCCAGGTGCCCGAGGCGGACATCATGTCAACAAGGTCCGTCGCAGAGCGGCGCATGCGGTCTTCGAGCAGCTTGATATTGCGAGGCACGAACCACGCATTGACAAATCTGCGATAGGCGCGGTGCTCGGGCGGGTCCATGTTGATGAGCATCTTCGGAGCGGCCGCCTGCAACCTGTCTCTGATACGGTCTGAAATGATCGTTCGGGGTGCGTTGATGAACTTGTCCGGCTGGGTCGAAATTTCCGTAATATCCGCGTGCTTCACGATGGCCCAGAACGGATTGAATCCTTCGGGTTCGAGCCAGGTCAACGTCGGCCGGGCGCGAAGCTCCGTGTAGAGGTCGTGCGGGAACCAGTTTTTCCCTATCCGCTGGGCGTTCAAAATATTATTGGCGATGTAATTGTCGTCCATTTCGCGCTCCCCTCAATTCGAGGCGGTCTCCTGGTTTCCCCATGCTAGAACTGCGCCTTGCGGTACATGGTGACAACCGCGGCACCGCCGAGGCCCAGGTTATGCTGCAGGGCGACCTTGGCGTCCGTTACCTGGCGCTTGTCGGCTTGGCCTCGAAGCTGCCAGTTGAGCTCGGCGCACTGTGCAAGACCCGTCGCACCCAGGGGATGGCCCTTGGAGATGAGTCCCCCGGAGGGGTTCACCACGCATTTGCCGCCATAGGTAAAGGCATTCTTGTCGATATATTCGCCCGCCTTGCCCTCCGGGCAGAGGCCGAGCGCCTCGTAGGTGAGCAGCTCGTTGGCGCTGAAACAGTCGTGCAGTTCGATGACGTCGACCTCGTCAATGCCGACGCCGGCCTGCGCGTAGACGGACTTCGAGGCGCGCTGGGTCATGCCGTAGCCGACGATGTAGCGGCAATCCTGCTCGAGGGTTTCCGGACCGTCGGTAGACATGGCCATGCCGATTATCTCGACGGCCTTGTCCTGAAGGTTGTTTTTCTTGACGAACTCCTCGCTTGCCAGGATTGCGCAGCCCGCCCCGTCGGAAGTGGGGCAGCACTGGAGCTTCGTCAGTGGTTCGTAGACCATCGGCGCGTCCAGGATGTCCTTGAGGCTGTATTCCTCCTGGAACTGCGAGTAGGGGTTGTTCACCGAGTGCTTGTGGTTCTTCCAGCCGATCTTGGCGAAATGTTCGGCCGTTGTTCCGAACTTCTCCATGTGGTCACGGCCGCCGTTTCCGAACATCTGCGGCGCGGGGGGCTTGGGCTGGAAGCCGCGGAGCTTCACCATCCGCAGTGCGGCGTCCCGGAACGGCGGCGTGTGATCGGGGAAGTGCCCCTTCAAGGAGCCCTTCTCCATCTTCTCGAAGCCGATAGCCATGGTGCAGTCGGCGAGCCCGCCTTCGATGAACTGCTTGGCCATGAACAGCGCTGTAGAGCCAGTCGAGCAATTGTTATTGACGTTGTAGACGGGCACACCCGTATAGCCGAACTGGTAGACGGCCGTCTCGCCGCAGGTGGAGTCGCCATAGACATAGCCGGCAGCCACCTGCTGAACTTTGTCGTAGGAGATACCTGCGTCTTTCAGCGCCTTTTCGCCGGCTTCCTTCGCCATTTGCGGGTAGTTCCATTCCTTACCCCTGGCGCCGGGTTTTTCGAACTTTGTCATTCCAACGCCTACCACAAATACTTTTCTGCTCACTGCGAATACTCCTTTGGTTTTGTCGTCTCTTTCGCTTGTGCGATTCAGGTTCAGGTTCCCATTCGGGCAATTCTCAATTCACTGCTGCGGCGATTTGTCCACTCATGCGTTCGGCTATGAATTTCTGCCCGGCGGCCTCGAATGGCAGCCCTGGGTCAAGCATGCCGGTGAGTCCTTCAAGGACAATGATGGAAAGGAAGATGTTCGTGAGCCTGGGGTCCGTGCGAATGCGGTACCGCCTCATGATGTCGAGCAGCTCGACGATGGCCTGGGTGGTCTCGAATTCCTGAATATTCTTTCCGGCATTCCGGTCAATGGAGGCGATCGTGTCGCGCTCAAATGCTGCGTAGTCGAGTTTCGCCGGGGGCGAAATTGCGCCTTCGAAGATGGCCTTCGCGCAGAGCTTGCCGTTCCGGGTCATCATTCCAATGAAATAATCGGTGACGTGCTTGCGCAGCTTCGCATCGCTCTCACTAGTGAGGCCCAGGTCCAGAAGCACGATCTCCCCGCCCTTGCGCACAAAGACGTTCCCCGGATGCATATCCGCGTGGACGAAGCCGTCGAGGAGGACCATCTGGAACAGTGCATCAAAGAGAGAGGCTGCAGCCACCGACTTGTCGCTCTGCGGAAGATCGGTTTCCTCCACGCCCTGCAGGCCATCGATAAACTCCATCACAAGCAGGGCCTCGCTGCACAGTTCATCAATCAGATAGGGGATCTTGATGTGCTTTGCGTTTTTGAAGTTTCGTTGAAATCGGCGATTATTTTCGGCTTCGATTCGGAAATCGAGTTGTTTGTAGATGGCCTGAGAGAACTCGTTGACCATACTGGGCAGATCGACGGCGTCAGCACCCGGGATGAGACTCGCGAGCCGAGCAAAGATTCTGAGCACCAGGAGATCGTATTTGACACGCCGAATTTGACCGGGGCGGCGTACTTTTACCGCGACTTCTCGACCGTTGCGAAGTCTGGCGCGGTGTACATGCGCCACGCTCGCCGATGCGATCGGTGTCATTTCAAACTCAGAGAATACCTCTTCAATGGGCTTGTCGTAGGCCTGTTCCACGATCCCTGGTATCAGCTTTGTGTTGAAGGGTGCGACGTTGGAGCGCAGTCGCTTGAGCGCAGTGATAATTTCTGGCGGGAATACATCTGGGCGCGTGCTCATCACTTGACCGACTTTCACGAAGGTGGCCCCCAGTGCCTCAAACAGGTCGGCCAGAAACTGCCCTGTCAGTTCAGCCACCGATCCGCCGTAGCCGACAAGACGTCCCACCGTTGCCCTGTAGAGAAACCTTAGGGCATAGAGCACTCCGAAGGTGAAGAGCTCTCCAAGCCGGAATATAAACAGCAAGACTCCCACTTCCGGAACCTCAATATTCCCTGGTCAAACCTTCGAGTTCGCGCGCCCCGTACTTCTGGAAGTCCGCAATAAATTTCGGGTCCTTGATCCGGCCTTCACGAATGAACCAGTCGAAGGCCTTGCAGACGGCCGTCTTCATGGGAGTGAACTCGAGCCCCAGCTCCTTTCGGGCCTTTTCATTGCTGAACCGGAAGTTCCGGGCAGTGTAACGAAGCGCTCCGCCCGTGAGCGCAGGCTTCTTCTGTGTCTTCCAGGCCTTCTGTTCGAGGTAGTCCCCGATGGGGGCGGCCATCTCCATGATGCCGGGAGAAATGGCGATCGGGCTGTTCTTCCGGCCAACCGCTTCCGCTACGGTCTGCATGAACTCGCTCATCTTGATGTTTGCGTTGGTCAGGATGTAGCGCTCGCCGTTCTTGCCCTTCTTTTCGGCAAGCAGGTGCCCGCGTGCGACGTCGTCCACGTCCACGACAGACATGTAGTTGTCCGGCAGGACGCGTGGCATCGATTTGGCCGCCATCAGGAGGAGTTTTCCGGTTGGTGTGGGTCCGATATCCCCTGCGCCATAAGGCATGCCGGGACAACAAAAGCTGATGTCGAGACCGTTATTGCAGAAGGTCAGCGCTTCCTGCTCGGAAAGCCACTTCGAACGCGCGTAGTCCATGTTGGTGGACCAGGCGTTAAACCGCGTCTTCTCATCCGCCATCCCGTCCGGAACCATCCCCAGGGCCACGACGGACGATGTATACACCAGCTTTTCAACGTTATTGCGCAGTGCCTCCCAGAGGAGGTTCATCGAACCGATGCAGTTCACCTCGAACATGGTCTCCGGCCGCGGCAGCCAATCTGTGTAAATAGCTGCCAGATGGAAAATGCGCGAGCACCCTTTGACGGCTCCTTTGAGGGTTTCGCGGGCTGTAAGATTTCCCTCCACAATTTCGACGTCCAGCTCTTTGAGGTTGCGGGTATCTTCTCCCGGGAGGATCATGACCCGGACCTCGCGGCCTTCCTTGAGCAGACCGCGGACCACATGAGATCCGATGAAACCGGCCCCGCCAGTCACAAGGGTTTTGCCGGTGATTCTGGTTCCGCTATTCGTTGCTGTTACCATACTGGTGACTCGCCTTCCGTGGCTTCTTTTTTTTGAATGAGGGATACATGAAGTCTGGATCGAAGAAGAAGGGCTTTTTCAGTACCGCTTTCCGGTGGCTGAATGCCTCGAACGACGCCTTGCCATGATAGGCACCCATCCCGCTGGCTCCCACGCCGCCAAAGGGGAGATTCGGATTTGCGATCTGCAGGGCCACGTGATTGATACACACGCCGCCCGAGCTCGTTCGGGCAAGCACGTCCTTTTCGACCGATTTATCCTTGGTGAAGAGATAAAGCGCCAGGGGCTTGGCGCGCGCGTTGATGAACCGGACTGCGTAACCAACTGATTCCACAGGAAGAACGGGAAGGATTGGCCCGAATATCTCCTCCTGCATCACGGGTTCATCGCCGCGCACATCGCGCAATATCGTCGGGGCGACGTAACGGCCGGTAACATCCACTTCGCCACCGGCCACGATCCGGCCCGAACCCAGCAAACCTTTAAGCCGCTCGACGTGGCGTTGGTTCACGATCCTTCCATATGCCTGATTACTCTTCGGCTCGGGTCCGTAAAAATCGGTGAGCGTTTCCTTGAGAGCGCGTAACAGGTTCTCTTCAACTGCTCTTTCGACCAGCACATAATCCGGAGCAACACAGGTCTGCCCCGCGTTGGCCCACTTGGCGAGAGAAATACGCCTGGCAGTGGTCTGAATGTCCGCGCTTTTCTCCACGATGACGGGTGACTTGCCGCCCAGTTCAAGGGTCACGGGAGTCAAGTTCCGGGCGGCCGCCTGCATGACCCGGCTCCCGATCGCGCCATTGCCCGTGTAAAAGATATGACCAAATTCGAGGTCAAGCAGCTTCTCCGCTACTTCCGGTCCGCCTTCGACAACTTCCACGGCGTTTGGATCTACATATTCGTGCAGCTTGGCCGCGAGTAGACTCGACATCGCCGGCGCAAGCTCGGACGGCTTCAGAACCACGCAATTTCCCGCGGCCAGCGCACCGGCCAAAGGGGTCACGGTCAGGTGAAGCGGATAGTTCCAGGCTCCAAAAATGAGTACAGTGCCCAGCGGCTCGCGGCGAACGAAGCTGCTGCCAGGCGCAAGCAACAAGGACGTTCCCACTCGCTCGTCGCGCATCCAGCGCCTGAGATTGCGCTTGGCGGCCAAAACCTCCATCGCCGTGGGGATAGTTTCACCGGTCGCAGCTGCCTTGTTCTTACTAAGATCCGCTCGGAGCGCGTGCTGAATGGCTTCTCGTTCCTTATACAGAAACTTGAGAAGCCCCGTCAGCTGCCGCTGGCGCCATTGGTAATCTCGTGTGGAACCTTCGTCGAAATACGACCTAAGCTCGTCGACGATCGGTTCCAATTTCTGATCTGTTAATTGCACGGGGCACTCCAATGCGCATGGCCTGACTATGGCCGCAGATCGTGCATTAGCGGCACTGACGCAGAGCAGCGTAATATGTAATATCTATCGGATTCAATATAATTCTGATACTAGATTTTTGAAATGATAAATATAATGTAACATACTGATATGCCTAGAAGAATTCCACAGCAAAAACGTTCACAACAGAAAGTCGACGACATAATCCGACATACCCTTCGGATTATTGAGCGCGAGGGCTATCACCGGGCTACAACGGTAAGAATAGCCAAGGAAGCCGGAATCGGACTGGCCTCGCTATACGAGTATTTCGAGGACCGCGACGATATTATTCTCGCTGCCCTCGACTTTGAGGCGGCTGAAGTCTGGAAGGCAGTCGAATTGGGCATGCTTAAGATTATCGAGCTCGGACCGGTAGACGGATTGCGCCATGCACTCAGTGTGACAATGACCGAAGTCTCCCGCCGCGCCGGCAGCGTAAAAATCCTGTTGAGCAATTTCCCAGGGGTGATCAAACACCCGGCGGTAATCAAACTGACCACCCGTCTCGAAGCGACTCTGCGTTTTGTCCTGATCTCATTGGCGGGCGGTCCCAAAATCCAGAATCTGGACGCGAAGGCGTTTCTTCTGACGAATACCGTGCTGGGCATTTTCCTGGGAGTTGCGACGGGATTGCCGAAAGGCGTTACCGAAGAAATCCTTATCGACGAGATCGTTTCCACGGCACAGAGACTGGTGGGGGTTCAGGGCGCCGCCTGAATTTTCATTTGTGTCTGCTGATCGAAAGCACCGTCCGGTTCCGGCCCGTTTCCTTGGCCTGATATAGGGCCCTGTCTGCCTCCTCCAGAATTTCCTCGGCGGAGACCGTATTGGAAGTGGCGATAGAGACCCCCACGCTGGTGGAAATTTGAGCGATGCCCTTCGCTTTCGTCGGAATCTTTTTGGATTCGATCGCTTGCCGGCATCGCTCGGCGATGAAAAATGCGCTCTCCGCATTGCATCTCGGGAGAAGGGCCGCGAACTCCTCGCCTCCGAATCTGGCGACAAGATCGCCGTCCCGCAACGTTTCCCTCAAAACGTCCGCTACGACTTGAAGCACCAGGTCACCCGTCGCATGCCCGTGGGTGTCGTTGATCTTTTTGAAATAATCCAGATCAAAAATTGCAACGGCAAACGGCTGCTCGTCGGCGCGCTCGGATTCACATAGCCGCAGGAGCTGATCCATGAACCGGCGCCGGTTGAAGGCCTTGGTAAGGGGGTCGGTGACGGAAGCGCTTTCGAATCTGCGCTCCCTCTTGTGCCACCCTCCCAGAAGGGCCCCCAGAAGCCAGATTCCGGCAATGGCGATGGGGCCCGTGGTGATCCAGTGCATGACAAGCCAGATCCCCGATACGCTGACGGCATTCCCCGTCAGGGCGGAGAGTAAATCCCTGTAGGGCAGCTCACCTGCTGCAACGAGAGCACTGTAGGCGGTAAAGACACCAAGCATCAGTAGCAGCGACAGCCAAGCCACAGTCTTCTCAAAAAGTGCGAACAGGATGGCGGCCACCCCCATGATCGAAAGCCAGGTGAGCGAGGAGAACAATCCCATTTCAATGAAGATCACCGTATCGAAACCCAGGAGCACGACGAGGGCCAGCGTTCCGTAGGCCCGGTTTTCCGGCCGATGCCGCTGCACCAGATGTCCGATCAGGAAGAGAAGCAGGCAGACGCCCGATCCCGCTGCCAGAAGCGAGGGAAATCCTCCGAGGTACAGGCTGATCTCCGACCTGTTTTGCCTCAGCAGAAGGGCGGAAAAACCGAAGATACAGATTCCGATGAGAAAGAACGCGATGTGCCCCAGGAGGATGGCCCGTACCCTGGCCGCCAGCGACCACCTCGCCAATTCACCAAGATGTTCCTCTAAATTCATGATTTAGATATGCGCGAGACGATACCCAAGCATCTCGCGGGCCTCGACGATGGACCACTCAAGTTGCGTTGGTCACGCGATGGCCTTGCTCTCCTTGAGTGAAGTTATCTCGTCCGCGGAAAAGCCGCAGTTCCGGAGGACTTCGTCGGTTTGGGCGCCCGCCTTGCCGGGCGCTCCCTGAATCGCACCCGGCGTCCGGGAAAACCGCGGTGCAGGGGCCGGCTGGATGACGCCGCCGATTTCCGTGAAAGTCTTACGGGCGACGTTGTGGGGGTGCTTGGGCGCCTCATCGAAGCCGAGCACCGGGGCAAAGCACACATCAGTGCCTTCCATGAGCTCACACCACTGCTCGCGGGTCTTCGCCTTGAACACGGCGGCCAGTTTCTCTTTGAGTACCGGCCATTTCGGGATGTTCATCTGGTTCTTGAAGTCGGGATCGGTTAGCCCGGCCTTCTCCATGAGCAGCGCATAGAACTGGGGCTCGATGGAGCCGATGGCTACCCACTTGCCGTCGGCGCACTCGTAGGTTTCGTAAAAGTGCGCACCCGTATCAAGCAGGTTCTTGCCGCGGTGATTGCTCCAGGTTCCCATGCCGTGAAAGCCGTACATCATGGCCATGAGCAAGGCGGAACCGTCGGTCATGGCGGCGTCAACAACCTGTCCTTTGCCTGACTTCTGCGCTTCAAGGAGTGCGGCCACGATACCAAGCGCCAGGAGCATTCCGCCGCCACCAAAATCCCCCACCAGATTCAGCGGCGGCACGGGCTTCTCCCCCGCCCGCCCGATTGCGTGCAACGCTCCGCTAATTGCGATGTAATTGATATCGTGCCCGGCGGCCTTTTCGAGCGTTCCGTGTTGGCCCCAGCCGGTCATGCGGCCATAGACGAGCTTGCCGTTCCTGGCCAGACATATCTCAGGACCCAGACCCAGCTTTTCCATGACGCCGGGACGGAAACCCTCAAAGAGGACGTCACACTTCTCCACGAGACGCAACACCGTTGCCACCCCGTCGGGATTCTTGAGATCTACCGCAATGGACCGACGGCCACGGCTCAAGACATCAAACTTGTTGCCGCTGCCGCGTGCACTGGCTCGATCCACGCGGATGACCTCCGCCCCCAGATCGGAGAGAATCATCCCGCAAAAGGGGCCGGGCCCGATGCCGGCGATCTCCAGGATTCGGTATCCTTTCAGTGGTCCCATGCTTGTCTCCCCTGTAAACACTGAGGTCATGCAGCGAACTGCAGACGCTGGCGGGCGGCTTCATACTCTTTTGCAAGCCGCTCCACTAATGCCTTTGTACTCGTCACTCTGGTGATGGCGCCGATCCCCTGCCCGGCGCCCCAGATATCCTTCCATACTTTCCCGCCACCCGCTGGTGCCGCCTTGATCGCGGCCTTCTCTCCGTGGCTCTTTGCCGTCAGAACGGCCGGGTCCATTCCGGACCTCGTAATGGACGGAAGCAGATAGTTCCCGTTCACGCCGGTGAAGTAATCGGTGTAGACGATGTCACCGGAATCGCACTCAGTGATCATCTTTTTGTATTCTTCATCGGCGTTGGCTTCGTCGGTCGCGATAAATGCCGAGCCGATGTAGGCGAGATCGGCTCCCATTGCCTGCGCCGCCAGGATCGCACCGCCGGAGGCAATGCTTCCGGAAAGCGCAAGCGGGCCGTCGAACCACGTCCGGATTTCCTGGATCAGCGCGAAGGGAGAAGTGATGCCGCCGTGCCCACCGGCACCGGCTGCCACGGCGATCAGGCCATCTGCACCTTTTTCAATGGCCTTTCTTGCGAATTTATTGTTGATCACGTCGTGCATCACCACTCCGCCATAGGAATGAACCGCCTGGTTGACTTCTTCCATGGCCCCGAGGGAAGTGATGATAATCGGCACCTTGTATTTCACACATAGCTCAAGGTCTTCCTGCAAACGCTTGTTGGTTTTCGGATTGACGATGAGATTGACGGCATAGGCGGCAGCCTGTTGATCGGGATTCGCTTCGCCGTGTCTGCCGAGTTCTTCGTTGATTTTAATCAGCCATCGCTCGAATTCCCCATCGCCAC
Source organism: uncultured bacterium (assembly GCA_964565925.1). Classification (GTDB taxonomy): domain Bacteria; phylum JAGRBM01; class JAGRBM01; order JAGRBM01; family JAHCIT01; genus CAZMGV01. The sequence goes on from CAZMGV010000002.1 coordinate 358,778, forward strand.
GGGCATTCAACGCCGGAAAGGAACCGATGATACCCGCTTTACATTGTTCAATGACAAGGTCGAGGCCGGAAACGATATACATCGGCGCCCCGATGACGGGGACCTTCAGGTTTTTGCCGAGGACAGTCGGAAGCTTCATGCGGCACTCCAGTTTCGCAGTCGTCATAAACGCACGGGCATTACTGCCCCTTGAAGACGGGCTTCTCTTTCTTGAAAAGAGCGCGGATCGCCTCTTTGGCATCCTCGCTCCTTCCGCACCGGTCGACGTAATAGTTTTCGTCCCTTAACTGGGACTCGAGATCGATACCCAGGCCCGCCCTGCTGACCAGGCGTTTGGTATGGCGCAACGCCAGCGGCGCGCCGGAGGCGATCCTCCTGCAATAATCCAGAAACGCCTCCTCGAACCGCTCTGCTTCCACGACCTGACCCACCAGGCCCATCTTGAGCGCCGCCTCGGCGCCGATCTTTTCCTGCTCGAGCAAGAAGCGCATGGCGCGCTCGTGCCCCACGGCCTGCGGGAGCGTCCACGAGAGACCCGCGTCGGGCGAGAGGCCGGCGCGGGCGTAGCCGGGATTGAAGGTCGCGGCCGAGCTGGCGATGCGCATGTCGGCCAGCAGGGCCAGGGCCACGCCGCCCCCCACGGCCAATCCGTTGATCCCCGCGACAACCGGCTTGTCGCACTCCACCCGTACGGCAAGGGCCAGGCGCCCAACGAAGCCCACGTCGTCGAGTTTGTCGAGCTTGAAGTCGGAAGCTTTACTGTCGCCCAGATCCGCCCCTGCGCAGAACGCACGCCCGGCGCCGGTGATACCGATGACCCGAACGGTCTCGTCACGCGTGGCGGTTCCGAGTGCCCCGACCAGGGCCTTGATCATCTCCCCATTGATGCCGTTCATCTTCTCGGGTCGGTTGAGCCGCAGGATCCGCACCCCATCGACGTTCTTTTCCAGCAATACCGGTTCCGGACTCGTCATGTGGTTTCACCCGCTACTTTCGTTGAATTTCCGGTCCGCCGTTTTACCGGTTGGCCTGCGCATCATCGATTTTGACAATCGCGCCGGTTACGCACTCGGAGGAGGGTGAGACCAGAAACAGCAGTGTGCTGTCCATCTGAGGCGGGTAGCATATCCTCTTCCGCGGGTAGTTGGCGGAAATGTCCCCGACGCGCTGAATGAGGCCATCAAGCATCTCCGTGGAGAACGCACCGGGCGCGATGCAATTCACGTTGATTCCAAACTTTGCCCACTCAAGGGCCAGCACTTCGGTCATCCGCACCACGCCGGCTTTGGTAATCGAGTAAAGCGAGACGGCGGAATTCGGGCCTGAGTCAAAGGCCGCGATGGAAGATATATTGACGATCCGGCCTGGAATCTTCTTTTCCATAAGCCGGCGGGCGATCTCGCAGGAGAGAATGAAAGGCGCCTTGAGGTTCACGTCAATCACGCCGTCGACAAGTTCGTCGGACATCTTGACCGCACGCTGGGCGTCGGGGACACCTGCGTTATTTACGAGAATCGTAATGGTACCGAGCTTCTTCTCGGCCTGGTCCACTACTGCGCGGATACTCGTGCGCTTGGACACGTCCATGGCAAACGGCTCACATATCCCACCATCCGCACGGATTTCCCTGGCCAGGCTTTCCAGCCGATCAACCCTTCGACCGGTCAGCACGACCTTTGCGCCGCACTTGGCCAGCACACGGGCGAAGCGATTCCCCAGCCCCGAAGTCGTGCCGGTGACCAGAGCGACCTGACCCGTCAGATCCGTTGAAAAATTGGGGGTTGCATAATCAGTCATTGGGCGATCCTTTCACAACGAGGCGAATTCCTTTTCCAGCTCCGCTTTTCTGATCTTTCCTGCGTCGTTCTTAGGAAGTTGTTTGATAAATTTGATTGCCCGGGGAAGCTTGAAGCCATAGAGCCCCTTCCCCTTGCAGTAGGCGATCACCTCGTCCACCGGCATTTCGTTTCCATCCACCGTCTGAATAAGCGCTCCCGGAACCTCGCCCAGGTCGGCATCGGCGACCTTCACGACTGCGACATCCATGATGTTGGGATGGGTCTTCATGACTTCTTCGATCTCGGGCGGGAAAATATTGACCCCCCCGGAGATGATCATGTCTTTGCTCCGGGAGGTGAGGTACAGGTAGCCATCCTCGTCGAAATATCCGAGGCATCCATCGTCGTACCAATAGACTCCATCGACCTCGATGAACGCCTTGTCCAATTCATCGGAATTTCCGTAATGCACCCGGTACATTCGGATATTGCGCACAAGGACATGCCCGACCTCGCCTGTCCTGCACCAGCGCTGCTTGTCCGGGTCATAGATCCGGCATTCCGACCCGGAGGGCCGGCCGACGCTCTTATAACGTTTTGGATTCGCCTCGTAATCCTCTGGCTTGAGAACCGTTATGATCGCCGCCTCGGAAGACCCGTAATACTCATGGAACACATTGCTCCTGGCTCCCTGTTTCCGGAAAAGGGCGTTGATGTCTTTTTTTACATAGTCAGGGCACGGCGCTGCGGCGCATAGAACGACCCGCATGCTGGAGAGATCATATTTTTCCTTGACCTCATCGGGAAGCTTCAGAACCCGCTCGAGCATCGTCGGGGCGACGAAGGTGTAGCTGACCTTTTCATTCTGAATCAGCCGCAGAAAATTCTCTGCATCGAACTTCTGCATCGCCACGATCGTGCTGCCAAACAGCAGCGGCAGTACCGCGGTCTGAGGGCCCGCATGGTAGAGAGGACCCGGGATCATCGAGACGATTGTCCCCGGAATGGACCACAGTCCCAGACGGGCCAGACCGTTGATGAATTCCGCCTGCAGCGCTTTCATGCTGCCCGGGTTCATCCCTTTCATGCGGGGGTTGGCTTTCCGGTTGGCGCCTCGTTCCGTCACGAACTTCGGCACGCCTGTGGAGCCCCCGCTGAACGGCATTTGCGGCAGTCCCAGACCTCCGGAGAGGCCCGGCGGGAGTTCCGGCTTCGCTTTCTGAATTACCGACTCAAGCGAAAAGTAATGATCCGGCAGATCGCCTGCGCCCGCACAGATGAACACCGGTGCGGAATCCAGTTTGGGCTCGATCTCCTTCATCAGTTCGAGAAAACCTGCCGAGAACACGAGGATCTTCGGCCGGCAGCTGCTGATACACTTGACCAGCTCGTCGGGCTTCAGATGCGTATTGAGCATCGGCATCTTGTAGCCCGAGAGCAGACAGGCCAGCAGGGTGTCGAACCACGCCTGCTCATTGTGCAAGAGCACCGCCGCGTGCTCTCCAGGCCGGAGGCCTAACCCATGAAAGCCGCTTGCCAGCCGGAGGGTCCTGTCCGCCTGCTCCGAAAAAGAAACGCTTCCGGTATGAGTGACGACGGCTTTCCGGGGTCCAAGATTCCGCCACAATGCCGGAAGCAGGTGTCGCGGCATCCCGCCGTTCCTTCCCGCACCCGAAGCCGCCACCTGCACCGCGCTGCCAAGCAGGTTGACGTATCCAAGGGTAGATGGAGCCTTCTTCAACATGGCACGGACGTCCCGCTGCTTTAGAAGATCGGTGAGAGTGCTCATTATTGCCGCCTTGATTCCCTCTACCCGCCGCTGTGCATCAGAAGTGCGTCCAGGGAAAAACGTCCACCTCCGGCGAGGGCGGCCGCAATGGCGACCGCAAGGATCAGCATCGGGTACTCAAAAGGGCCCGCCTCGGGTTTGCCAAAGTGTTTGGCGTCCTCCAGATGCGCGAGCACAATTGCCACTGCCATGGTAATGGCGGCGGCCAGACCAGCCGGGCGCGTGAAAAGCCCCACGGCAATACAGAGACCGCCGACCAGTTCGGCAAGCATGGCACAGGTAGCCGCCAGCCTGGGCGCCGGAACCCGGAGAGACTCAAGCCAGGAGATGAAGCCCTTGATACCGCCACTGGCCTTGCGAAAACCGTGAGCGGCAAGTTGCACGCCCATCACCAGGCGCACCAGAGGCCATCCCCACTCCGACCAGGGAGAAAGAAATTCGAGCCGCATCAGATCCATCCGGACTCCCCCTTCATGGACTGGCACGAGGTGCGCCAGAGCAGGCTTCCTACTGCTTGGACTTCTTGAGACGACCCTCGGGTTTGCCGACCCTGGCCATTCCGTCGCCGAAGGGTTCGTCCCTTCTACGAAGGGTTTCCTTGATCCCCAGTTCCTTGAAACTGTGATTGGCTTCTCGCACTGCTTTCGCATGATGCGCGCGGGCATCATTCTCTGCGGCGAGCCGCTGCAGGGTCTGTGCCCCCATCAGTTCCAGGGCTAAATTGGTTATGCGTTTGTTGGCAGCCAGCAGGTCCGTGTCAATGAGAGCCAGACGGTCGGCCAGGCCTTCGACCTCATCCTCCAGATCGCAGAGGGGGACTGCCTTCATGACCAGACCGATCTTCTCGGCATCCGCGCCGCTTACCAGGTCACCGGTCAATTGGAGCCGCTTGGCCCATTGTGGACCGCAGTGATAGACCCACAGGTTGTTGGGAAGCGCGCCGAACGATCTGGCCGCCGGGAATCCGAAGCGGGCGTCGTCGGCCGCAACCACCATGTCACAGGCCATCGCCAGGTCCGTCCCGCCAGCCAGACAGGCGCCGTGGACCTGGGCGATAGATGGTTTGTGCATCTCCCAGAGCGCGCGAATGCGCCTGTTGCCCCGCTCGATGAGCCAGGTGTCGTCATCATGGCTGCGGCCAGACCGGTAATTCGCGTTCCCTTTTCGTTCCCGGGCCGGCAGCCTGCCGACGTCGTAACCCGAGCAGAAAGAAGCGCCTTCGCCCTTCAGGATTACGCAATGCACGTCGACATTATCGTCGGCTTCCCAAAGCGCCTCCTCAAGCTCTTCGAGCATCTTCGAGGTAATCGCGTTGTGGGTCTTCGGACGCGAGAGCGTAATGCGCGCACGGCCATCTTCCACTTCGTAGCGTATGTCTTCGAAGTTCAACCGCCCGCCCTCGTTCATAAAGGCCTGAGCTCGTTGAGTGCGGCTGCGTTGGAATAGAGAAACTTTCTCTGGTCATCGACGGGAACCGTTTTCAGCTCATCGTATATGTCCAGGGGCTTCTCCAAACCTTCCATGTGGGGCCAGTCGGAACCGAAGATCACGCGGTCGGGACCCATCATCGAGATGATATCGGCGATATCATCTTCCCAGAATGGATTGATCCAGACGTGCTTCCGGAAGAGTTCGCACGGATCTTCCTTGTAATACTTCGGCAACCGTTGCTTTGAATGCCCGAGCTTGACGAAAAGATCGCGGAGAAACGCCGAACCGTTTTCCACCGAGCAGACCCGAAGATTCGGGAAACGCTCGAACATTTTGTCAAAAGCCAGGGTCAGGAGCCAATCGTTGATCGCCCGCTCGGGGTTCAGGCTCGCTACGGTTGGCCTCTCGCCGCCGCCCAGCGCGTCCTTCATTGAGGAGCGTGCGTAGCCATTGGCCGTGTAGCCGCTGCTTCCCACGTGAGCCACCACCGTAATTCCCGCCTCGTTCACCCGTGCCCAGAAGGGATCGAACATTTCATCTCCTGGCGACCGGGAACCATCACGACGGGTGCGGACCGAGTGGGGCCGCATCACGATTACACGGGCGCCTTGCTTCAATGCCCAGTCGAGTTCGCGGCACGCCCAGTCTACATCGGCGAGAGAAATATAGGGGGCACAGAAGATTTTGTTTTTGTAAGCCAGTCCCCAGTCATCATCGAGCCATCGGTTAAACCCCTCGCAGGTAGCGCATAGGGCATCCGTATCGTGTGAGAGTGCTTCCTCGTAGAGGATACCGGCGGTGGGGAAGAGCCACGTCGCCTCAAGTCCCTGCGCTTTTACACGTTCAACGCGTTTGTCACGGTCCATGTATTCGGGCGGCATCGGCTCGAGCGATTCGCGGATCAGGTCTCCGAATTTCTTGCCCCTGGGATTGCCGTGATAGTACTCCCGCAGGGCCCCGGGTTTGGAGATCGGGTTGAAGGTCGGGTTGCCCACGGCGAAACTGAGCTTGCCGGCAACAACGTGGTATTTCCGGCCATTCTCCAGTTCGACCCATTGAACGCAACGGGGCTGCATGTGTTTGGGTACATGACGCGTGAACGCGTCATGGGCCTCGTAGTAGTGGTTATCTGCGTCGAAGATCGGACCGTTGTATTTTTCCATTTGTCGGCATCTCCCAGGCGGCATCCGACGCCGCACATTGTCGGCCTCGGGCGTATTCTCATAAGGCCTCCCGGCCCACGCCCTGCGCCAACAGGGATAACTAGTATCATAGTTATGAGATGAGAGCAACCAATATTTTTCTCAACGGTCAGGCCCAACCCACTCGACGGGTTCTTTCATCCGATCCGGCACAGCGCGTTCCATATAGCGTCTCGCCGCATCCAAGTGGGCAAAAGTCGCTTGCCGGGCCGCGTCGGGATCTCCACGCTCGATCGCTACGACGACCTTTTCAAAGTCACGAACTGCGCCATGGGCCCACTTCGAATCAAGCTTGATCGCCTTGAGCTCCGAAATCCTGTGCAGCGCATTGACAAACAAACCCAGGACCATATTGCCTGAGGCAGAGGCAACTAGCGCCTGAAACCGCCTGTGCTCGTGAAGCACGAAGTCTGGGTCGTCCGCATGAGCGGCCATGTCGGCGAGACTCTGCCGGAGCAGCTCAATGTCCTGGTGATCCGCATTTTCTGCCGCTTCGGCTGCCAGAACGGGATAAATCGCACTTCGCGCCCTGAGAACCGCGTCGTAAGGAGCGCCCGCGAACTGAAGCTGGAGCGAGAGCGCACTGGCAAGATGCTCGGTCCCCGGCACGCTCACCACCGGTCCGCCGCCCGGACCGGCCTTGATGCGGAGCGCCCCCTGGAGTTCCAGGAATCGCAGTGCCTCGCGCACGGTCGCACGGGCGACGCCGAGTTCCTCCACCATCTGATGTTCCGAAGGCAGCTTGGTTCCCGGGCGCATCTCTCCGCGGCTGATCTCCCCGGCGATCTTGCGAGCTATCTGGACGGCGACACGTTCGCCTGTGGCATTCTCAGTCATAAAAAATCACCTCGCGAATTCTGCAGCATCCTTACCCGACGCCAACCGCGCTTGATAATAGATTCCTTGACAGCTTTATAACTAGTATCATAGTATTGGCGCGATCTCAAGGGTGACCTCGACCCAATAGGCCCCTTCAAACGCGTATCAGGAGAGGCCATGAACCCAGAAATCCACGCCAAGAAAAATCCGGGCAAGCCCGCCTACATCATGACCGGTAGCGGCCGGGTCGTAACCTACGGCGAGCTGGCCGAACGCTCCAATCAGGGAGCCAACCTGTTTCACTCGCTGGGTCTCAAGCACGGCGATCACATCGCCCTCTGCATGGAAAACAATCCGGAGTTCCTCATCGTGGCCTGGGCTGCCCAGCGCGCCGGCCTCTACTACACGCCGATCAGCTCGCGCCTTACGCCCAAAGAAGTCGAGTACATTATCGAGGATTGCGGCGCCAAGGTTTTCGTCACCTCCGAGGCCAAGACCAAGATCGCCGAGCCGCTGGCGAACCGGTGCCCCAAGCTGGTCGCCCGGTACATGGTCGGGCGGCCGATTCAGGGGTACCAGTCCTGGCAAGATGCAGTCTCGGCCCAACCCGCCACCCCGCCCGTGCAAGAGCTAGAGGGCAACTCTATGCTCTATTCCTCGGGAACGACAGGGCACCCAAAGGGCGTAAAGCTCCCCCTTCCCGACAAACCGATCACGGCTCCCACGGGAATCATGAAAATCGTCGGAGGGGTCTATCGGGTCAACGAGGAGACCGTGTTCCTCTCGCCGGCTCCACTCTACCACGGTGCACCGTTCGGCTTCACCATGGCAGCGCTGCGCCTTGGCGCCACGGTTCTGGTCATGGAGCATTTTGATGCACTCGAGTCGTTAAAGATCATCGAGAAATACCGGGTGACGCACAGCCAGTGGGTCCCGACGATGTTTATCCGCATGCTGAAACTCCCCAAGGAGCAGCGCGACGCCGTCGACGTCTCCAGCATGAAAGTTGCCATCCACGCCGCGGCGCCCTGTCCGATTGAGGTCAAGGAGGCGATGATCAACTGGTGGGGTCCGATCATCTATGAATATTACGGTGGCAGCGAAGGGAACGGCCTCTGCGTCATCAATTCGGAAGAGTGGCTGGCTCACAAAGGGTCCGTGGGGCGCCCGATCAACGCCAAGCTGAGAATATTGGATGACAATTTCAATGAAGTTCCCGCCGGTCAGGAAGGCACGATCTACTTCGAGAGTCCCGCGAAATTCCGGTACCACAATGACCCTGAGAAGACGGCCGGTTCCCGCAGCCCCCAGGGGTACAGCACCATCGGCGACGTGGGGTACGTCGACCAGGAAGGATGGCTCTACCTCACCGACCGCAAGGCCCACATGATCATTTCGGGCGGGGTGAACATCTACCCCCAGGAGACCGAAAACGCTCTCATCCTCCATCCCAAAGTGTCGGATGCCGCTGTGATCGGCGTGCCCAACGAGGAATTCGGTGAGGAAGTTAAAGCCGTAGTGCAGCTTGAGGACATGAGCGAGGCCGGGCCGGAACTGGCCCGGGAACTCATCGCTTTCTGCCGCGAACGCATCGCTGATGTGAAATGCCCGCGCACCGTGGACTTCGAGGCCGAGCTCCCGAGACACCCCACAGGCAAGCTCTACAAGCGCCTGCTGAAGGATCGCTACTGGGGCGACAGGAAAAGCCGGATCGTGTGAACATACGCCTGTATGGAGGCGATCACCATACCCGGAGTAAATACCCTACTATGCAAACTGCAAAGAGAGAGTGATGGAGATACCTGGAAAGATTGCAATTGTATCCGGCGGGGCATCCGGTATCGGACGAGGTACTTGCGAAGAACTCGTCGCCAAAGGCGCAAAAGTGATGATCTTCGATCTGAATGAAGATGCCTGCAGGGAGGCCATCGCCTCGCTTGGTGCGGATAATTCGGCCTATGCAATTGTGGATGTGTCGGACGAAGAGGCCGTGGTCGCCGGTGTAAAGAAGACCGTCGATCTGTTCGGAACCGTTCATATCTGCGTGAATTGCGCGGGTGTTCCTTTCGCCGCCAAGACGGCGGACGACAAGGGAAACGTCTTCCCGCTGAATACCTGGAAAAAGGTTATCGACGTGAACCTGACCGGGACGTTTAACGTCCTGAAGCACTCAGCTTCCAGAATGATCAAAAACGAAGGTATTGGTGCGGACCTGGAACGCGGCGTCATCGTCAACATCTCTTCAGCAGCCGCCTATGAGGGCCAGGCCGGGCAGGCGGCCTATTCGGCATCGAAAGCGGGCATCGTCGGCATGACGCTTCCTATCGCACGGGATCTTGCCCGTTATGGAATCCGGGTAAATTCGATCGCACCCGGGTTATTCAATACGCCGATGCTGAAAGGGATGCCGGAGAAAGTGATGGAAGCGCTGAAGCAGATTCCCCTGTTCCCCAAACGCCTTGGTAATCCGCGTGAAATCGGGATGCTCGTCTGCCAGATCGTCGAAAACAGTATGTTTAATGCGGAAGTCATCAAGCTCGATGCCGGAGCCCGGATGACGTGATGGTGCGCGGCGACACGCAACCCCTGTGCGTAGCTGCACTCTCGGGATTGTGTGGGCCGCACACCCTGCCAGAAACAGCTTCGCCGCAAGAACCATCCGGAACAGTACCGAAAGAACAACCTGCCGTATTTGGGCCTATTCACCTGTGCCAAGTGCGGCTGCTCGATCACTGGCGAGATCAAAAAAGGGAAGTTCGTCTATTACCGCTGCTCCAACGGCAAGAAGAACTGTCAGCGGGAATGCGTCCGTCAGGAAGAACTCGAATCGCAGCTTCGGGAACTGGCGGGCGCAGTCGAGATACACGACGAGGACGCAAACTGGCTGACCAGATGCCTGGACCTTGTGACCAGCGAAGAAGACAGTTCGCGCCGGACGATGGTGAAAATCTTCAGAAGTCGTGTGACACCCTTAAGTCACGGCTCGACCGGCTTTATACCGATCATGCGTCTGGAAAGATCGACGAGGCGTATTTCAGTGAAAAGTGGAACGAGTGGAAACTTCAATTGAACCGCGCCGAAGCTGATCGGGCCAGGGCTGTGAGCCCCGTTTTCCACGATAGGGAGGCTTCACGCGAAAAACGCTATCGAACTCGCCAAGCGGGCGAAATCACTGTTCGAAAGGGAGATGGGCCGTACCGGGCACGTTTGGTCTCCGGACTACTATCGAACCCGACTATGAATGGCGCAACCGTCGGTAAGGACTACCGGTTTCCGTTCTGGATGTGGGCGAATAATGGGGGAAAAGAAGATTGGCGGAGAGTACGGGACGAAGTACAAACTCGGCTGTTTAAGATGGCGACCGCCGCCTAATCATCAAATTTGGTCTTGTATCAGCAATTTACGGTTGGTCTACGCTGAAGGATCGTCTTGCTGATTTTGAATTGGCGGGCCGCGGGGGACGCCTATCGAACCCAATATCTGGATCCGCTGTTCGTTCCGGGGGAGCAGGAACAGCTGATTATCGAGCTGCTCGGGTCATAAATCGCAATCAGTCTTCTGCGAGCAGCTCCTTCATGAATTTCTCGGTCTTTTCGTATTGGCTGTCACCTTCAATGATGTGGCGGAGCCTCCCTGCTTTATCGATGAGATAAACGCTTGGCCAATATCGGTTGTCGTAGTGGTCCCAGTTTACAGAAGAATTGTCCACAAGTACGGGGTATTCGATTTCATTTCTGCGCAAATAGCCGCGCAGGTTCACCAGATCCTTTTCTTGCTCGGTTTCCGGTGTATGGATTGCAATGATTTCGAGCCCGTTCGGCCCGTACATGGAGTGCCATTTCTTCATGTGGGGCATGACATTCTCACAATTCCAGCAACCGAAGGTCCAGAATTCCACAAGTACGACTTTACCCCGCATATTCGACAACTTTTTGGGCATTGAATTAAGCCAGATATCGCCGACAAGTTCCGGCGCGGGCCGCCCAGTGATTTGGCTCTCCGAAATAGATTGGGTCCGTGACATAAATATCAGGGCCGTAGCCAAACCAAGTCCAGCGATCCATATCCGCATGAGTTCACCTCGTGGAACAATAGAGATTACCCATCAGTCGGCTACGCAATGAAACCGTTACAGGTAAATCACCGGAGCATGGTGACACCGGCGACTCCGTTCGTTCAGAATGAATTCGCTTATGTGACGGCGGTTGAGAAATAGTTAATGGGGGATTCTCGTGAAAGACCGCCTCGGCATTATCTCTTCGGTCGTTGTAATGATCCTGGCGCAGTCTCCAGTGGCGATGGCGGATAGCGACTGCAGCGCACTGACAGGTGACGAAAAGGTTCTTCCAGGGGAACTCCTTCCAGAGGGAAGTGACGCATGGAAGCCGAGAGAATTACCAGCCAAAGGCGATCTCGCCCGAGAGATGGAGGAACTCGATTACGGCGACGAGTTGCCGGTTCTCCTTGGCATGGATCTGAACAATGACGGCAAAGAAGAGCTGTTTATTACCAGTCCGGGCGGGCGTTTGTGCGGAAGCGCCGGCTGCCCTTATGTCCTTCTCGATAGCGGCACGATGAAACGTATTGGGAAGTTCTTCGGACATCTGGCGGTGCTGGATGAGCGCGTCAACAAATACCGGATCATCCAGTCGTACAGCCGATTAAGGGTGGACGCGACGAACCTGGACACTTGGGTATTTGACGGAAAAGAGTTTCGTCTGGTCTCGCATGCAATTCTGGACCCCTGTGGATTTGAACAGTGGACGCGCCGGATCCGCAAAGCGGTGTCAGGCAAATAGGGTCGAGGCAGGGCTTATTCACGGCGGGTCTTATTGCCGATCATTGCACATTGGTGTCATCGAGCTGGCGGATGGCTAGCCGGCGGAAACACAGGCGGGCGAGCGGTAAGGTCACAAGAATTCCTCCGAGCTGAAACAAAGGGACCATCAGCAGCGCGATAGGCCCCTGTGCATCCGGGTGGAACCAAATGATGTCGGCCAGCAGCGTCAGGCCGCCAACTGTTACCAATGCAATTGAGGTAAAACTGCCCTGAGCTGCCGGGCGATCTCTGGAAAAGCACATTACAATCAGTAGCAATAAAGCGTATGGAGACATCAACCAGACGGAAAGAAGAAGGTCGGCCTTCAGCGACGTTGGCGACAACACCCTGATCATTGCCAGCGTCGCACCTGTCGCGAACACAAGGACGGAATAGGAGAGATGCCTGAACATACTTCTGTTGTCATCGGCGGTTATTGAACGGTTCGCGCTCATTTTCCGTTTAAAGCCTAACCGGTCAACGGCACCGAATCAGACGGCAGGAGATATCTCTTGGTACTGGTTATTGCTACCATTAAAAAGATGCGCAAGTTCGCTAGCTGGCATTTGTTTCTCATTATCTTTGTCGGCGCGCTATTTTTCCTGCTGGCCGCGCTACCACTGGCCATCCCGGTTGAGAGAATTCTGCCGCCGCTCGCCGCTCCGCTGTTTTTCGGTGGACTGTTCGCCTGGTTTATCCCCGGTTTGCTTCTGAAATGGACGGGAGCCTTCACGTTCGTTGAATTCGGTGCAAAGCCTAACGGCTTTTGGGGATATGCAGCCGCTATTATTTTCTGGGCCGCTGTCTCAGGTCTCCTTGCGTGGCTATCTGCAAGATCTAAACGGACGCGACCTAAAACACACCCGCCGCCAGCTTCGTATATTGATCCCTGATGTCCGTCGACATTCAGCCCAGTTCACGTTAGAAAAACACATGGCCCGACGTGTCCTGATCGCATCTCTTGTGATTGCTCTATGCATTCTCGCGGGGGAGACATTCGTCACCGGTGCGGCGATGTCGGTCAGCGGAGTGAGGGGCACCGACCGTCAGTTCTGGCTCGTCTATCTGGCGCTGATTGGCGCACCGTATCTCCTTGCAGCTGTTCTTCTGCTTTCCAGGAAGCGGGGATACGGAATCGCCCTCGCTGGCGGAACAGCAGCGACGGCAATCGTCGCTCTCGGCCCATTCTCTGCCCTGACCATTCTTTTCGCCGGGTTTGCGATGGGGAACCGGGACCAGCTCTGGACGGTTTTCCTGCTGGCGCTCTTTGTGCTCGTGCAGATTCCGGTCGCCGTCTCGTCTGTTATCGAATGGAGAAAACTCGTTCCCGTCGACCGGCCGGACAAGGGGCTCCCCGTCGGGATTCTTGGACCGGTCCTTTATGCACTGATCCTGTTCGCAGGCGGAAAAGAGTCTATTGCCTACGGTGACCGGCGGACCCAGACGGCCTTCAGTAACCAGAACCAGGCGGGAACGGAACTTTCCGAGATTGTGGACTGCCTGAACCGGTTCCGGGGCATAAACCATGAAATTGGTTTCCCGGCGACGCTGGACGAGATCGCGGCGGGTAGTTCCCCATGCGTGAGTCCCGACCTGCTGAAAAACGGCCTCCCAGGGTACGACATCAGCTACTGGAGCGGCACCAAGTCGGAGTCTGGCTCCCGGGCTGTTTTTTCGCTCTGTGCCGCGCCCCGTACCGCCTGGAAAACCGGCTATCAGATTTATGTAGCGGACGAAATAGGTACACTGAGCGGTTTTGCGCCGCGCCCCGAAGACGCCGACCGCTGGAGCTGTACTGATGTCTGGCGGTCCGAACCCAGAAGACTGATCAAGCACTGTGCCGTAAGCTTCGCCAGCGATCGGGGATTTTATCCGGCATCCCTCTCCGACCTTGGACCCGCCGGCTCCGGGTGCCTGACGGTTTCGCTCGACGGCCGGGAGGCCCGTATCGAGAGGGATTGGTACTCCGGCTCCAGCGGTGAACCGGTGCAATATGTTGGTGTCCGGAACGCGACCGGCAAGATTAGCGGTTTCGAGATTCACTGGCGACAGTCACTGAAGGGCCGGGACATATACTGGATGTCCGACGAGAGCGGGCAGATTCACGTTTCCTCTAACCAACGGGCGGCCCGTTCTGACCCTGCCCCGACTGAACTTGAGAGACAGTTTGAAGAAGAAGAGAGAGCCCGTGCCGGAGAGATTGCGCGTCTGGAATCGGCCTGTGATGGAGGATCGCTGGTAGATTGCGATCGTCTTGCCCTGAAAACATATGATCCGGCGATCCCTTCGAAAGCGGAAGGGTTGTGGACCCGGGCCTGTAACGGGGGACTACTCCGGAGCTGCCTGTATGTTCAGCCGGCACGGCGGGAAAAGGCACTGTTGCACCTCGTTTACGACCGGCAGGAATGCGAAACCCAAAATAAGGGAGACTGTTCCGAGCTGGACCAGATGGCCGAACGGGACCGGGACTGCCGCAAGGGAAACCGAATCCAGTGCCGGGAGGTCGCCTATGACTACGAGTATCACCGGGACCGCGACTACGCGAACGAACTCTGGAATGTCGCCTGTAAAACGGGCGACCGGGAAAGTTGTTACCTTTACCAGGTCAGGGACGTCGAATTCGCCCAAGTGCTGGCATGGAAGAAACGCTGTCGGGCCGGTGACAAGGAGCCCTGTAGCTGGCTGGCCAAGCGGGTGAAGGAATTCCAGATCCCCTGAGAATGCATTGATTCATCTCGTCATGCAGGGTCCTGACGGTCCGTCGCTTCCATGACTCTGGCGATTATTAATCCTTCGACAACCGAGCCGATCAGCAGAATGCCAAGTTCGACAGCCGCCAACGGCAGAGGTTCGCCGAGGAGCGTCACGTAGATGAACCATTCCTGAAACAGCCAGTACATAGCCCAGATCGTGAATCCCCATGCGATCCCCTTGGTTTTCCAGTCCGAGCCGGGAATCGATTCCCGAAGCGTCGCATACAGCCATCCGTGAATGGCCGAGAGCGCCACGAGCCCGGCGACCGACACGGGGATATTCCGGAGTGGCGTGATTTCACGGAACAGCTTGCTCTGACGTCCGGGGTCGTAGAGAAGTTCCCGAACCCAGCCAATGGAAAAAATACCACCTAATAAACCGTTACCGATAAATCCGCCGATCCATCCGGCGGCCAGTGCGCGAAGGTTTTTCACAGATTCTCCTTTGCAGGGGTGCTGCTTACCCGGACATTTTCTAGTTCGATCCAGACGAGTGCAGGTGCTTTGAATACAAAGCTCCTGCCCAACCGAGGCGTCACCAGCCGCCTCGTATACAACCGGAGGCCGTTGGCAAGTTCGCTCTTCAGGCAGCGGTTCGCCGCGGTCGCCCATCTCCCAATGACGTTCGCCGTGTAGTCGTGCCGAAGAAGCTGACCTTCAGAAGTAAAGTGAAAAGACTGGTGACGGCTGTGGGTCGGGAGCCCGTCTGGAAAGATCGCGTCTAGGATAAAGCTGCCGTCACTCGTGTGCCGTTGGCTGATCTCCACGCCAGGGTCGGTCAGCAGCCACGGGAATGAGAGATAGTTCCAAAGCGCATAACCGCAGAAATAAAGCAGGTCACCGGCATCCCACCGGAAGTTCCGGCTGAACCGGTCGAACGATCTTCGGGGAGACTCCCGTTCAATCACAACGTCGGATTCTGTCCGGATCGACACGAAATCCGGGGTCCAGATTCCGGACGACCCCTGCTCCGGATAGTCGTCGATCCTGACGGTCCGCCGATGCGGTTCTACGCGGACACGCTTGCCTCTTAACCTTCCGCCCTGGAACCGGGACCGGAAGGCGAGCCCGTCGGTCGTCAGGGTTGCCTCCACCACTTCGCAGGAACCCCACCGCTCCATACCGCCGTGAACAGCCACGACTTCTCGTAACAACAGGTTCATGGATATCCGATATCCACCACGCGGCCGGCGAAGGCAGAGGCCGCATCTGTTGCGAGCAACGCGATGGCTCTGCCAGCATCTTCGAGGGTTAGCGGATGTCCGGAAACCTGGAGTCTCCGGATCCGCTCGGCGTATTCAGCGACCGGTATTCCCGCCGTGACGGCATTGGCCGCCATCGTGAGCTGAATAGTCCGGGTCTCACCGATCGAATCCACACGGGCACAGACCACACGAATGCTCCGCGGGGCGTATTCGGCCGTCAAAACCCGCGCGAGCCCTTCGACCGCGTCGCTGGCCGCAGTAATTCCCGCCATGTGGGGAATGGAATGGCGAGCAAGAGATGACGTCAGCAGAAGGATGACGCCGCCGTCTAATGGCATCCGCCGG
Source organism: uncultured bacterium (assembly GCA_964565925.1). GTDB lineage: Bacteria > JAGRBM01 > JAGRBM01 > JAGRBM01 > JAHCIT01 > CAZMGV01. Next base: position 374,919 of record CAZMGV010000002.1, read on the forward strand.
GCTGCGAGACTTGAGGTCAGGAATTGCGATCCGGCGATCGTTTTTATGGTCGTGACGAACTGATCATATCTCAAGTCGGACGCCGGAACCCCATATCCCGCGTCTACAGGAGAAACCCCGACACCGTTAAAGACAATATCAATACGCGGGATGAGTCGCTCGATCTTTCGCAGGTAATCTTCAACAGAGGCGGTATTGGTGGCATCCACAATATCCGTCGCGACCGTGCGCCCAAGAATCTTCTCAAGCCGCTTTGCCGCGAGTTCCAGCTGCCCCTCGTTCCTTGCTGAAAGGAATAATCGCGTACCAAGCCTGCCAAGCGACGCGGCAACTGCTTGCGAAATCTCCCCGGTTGCGGCAAAAATGACAGCATTCCGTCCTGCGAGTGGTAAACTTGTCTGACTCATCGAACCGCCTGACAGCGTAGTGGCGCTATCACATATAAGACGTTCGAGGAGCCCGAAACGGATGGAAGAAAACAGCAGACAACTATATGAACGGCTCCGCCCGGAGCTGACTGCCTATCTTTGCCGTCTGGTGATCCGGCCGGCCGTCGCCGAAGAGCTCACACAGACGGCGTTCGTCCGATTCCTGGAGAGCCGGAATGGCCCGACCGAACCGCTGGAATCGGCGAGAGCGTGGCTGTTCCGCGTCGCCACGAACCTCGCTATTGACGAACGGCGCAAACATTCCAGTTGGCGGGAAAACACAATGATGGATCTAAAAGCAGCAGCCGAGGCGGATGCAGGGTTTGTCGCGCGTTCCCAGGAACTGGCATCGACTCCGGAAACGGGTGCCATTGCGAAAGAACACCTCATCGCCTGCTTCGCCTGCGTGCTGCGGAACCTGCCGGAACAGAAGGCGGCTGCGCTTCTGCTCAAGGAGGTTCACGGATTTTCGCTGGCCGAATCGGCTAAAATCCTGAACGCCACGGAAAACCAGGTGAAGAACTGGCTGCAAGAGGCCCGTGGCTACATGGACTCGAAATACCGGACCACCTGCGCGCTGATCACGAAGGAAGGCGTCTGCCATCAGTGCGTCGAACTGGACGGCTTCTTCCGTTCCAACCGGGGACGGCCCATCGAGGGCGGAGCGGATCACCTGGCGGAGCGGATCGAACTGATTAAGGCCGACCGTTCGAAGCCCTGGCGGAAATGGCACCGGATGATGTTCGGCTTGCTCGACAGTCTCTGAACTGAAAGGGAGCAAATTGAAGATCACCACTGGCCCGGACGGTTCGCTCCTGCTCGAAGAAGGGCTGCCGGTTCTGCGCTGGTCGCTGCTTGCCGGCGCCGCAGGTCTGTCGGCCCATTGGGGAGATGCACTAAGCACTGGAACAGCGGAGACAGCGAAACTTCTCCTGGAAGGCGCCGCCGTCGGCTTCCTCCTCCTGTGCGGCCTACTGGTACAGGACTCCCGGTTCCAGTTCGATACGGCCAGGAAGATCCTGAGCTGGGAATCGCGCCGTCTGATCGGAACGAAGCAGGGACAAATACCGTTCAGCGATATCCGGAAGGTAGCAGTTTTGAAACTGAGCCAGCGAGACGGGACTGCCGTCTCGATCTACTATCAGGTCATTTTGGTCACCGATGCGCTACAGCTCCGGCTCGGCAGCCGGGATCTGGACGAAACGGAAGCACTCCGGCTGGCCGAACCGGTGCATAAGGTTCTCGGCATAATTGAACCGCCAAGCATCGCTATACCGGCGGAGATGGCGGAAGCCGGGACGAAAATCGATGCGATCAAAGCCCGACGGATGGCAACCGGAGAAACGCTTGATGAGGTGAGTAAAGATCAGTAACGAAGGTCGGAACACCGGATTGCCATGTACGTTCCTATTTCCTTCCACACACGCGTTTTTCCCTACAAAGGCTGTCGCCTTGCCAACATCAAGATAGATCCTGATAGTGAAATAATTTGGCGGACAGCGGGGATGGTTTTCAACTTCGCTAAAGGGGTTCCCAGTTCGTTCCGGGCGAACATGAAAAACCGATCGCCGAACTCCTCGTTGCATAGTTTCACTCAACTCCTCGCATTGATTCAGGAAAACCAGTCATCGCATATCCATGCTGGTAATGGGCTTTCGGTCTTTTTAAATCCCAGAACGGCATAGGGTGACTTTTCACTATAGAAGTCGTCGCACGACGATGATTTTCCTTAAGAGTCCCTACCCTCACTACCCTAAAACCTTCTTTTTCAAGAGAATCAAAGAGTTGGTTGGAAACGCCGGGGTAGGGAGGGGGTAGTCACTGGGGGTCACCGGCTAGGGACGTGGTGGACAATCGAATTGCGTCGCCTCTGCTCGCAGATCGTCCTAGACAGTCATTGATAGGCCACAGGGTTGAGCAGCCCCTATTTTTTGGGCGTCAGGAATCGGATCAAGCGATTCACAGTCGTCAGGATGCGGCATCTTCACAGAATACACCCAGAACACGGAATTCCGATAAAATACCGCATATTTACAAAAAAATGGCTGTGTAAAACCGTATCTTTCTGATATGTACGAGGTGTCCGCCTCAATAATCTCAATAATATCATAACTATTTGATATTATTGCATCTATTTTGCCTTTCGAAGGCCGAGGAGTGCTCTGGTGAACCGTGTAAAGACCGTACTAGTTCTTGCAGGAATATTGTTTTTCAGCAGCCGGATTGGAGTTAGGGCTCAGCATCTGGGGGGAGTCGATCCGGTTGCAGGTGCAGTAACATCCTCCGTTCAATTCGATATCCCCAAGTATCACGGTATCGAACCGGGGTTAGGGCTCAAATACAATTCGAACGGTATCAGTGGCCTGGCCCCGGTCGGCTGGCAGCTTGAGGGGCTTTCGGCGATTCAGCGGGTTTCGCCTACGGGATACGGCGCCCCCACGTACGACTCGAATGTCAACATGTCGCTATCGAGCGACAAGTTCCTTCTGGACGGAATGGAGCTCGTTCAATGCAGCAATTCGATCGGCCCTTGCAGTGGCGGGGGCGAGTTCAAGGCCAAATGGCAGAGCCCTCAGCGGATCGTATTCAACGAATCGGACGGCACTTGGACTGTGACGCAACCCAATGGCGTTAAAACTACTTATTCGCGCGCAATTTATGACTATTCATGGGTTAGTCCAAATTGCATTCCGTACAATTGGGTTCTCACACGAGTTGAAGATCTGGCCGGCAATCATGTCGATTACACGTATCGTGACGTGAGTGCGGGAAGCTGCAGCTTTTCTGGTGAGAACAAATATCCTTACCCCGATACAATTTCGTATGGCCCTTATACAGTTCGTTTCCTGTATAGCTCGCGTACGGATACGCCGGAAATCGGCACCGGCCGCGCGTTCATTACCATGTCGAAGATACTCTCTTCGGTAGTTGTCTATTCCGGAACCCAGATCGTCCGGGCATATGACTTAACGACTCCGAATAACGCCGAATCGAATCGCGACGACCTGACGGTCGTGGACCTGTACGGGACGGACGCCGCGGTGGTGGCGGGCGGCTATGGCGGTGAGGATTATCTGGATACCTCGAAGCCGCATATCCCGATCCGCACGTTTTCCTATTACAGCGGCAACACCTCCAACTACAGCCGCACGGTGGACGTGGTGAACGACAGTTCCGCCTGCTGCGGCGGCTCGTCGGGGGAAGACGACGACGACAAGCTGACGGCGGATTTCAACGGCGACGGTTACGACGACATCGCCACGGCGATCGGACATACGAACCAATGGAAGGTGTTTTTGGCCGAAAATGACGGGAGTGGTTTCAATGGCCCCTATAATTGGGGCAAGACCTCGGGCGGCACCAATGTCCGTTGGTGCGGGGACACGACGATAAATTGTACGGAAGATTCCCATTCGATAACCGGGGATTTCAACGGCGACGGCAAGATGGATATTGCGGTCGCCAATCACGGCGGCGCGTCGAATTCCATGTGGTACATGTTTCTGTCGGATTCCGCCGAAAATAACTTCACGACCGCTCAGTGGTCGGCGGGAGCGGACATATGCGTCGGCACTTGTGCATACAACCGCCTGATTATTATTACCGGGGATTTTAACGGTGACGGCCTGACCGACATCGCCCGGACCCGGGATACGATTCATAACTGGCGCCTGTGGATCGCCAAGGCCAGCGGCGGTTTCGACACGTATACCGACAGTTCGGTGGACCCCTGCGCGACGAGCAGCGGCAACTACGGGTGCGACGCGGCTGCGGCTCGGTTTCTTCCCGGCGACTTCAACGGCGACGGCCGTACCGATATCGCCCGGACCGGCCGGGATAATATTGACGTTGTCGTCTGGCTGGGGAACGGGACCAGTTTCAGCGAATCTACGTGGCTGACGGCCTGGGGGTGCAGCGGTACGTGCGGGCCGGAAGAGCGATATCTGGCGGCGGATTTCAACGGCGACGGGAAGACGGACCTTTTCCGGACGGGAATCACGGGCACGGGTTATCAGTTTGCCTATTCCAACGGCGCCGATTTCGTCGCCGCGACGGCCCAGACGACGACGGTCTGCTCCGACTGCGCCAATAACAACACAGGCTTGTGGGCCATGGATATCAGCGGCGACGGACGGGCGGATATTCTGAACGCCAAGGCGAACGACACCTATTGGCGTGCGAATATCTATGACGATACGGCGACCGGTGATCTCCGGGCGGAATCCTGGAACACAACGATCACCTGCCGGGGGAGCTGCTCCCTGGGCGCCCGTGTGCAGACGGGCGATTACAACGGCGACCGCCGGATGGATATCGTCACGGTCGAGATCAAGGATAGCGACGAGTGGGATTTCCATATATTCAGAAGCAGCAGCGAAGCTCCGGACCTCGTGAAAACGATCGGCGACGACAAAGGCCTTACGACGACCGTTCAGTACACCAATTTCAACGGCCGTCAGGTGTTCGGCCGTCTCAGCAGCTTGGCGAGAAGCCTGAACCTGAAGGTGGCGTCCAGGGTAAAGACGGAGCTGCAGAACTTCTGGAACTACGATACGAGCAATGATCCCTGCGGCGGATCGAGCTGTTCATGGGATCCCCATGAGGGACGGGTCGTGACCAGTTATACGTACTGGAATCCGGTCTGGTCGCTGGCTGAAAAGATCCTTTTGGGATTTGAGTGGGTGACGAGCCAGCAGACCGGCTCAAGCCTGCAAACCACCACTTATTACCTGGATAAAGACGGCAGCGGGACAATTCAGCCTCACGACGCCTGCCGGGGTGTCGTCTGGCGCTCGGTCGTCAAGGACCTATCGAAACCGACAAGCCCTGTTGATGAACAGACTATCGGAGAATCGACACAAGGTTACAGCTACAACGCTTCTTCGCCCTATTATTGCTACGCTTCCGACCAGTACAAATACACCTATCAGTATCAGCCATCGCCTGTGACCTGGACGACCCGGCAGTCGGTGCTGACTTTCGACGACTGGGGACAGCCCCTTGCGTCGGTTGATTACGGGGATACGGGCGTTTCGACGGACGACAAGGTGGCCGTCACCACCTATGCCTATAACACCAGTGCGTACATTATCGGAGCGGTCCGCAAGCAGACGGTCTGCTCGGGATCCAATCCGGCGGTCTGTCCAGTCAAGCTGGCGGAAGCCCGCTACTGTTATGACGGAGAGTCGGAGACGGGGTCGGGCACGGACCCGGTCTGCAGCACGGCACCGGTCAAGGGGCTGGTCACCGGGAAGCGGCAATGGGACGATAACGGCCCCGGCACCGACCGGTGGGTCGCGGTCGACATGCAGTACTATACGGCAACTCCCAATTTGGGCAACCGGAAGGCGACGAGCCAGCCCTACTTTACCGGTGGTCCGTACTATTTCAACGGTGGAACGGATACGATTTACGACTCCTCGGGCCTCTTTGTGGCGCAGGAGATCGGCTACGAATACGATCAGTCCAGCCACCTGAAGATGACCACCACGGCGGCGTGGGACCATGTGCTCGGCCAGAAACTGTGCTCGGTCGATACTAACGGGGTCACGACTTACTACAAATACGACACCTACGGCCGGACGGTAAAGATCAGCGCGCCGCTGAAGCCGGCCCCTGTCACCTGTGCCGACGGAACGACGACGGCCGCACAGCTGGATTCCGATGTGTGGCCGAACTACTGGGCGGTCACCAAGACTTACGTGATTAATATTAACAACAATTATACAGTTACGCAGAGTCGTGCTTCCGTGACTGTCGACGATCCCGCCGCCTCGGAGATCTTCGAAGCCATTGAGATCCGGGACAGCCTGAACCGAGTCATCCAGACCAAGTCGCGCACGGGGACATCATCTCATGTCGTGACTGGCACGACGGCGCACGACGGCCTTGGCCGTCCGCAGTACCGCTACAACCCTTTTGAGGAGGCATACAGCAGCACCGCCTGGACGGCGTTTACGGCTCCGTCAGGTTCGCTGGCGAAAACCGAATCGATATACGACAGCCAGAACCGAGTGATTCAGACGAACTTACCGGGCGGAACGACATCGTCCGCATCCTACGAGCTCGGGAAAACCACCGGCATCGATCCGAACGGCAAGCAGCGGATTTCCTATACCGACATTTACGGCCGGAACTATCGGATCGACGAGTTCGCGGCATCGGGTACGCCGATTTCGACCCTGTATGATTTCGATATCCTGACGGGACGGCTGCTGCGGATCGCTCGCGACACGAACAGCTCTGGCACTATCGACTCCGGCGACCGGATCGATTCACAGATGACCTATAATTCGCTGGGCCAGCAGCTCTCGCTGAACGATATCAATTCTGGTCTCACGACGTATGAATACAACGCCCTAGGCGCGGTTACGAAAAAGACCGACGCCCGCGGGAACCAGTCGCTGTATTCGTACGATATCCTGGGCCGCCTGACGCTCAAATGCGCGGTAGCGGGTTCAGGTGTGACCGATCCGCTGGGTCTGACCAAAACATACGGGACGGCACCGGTAGCAGCCGTTCATAACGCCTGGGATCAGTGCACCGCAGGGCAGGTGCAGATCGCATCCTATACCTATGACAAGGGTGTTAATGGCATAGGTGTTCTTGATACCCTAGCTGACCTGAGCGGTACGACGGCTTACAGCTATGACATCCAAGGCCGTATTACCGGCATCACTCAGCGGATGGATTATGACAGCGGGACCAATACGTACAGGACCTTCGAGTTGACCCGGTCTTTCGACCTTACCGGGCGTCTTTTAAGCGTCGCATACCCGGACAAGGAAAACGTCTGCTACACGTACAGCAATCGAAGCCAGATTGTCTCCATAGTAGGTTATGACGATAGTTCGAGCGGAGAGGCGTCCAGTTGCGGGGCAAGTGTCACCACCCGGACCTATCTGAAGAATGCGACTTACGATACGGCAAGCGGTAGTATGCTCACGGTTGAACTGGGTAAAACGGTTGAATCCCCCAGTGGGGTTGCACTGACCACTACTACCCGGACCTACTATACTGACACTTACCGGCTGAATACGCTCGGTACTGTCGGACCGGGTTCGACCACGCTTCAGAATCTGTCCTATGCGTACGACAACATCGGTAACATTACGGGAATTACTGACAGTCTGTCTCCGTCCAAGAGCCAGACATTCACCTACGATGGCTTGAGTCGCCTGCTGACCGCCTCAGGCGGGTACGGTTCGCTCGTCTATACTTACGACGGCGTCGGGAACTTCAACACGTTCGAAGGGAACACCCTCTGGTACAATGCGCCAAACGGTCGTCCTGACCAGCTCACCATGAGTACGAGTGGCTGGGCTGCGAATTACGATAATAACGGAAATGCAGTTTCTCGATCCTGGATCAAACAGCCTGGAACATTCGTTGAGCAATGGATTGCTTGGGGCTATGACAATCGAATTGCCACGGTAATGGCCAGTGTCAACTACGGCGATCCAACAGATTTCGCCAGCTTCGTCTACGACGGGCACGGCACCCGGGCGATCAAATACGCCGGCGGCCAGCCGACATATTACTTCGGCAACTGGTTCGAGCTCCGGCCGAATCTGGCGGTGAAGCACATCATGGGGCCGGGTGGCGTGATCGCCAGTGTTTCCTACGATCCGGCCACCAGGACGACCTTGAACAACTTCATCAAGTCGGCTGCCGCCTCTATCAGCGATCAGTTGAAAGACAAGGCGGAGCGGCTTTATGCCGACGCGAGCAATGTTAACGGCGGTCCGGTGCATGCGAAGGCGGTCATTGAGCTGATTTCCATCGGATTCGCACTGGCGCTCTGGCTATGCCTCATCTGGGCGGCCTCGCCGCTGCGCCGGTTCCGGGATCTCGTGAAAGACCTGGAGACGGCCGAGGAGCAGCTGGCGCGGGAAGCGATGGACGAGGCGCTCGGACGCGCCCTGGAACGCCGTTCCCGCCGTTCCTACCGGTGGGGTTATCGCCAGACGGTCGCGACGATGCTGGTATTGATCATCGGCTTCGTGACGTCGGGCTGCGGCCGGGATCCGGTCGGAAACGGCACCGGACCGGCTGCCGGGTTGCGCGTGACCGGTTCAGCCACGGGAGTCGGAATAGGGTCGGGAGACTCTCTGATATTCCTGCACGGCGATCACCTGGGCAGCGTGAACGTGGTGACGGATTCGACTGGAACCGAGATCAGCCGTTCGGACTACAAGCCCTTCGGCGCTATCTGGAACAGTCCTAATTCTTCCGTCAACGACCGCTCATTTACCAGTAAACGCCTGGATAGCGATCTAGGTCTCATGAACTTCGAGAACCGTTACTACGACCCTCTCGTCGGACGGTTCATCTCCAGCGACCCGAGACAGCTCGAACCGGCGCCGCTCCAGGCGATGAGAATCGCCGAATGGGGCTATCAGAGCGGAAGCGCCAGTCCTGGGGCTAGTACAAAGGATGCCGTGAAGGAGTGGCAGGGACGCACCTTCCAGCCACAGGATCTGAACCGCTATAGCTATGTCCTGAATAATCCGGTGAACAAAGTCGATAGTGATGGGTATGGATGGTGGAAGAAACTCTGGAAGAATATTTTACAACCGGTCCTTTTCTTGGCTGCCAGTTACCTAATGATGGGGATGGGCAGTTTGAGTATGCAATGTAATTGGTTCCCTGTGATCGGTGCTGCAATGAGGGGTGCGGGGAGGTCAGCGCTTTTCTCCACAATTTATTCTCTTATTGCTGGCAGAAATGTGACGAATGGATTCGTTTCTGGCATGACTTCTGGGGCCATATCTAGCGGCATTATCAGTGGATATGGTTTTTTGTTTCCGCATGATTCGTATGCAGGGGTTAGCGGTGCTCTTGGCAATGTAGCGGGGATATTTAACGGAGTTGCCGAAACATCCGGGGGTGTGCTGAGACTTAATCCGAATCAGATATTCAATGGAATTGGGACATTACTTAATTCGTTAGTGCCGAGATATGGCACGGCAACGGGTCCCGGGTGGGGAGACGTAAATACGCTACCTGTAGATGATGGAATGGACCAAGCAGCATATGAGCATGATAGGGCATACTTCGACGCTGAAAATGAAAGTGGATTGAGTCGATCAGAGATAAATCAGGCGAAATTAGCCGCTGATAGAACGTTAGTGTTGAATACGTGGTCTGCAAATGGCCTAGGACCTTACGGCTCGGTGTATAGAATCGGTTTGGTCGCGGCGTTTCAACTCCAGATAGCTATCAGGCAGAACATAGGCCCAACACCATTCTGAAAGAAAACGCAACGCATGTGACCCGTATCGCCTCTCCGATGCGTCATAATAAGAGATGTTCTGGCTTAACCTGTTCACGGTGGAACAACCGGAATGACGGGTATGACCAGCCCACATTTCCGGGCCACTCCGAGTGTTAGTCGGGTTGCACATCTGACCCGGTAGAATTGGCTGGAGGGGCGGAGCCCCGGAAGCCGATTCTACCGGGCACTGGGCGAACTCCGCAGGCGTCAGGTAGTCCAGACTGCTGTGCGGACGTTCATTATTATACTCATCCTTCCATTCCTGTCCCAGGAATTTTGCCTCGTCGAGGCTGTAAAACAGTTCGCACTCCAGAAGCTCGTCCCGGAGCTTGCCGTTGAAGCTCTCGGCGTAGCCGTTCTCCCACGGTGAAGCGGGCGCGATATAGAGCGTCCCGACGTGGGCCTCGGCCAGCCAGTTCTTCAGCGCCTTGGCGATAAACTCCGATCCGTTGTCGCTGCGGATAAACTTCGGGAGTCCCCGCGTGGCGATCAGCTCTTCCAGCACCTCGATCACGTCTTCCGACTTCAGTTTCCGTTCGACCTTCAGCGCGAGACACTCCCGCGTGAACTCGTCCACGAGGGTGAGCCACTTGAGCGTTCGCCCTTCTTCCGTCCGGTCATGGACGAAATCCCACGTCCAGACATGGTCCTTGTGCTCGGCCCGGAAGCAAACGATACTGTTTGCGCTCAGGCCCAGCCTGCGCCGTTTCCGTGGCTTCCTGGGCACTTTCAGCCCCTCACGCTTCCAGAGCCGGTGAACGCGTTTCTCGCTCACCTGCCACTCCTCCTGGCGGAGCGTCGCGCAGATTCTCCGGTATCCGTACCTTGGATAAACCCTGACCAGTTCCAGCATCCGTTCGAGGATCTGCTGGTTCTCGTCCTTCACCCTCGGCACATACACCTGAGTCGACCTGGGCTGCTTCACCAGTCGGCAGATCCGTCGCTCCGAGACCGGGTACCGGTCCCGGAGATTTCTGACGGCCCTGCGTCGGCGTTCGGGGCTTAGAAGTTTCCCTTTGCGAGTTCCTTCAGCATTTCCTTGTCGAGGGAGAGGTCCGCCACGAGCTTCATCAGTCGCCCGTTTTCTTCCTCAAGCTGCTTGAGGCGCTTCGTCTCGTCCATGCTCAGGCCGCCGTATTTCCGCTTCCAGCGGTAGTAGGTCTGCTCGCTCACTTCGAGCTTCTGGCACACCTGGCTCATCGGCGCACCGGCGGCCAGCTCGGCGTCCGCCTCCCGGAGTTTCTTTACGATCACCTCCGGCGCGTGCCTCTTTCTGCTTTTCATCGAGGAGTCTCCAGCCCTCAAAGGGCAGTTTGGACTCTCACTCGGTTTGGCTCAAATTTGCGGAGGCAGGTCAACATGCCGAAGATCCCGAACAAAGATATTCACAGAAATAATAGCCGGACGGTGGTCGATAACTGCAGGCGACTGCAGAGCAGGGGACAGCTCGACGAAGGCGTCCGCGCCCTTGCAGGCGCAGCCCATGACGGTTTCCGGATCGTTTTCGCCCGCCTGGATACGATCGAGAATATACTGGAACGGCCGACGGTGACGTTGTCTGCCAAGACTTTACAATGCCGTCAAGATCTGGATGATCTCCTCAAAAATTTTAAGGCGGAAATCGAAAAGAACGGAGAACAAATGTCGGTCGAACCGCTTGCGAAGCTGGTATCGATGACGACTTTTAATGTCGGCGCACGAGTCAGAGAGCTGGAGCGACAGCTCTCTGAAGAGAGTGCCGAAAATCCCGAAGCCACCTGAGCCGGATCACCGCCTCTGGATGCTCGGAAACGGGGTCGTCGACGGGACGGCCGCGCTCGCGTGGGAAACGCTCTGGGAGCGGATCAGGGAGAAAGCCGGCCGCGTGAACAGGGGGGAGATCAGAGGATACTAGTCATGTTTGCTACCCGGAAGGACTACCGGGACAGCGAACTTGATCCTGCTCGTCGTAGAGGACCCTTGGCGACTTTCTCCCGAGGCTCCCAAAACACGTAACAGGGAAATTCCGCCTTGAGTTTGAGTCCCTTCGTCGGCGGCGATTGCGACATCGAACTCGATTTCGCGGACTAAAAATATGCCGTTTTCACTGCTGAAAGACTGCCTATTTTTGAAGTCACCGTAATTGGTCGCTCCCGGGTTAACCTTCCCGCCATATTTATCGGCTTCTTCGATGGCGGCCTTCATGCCTTCGAATATCTGCGTGATCGTCGTCGAGACGAATGTTTTCAGATCCATGCAGTTCCGGTTCCTTTCCGGGGAACCGCCTCCAGGTAGGGTGTAGTGGAGCGGCCCGGCCGTGCTTGGAACACGGCCGAACGGCTAGCGCGCGCGGTGTAACCCGCGAGCCCGGCCTACGGCTCCTGATCTGACGTCAGATCGCCGGAAATCGTAGCACCCTCGAAAAGCGAAACCACCGTGGGACCCAAGACCGGATTGATTCCGTGGATGGGTGTAGATTTCTATTAGACTTCTAATTGACCAACTTGAACAGCGTGAATCACCGGCGGTTGCCGTAAATAGATTAATTTCCAATCTGAAATCTACGACCGGATCCAAATGGACAATGCCAGTACGAGGACCTACGGAGCCTGGCGGGAAACCGCAGCATACACTCTGGACGTTGAGTCAGCATTCGGAGCTAGGTGGTGGCGACACCAGACGCGGCCAACCGTAAGACGTTTTCTACATTGTCCGGTATCTATGAACCATGAAAACATCACCGTCAGTGTTTGGCCAGAAAAATGCTCTGTCTAAGCAGAGAGTATGAGGCGCATAATTAAATGCGCCGAATTGCTACATGAAGCAGGGATTTTTCCGGGTAATTGGCACAGCTCGAATCGTACGCGTTAGATTCCGGTCTTTGATGACTGCATAAGGATAAGTTCATGGTTCAAAAAGCACCCATGCAGGCTACTGCATCATATCCCGGCGACGATCGTTTCCTCGGACTACTTTCCGTCGCGGCTGTGAATCTGTCCACGGCGGAGCTTAAGCGCCAGATACATAAGATCATGGAAACGACTGCGGACCCGGTGCATGCAGTCGATTTCCTGCTATCCCGTGTGGACGCCCGGAAGTGTTCGCCCGAATCCGCCACCGAAATCGTCGCTGCGGCATTGGGTCTCTGGAACGATCTCGCCCGCGAGCGGAACCGGCAGTTGAAGAACGGCTTTTCGCACTGATCGTCTTTTATTCCGGAACTTCACCCCGTTTCGCCAGCCGATTGTACAGAGTCGAACGAGGGAGTCCGAGAAGCCTCGCCGCCTCGGACAGATTCCCGCCAGCCAGCATCATTGCGCGTCTAATAAGTGCACCTTCAACTCCTTCTAGCGTTTTATCCAAGCTGAATTCTCCGCCCATATCCCCGTCATCGACAAACAGCTCAATCCCAGAACGGAGGGCTCTTGGTCCCACCGAGGCAAGATCAAGGTGTTCTACCTGGATCTCTCCCGAACGTGTCCGGATCACCGCACGTTCCAGCACATTTTCCAGCTCCCTGACGTTCCCCGGCCAGTCGTGCGAGAGAAGTTTCTCCATGGCTGCAGAAGATGCCCCGACTACATTCGTGCCGAGATTTGCGTTCAGTTTTGCAAGAATAAATTCCACCAGCTTTGGCAGGTGATCCCGGCGATCTCTCAGAGGTGGAATTGAAACCGGAAACACCGAAAGCCGGTAAAACAGATCCCGCCTGAATCTGCCCACGGAAATTTCATGGGAAAGGTCACGGTTCGTGGCGGCCATTATCCGGCAGTCCGAGACATGAGGAGCTTCCGCACCGACGGGCCAGTACTCCCGAGACTGAATTGCCCTCAGCAATTTCACCTGTACGTCGAGAGGGGCTTCACCTATTTCGTCCAGAAAAAGCGTGCCCATATTGGCCAATTCAAACGCACCTTTCCTGCTTTTGGCGGCACCTGTAAATGCTCCGCGGGTGTGGCCGAACAGTTCGCTCTCGATCAGTTCGTGCGGTAATGCAGCCAGATGTACTGCCACAAACGGTCCGAAAGCTCTCGAACTTGCCTGGTGAAGCAACCTGGCCGCGACTTCTTTTCCGGAACCTGTTTCACCTTGAAACAGCACGGTTGTGGGAAACGGGGCAACCATTCGGAGCAGATCGACAATTCTCGCTCCAAGGAATGCCGCTTGTTCCTTAATCTCAGGATTGGCAAACGCATCAACTGCAGGATTACGGAGCAGCACGGCTCGCCCGCCTGATGACGTTTCTATCAACACGTCCAGCTTGCTGAAAAGGACAGGCTCGGCGACAGGGATACACACGTAGTCCCGGAAACCATAGTTCAGGGCTTTTCGGGCAAGTCCCATGGAGTTGTGCGGAAGAAAGACCAGACAGGGGTTATTCCGCACCAGATTCGCAAATTGTTCAGGAATATCCGCCACATGCGGATCGGTTATCCAGCAAACCGGCTCGCCTTTTGGCGCGTCGATAGGCCGCTCAATGGTTCGATGAACCCGTACCGATACTTTCCGCGAGTCGGCCCAGTGACTGACGGAAATCTCTAGCGAAGGGTTGCTTCCGACTACCAGCAAACGGGTACCCAATATTGGACGACGCCGTCACACCAAACGGCGAATTGCGGATAACTCAGGTCATCACTTTAAACTCTGAATTCAAGAATATCAGATGCTTGCAAGATTTTCGATGGAAGAACGCAGGCGGCGCACTTTGTGGAACCACTCCCAGCTCATCACGCGAGCGAAAGGGAAATTCCGATGGAGTTTGACGCAAGCAGGAATGGTCCGTGGGCTGGCGCCGGATTACCGGTCCAAATCACAGCGGTTGACGGTTCACAGGTTACGGCGCTGATCGATTTCCCGGATAATCCATCGGAATCGTTGATTCCGGTATTGCTGCCTGCCGTATTTGGAAAAACCAAGGAAGACCTCGGTGCGCTCGCGGAGCTACTCGTCGCTCAGGGGTGTTTCATTGTGTTACGGCCTGCTTTCCTGAATTCCGGAGACGAGGCAAGAGGACAACTACCGGACCTGATCATCAGCGGCGAGGAGACCCTGTTCTGGGCGAAATTCCTCAAATCGGATGCATTCCGGCAGCTTTGCTCAAGCCTGAAACCTGAGATCGTAGTGAGCAGTCGCACCGCATGTGTCGCGATGTCGATGGGCGCGCAGCAGGCGCTAGAGGCCCAGGCATCAGGTGCGGGTTTCGATGCCATGGTACTCGCGTCGTTCATTCCCGACAGCCAGAAGTTCTTCGAGCAGAAAACCGGAAAAACATTTGCTGAATGGGTCAGGCTCGAATGGCGTTATCGCCTGAAGACCGCGTCCGAACCCGAGAAAGTCCTGGAGACCATCGAATCGTTTGCGAAGCAGGCAGTAAAGAGCGCTGAAGACAAGCGACGTTTTGAACGCCTGCTCACGTCGATTCAGACCTACGATTCCGCCCGGATATCTGATTTCAATGTTGTGGTCGATGGCGTTCCGTCAAACCTAGAAAAGGCCTTGTCACATTCGCTGGTCGGGCTCTGGGATTACGAGTGGGACCTCCCGTTCTCGATTCAGCGGGCGGCCAAAGTGAATATCCCGCTGACCTTTATCGTCGGCGGTAACGACGACTATTTCACCCAGGAAGCCTTCGATGAATTTCTCGTCCGCTCCCGTGAAAATGGTCGAGCCCGCCGGGTGGTTCGGCTTCAGGACGCCGACCACAGGCTTCAGCCCTACAGATGTTTCGAACAGGCATCGAAAACCATCGTGGATTCCCTGTTCAGGGACCTGGGTGTGGCAGGAGATTTCAGGCCGCTCTCGATTGCGCGAGCCGGCATACGACGCTTCTATGAAGTCCGCGGTTTCTCACTTCGCCATGCCAAAACGCTGGGCGTTCCCGTCGAGCTGGCCCAGAAGATTCTCCTGCGAAAAGAGGATCTCGTCCGAATCCTGGATGAACTTCTGTCGCGTCCGGATGAAATAGCGGTTTACCTGCGACTGCTTTCCATGAGCCGCGACGAGTTGGGCAAGCCGATAACTGAATTTCTTGAGCCTGGCCGGCTGGCAAAGATCATGAACGGCGTCATCGGACAGCGCCATTACCAGGCCATTGCCGCCGGTATGGCAAAGGCACCCGATTCAGCTGGAATCCTTTTCTCCCCGTCGTCCGTGGAAATGCTCGATACAATTCACCTGTCTAGCATCTTCGCTTCACTGTCGGACCACCCGGATGCCGCGATTACGATTCTGCAAGGTACCGATCCGGAGGCGCTTGAAGTGCTCGGACGCCGGAAGGCGTTAGAGGCAGCGAAACGGGCCTACCAGGCAGTTCCGGCGTTCAGGGACTATCTGGCAGAGAACGAAAAGCACGGCGTGCCTGCCGCATTCGAGGATGTCCCCTATACCGACAAAACCAACTACGTGAACACGTACCTCCTGAAGGAAAGGTGTGTCGGCGGCAGATTACCGGAAGACGGTATTATCGAAGAATCCAGTGGTGCGAGCGGAATACCCACCAACTGGGTGAGGAGCCGCGCCGAGGACGACAGGCTCGTCGGCCATGCAAAACTGTTTCATCGGTACCTGTTTGCGGATGCACATGACACCCGATCTGTCGTGTTGATCAGCGGCTTCAATCAGGGAGCCTGGGCCAGCTCGACACGGATGAGCTCACTCGGCCGCCATTCCGCCATCGTGAAAAATATCGGCACGGACCAGGACAAGATCCTGGATACGATCCAGAGAATGGGGATGGACTACCGGTATATCATCGCCGGCTACCCGCCGTTCCTCCGGGAGCTGGTGCGTGCAGGACAGGAGCGGGCGGGTTTTGCATGGTGCGATTACAAGGTGGATATCCTGCACGGCGGCGAAGGGTATACGTCGAGCTGGCGGAACTATATGCGCGAGATGCTTGGATACGAATCCCGTATCGTGTCCGGCTATGGAGCTTCGGATCTGGAAATAGGTCTCGCTTTCGAAACCCCGCTCGCCATGGATATCCGTGAGCGGCTCGAAACCAACGACGCGCTTCGTGAGAAATTACTGGGGAACGGCCGCATGCCGGTCTTCTTCGGGCAATACAATCCTCTGGAATCGTACATGGAAGTACGCGAACACCAGCCGGGTATCAGTACGGTCGTAACAACAGTAACAAGCCCAGAGGCGTGCCAACCGAGAATCCGGTACGACATCGGCGATGAAGGCGGGATAATTCCGTTCAGAACGATGACGGAATTTATCCGGGAGCACGCCCTTTCCGTTCCCGTCAGTAACAGGCTTCCACTTCCATTCGTCTACCTCTACGGGCGGATTGACGGCACCATCAGCCTCGATGGCGGAAATGTGTATCCATCGCAAGTGGAAGAGGCGCTTTTCAGTCATCCCGACCTTGTCCCGCTCGTTCGCGGTTTTCAGCTCAAGCGGGTCGAAGACACGGACGGATCAGTACGATTCCATGTTGATATCGAGACCTACAAGAGCCCGGTCCACGGCAGAGAGATCGGCGCAATCGCCGAAAGGGCCGTAGCCGACTATCTGAACAAGAATAATGCCGACTACAGGGAGTCCGTTATCAACAACTCGACATTAAAGCCTGTTGTCACGGTCGTCGAACCGGGTACTCTTGGTATCGGAAAAACTATTAAGAACCGGTATATTTTATAGACTTGGAGAGAAGCCTGACGGCGAGTTTGCCATTATGTATTTGATTGTAGCCGCAATAATTCCCCTGGCGATCGCACCGCAGGTGTGGCGTACCTCGAAATACCGGGGGCTGGTCCGGTGGTATGCCTTAGGTGCTCTTGGGAATTCGCTCTGGATCCTTTCCTACGCCGGTATTGAACTCGCGCCAACCGATCACCTGGCTCTCTGGGCAACACGATCGGCGTGGATCGGGCCGATTATCGGCGCTCCGACGTTTTATCTGTTTTGCAGGTCAATAGCCCGGCCAAATATCGGATCCCGGACGACGACCTTCCTACTGTTTGCAGCTTCACTGTTCGTTCACCTCCCGGCGGTCCTCGGGCCTTATGCGGTCGTTAGTATCGACCGAAGTGACAGTGCGCCACGTTGGGAGTACGGACCATGGGCCGCAATCCCGGTCGCGTTCTGGATCACGATCTTCGCGGCCAGCATGCATGTACTTATCAAAAACTGGGCGGCTCTGCCCTGGACCCATCGCAACCGAGTTCTGATATTGCTGACCGGGTTTGTGACAACGCTTCCTGTCGGGATCGTAACGAACCAGATTTTACTCGTGGTACTTGGCGACAACAGGTTTTATCTGGTCGGTCCCATCGTATCTGTGATCCCCTTTGTCATCCTGTCATGGGTGCTGTCGGAAGAATGGCTCCCCGATTTTTTCGGTGCTGTCGGCCGGATATTTCCGAATGCACGTTCGAGATTCCTTGATGCACTTGATCAGTTCGAAAAAACCTTAACCGGTTTCGGATCCCGTGAGAGCGCGATCAACCGGCTGAGTGCTCTGGTTGGCGGAAGGATTGTTCCCTTGCCGGCAGACGTGTCGGGTCTGAGCGGCTATGTCCGGACCGAGCCCTGGATTGCTCCGGAAGCCAAAGAACGGCTGTATGGCCGTCGCGACGTGAGCAGAATCGAACGGATCATTTTCAAGATCGACCAGCAGATTAAAAACGCGGTCAGGGTGAGTGGCGTGATTGTCACGGGATGGGACACGAGAAGTTCCGTCAATGAGCCACGCCGGGTGCTATGGCCGGTCGGAACCGTCAGATCACTGCGCGCGGCGGAGCGGGCCAAACTACTTCTTGAAACTGAACCGATCTTGCTCGTTCAATCGGAGCCGGATGAAGTCGATACGATCATGAATGGCGTACGGGATTACAGACTTCGCCCGGATTTTATAGATGTCGAATATCCGGATGCGGCTGATGACGGAAAATCTTCCGCCATTGCGCTCCTTGAGAAATGCCGGGTTCCACGTGACACGATGTTGTTCGTTCGCCTGTCGCACGGGAACCCTGCCAGCGAATTCAATACTGCCGTATCGGCACTCGTCGCTGACGGCGCGCGGCTAATCGTGGCGTCTACTGTTCCGGCGGAATCGCTTCTCCAGAATGCCGCAATTAATGAGCCGGACCTTGCGCTCGGTAACATGCCCCGCATGGATTTACCGCACACATTGAGCGATCCCGATGAGGTGTCATTCCTCATCGATCATTATCTGCTCGATATCGAATCGCGATATCACGTGCATGTCCCGTTGGGTCCTGAAGACCGGCTGGAGTTATGTCAGGCCGAGTGGACGTCGGGCCGTGAGGAACTCCGGTTCCGTCTCGAACGGCTAGCCCTTGAGAGAGCCGGCATTGTTCCCCCAAGAATCGGGGAGGTTTTCGCATGAACCCCCTGGGCGTAGAGACCGGCTAGGTCGACCACATATTCACGACAACGACGATTTCGAGCTGCGGAGCGCATCGCTACTGCGGCAGAGGAGACTATTGTGCCGAAAACTACAAACGAACCCATAGATAATGGCAGGGAGCTAGGGGCGTGCGAATCTGTCCTTTGGACTTTGGATTCCCAACTCGCGGCGAATGCGGTTATCCGGTCCGAAATCACCGGTCCCCTTACGAAGGATCATTTCCGTAGCGCACTGGACCGGATGCAGAGAATTCACCCTTTGCTTCGGGTGAGGGTTGTTACCGCGACTGACAATCGTCTCTATTTTTGTACTGATGGTGTCCCCGTAATCCCGCTTCGCTGGCTGGATGGCGACGGGCTCGATCTTCAGGCTTTCATGGAAGGGGAATTCCGCTCTCCGGTCCGGCCTGAGAACGGGCCACTGGCCCGGGTTACTATCATCACGCATGGGGCCGACCAGTTTACGGTGGTTCTGACAATGAACCATGCAGTCATGGATGGTCTGTCCAGTTACTATTTCATGCAGAGCCTGTGCGAGCAGCTCGCATCTACGTCCGTTCCCGGTGCCTCGGATGAAATCCGTATAGAGCTAATTCCCCCGCTAGAACAACGGCTACCCATACGCGCAACAGGCTGGCGGGGTTTGCTCGGGTACCTTCACCTTGTAGTTAGGACATTAATGTCCTGGGTCCGGACGGGCAGACCGATAAAGCTTCCAGCAGATCAGGTAGCAGCAGCAAAAGAACGGCAGATCGGTTTCCTCACGTGGCAGTTGGATCGAAATATAACCAACTGCCTACCTCAACTTGCCCGGACACATGGGACGACTGTTCATGGAATACTTTCGGCCGCGCTGATGGAAGCCGTTCACAAGGTATATCACCTGTCTGACGATGCGACGGTCTGCTGCGCCTCATTAACCAACATTCGCGGCGACCTATCGCGGATGCGGCCCAATGAAATCGGGCTCTTCGTTTCGTCACTGCCGACATTTCACAAGCCCGGCCGTCAGGGGTTCTGGGATCTCGCCGTGGACGTCAGAACGCAACTTCGTAACGGACGCCAGAATCACCATGATCTGTTGCTCGGCCCTCTAACCAACCGGTGGCTGATGGGGCTGTTCAGGGTCAGTGCATTGGGTTGCTCTGGCAAATTCGCCGAAACAGTCGAAAACGCCAACTACGGCTCATGCGCCATCACCAACCTGGGTGTGCTGGGCGGAAATTCCGGTTGGGGTCCGGTGCGGCTTACCGGTTTTAATGCGCTGGTTTCTCCCACAGTCCTGAATCCGCTCATCGTCACTGCGATGACGTTTAAAGAAACGCTCACCCTAAATGTCGTCCATGTTCTTCCGCTTCTGTCACGGGAACGTGCGGACCGGATCGCCGCCGAGATGGTCGGGATCATTGACCGCCTCATCCCGGCGTCGGCCAAAGAAGCCGCGTAATGGATCAATTTGGGACGCTCCTGGTTCCGGAAGAATTAATGGCGGATGTCCGTGGTTCTACTGCGGAGAAATGTAATAGATGTTAACAGCCCATAGACGCTCGAAAGGGAAGGAAATGCCGTCCGAATCAAAACTGAAGGAAAGCCTCCACGCCGTCATCAAGAACAGACGGTTCTCCCTGTCCGAAGAGGAGTTATCGCGGCGCTTTCTCTCGCTCGCCAGAATCGCACCCAACTGCATGGCAGATCCGGATATTGCGGGTGGTTTCATGGCGGCCGTCCTGAAAGCCGGCGGAGATCTTGGACCCGCGATCATCGCCGACATAGTAAACGCCGAGAAGCTGTTAAAGGATCTGAAAATCCAGCCGCTGGGCATCGACGACAGCCTTTCCCTTACGGAGCAACTGGACCTGTTCGAGAAGCATCTTATTGAACGGGCACTTCAGCAGTACCGGAAGAAGGGGGACGTCGCGAAAGCCCTTGGAATTCCCCAGAGCACGTTATCGACGAAGCTCAAGAGGTACGGGTTGAACTGAGCGCCAGCGTTTCCGCAAATGGGCAGTTTCAAATTTATCTCAAGTGCCACATCCGCTCGGCCCTGAATTACCGGCGGGCAGGTCGGGCGGAATATTTCAATTAACAACGGACTGGTAAAGGCGGATGTGGACAGTTGGACTCTCCCCGGATCGACTCAAATCTGTGGGGTAGGTCATTTGGGTGATTGCATGATAAGGAAACTAGCTCTCGCTAACGATGAGCTGCCATCTGACGTGACCCTGAACCAGAGAATGCTGATGGTGATTTTGTGGTGGTAATGGATGGTGCTGAATCGAGGTGGCTTCTCTACCGCATCCTGCACATCGATAAATTCCAGAAAACGGTGTTGACGAACCGGGGTTATGCACAAGATCAAAAGCATTGCTGTTATTCGGCTGCAGGACTTGTGGATACTTGTATTGCGCCATCGATAACCTCTGGATTTTCGATATAAAATCTATTATGCGATTTGATATGAATGTCAAGCATGTTTGGAATCAAAACGTGCGATAAGGGCAGATTTAGCCTCGGTATATGATTTTTAATTATAGAATCCAACTTTAAATGGACATTGGGCCCCGTGGAGAAGCGCAATGACTTGGAAACTACGCAAAAAACGTAATGGTCCTTTGAGTCCTCCGAGGCCGCCTAAACCCCCAACTCCGCCGAAACCTCCTAAGCCCCCAGAACCTCCTAAACCGCCCAAGCCACCACATCCACCTGCTCCGCCGGGATATGAGTACTATTGGGATGAATGATCCCCGCAAAAAATTCTGAAGCGGGTTCAAGGGTATAAAGTCAGACAAGATCCCTGCGACGGATCCCTGAAACCCAAATTTTCAATTTTGTATCTTAATGCGCGTCCTACTTGGATGTAGCTTTTAGGAATTCGGCCGGAGGCGTATCATGTCACTCTTTTCACTCGAAGATGTTAAACAGGAGCATATGCCGCACAAGGAAGACTACGACAAATGGCGGGTAAACATGAGCGATGCTGACTACCGAAACGCGATCAAGGCTATCCACAAGATCATGGCCGACACGAAACCCGGCGCCCACGTCATAACGTCCAGCTACATCCCCGGTAAAGACTGGTCTGGGACACCCTTCGATCCGATCTACCGGGCATGTAAGGGGAAATGGGCGGCCGCCCGCCTATTCTTCGGTCAACTCGTCTGGGATGCGGTCCAGCAGCATCCTGAAAAGTGGCATTTCATGCGCCAGGAAAAGGGTGACGACCAGCCAATCGGATTGACGTATTTCAAACCAGAAAAGTGAGCTGGTCGGAGATACCTGATGAAGATGCTTGATATCCTTCGTGAACAGGCCGAGGGAATTCGGAATTCTGGCATAAAGCTGCTTTCCGAATATTCCAGTATGAGCCCGGAAAATAGTCCGGACGACATGCTGGTAATTATAGATATCAATGGCTCTAATCGATGGAAACCATTGCCCGAGCCAGGGAAACGCCTCCAGGTGCAGCTACTTCCAGAGATCGACCAATTCGCCAGCGTGATTAAGGCGATCACCTCGAACATGCCAGAGACAGTGCAGGCCCAACTTAGCGACGCAGTGGTCGCGATCCGAAATGCCGTTGAACAGGATAAAAATACATGGTGGAATTCTCCAGAAGAGGCTGCGAAAGGATTCGGTTCCCATCTCGACGAAATCTCTGCCACCCTTGGTGAATATTTTGACACTGCCCCTGAATCGATCATGGCCGTTGCGGACACAAATGCCTTACTGGCGAATCCGGATATAGAGCGTTGGACTTTCGACGGTGTCGAATCCTTCGAGATCGTAATTGTGCCGACCGTATTGGCAGAACTGGATGGGCACAAGGTGAATCACAGAAATCCGGATGTTCGAGACAAAGCGTCGTCGTTGATCCAACGGTTTAAGGAATACCGGCGGCGTGGTCCGCTTGGTAAAGGTGTGCCAATCGTTAAGGGGCGCATATCTCTTCGAACCGTCGCTATTGAACCCGATATGAATCGAACTTTGCCGTGGCTGGATCAACGCAATGCTGATGACCGTTTCCTGGCTTCAACTATTGAGATCATTCGACAGCAACCGGCAGCGCGAACATTTGTTGTCACATCCGATATAAATCTACAGAACAAGGCAGAAGTGGCAAGCGTGCCATTTAAAGAAGTCCCCGCCGGAGCACCGGATCAAACGAAGAAATAATCGCATTTGTCCGCTATAGTGTCGCCGTGGCTCAAAACCTTGAGAAGAGAGGAGGACTGCTGTGAACCGCGTAGAGGTCAAGCCTGAATTGCTGCGCTGGGCACGTGAACGGGTGGGAAAGTCTCCAGCAAGCCTCGCCAAGCGTTTTCCGAAGCTTGGACATTGGGAACGCGGAGAGGCTCACCCGACACTAAAGCAGCTAGAGGATTTCGCTAAGGCGACCCACGTGCCGGTGGGGTATTTGTTCCTCTCGAAACCTCCGGCCGAACAGATCCCAATTCCGGACTTCCGCACTATGGGGAACGACCGAGTTGGGCATCCAAGCCCGGATCTTCTTGATACTATTTATGCTTGCCAGCAGCGCCAGGAGTGGTACCGGGAATTCGCCCGCTCCGAAGGGGAAAAGCCACTCCAGTTCGTTGGGTCGTTACGCCAGTCGATAACGGTGGAGAAAGCCGCTGCGAAAATCGCCGCCGAATTAGGGTTCAACATTGACGAGAGAAGCCGGCTGCCTCGATGGGAAGACGCTTTGCGCCGCTTCGTGGAACAGGCCGAGGCACTCGGTGTGCTTGTAATGATAAACGGCGTCGTGGGGAGCAACGTCTACCGGAAACTCGATCCTCGCGAGTTCAGAGGATTCGCCCTCTCGGATGATTTGGCTCCGCTCGTCTTCATTAATGGTGCGGATACCAAATCGGCTCAGATGTTTACCCTTGCACACGAATTGGCACATATCTGGCTTGGTGAAACAGCAGTATCTGATTCCGAACTGATGCAATCCCCAACGAATGACGTCGAACGGTGGTGCAACCGAGTGGCAGCGGAACTTCTTGTACCTTTAGGTGCCCTGCATCGAGACTACAATAAGGGTGAGGATCTTTGGGAAGCCGTCACACGCCTTGCTCGAAGATTCAAGGTCAGCACCCTGGTTATTCTTCGCCGAATCCACGACGCGGGCGGGCTTACGCGAGACGAATTCTGGGCCGCCTATAATGCAGAATTGAAACGGCTCCGCGAGATCACCGCTGAAGGCGGCGGGAATTTTCACCTCACCCAGCCGGTGCGTGTCAGTAAGCGGTTTGCACGAGCGCTAATCGCACGCACTTTGGAGGGGCAGGTTCTCTATCGTGATGCATTCCAGATGTTGGGATTCTCTAAGGCAGCGACCCTCCACGAACTTGGCCGCAATCTGGGAGTCATCTGATGGCTTACCTGCTTGATTCTAACGTGTTTATCCAAGCCAAGAACCTGCACTACGGCCTCGATTTCTGCCCAGCGTTTTGGGACTGGTTAATAGCGAAAAACTCCAGCGGCGAAGTTCACAGCATTGAAAAAGTCGCCGATGAAATTGCTGCCGGAGCTGACGATCTTTCCAAATGGGCTGCAAAACAGGGGACCGGATTTTTTCTTAAGCCGGATGCCAAAGTTGTCCCTGCGCTTGGGCAGGTCAGCTCTTGGGCTTCGACTCAGAAATATGAACCTGTAGCTGTGAATACGTTTTTACAGGTAGCGGACTACTACCTAGTTGCCCACGCACTAGCGCACGGTGACTCTGTGGTCACCCATGAGGTGGCTTCGCCTTCCACGAAACATATCAAAATTCCCAACGCTTGTATTGGTCTCGGCATTAAATGCATGACGCCATATGAAATGCTCCGGCGCGAAAGAGCCCGATTTGTTCTCGGGGCACACAAATGAGTCAAACCCGGGGCTATCGCACTAGGTGATGTTCCACTATCGGCATTGCGTTACTATAGCTGGGCTTCGTCTATTCTGGTCTCGGGAATAGAATTGTCATCATGCCCGCCTATCAGAGCAAGCAATCTCTCCCACCCACATCACCTGATAGAACTTCCCGCCTTGGCTGAATTTCGCGTCGATGGACCAACCCTGATCCCGTAGGTATTCGAGCGCGTCCTTCAACTTCGTTCCAAAACTGTAGACGTTTCTGATCGGGAGCGGGGTTTTGCGATATTTGCTGGCAACCAGTTCGAGAGCGTTGAACAGCTGTCCCGGTGAACCTCGGAAAGCCGGTTCTGCGCTGCCGTAGTGGCGATAGGGAGCTTTCTTGTCGAACCGGCGGGGAACCAAAACCTTGAGCTTGAACTCCCGTTCGAACGACGCGACCGACTCGGCATTTTCCAGGCGGTCACGAAGGGTGTTCAAGCAGTCGAGGATCTGCTTCTCGCACCTTTCGGAAACGGCAATCAGAGGAGCCCTGCCGCTCAGAATCAACTGCCGAAGACGATTGGCCTCCTCAGATGGAAATGCCTTTTGTTCAGTTTCGTCGGCCAACAAGGCCAGGAGACGGTCTCGATAACGCGAAAGATCCGGCATTGCCGCCAAATCGATCTGTCGGGTCAATACTTCGTCTTTCAAGAACTCCAGCAGTGCAACCAGGAGTTCTTCCTGTTCCGCAGCCGTACTCAAGATGACGAAATACCGAGTGATGCACTTCCTAGCGTTCTCCGAATGCCGTTTCTTGAGCCATGCCCGGCTCATCCAGAGCAAGCTGGTTGTGCTTCCGAGCCGTTCGGCGTCCTTGAACGCTTCGAGAGCTTTGTCGGGATCCGGTTTCCTGCCGCTTGGTCCGCGAAGCCAGATCTGCCCGAGACGTTCATGCGCCTTGGCGGAACCGATTTTTGCCGCCTTCTCGTAACGATCAACGGCTGCCTCCACATCCTCAAGTTCGTCATCCAGTCCGAACAGGAAACGATCGCCTGCGGCGAGAAGCCGGTCGGCATCGGAGGCTGTATCAAGAATGGGATCGTTATCATCCGGAAGGGACGGTTGTGCCGACATCGCCATTTCAGGGATCGTCATGATGCAATCGATAGCGACCTTGGGAGAGACTTCAAACAGTTCCGTACGATGACGATGCCGGGAGCCACGCACATCCAGCTTCGCGTGGGCGATCCGTTCCGCCGCGTCGCAATCGCTAAACTGGCGGTAGTAAATGGCATGCCACTTCCCAAGCACACCGGTCGCAGCCGATATTTCGCCTGCGCGCACCTCCGGCTGTTTGTAAGTTCTGCCGACCTTTACCGTTTCCGGGGCGGCGGAGTTGAACAGCACGTATACGTAACCGGGAGCCATCAGGCATTACCTCTCTCGCGATCCCTGAAGTTCGGCCGATGTGTCCAATTCCTGTCCGATCACCTTGGCCAATTTCTCGATGGTTTCCCGGACCGTCCGGTCGTCCTCTGACAGCCCCATCCGCTCGATGATTTCCTTTACGGTCTGTTTCAGCACATGGAAGCGGACGAGCATTTCGCACCGCCGGTCGAGTCCCGCGTGGTCCGGAGACTTTTTCCAGACCCCTCGTGCGCCGAGCACGCTATATACCGCCCTGGCATAATCGCTGCTGCATGCGTACGCCTCGGGCTTTATCCGGGAGACGCATTCCGGGACCTGTTCCTCTTCAATTTCGATGGTGGGTATAAAGTCGAACGGATAGCACCCGACGATTTGGGTTTCGGCAATCTCGCCTTCACGTTCAAAACACAGCGGTAGCGTTGTACCGGGCTCGCTTTCCTGCCACCGCTGTAACTGCCAGTGAGCCTCGCCGCATAAAGAACCGCCAATCTGGAAATCATCCGTCCATTCTGCCAACCGGGTGGCAATTGTGTGAACCAACTGATTCGCTTCGAGGTCTCGCCGGTGATTCGCGTGATCTGTAATCGAAACCCACAGGGGGAACATCTCGTCCCGGAGAGGAACCATGAACTCCGGCACCAGTTCCTGGATCTTGTTCAGGAACCTGAGCCGCGCCCACGTTACATGCGAATGCCCGGTAGTCAGGTATTCCGGACGGGAGTAATAGGGTCCTTTAGTCGTCAAAGCTGACATGACACGCACCTTTCATGGTGGCCATGCCTTCACCTGATGATAACAGGCTACTGGCAGGAAACCCCGGCTCCCAGTTTTGCGCCCAGCTCTTCGGCCTTTGCCGGTAGCTGATCCTCCGGCCCCTGTACCTTGGCCGATGTTACCGTCCGGCCGGACCCATTCTCCGTCACCATCCCGGAGACGATAAAGCTTGGGCCGAACTTCACGATCTCGCCCGTTACGGTCAGGTCAGTTCCTTTCTGCGGGTCGGAGACGAGAGTCAGGCACTTGGATTTAGCGAGTTCGGACGAAACGACCGATGCGACGGCTTCTGAATAGGACGGATCGGCCCCGGCTTTAGTAACAAACGGGTTTATGGAGATTCGCTTGGGTCCAGCGTTAGCAGCCGCAACGACAGGGACTGGAGTTACCGCCGGGGCCGGCGGGACCTCTGTCGGTTTCTGCACGACAGGCGATTCTTTCGCTTTTGCCAGATCGGCGATTCTCGGCGACGAACGGACAAGACCGGCTATCTTTTCGGCCGCTTTGTCAGCAGCACTATCCGCTCCCATCGATCCCAGGCTTATCCCGCCACTATAATAGTCGCTGATGGAGTCATCGACCGTGACAACCGTTTCGCCCTTGGCTGAAAGGGTAAACTTTACCCGGTCAGGACCTTTCCAGACCGACGTTTCGATCACGATTGTCCCTTCAAGATCGGCAGGACCGGCGTTCGAGACCCGGTAGCCAGCATTGGTAAGTTTGCCGGCGAGCCGTTCTTTGAAGTTGTCGGGTTTCCACGCACCAGGGGTTCCCAACGCTCCACCAGAATCTTTCGCAGAGAGTCCAATTGTCAACGGGCTATCGGCGTACGTTGGTGTAACGCAGTAGAAAGTTAGTGCGATAAACAGCAAGGTGCATTTCATTAGTTTCCTCCACGGACCATCAGTTTTTCTACCAAACGCAATGGAATAGAAATAATTGGCAGGCGCCTCGGCATTTCGATTTCCCATACCCATGCGGGATCGAAACCTTCTTCAGCTATCCGATTCCTCAATCCATATGCCGTACATCCCTAGAAGTATACGCTATTAGCGTAGTTCGCCATTAGCGAATATCAAGCAGCCTGTTAATCTCTATATTGCCACCAGCGTGGCCATGACGGATTTACAGAAACGAGTTGTCGCCAACTTGAAATTGTGGGCCAAGAAGCGGAAGATACCGCTATCTCACGTCCCCGACCGCGCCGGCCTGTCGCGCACGTATTTCTGGGACATCCTGGCCGGGAGAAAAGCACCCACGTTCCCTTGGCTTGAGGCGATATCGCGTGTCCTGGAAATTGATCCAGTTGATCTGATGCGGCCCCCAATTCCCGAGAAAAAGTAAGTATCAACCAGGATAGCCTGGCCTCTCGGCTGCAATGGCCTCACTTATTGAACCATGTTCAAGGTGAACAACTCCCATTTCACCCAAAATGGGAAGAGATCGCCAGGAACTCGGGGGAGTTCGACCGCGTCGCACAGGATATGCGCAAAAACGTCGGAAAATGGACCGTGTTCGACCGGAAGTCAGGCGTGTCGCGCACGACAGCAGTGCCGTTCGCCCAAAAATCATTGGCTTGTCGCCGAAAATCAGCGGCCTCCCGATGAAAATCAGTGGGCTTTCCGTGAAAAACAGTGCGAGTTCCAGGTCGTTGCTGGACGTCAGCGGAATGGCCGGCGTTAAACGGTACCGATCATCGTCCTTGTCGCCGAACACCCACCGAGTCGGCGACCGAGCATTCACCGAGTCGGTGACCGACCACCCACCGATTCGGTGACCGAGTCGGCGACCGGACACACATCGAAAATTAGCAAGTAATCGTGTCAAAAAGCCCATAGCGCCTCTGGCATAATACACAAAGGTGAGGGTGGTAGCTTTTCGGCAACCGCCAGGCGGAGCCGTCGGCACGGCAGTCCAAATACGTGAAAGACGACCTGACGCAGGATCCTATTGCTACCGTCCCGGCCGAGAGCTTCTCTCGCCGGGGACTACTGGCATCTGACCTGCCGTTCCAGCTCACCGTCAAACAACTGGCCGATCCGGACAGAACGGAGGTGAAATAATCTACTCGTAACCCAGTCAGGGTGACCGAATAAGGCTCAAGACGGTTCGGTCGCTGGCGAAATCTGATGGTCATTCCGAGAATTACATAAAAAGGGTGGCCGATTTACGGTCCGATGAAGAGGAACGAAACGCAACCGTGACTCCGTAACAGGAGCACAATGTATTACGCGTGACGCCGCCCGTGGTCCGTCGATCCGGACATGGGGCGACAGCGGGAGCATTTCCCGCCTCTTGGTGTTCCATGGATTCGGACAAATTCACTACGGCGAAGCCGCCCGGTGACAGTTTTCGCAGCACCCTTGCGCGGGCCATCGGACGGATTCCGTCCGATGACGAGTCGCGGGACGCGTTCGCTCGTGTCCGGGAACTGCTCCAGGTGTTTGACGATATCCGAAGCGGACGTAACGGCATGCGCCGGAGCGACGCGCCTGTGGATAACTCGAAAGCCTTCCGGCCCAGTAAACGCACGGTCTGAGCGAATCCGCTTGACGCGAAAAACAAGCTGCCGGACATTACACATTCACTGGAAGGGAAGTGTCATGGCGAACAAAACTTCAGGGAGCAAGGCATTCGGGTTCGCCCGGGTCAGTTCCGACGATCAGGCGCGGGGCGGGATCTCACTGAGTCTCCAGGCAGAATCGATTCGCCGGCACTGCCGGGAAAACGGACTTGATCTGGTCAGGATATGGGAAGTTGCCGAAACCGCCACCTTCGACGACGAACGGGTGAAATATCAGGTGATGCTGAAGGAGTTCGCCGGTTCGACGGACGTTACGCATCTGGTCGTATACAAGGTGGACCGCTCTAACCGGAACACCTGGGACCATGCCCGCCTGGAAGAACTGGTCAAGAAACATGGGAAGCATCTCCATGCGGCGTTGGACCATTTCCACCTGCATGGGGACGCCCCGCCGTCCGAATGGGACCGCTTCGAAATGATGGGGCTGTTCGCCCGTAGCGAAATGAGGCATCTGTCGGCCCGCGTGAAGTCGTGCATCGGGCAGCAGACTCAGCTTGGTTACTGGAGCTACAAGGCTCCGCCGGGTTACCGGAAAATCTCCCGCGCCGGCATCGAGCCGGACCCTGTACAGGCTCCTCTCGTTACAGAAATCCTCCAGATCGCCGCCACCGGGAACTATTCCCTCGACGTTCTGGTGAAAGAAGCCAAACGGCTGGGGATCACTTACCAGAATCGCCCAATATCCCGGTCGGCACTCCATCGCTGGCTTGTTGATCCTGTATTCGCAGGACCATTCTATGCCAAGGGCGATCTCGTTACGAACTACCAGCACAAGCCGCTCATCGGCTGGGCGACGCACGAACGAATCAAGCTCCGTCTGTCGGACACCCGCCGGTCGGAAAAGAAGATCAGAGATCCCAAGCCCCTGAGCGGAGCATTTCTCTGCGCCGAGTGCGGTCATTCGATAACATTCTTTGCCGCCAAGAAGGGGAAATACACCTACGGGTTCTGCGGAACCTGCAAGCGTAACGGAATAAAACATGCCTTCATTGAAGAAGGACAGGCGCTGAAGTGTCTGGATGAAATAGCCCGTCAGGCGATCCTGTCGCCCGAAGCCGCCCGGTTGCTCATGGGTGGCCTGCAAGAGTTCCGCAGCAAGGCCCACGAAGTCAGAGCCGCCAAGCGGGCGGCGCTGGAAGCCCGGCAGGACGTACTAAAACGAAAACTCGCGAGAGCGTTTGAGGCGATGACCAATGGCGACGTCGAATCCGCCACCTACCGCGAACAAACGGAAGTAATTCGGGCCGACCGGGACAGGATCGAAATCGAGCTGCGGGAGATGAACCGGGAAGAAACTGACGCTGCCGCCGATCAGGTCGAATCCGCGTACAAACTTGCCGAAGAGCTTGAAATGACACTGGATTCCGCGAGTCCTAAAGCGCTCGCGAAGATCTCGAAAATCCTGTGTACAAACCTCAAGGCGAGGAACGGAACTATCGATTATTCATTGGCATTTCCGTTCGACCTGATCGCCGAAGGGAACAAGGAAGGTGATTGGCGGGCAGCGGGGGACGCCTATAGAATGAAATATCTGGATCCGCTGTTCGTTCCCGGCGAACATGAAAAACTGATCGCCGAACTCCTCGTCGCATAGTCTCACTCAACTCCTCGCACTGATTCAAGAAAACCCGTCACCGGCATATCCATGCTGGTGGCGGGTTTATCGTCATTTTTAATTCCAGAACGGCTTAGGGCCATTTTTCACTATAGAACTCGTCGCACGACGATGATTTTCCCTAAGAGTCCCTACCCTCCCTACCCAAAATCCTTCTTTTTCAAGAGAATCAAAGAGTTAGTTAGAAATGCCGGGGTAGGGAGGGGGTAGTCACTGGGGTGTCACCGGGTAGGGACGTGGTGGGGAGGCGAACCGGCATACGCCGGTCCTCATCG